>DASXIN010000129.1:0-8413 GCA_036497945.1 Streptosporangiaceae bacterium | reverse complement strand
GACACCTACGGCAACACGGTGACGCTGACCGGCCACGTCCGGACCCGGGACGAACACGACGCGGTCGTCGCCGCCGCCTGGAGGGCCACCGGCGTGATGGAAGTCGTGGACCTGCTCCAGATCAGGGAATGATGTCCGGGCGGGGGCAAGCCGGGGACCAAGGTCCCTGAACCAGGACGCTCACCGCTGTCCGCAGCGCCCGCCGCCGCGAAACGCCATGGCCGCCACCGCCACATCCCGGCTGAAGACCGGAGCCTGCAACCAGTTCCCCGATGGGCCTGGCACGCCCGGACCGTGGCCGGGCTGGAGGTGAGGTCCGGTGAAGAGATTGCCCTGGCCGGGCCCGTGGCGAGCCTGGCCGCCGGGGGGATCTGCTACGGCCTGGGTGCGGGCGTCCACGCGGCCGGAGGCCCTGCCGTGGTGGTCGCGGCGGCCTCGTGGCTGGCGGTGATGAACGTCGTCCTGGCTGTGTTCAACCTGCTGCCGGTGCGCCGCTGGACGGTGGCCGGGTACTGCGGGCCATCTTGTGGCGGCGCTGGGGTGACCATGAGCGTGCCGCGCGGGCCGCGGCCCGCGCGGGCCAGGTCCTCGGCGCTGTCATCATCGGCCTCGGCCTCGCCGAGGCGCTCACCGTCAGTTATCTCGACGGCCTGTGGCTCGTCCTGATCGGGTGGTTTCTCATCAGCGCCGCCACCGCCGAGAGGAAGGCGGCCACAGCGCAGGCTGCGCTGGCCGGCGTGCGGTCGCTGAGGTCATGACCCCGGACCCGGAACTCGCGCCGGGCTGGCACAGCGTCACCTTCGTTCGCCGGGAAGCGGCGCGGTCCCGGCAGGACGTGTTCCCGGTCGTCGGGTTCGGCGGGGAACTCACCGGAGTCGTGCTGGCCAGCCAGTTCGACGACATCCCCGCTAGCGACCGGGCCCGGCTGCGCGTGGACCAGGTGGCTCTGGAGGTCCCGCCCGGCTACCAGGCCGCGCCCGGCGATCCGGCCGCCCCCCGGCCAGCCGCGCCCCGCTCGGTGGTGAGGCCGCCGCGGTGGTCCTGGCCGACGGCCGGGTGACGGGCCTGGTGACGGTCCGCGACCTGCAGCATGCGCTGCGGCGGGGGGCGCCGACCAGAACCAGGACATGAACGGACTGCTGGCTGGGCGTGGGCACTCCGCGGAAGACGCCGGCCGGCAGCAATCCCGGACGAGCTGACCTGGGCCACTCCCGGAACGGGACGTTCGGCCCTGCGCAAGGAGCACACGCGGTACCAGTATGCGAGAAAGCCTTCAGCCAACAGGGCGCCACTGGCAGCTGCGGTCCTCCGGACCAAAGGATGACGCAGGCGGCGGCACGCCGCTGGAGGGGGCACGGCGGTCCGGCCGCCGTGCCGCAGGTGCCGCTCACGAGAGCTCGGGAAGGGAGTGCGATGAGCATCAATCAGGAGACGAGGCAGGACCATAGAGAGAGCAGGCCCTGGGGCCTGGCCGGCCTGGGCCGGATGGCGGGCCCGTGGTGGGTGCTGCTGCTGACCGGGGTCGCGTGGCTGATCATCTCGGTGATCGTGCTGCGGTTCAGGATAAGCTCGGTCGCCACCATCGGGGTGCTGATGGGAGTGGTCTTCCTGGCCGCGATGGCCAACGAATTCCTGATCGCTGCCGTGCGGCCGCGCTGGGGGTGGGCGCACATCCTGCTAGGCATTCTCTTCCTCGGCGGAGCGATCTGGGCCTTCGTGCATCCATACAACGCGTTCTGGTCCCTGGCCTCGGTCATCGGGCTGCTGCTGATTCTGCAGGGGACCTTCGACATCATCAACTCGATCGATTCCAGGGTCATCAACAGCGCCTGGTGGCTCGGCATGGTCGCGGGAATCGCGGAGGTCTTCGTCGGCTTCTGGGCCTCCCAGCAGGCGCTCCCCGCCCGCGGGGTCCTGCTGATCATCTGGGTGGGGCTGCTGGCCATGTTCCGCGGCTTCACCGAGATCGTGCTCGCCTTCGAGCTCAAGGGCGCGCAGGATCACTGACGCCTGACCGCGGTGCGGCCGGAACCCTGGCCCGGCCAGCGTGATACCGGCCCGGCAGGCCGGGCCCGGTGTCACGCGCGGCGCCGCGGGAACCGCGCGGATGGTGAGATGCCTGGATGCTGGGCGGAGATCCGCACGCGTAGCGCGGCGGGCCGGATGGCGAACCGCAGCGGCGGGCCCAGCTCCACAGCCTCACCGTCGATACCCGCGTGCACCGGGGTGGGCGCACCGACCTCCAGGTCGGGCGCGGTCCAGGCCCGTCCCGGGCGGGGCGGGCTGTCGCCAGGTGCATCGAGCACGACAATCCCGAGTCGGCCGGTGTCCAGCGCGGGGCGGGTGCCGCGGGCCACCGGGTGATCCAGCGCGTAGTGGTTGTTGGACACGAGCACCACGGCGACCTGACGGTGCTCACGCCCGGCGTCGTCGACCAGGCGGAGCGGGGGCACCTGCCCGCTGGGGCCCACTACTGCTTCGGCGGTCTCCAGGAGGGTGCGCACCTTGGCGTCGCGGTAGCCCGGCCGGCGGACCGCGTCCCCGTAGATGCCCAGCGAGACGTTGTTGAGGTACAGCCGGCCGTTCACGTCCGCCAGGTCGATCCGGCGCTCGACCCCGCTGGTGAACGCCTCGATCGCGCCGGGCACATCCTGCCGGTCCACCCCCACATCGAGGGCGAAGTGGTTGCGGGTCCCCGCCGGGATGCACACGAACGGAAGGTCATGCGCAGCGGCTGCTGCGGCCACGACCGCGAGCGACCCGTCACCGCCGGCCACGCCCAGCGCATCGGCGCCGTTCGTCACGGCGGCCTGGGTGAGCGCGGCCAGGTCCTGGCCTGGGTTCAGGATGACAGCTTCGATCCCGCGGTCGCGCGCCCGCTCGGCGACCCGGTGGCGCGTGGCCGTGCCGCCACCGGACCTGGGATTGATAAACAGCACTGGCCGCCGCGGCGGGTCAGCGGGCCGCCAGCCATGACGCAACAGCTGCTGCCTGACCCCTGCTCGCGGTGATGCGGGCTGTTCCGGTGAACGGATGAGGCTGTCACCCCCCAAGCGAGATCAACGATACCCGGCTGACCCGGCTGTGGCTTCGCACGCCGCGATCATCCCTCACTCACCCTGCCTGCTGGCTCATCAGCCGAGCATGGAACCGGGTCCCGCGCCAGGGACATCGGGCCCGCGCCGCCGGGGGCTGGGTGGGCACCGCCTGCCCTCAGGGTCATAGGGCGCTTGCCAGCAAGTCAGGACCAAAGACCGCAGAACGGGGGTACAGGTGGACGTTACTGTCAGGCTGTCATGGACGGTGATGACTGGCGGGTCACGATCTCGTTCTCCGACCGGCTGGAGGCGGGACGTGCGAAGGTGCTGTTTCCCCGGCACAGGGTGTCGGGCGAGGCCCGCCGTCGGCTGGGCGGCAGCATCGCTGTGGGCTCGGGTGACTCCCAGGTGTTCCTGTATGCCGGGAGCGAGATCGCTGCCCGGGAGGCGGAGCGGATCGCACGCGAGGTGCTGGCCGGGCAGCACTTCCGGGCGGAGTTCGCCATCGATCGCTGGCACCCCGTGGAGCAGGCGTGGGAGGACCCGGACGTGCCTCTGCCCCGGACCGACGCCGGGCGCCGGGCCGAGCACGAGCGGCTGATGGCGGAGGAGACGGCCGAGTCCGTGGCCGCGGGGGCGGATCAGTGGCAGGTGCGGGCGGAACTGCCCTCGCATCGGGAGGCGGTGGCGCTGGCGGGCAAGCTGCGGGCCGAAGGGCAGCCGGTGATCCGGCGGTGGACGTTCCTGGTCGTCCCGGCGGGCAACGAAGACGAAGCCCGGCAGTTGGCCGGCCAGATCAGCCGGGAAGCGCCAGCCGACGCGACGGTGCGTGCCGGGCACGCCCCGGTCTATGTGCCGTTCATGGGCTGGTGAGCGCGGCCGGGCGCCGTCGTGGCCTAGCGGGTTGAACCCCTGAGGGGAGAGCCCTGGCATGCTTCCGCTGTCTGATGGTGTCTCCGCGCACTGGCCACCCAGACCCTGGTCATCTTCGTGATCCGCACCCGGCGCATCCCGTTCTTCCGTAGCCGGCCCAGCTTGCCCCTGACCCTCGCCACGCTGGGTGTCGTCCTGATCGGCGCGCTGCTGCCGTTCACCCCGCTGGCTCGCGTGCTGGGCTTCCAGCCCCTGCCCGGCCTGTTCTTGCTCGCTCTCACTGGGATGGTCATCGGCTACTGGCCCTGGTCGAAGCCGGCAAGCACTGGTTCTACCGGGCCCACCATGGCCCCGCCGCACCCGCGCGCCGCCGTCGCATCCCGGGCCACCGGGTGCGCCGCCGCGCCGCCCGCTTCACCACGCACAGTCTCCGGCCACGCGGCAGGCCCGTCAGCGACGGGGCCGCGCCCGCCGCCGGCCCGCGCACCGCTGCCCGGACGGCAGCTGGGCCAGACGGCCCGTTATTCCGGGTGATCTCCGATGGACGTGAGCTGTTACCTACCAGGTGCCGGTGTCGGGGAGGGGCAATGCGGCCAGGCGGGCGGCTCCGGGTGCGGGTACGCCGAGCAGGCGCAGGATGGCCTCGGTGAGCTGATCGACCGCGGTCTCGTCCACACGTTCGGCGTGGCGATGGCACCGCCGCAGCAGGCCGAGCAGGCCGCCGGCCGCGGCGCTGAGCGCGATCTCGGCATCGGGGACGGTGAAGCGGCCGGCGGCCTGGCCGGCCTTGATGTCACGCAGGGCACGGGGTGCGAGGCCGGTGGGAGCGTCGAGGACCTCAAGCCCGGCGCCGGTCAGGAACTGGGCGATATCAGGGTTGGTCCACCCCAGCCGCCCGGAGATCCGGAACGAGACGGCAAACACCTCGGCCGGGTCGCTGATGCCCGCGCAGGCACGGTCGATCATTTGGCCCCAGCGTTCCAGCACCTCACCCGACGCGGTGGCGAACAGCTGATCCTTGCTGTCGAAGTGGTTGTAGAAGGACCCGAAGCCGATGTCGGCCGCCTCGGTGATCTCCTGGATGCTCGCCCGGTCCCCGCGGCCCTCGGCGATCAGCCGCACCGCCGCGTCGATGAGGGCCTGCCGGGTCCGCGCCTTTCGCCGGTCCAGCCGGGAAGGCCGGGACATGCCCGCCGGTACCGCCTCCGCCATCACTGCCTCCTCCGGGCTCCCGCCCAGCACATTAGCGGGCCGCGTACCCGCGGGCCCGCAGGGACTGCTGACTGCGAGTCGCCGTCACTATTGATAATCCAGTACAGAACTGATTATATCATCTATGACGAGGAACACGCGGAGGTGATCGCGGTGGAGCGCAGCAGCCCGGCCAGCCTGGGCCTGATCAACGCCCGGACGGGGGCTGGCCTGGAGAGGAATACGGCGGCGCCCGCTGACTAGCGCAGCGCGCAGGGCGGCACGCCGTCGGCAACGGCGCCGGACAAGCCGGCTTCCTCCACCACGGGGCGTGACTCTGATGGGGCGCTGGCCGCGGCGTCGCCGCGCGGAGCGGCCGGCGCCGCCGTGGCGCGGGTGGAGGGGCTGGCTGAGCAGAAGAAGCGGGAGCAGGGCGGTGGCTGTGGCGGAAGCTGGTCGTGGTTCTGGTGGACACTGCTGGGGCTGCTGGTGCTGAACTGGATCCTCTCGTCGGCCCTGCTGGGCACGGCGGCGCGCACGACGGTGCCGTACACGTTCTTCGTGCGCCAGGTGACCGCGGATAACGTCACGCAGGTCACCTCGACCGGGAACACCATCCAGGGCACGTTCCGGCACCAGGTGCGCTATCCGCCGGGGACAAAGAACGCGCAGCAAGTCGCCGAGTTCAGCACCGAGCGGCCGACATTCGCCAACGACCATCTCTTCCAGCAGCTGCAGGCGCGCGGGGTGACGGTGACCGCCAAGCCGCCGGATCAGGGTGCCCCGCTGTGGAAGCATCTGCTCCTGCGGTTTGGGCCGGCGTTGCTGCTCGGCGGGCTGCTGTGGTGGTTCTGGCGGCGCAGCGGGATGAGCGCCCTGGGTGGCATGGGTGGCATGAGCCGGTCCCGGGCCCGCCGCTACGACCCTGGCACTGGGCAGCGGACCACCTTCGCCGAGGTGGCGGCATCGATGAGGTCAAGGGCGAAGTGGCCGAGATCGTGGACTTCCTGCGGGACCCGGGCCGCTACCGCCGGCTGGGCGCGCAGATCCCGCACGGCGTGCTGCTCTCCGGCCAGCCGGGCACCGGCAAGACGGTGCTGGCCCGGGCGGTGGCCGACGAGGCCGACGTGCCGTTCTTCTCGATCTCCGCCTCGGAGTTCGTCGAGATGATCGTCGGCGTGGGCGCCAGTCGGGTGCGGGACCTGTTCCACCAGGCCAAGCAGGCAGCCCTGTCGATCATCTTCATCGATGAGCTGGACGCCATCGGCCGGGCGCGGGGCCGCGCATCGGTCGGCGGCAGTGATGAGCAGGAGCAGACCCTCAACCAGATCCTCACCGAGAGGGACGGGTTCACCGGGGATGAGGGCGTGGTCGTGCTGGCGGCCACCAACCGCGCGGATGTCCTGGACCCGGCGCTGCTGCGCCCAGGCCGTTCCGACCGGCGGGTGACGATCTCGGCACCGGACCGGGCAGGGCGGCGGCAGATCCTGGCCGTACATGCCCGCAGCGTGCCGCTGGCCGCCAGTGTGGACCTGGATGCGCTGGCCGCCGCCACCCCGGGCATGGTCGGCGCGGACCTGGCCAACCTGGTCAACGAGGCCGCGCTGCTGGCCGCCCGCCGTAGCCACGACCGGGTGATGATGCCTGACTTCTCCGATGCGCTGAAGAAGATCTACCTCGGCACGGCCCGCGGCATCGTGCAGTCGCCGGTCGAGCGGGAGCGGACCGCGGTACACGAGACCGGGCACGCCCTGCCCGGCATGCTCACCCCCGGCGCCGACCCGGTCCGCAAGATTTCAATCATCCCTCGGGGGCAGGCCCTGGGCGTCACTTTCCAGGCCCCGCAGTCTACCGCTACGACTACTCCGAGACCTACCTGCGCGGCCGGATCACCGGCGCGCTGGGCGGGCGGGCCGCCGAGGAAGCCGTCTACGGCGACGTCTACGGCGACGTCACCACCGGCGCGGAGAACGACCTGGAGCACGCCAGCGACATCGCCCGCCAGATGGCCGGCCGGGTGGGGCATGTCGCCCGCGATCGGGCCGGTCTCGATGCTTCCCCACCCAACCAGGAACAGCCCTACGGCCTCGACGGCATCGCCCCGGCCACCAAGGAACTGGTGGACACCGAAGCCCGCCGGATCATCGAGGACTGCTACCAGCAGGCCGTGACCACCCTGCGGGACCACCGCGACCAGCTCGGCCGGCTGGCCCACGCCCTGCTGGAGGGCGAGACGCTTGATGAGGACGACGCTTACGCCGCGGCCGGCATCGACCGCGGCACCGCCCCCGCCGCGGTCGCCGCCGGGGTGAGGCAGCCAACACCGCGTCGGCCACGGACTCGCCAGCCGCCCCTGGCCCAAGGGCCGCCGTGGGCTAACCGCTAGGCCTCCCGGGCGGGAGCAGCCGCCCGGGAGGCCACCTGCGGCTACCGGTGGGCGAGGATCACGACCTCCAGCGTCATGATCACCAGCCCGGCCGCCTCGGCGGCGATGGCGGCCCGGGTGCTGGCGGGGTGCGCGCCGTGGGTGTTCGCCTGCGTGCCTTCCGCCCCGGGACTAGTGCTGATTGTGCTCTCCGCACCCGCTCATTTTCATGTCTTCCCTTGACGATTCAGCAATCATATCATAACTGATACTTAATAACAAGACTGATTGTGTTAGGCATAAGTTCGATGGCGAGGGAGCCGATCATGGCGACACAGGCTGCCCCGGCGGCCCTGGGCCGTCCGGCCAGGGCCGTACCCACGGTCTCCCGGGACCGCCGCACCCGGTCAGCCCGGGATCACCGTCCCTCATCCCCGTCATGGCCAGGCCGTTCAGTGCGGCTCCTGACCCTGGAGTGCGTCATGTTCACTGCTCTCTCGGTGCTCCTGGCCCTCGCCTGCCTCGTCCCGGCCAGCGCCAAGCTGTTGGCCCATCCAAGAATGCAGGAGTCGGCCCGGCACTTCGGCATCCCCTGGAGCCGCTACCGGCTCATCGGCGTGGCCGAGATGGCCGCCCGCCCTGGGAGTCGTGGCCGGCTGACCAGGCCAGCCCGATGGCCGGCGAGTTCCGCTGCTGGCCCGGGCCGGTGGCGGCGGCTCACCCGGCCGGCTCAGCTGGCCGTGGCCAGCAGCGCCTGGCGGGCGGCCGGCAGGGCGGCCGGGAGCGGCTGGAGCAGCTGCCCGAGGGTGACGCCCCGGTCGGCCTGGCAGGCGAGGAACGCGCCGTCGATGGCGGCCAGCGCGAAGCGTGCGAGCTGGTCGGTGGGCGGGCTGTGCGGGTCGTCACCGAAGGCCAGCCCGATCTGGGCCCGGAGCAGCTGCCGTGC
>DASXIN010000128.1:0-41732 GCA_036497945.1 Streptosporangiaceae bacterium | reverse complement strand
GACGCACACGCCGACCCGTTCAGCAACATCGTCTCAGTGACTATGGCCCGGCTGCGGCGCAAGCTCGCCGACCCGCCGCTGATCGAAACCGTGGTGGGCAAGGGGTACCGGATGTGACCCGCCCGCGGCTGACCGTCCGGGCCCGGCTGACCCTGCTGTATCTCGGCCTGTTCGCCGCATGCGGGGCGATTGTCGTGGTGGTCAGCTACGCCCAGGTGGCGCGGCTGCCGGCGCAGGGGCAGGTCCAGGGGAACGGCGGGCGACATCCTTCTGCCGCCGACCTGGCCAGGTTCGCGGCGCAGTGCCGGTCCCAGGAAGAAAGCGTCCATCCCGACGCGCAAGTTCTGGCCAAGTGCGCCTCGTACTACCAGCAGCAGGGCGCGCAGGGCCAGCGTGACCTCACCGTGTCGCATCTGCTGCAGTACTCGCTGATCACGCTGGCCGTGGTCATCGCCCTCGCCGCGATCCTCGGCTGGATCGCCGCCGGGCGGGCGCTGCGCCCAGTGCAGGTGATCACCGCGACCGCCAGCGCCGCGTCGGAACACAACCTGTCGGCGCGGGTCGCGCCGCGCGGTCCCCGCGATGAACTCCGCGAACTGGCCGAGACGTTCGACGAGATGCTCGGCCGGCTCCAGGCCGCGTTCGAGGGCCAGCAGCGGTTCATCGCCAACGCCTCGCATGAACTGCGCACCCCACTCGCCGTCATGCGCGCGACGGTCGACGTGGTGCTGGGCAACCCCGACAGCACGCCCGGCGACCTGCGCGGCATGGCGGCGGATATCCGCGCAGCGGTGGATCACGCCGAGCACATCATCGGCGCGCTGCTCATCCTCGCCCGCAACGAGCGCGGGCTCACCGTCCGCGAGGACACCGACCTGGCCACGGTCGCCGAAGACGTTCTCGACACCGCCGGCCTGGGCGACCGGCGGGTGCACGTCGCGCTGGAGCCCGCCGTCATATCGGGCGATCCGGTGCTGGCCGAACGCCTCATCGCGAACCTGGTCGACAACGCAATCCGGTACAACGTCGCCGCCGGTGACATCTGGATCAGCACCGGCATTATGGCAGGCAGCAGCCAGCTGATCGTGGCCAATACCGGCCCGGTCATCAGCCAGGCGGAGGCCGGCCGCATCTTCCAGCCGTTCGAGCGGCTCAGCGACCGCACGTCCCATGACGGCTTCGGGCTCGGCCTGGCCATCGTCGCGTCCATCGCCGCGATCCACGGCGGCACCGCCACCGCCTGCCCCCGGAATGACGGCGGCCTGTCCGTCACGGTCACGATCCCCTCGGTCGGCGCGGCAGAAAGAGGCGGCGCAGCTGTCGCCGGCTGAGGAACAAGTGCCGCAGGAGCTGTGCGTTTCCTCCTGGCATCGCCTTTTCGCAATCATCTCGTTACCCTTAGTGATTGGGCCGGCCCAAGGACTTATGCCGGGCAGGCACGGCACTCCAGAATGGTGCGCAGGGCTCCGGCACCTAATGTTCACTTCAATTCTTCGTTTTGGACATGACCTGCTGGGAGGCCGTTTACTCGGGGGAGGGGGCCATGGACCGAGGACCGGCTGCCCCGGAAGGCCGGGGGGATGGCCGTCGCAGACCGGGAACGGTCCAGCAGGCCGCTCATGACCTGCGCCAGCCCGTCGCCGCGGTACTCGCAGTCGTATCGGCCGCGCTGGCGGATCCACAAGTGCCCGATCGAGTCCGGCACTGCCTCGAGCAAATCGAGGCCCAGGCGCAGTGGATCTCGAAGATCATTCAGGACATGCTGGCTGGGCCTGATGGGGAGCCGCGTCCGGGACCGGTCGACATCGCCAGGCTGGTGCGGGAGGCGGTCGATTCCGAGCAGCTGACTTATGCGCAACCGATCAGCCTGCACCAGTCAGACCAGGAGCCACGGTATGTAATGGCGACGGCAACCCGGCTGCGGCGGGCGCTGGCCAATGTCCTGGCCAACGCGACGCATGCGGCCGGACCGCATGGTCATGTTCAGCTCACTGAGCGGGTCAATGGCAACACAGAACTGATCGAGATCAGTGACGACGGCCCGGGATTCGGGTCCACCGCAGCGGACGGCAGGGCCGGCATCGGGCTGCGGATTACCCAGGAAATACTCGCGGAATGCGGCGGCCGGATAGAGGTCGGCCGGCTCTCCTCGGGCCAGACCCTGGTGCGGCTATTACTTCCGATCAGCACCCAGGGTGGCCAGGCGGGGGGAGGCAGATGAGGATCGTGCTCGGCGACGGCCAGCGACTGTTCATCGACGCCATGGCCGCGGCGCTCACCGCGAACGGGGCGACGGTGACCGCGGTGGCCACCTCTCCAGCGGAGGTGCTGGCGGCGATAGGCCGGCATCGGCCTGATCTCTGTCTGCTGGCCACCCGGTTCAACGGGCACGACAGCTTCGACCTGCTTGACATGATTTGCCGACGACATCCTCAGATCAAGATCGTGATGCTGGCCGACAGCCGTGATCCTGCGGCCAGTTCCGATGTGCTCAGCGCTGGGGCGGCCGGACTGATCAGGAAAGACCAGCATCTTATCGAGATCATGCGCATTCTGGCCGACGTGCTTGCTGGTGAGCAGTTGGTGGATACCGAACTTACCCAGTCTGGCGGCAACGAACTGAACCCGCGGGTGCCCAGCGACAGCAGTTGGCTCGCGCGGCTGCTCACCTTGCGTGAGCAGGAGGTGCTGATGCTGATCATGGAGGGCAAGTCAACCAAGCAGATCGCCCGGTCGCTGGCTATCTCCATGAGCACGGCGCGGACCCACATTCAAAGTGTTCTGGTCAAACTCGGGGCGCATTCCCGGTTGGAGGCGACAAGCATGGTGGCCCGCTTCTGCCTGGTGGGAATTACCGGTGAGTACTCGCTTGGCCCGCCGGTGAGGCAAGCAGCCGCCAGCGGGTGAGCGGCACGATGATGCGGCACTCGGCCTCGCTGGCAGCGCTGAGACTCCCGGAGTCGCCAGTCCGGCACCTCCTCGTCGTGGACGACTACGTCCCGTTCGCGGAGGCTCTGGCCTGTCGGCTGAACATCGAGCCGGGGCTGGCCGCGTCGGCCACCACGACGGTCGAGCAGACCCGCACGGTGCTGCGCGACAAGCGCTTCGACGTCATCCTGGTCGATATCGACCTCGACGGCCGCGATGGTATCGAATTGGCCAGCGAAGCGCAGTCCGACCACCCTGATGTGCGGATCGTGGTCGTCACCGCCGGCCGGGATGAGAGCCGGATCATCGACGCGGTGCGGATCGGCGTATCGGGATGGGTGGTCAAGGACGAGCCCATTGAGCACCTGCTGTCCGTGGTCTGGGGCTCGCTGCGCGGCGAGACCTGGATACCACCCCGGCTGCTGACCCACGTGCTCGCGGACCTGACGTCCGCACAAAACGAGCGTGCCGAGCATGAGGCACTCCTGGCCAGGCTGAGCATGCGGGAGAAACAGATCCTCGGCTACCTGGCCGCGGGCATGAGCACGGATGTCATCGCGGGTCGGCTGTTCGTGTCGCGGAATACGGTGCGGACCCACGTCTACAACATGATGCGAAAGCTCGACGTGCACTCTGCGCTGGCCGCCGTGGCCCTGGCGCGAAGGGCGGGCCTGCCGCTGCCCGGCTCGGGCCGGCTCGAATTATCAGGATTAGCCGGCCGGTCGAGCTCAAGCCGACCAGAACTCCCGCCAGCGGCTCACCGCCTGACTGCGCTCGCTCACCGCGAAGCGCTGGTAGATGCTGCAGATGTGGTTTTTCACCGTCTTCTCGGTGATGACCAGGTGAGCCGCGATCTGCCGGTTGGACAGACCCTCAGCGATGAGCCCCATGATCTCGAGTTCGCGGGGCCGCAGGCCCAGGGGATGGGACACCACCCGGCCCAGGGCAGCGCGGGGTGAGCCTGCCGGGCTCAGTTCAGTATCCGCGACCGGGGACGGCCGTTGCCGCGCCGCGTCCAGTACGACCCGGATCAGCTCGCTCGGTTCGAACTCCCCCCCGCGCAGCACGCAGCCGCTGGCTCCCGCGGCTACCGCGCCCATCACCAGGTTGGCATCGTCCAGGCAGGTCAGCATCACGACCCGGGTGAGCGGACTGATCTGCCGGATGGTGGCCGAGCCCGCGGGCAGCGGCATCCGGCTGTCGAGCAGGACCACGTCAGGGTGATGCTCGCGGACCAGCGCGACAGCCTCTTCGCCAGTGCCCGCCTCGGCGATGACGTCGATGTCCGCGGCTTGGCCGAGTGCGGTGCGCAACCCGGTGCGCAGCACCGGGTTGCTGTCGGCAATGATCACCCGTGCGTGGGTAGCCGACGCATCGACCGGGAGTTGCTTGCGGGCCGGAGCTGGAGCATGGATCTCTATCTGAAGGCGCGTTCCCCGGCCCGGCCGGGACTCGACGTTCAGCCGGCCGCCCAGCCGCCGGGCCCGTTCGTTCATCCCGTTCAGGCCACTGCAGCCGATGTCCCGCAGCTCGGCCAGGTCGGCCGGCGGCCGGAAGCCGACCCCATCGTCGGCGATGGCCAGCAGCAGCTGCTCGTCTACCCGGCGCAGGCAGACGCGGACCTGGCCGGCTCGGGCATGCTGTTCCACGTTGCGCAGGGCCTCACGGAGGTCGGCCAGAATCTCACAACGGGCCCGGGCTGACGCCTGGCTCTCCGGCGCCAGTTCCAGGCTGACGTTGACGCCGGTGAATATCCCCCAGGCCGTCGCGATGCTGCGGACCTCCTCGGTGAGTGCTTCCTCACGCAGGTCATTGATGACTGAGCGGGCATCCGAGACCGCACGGCGGGCGAGCCGGGTAAGTTCGCGTAGCCGCTGGTCAAGGGCGCGCAGATCGGCCGCCCGCGGGGCCGACGCCAGCGATGAGGCAAGTATGGACACGCCGAGCAGGCTCTTGCTGACGGCGTCGTCTATCTCCCGTGCGATGCGCGCACGCTCGGCCGCGACCGCGGCCTGTATCTCCGCCGACCCGGCCGGGCCAGCCGGGTGCTGACCGCCGTTCCGGCTGGCTGGCTGCTCCGTTGTTGGCCCCGTTACCCATGGCTGACCATGGGCATGCTCTTCCGTCCCCACTCTCATGCTGAGTCCCCCAAGAAGAAGGCGGTCCCACCCGGCCTTTCAGGTCCCGTAGATCGCAGGCCCCCGTCTACGTCTGGCGCATAAAGCGAACACCAGGCTAACACTTGGTAATGGATTAGTTAACGGCAGGGCTGCAAATAGTTTTTGACTAGTTAAGAAATGGTAAAGATGAGTACTCCTTGAGGACCTTACCTAGTTACCTTCACGAGAAGGTCATGTGAACGTGACGATCTCGGCCAGCCAGCTCCCGCTGCCCGTTCCGCTGCCGGTGAAAGCGCCGGTGGTGGACGGGATCTGATAGGCCCGCCCGAGCGCGTTGGCGCCGACGGTGTAGGTCTGCTCGCTGGTCCAGCCCGGGTTCCAGGTCAGGGTGGTCCCGCCGAACGTACCGACGGCCGCGAAGACGAACTCACCGGAGCGGCTGATCGTCCCGGTGGAGCCGGACGAGAACGTGCTGCCCGTGCCGCTGGCCGCGGACCGCTGATCCGCGGCGGCGACTCCGGACACCTCGTCCGCCGTGATCCGGTAGGTCGAGGCGGTCGGGAACGTCACGGAGATCACGTTGTTCACGGCCAGCCCGTGCTGGGCGACGCCGGAGAGGACCACGAGGCGGTCACCGTTTCCGTCTGAGATGTCGCTGGCCACAGTGAGCGTGTCGCCCTGGCTGTCCGTGCCGCTGACCGCGCCGGTGGCCGACGTATCGGTGAGCTGGACGGTGACGACCATCAAGTCGCCGGCGGCTACCCCACCGGTCCGCCAGACCGTCACGCTTCCCGAGGTGTGCGAGTTCGTCGAGTAGTTCGTGGCGATCTGGTTGACGAACTTCGCCGGGCTAGCCGACTGGGCGTTGACCGTGACGTTTTTGGTCGCGGTGGCGGTGAGGCCGTTGTTGTCGGTCACGGTGACGGTGACGGTGTAGCTGCCCGCGGACTGGTAGGTGTGTGTTGCGGTGGGGCCGGACTGCGGTCCGGCTGTGCTGCCGTCGCCGAAGTTGAACGAGTAGCTGCTGATCGGCGCGCTGCCCGCCGTCGAGCCGGACGCGTCCGCGGTCACCTGCAACGGTGCCGTGCCACTGGCCGGGCTCACCGACAGCGCGGCTGACGGGCCATTCTGCTGCTGGGCGTTGACCGTGACGTTTTTGGTCGCGGTGGCGGTGAGGCCGTTGTTGTCGGTCACGGTGACGGTGACGGTGTAGCTGCCCGCGGACTGGTAGGTGTGTGTTGCGGTGGGGCTGGACTGCGGTCCGGCTGTGCTGCCGTCGCCAAAGTTGAACGAGTAGCTGCTGATCGGCGCGCTGCCCGCCGTCGAACCCGATGCGTCAGCGGTCACCGACAGCGGCGCCGTGCCACTGCCCGGGCTCGCCGTCAGCGCCGCCGTCGGCCCGGATGGCGTGCCACCGCCCCCCTGGTACTCATATGCACCACGGTCGTAATACGACCCGGACGGATTGCCGGAGTTGGGCGTGGCTGGATCGTCGACTCGGGGGTTGCCCAGGATGTCCGTTGTCTGCTCGCCGGATGCGGCGGCGTTCGCCGAGTCGATGGCCGGGGATCCTGCGGTGAGCTGGAAGTTCCCGGCCGCGGCGTTGGTGAACTTCGGGTTCGCGAAGATGCCACTGGACTCCTGCCCGGTAGCGGTCCGCAACGCGCTCAGCGAGTTGTACGAAGTCCCGGCCCAGGTGTACTCGGTGCCGGCCCCGCTTTGCCAGACCAGGTTGTAATCGGCGGTGGTACTGGCCGGGGCTGAGTCGTAGACGCCGATGTTCCCGATCCGCCGATTGCAGTTGTTCGTGTAGTAGGGCTGGCCGGTGGCCGGGTTGATACCTATCGGCGTGGGGTTGATGATGGCGCCGGTCGCGTTGTTCATCGAGACGTTGTTCTCGATGTCGTAGTTACCGCTGGTACCCTCGACGTTGATCCCGTCAGTGCAGTTGAAATAGATCGTGTTACCGATGATCCGGCCCCCGGTGACGTCGAAGTCGTCGATGCCGTGGTCACCGTTGCCGTAGCTCACGTTGCCGGCCACGAGCGCATTGTCCCCGCCGGTGTAGATATTGATCCCGGTGTCCTCGTTCGCGTACGTCACGTTGCCGATGATGGAGTTCCCCGGCGCTACGTCGTCGATGCCGTTGGCGTTCCGCTGGTACTGATAGGCGTTGTGGTACGACGTGTTGCCCTGCACCGTGACGCCGGTTGTCGATCCGGTCAGCAGAATGCCGTGGGCAGCATTGTCGTGCGTGATGTTGCCCTTGATGAGCCCGCCGTTCAGGCTGCTGAGGTAGATGCCGGAGGCGGACTGCCCGGATACTGGCTGCCCGGCGCCGGACACCGTGTTGCCAGCCAGGGTGACATTGCTGCTGCCGTTGACGTAGATGCCGTATGACGAGGTGCCGGTGATGGAGAAGCCGGAGATCGTGATGTTGCTCTTACTGGAGATCGAGAAGCCCCGACTGCCGCCGCTGATCAGCACGCCCGGGTTGGCCGTGAAGGTGACCCCCGAGTTCGTGGGGTTCACCGATGTGCCTGGATATGTCCCGGCGCTGACCTGCACGGTGTCGCCGGACAGCGCCTTTTTCGCGGCTGCGGCGATCGTGCAGAACGGTTGTGTGGATGTGCCGAGCCCGGTGTCCGAGCAAGACGCATTCGTGTTGTCCACGATGTAGGTGGTGGCCGCCGACGCCGAGGCGCTGGCCAGGACCGTGCCGGTCAGTACCATGCCTAGGATGGAACTGGCGATGGCGACCCACCGGATCGCTGTTTTCACTGCTCTATCGCGCTGCGTTACGGCGCCAACGCGCAAATAGCTTCTCATATCGGGCCGCCCCCCCAGAAATCGGGCAAATTTAATTCTGCCGGGGGCAACGCCCAATAACACGTTGCCACTGGCCGGCAGCAAAAACGCTGTGCCTCAGTATATTGGTTAAACTTTCCTTAAACAAGTCGTCTTGGCAGGTCACCGCCCGTTCCGGAGTTCTGGGTCACCCAAAGCCCGGAGCGGCTCGGGGTGTACGACGCGGATCAGATACAGAAAGGTGTCGACCAGCCACTGGATCGTCCGGGTAGTGGTCGGATTCCGCAGGTAGCTGAGGTCCATGGCCACCCGGTGCGGGACGAGTTCGTTCAGGTAGAAATTCTCGACGTCCTCGACCTGGCCGAGAACCTTTTCGTCACGCGCCAGTACCTGGCTGGGGCCGGTCATACCGGGGCGGTAACGGAAGACGAACTGGAGTTCCCGCGGATAACGGGTCGCCAGGGCGATGGTCTCGGGCCGGGGGCCGACGAGCGTCATGTCACCGAGCAGCACATTCACCAACTGCGGCAGTTCATCGATACTTGTCTTGCGCAGCAATACGCCGAGCCGGGTAACCCGGGCGTCGCCGGGTGCGGTCACCTCCGGGCCCGCCGCGCCGGCCCGCATGCTGCGGAACTTGAACAGGGTGAACGGAACGCCCCCCTCCCCGACCCGGGGTTGACGGTAGATCGCTGAACCGCCTGTGCTCCGCCGGGCAGCCACGGCCAGGACCAGGAAAGCCGGCCACACCAGGGCCAGCACGGCGATGGCCACCGTGATATCGAGCAGCCGCCGGGCCAGGCTTGGCCTGATCCCGGGGGCGGCCGCTGGGACGACCGAGGTCCACGGGCTGACCTGCGTGCCGAGTGCGGCGGTGCTCCGGTCGCTTGGCCGCTGCCCCGGTATGGCGCGGTGGTTACTGCGTACGGACAACATCAGACCCCCCCGGGTGTGGTGAGCACGCTGTCGTGGTGCTGGCTGTCGTGGTGCTGGCTGTCGTGGTCAGCCGCCGGGTGACCAGCGGATCGCACCGGGCGTTCAGGCAAGTCCCGGTGGCCAGGTCGAATTCCAGATTGTGACCCAGGCAGCGGATGACCCCGTCCCTGATCGCGCTGCCGATAGCGAGGTCCTCGCCCGCGTGCGGGCAGTAACGAGCGATCTCATAGCGGCCGCCGGGGGCATCGACCACGATCTTCTCGTCGTGTGACCGGCTCTGTTCATAGTCCTCGATGGCGTGCAGGGCTTGCGGCTCAGCGTGCTTGAGGAAGCCGATGAGGTAGTCGTTGTAGATGTCCGGGTCACGCCACGCCGAGAACCGCAACGACAGGAACAGATCCTCCCAGCCGATCCGGCCGAAGATCACCGGTGCCAGCCAGCGCGAGTCCAGCCGGAAGCCGTAGTCGGGCTGCCGGGCCCGGCCGTTCAGGTCGACCCGGACGCCGTCCGGCCGGAGCTCGACGTCCCACCGCCCGTCGACCTCTCCGGTCAGCTCGAAGCGCACGGTCATGTCGATGCGATCAAGGAAGTACGGGCTCATCTCGCCGAGCCGCCGGAAGTGCTCGACGAACGCGTCCCGAAGATCTGCGCTGGGCGCCGGGAAGTCCGCACGTACCGCATCGATCGTGGGCCGGCGGGTGCGGGCGTACCCGTCCAGGTACTCATCGGTGTCAGCGAAGTCGAAGTCGTGCCAGTGCTCGTCGGCGACGTGCCGCCGCCGCAGCGGGTCGTACTCGTCACCGGGCAGCCACAGGCCCACACGCTGCCCAGGCAGCCGGCCGGACAGGAAATCGGCCGCCTGTTTCTGATCGGGGAACAGGCCGGGTGGCTTCAGCCAGCGGTTGTGCTGCTGGATCTCGGGGTCGAGGAAGCACATCGGCCCGGCGAAGGGAACCACCAACTCCGGCCGCACCATCCGGACCAGCCGCGCAACTGCCCGGAACTTGCCTGCGCGCTTGGCCGTACCGATCTGCCGGATTTGCTCTGGCGGGTACTCGTAGCAGATCGGATGCCAGGTGGCACTGGCCATCTGCACGGCCAGCACGTCGAGGCGGCCACCGCACTCCAGGGCCGCGCGGCGCACCTGACCAACGGTGAGCCGGGCGTCGTTGCCGTGCAGCAGGGCGGCGCCGCCGGCCGACACCAGGACGGCCGCGTCATGGCACATCGGCGACTGCTCGGTGATGAACGTCAGCCAGTCGCCGCGCTCATTGAGCTGGAACCTGTGCCAAGCAGGCACCTCGATGACGTTGGCCACGCCGGCCGCAGCCAGGCGATCGCGGAAGTTCGGTGACGGGTAGCGCGGAATCAGCACGGTCGCGGTCACCGGCAGGCTGGTCAGCACGGACAGGTCCATGTGGTCCAGGTGCTCGTGCGAGACCGTGACGTACCCGCAGTCCAGCAGGACAGCGCGGTCGAGATGAGCGTTGGCCGGGAACTGGTGCCAGGCGGCCTGGAAGGCGCCCCGCTCGGACAGCCACGGATCCATCAGCAACCGCAGGTCGGCGCCGTCGACCCGGAGCCCGGCGTGGCCGAGATGGGTGATCCGGATCGAGTCGCCGCTCATCCGGTACCCGCCGGCAGGAAAATGTCGGCGAAGACGGTCGCGATCGTCGCCAGATCCCGGTCCACCCCGGACGCGACCGAGTGCGGGCTCATGTGGGTGAACAGCACATGGCCCGCGCGGCGCTGCTGGGCCAGTTGATCCCACAGCGCGTTCGGCCGCATCCCCGGGTTCATCAGCTGGTACATCGCGCCGTCGTACTCCTGGTGCCAGGTCCAGATATCCACGGCGCGCGCGCCGTAGGCGAGCGGGATGTCCACGAACAGCCGCACGTCCGTCGCGGCCTGAGCCGAGGTGCTGTCGTAGCGGCCCGGGTGGGCGAGCGCCTTGCGGGCCTGCAGCCGGACCAGGGCGGGCCAGCCGAGACGGCTGACCTGCTGCCAGGCCGCGACCTGCGCCGTATCGGAGGTCGTTCCCCAACTGGCATACGTGCTGTCCGACAGCAGCCCGGTGCTGAGATCGAGCACATCGATCGCGTGCATCCGCAGGTAGCTGGTGACCGCCGGGAGGGCTAGTGCCGGGAAGCGGGCTTGCGCCGCCGCGCCGCAGGCCAGCGCGGGGGCGAGGGCAGGCTGATGGTCCGGCAGGCAGCCCAGTTCCGGTACCACCATGTCGGCCAGGAGCAGCTTGTGCGGCGCGGCCGCATGTAGGGTCGTCGCGGTGTCCGACAGGAACTGCCTGATTTCGCCGGCGCTGTTCATGCCGTCGTTGTAGCCAAGCTCGTCCGCGATCTTGATGCCGACGACGCCGGGCAGTTTGGCCAGCGCGGCGACCTGGCTGACCGCCGCGCGGAACGAGGCCTTTCCCTGCTGCCACCGCTGCACCATGTCGGCCTCGATCCACACCCGCAGGTGATCCCGGGCCGCCACGTGCACCGCGTTCCGGTAGACGGCCAGCGGCGCGAGCGGAGAAGCCGACGGGACGGCCCGGGTGGGCGGCGCCAGGGAGGGGTGACCCGGCTGGGTCCCGGCGCCGCCGCACCCGGCCGCGGCCACCGCGATGGCGGTGCCGGCCGCGGCAGCAATGACGGACCACGCGGACCGGTGGCGATAGTGGCCGATCATGATGGAGCCTCCAGCGCGCTCGCGGCCTTGGGCCGGGGCACGGGTACCAGATTGCGGACGGCGAAGTAGCAGACGAGGAGTGCGGCACTGCTGGTCAGGTAGGCGGCGGCCGAGGCGACCGCGGCACCGACCGCGTGGTAGTGGGGGATGAGGGCCAGGTCGAGGCCGACGGTGACGACTACCGACACGCCGAGGGCGATGGAGTTCGCTCCCGGGCGGCCCACGCCGTACAGGTAGGCGCTGACCAGGCCGGCCACTCCCTCGCCGATGAGCCCGAATAGCAGGATGTAGGCAGGCAGCATGGCGCCGGCGAATTCGGGCCCGTAGACCAGGGGCAGCAGCGGAACTCCGGCGGCCAGCGGGATCGCCGCCAGGACGGTCAGTACGAAGGCGCGCGGCATCAGCGCGGCGACATCCCGGCTGGCCGCGGCACGATCGCGCACGGCCAGCCGTGGGTAGAGCACGTAGGTGACGGCCAGTCCGGGCAGCCGGAGCAGTTCGGCGTACTTGGAGGCGACCGCGTACACGCCCAGGGTGCCCGGACCGACCAGCGCGCCGAGGATCACCACGTCGAGCCGCAGGTTGATGAGCGAAAGCATGCCGCCCACCTGGCCACGCAGACCGTAGCGGCAGATTTCCGCGCCCAGCCGGCGGTCCGGCCGCTGCCAGCCGCGCAGGAAGCCACGCCGCGCGAGCCGGACCGCGATGCCCGCAGTGACCAGCACGTCGGCCCCGACCAGCGCGGTCATGAGCAAGGCGGTGCCGTGCAGGAAGGGCAGCAGCGCCAGGTACACCGGCAGGAACGCGGCCTCCTCAGCGCCGATCGCTATGTTGGCCGCGCGCATGTCGTTCTCGCCTTGCAGGAAGGCCTTGCCCGCGGCCACCCACAGCTGGGAGAACACCGGGACGGCGGCGGCCAGCACGACGCCGATATGCCACGGGCGGAAGAACAGCCAGTGCAGCAGCGGGCTCAGGATAAGCCAGCAGGCACTCGCGGCCAGCGCACCGGCCAGGGTCAGCGCGAACAGGGTGGACCGCAGCCGGGGCAGGGTCGCGTACTCCCGGCTGGCCAGGAAGTAGGGTGCGGCGCTGGGCAGGCCGCAGGAAACCAGCACCCCGGCCAGGCCAGGAAGGACCCGGAGCAGGGTCAGTTCACCGAGTAGTTTGGGCCCGCCCGCGTGCGCCACCAGGATGGTCGCGGCGGTCAGCGCGAGCAGTGCGACTATCCGGGCGGCCACATTGGCGGTCAGCACGGGCGGCACGTAGCGGGCCAGCCGGGCGGTGATCCGCTTCATCGCGCCGCCTCCTGCCCGGCCCCGGCCGGTCTGCGGCGGCCCTGCTCCCGCCAGCCCCACAGGTCGACCGCCGCTATGATGCCGAGCAGCGCCCACAGGTGCCGGAAGTGCAGGACCTGATAGAACATCGCGGACAGGAACATGCCGATCACGGCGGCGCCGAGCAGTTCGGGGCGGGGGAAGATGTCGGCGTACTTGGGCCGCAACGGGCGGGTGGCGATCCGGCGGCAGCGGGCGGCCACGATGACGAGCAGGCAGATCAGGGCGGCGCCGCCGAGGACACCACGCTCCACCGGGGCGGCGGTGTAATCGTCGTGGGCCATCTTGACGTAGCCGTACTGATGCGCCTGGAACGCGTCCTTGGTGCCGCCCGGCCCGATGCCGAACGGGGTATCGCCGGTGAAGTACAGCCGTTCCGTTTCGGACAGGATCGTGCTGCGGGAACCGCTGCTCTCGGCCTGGCGGCCGATCGAGTCCTTCAGCAGTTGTGAGCTGGCCTGGGCCTGCTGCACGATGCGCTGTATATGCACGTGCGGGGCGATAGCTACCGCGGCCAGGACCAGTGCGCTCGCGACGATGACGGCCGGCGCCGCGCCGTGCCGCCGGGCCAGGGTGAACAGGGCGCCGAGCACGGTGGTGATCACTAGCACCAGCACACCGCCGTTCGAGCCGGTGAGCACGATGGCGGTCACGATGACCGCGCAGCAGAGCCACCTGAGCAGCCGCCGCCGTGGATACCGCGCGGCCCGCAGCACCAGCAGCGAGCAGATGAAGTAGTTGGCCGCCAGGTTCGGGTCGGCCAGCGTGAACGCGGCCCGGACACCGTTCCTGGCGGTCTCGCCGGACAGCACGTCGATATGCCCGAACACCCCGATGATCATGAGGGCGGCCCAGCACGTGACGCTGATCGCCCAGGCCCGGGTGACGGTTCTCAGCAGTGCGGGATCACGGCCGAGGTTGGCGATTGTGATCGCCCAGGCCAGCAGGAACGCGTCCTGGATCAGGGTGACCAAGCCGCCGCCGACGCTCACGTAGGCATCCGAGTAGGCGACCGTGCTGGCTAGCGCCCCGGCGAGGATCGACAACCCGATGGGGAACAGGTAGGGGAACCGCATGGGCTGGCGGCGGCTGGAGAACCAGAGCGCGCTGATGAAGATGGCCGCGGCCAGGAACACGTCGGACGGCGCGGTATTGCCGAGGCCCGCCGGGACCAGGAACGGCAGCGAGGCGATCGCGGCGACCAGTACCACCTTGACCACGTCGCGCCGCCTGCCCGGAGCCGGGCGGGGCGGCCGAATCCGGGACGGCTGCTCCGCTACTTCCACCGGGGGAAGCAGCGGAGCCGGGGGAGTGGTCAGTGCGGTCACTGGGACACCTCACTGACCAACCGCAGCAGCAGATCGCGGTGGCGGGCCGCGAAATCGGGGTGGTCGGCGGTGGCCGCGACCTCAGCCAGCCCGGCGAGCAGCACATCGCGGCACAACTCCGGGCCGGCCCCCAGCCGGGCCAGCGCGCTGCCGACGAAGCCGCGGACGAGCGCGCCGAACCAGCCCCGGCTGATGATCGCGTACTCGATCCCGGCACCCCAGCCGCTGGCCCGCAGCCCGGGATGCCCAGCAACCCGGTGGCCCGGACGGGTATGCCGGTCCAGGTACAGGGCGTAGCTCAGCGCGAACCGGGCGACATCGCGCAGCGGCTCGGCGGCCAGTTCACCGGCGGCCCAATCGACGACGCCGGTGACGGTGCCGCCGGTCAACAACAGATTGCCGGCCCAGAAATCGCCATGCACCACGGTTCGCGGGGTGCGGGCGGACGCCAGGCGTGCAGCCAGCGGCCCAAGCTGCTCGGCGAGCGCAGCCGCGCGCTGGTCGCCGGGCCAGCGCGCCGCGATCCGCTCGGCCATCCCGTCGAGCAGCGCGATCGGCGCGGCCGCGGCCGCGCTGTCGGCGTGCAGCGCCGCGAGCCAGGTGCCTGCCGCGGTGAAGTCGGCGTGGACCGCGGCGGGCCGGGCCAGATGGCGGAAGGCGTGGTAACCCGCCCGCATCGGCACGCCAGGCAGCACGGAGCTGGCGACGGCTAGCAATCCGTCCGCCTCGAACCGGCCGGCCGGCCGGGGCACCGTCGGGCCGACCAGGCGCAGCCCGTGGCGGGCCAGCCGGACCAGGAAGTCGGCCTCCCGCGCGAGCAGGTCGGCCGCGGCCGGTGTGGTGGCTACCTTCACCGCCAGGCAGGGCGTCACCCCGCCGGGCGCCGTCACCAGCACGGTCAGGCTGGCGTTGGGGTCGCGGGACGCGTCGAGCAGGACGGCCCGGCTGCCCTGGGTGCTCAGCAGCGCGCGCAGGTCCGCCGCGGGCGGCCGTGCCCTGGACGGCTGTGCGCCGGGTCGGGGCAGCCGGAACGAGATGGCCCGGGCCGTCATGGCGTCCGCCCGACCACGACTCGCCCGGCGGCCAGCGCGGCCGCGGCCCCGGGACGCCGGCGCAGCAGCGCGATCGCCGTGTGGATCGGGGCATGCGTCCAGGTGACGCCGGGCGGCGGGGACAGCAGCGAGTGGCAGGCCCAGCGCAGCGCATCGGCCGTGTCCTCGACCAGCAGGATGGCCCGGCGCAGCGACGGGAGCGCGACGTACTCCCGGTCGACCACGATCGCGCCGGTAGCAGCGATCCGGCGGGCCCGCCGCCGCCCGCCGCGGCGGTGATCCAGCAGCACGACCGGGGTCCCGGCGGGCAGGGCGCGCAGTTCCGCCGCGGTACGGCGGACGGGCCGCAGCCCCGGCGGGACGCTTACGGCCATCGCCCCGGTCGGCGCCAGCAGCCGCCAGCGCTGTCCCGGAGTGGTCCATGGTGCAGTCACGGTTCTCCCTAGTGCAGAACTGCGAACGGGCGCATTCTGGCGACCGGCCGGACGAGCCCGCCCCGGACCAGCACGCCGAGAACTTCGTTCACGCCCTTGTCGTCGAAATGCGCGGCGCTGGTGGGGGCGGCGCCGTCGTAGCGGAAGCGCCGGGTGGCGCGCTGCCGTGGGTCCGGCTGGGAGATCCCGCGGCGGGCGAAGTCGCTGACCACGGTGCCCGCGCCATGGCAGGCGGAATAGAGCGCGCCGGCTGATCCGCCGGCCACGCACAGGTAGGACGAGGTCTGGTGGGTCCCCGGGACCAGCACCGCCTGGCCGGTCTCGGCGAACGTGGTTCCCGGCGGCATGAGTTCCGCCGGGTAGGCCCGGCACGAGTTGTGCCGGTGCACCACGGCCGGCTCGCCGCCGACCTCCTCCTCGTAAATCGAGTTGTGCGGGGAGTCCACCACCAGCTGCCCCGGCGGACCGCCGAAGACATCGGCGGCGATCTGGCGCAGCCCGGCGTAGACGGCGATCCGGAACGCGAAGCCATAGTTCATCGCGGCCGCGTTGGCCAGCATCAGCCGCCGGCCCTCGTCGCTGTCCAGCGGGACCGGCGGGCAGCCGCCCGCGAAGTAGAGCTGGTAGCGCTGCCTGAGCTGGGCCAGTGACCGGGCCGACCGGCCGTGGTAGAGCGGCTTCACCACCGACATGGCCGCGCGGATCTGCCTGGGGTAATGCTTCCGGCGGCCGAACATCGCCCCGACCGCACCGGGGAACACGCCGCCGCCAGCGTGATACTGCAGGGTCAGCTGCCCGGCGGCCACCCCCAGCTTGGCCGCGGTGTCCGGCTCGAAGACCTCCTCGACCTCCTGCAGTTCGATGAAGTGGTTGGTCGGGCCGACCATGCCGAATCTCAGCCGGGCCAGATGCAGGATCAGACCGGGCAGTTCGCGCCGGAGCCGGTCGGCGCCGTCGTACCGGTCGAGGTCGAGGCGCCCGGACTCTTCCACCCGGTGCAGGATCGATGCCTCGGCGCCGAAGCGCTGCGCCGCGAACGCGCCGCCGTCGCGTGCGCAGCAGAGCACATCCGGAGCGGACAGCTGGGTGCTCAAGCCCGGCGGGTACGGGTAACGCTCGCGGACCCGGCGGTAGAACTCGTCGATGCCGGCCGGGCCCGGGCGCGCCGAGTTCAGCGCGATCAGCGCCATGCCGCAATTCACCGAGGCGCTGGTCAAGGTGGGCCGGATGGAGCTGCGCGTCGCCACCGCTACTGACGAGGGCAGTTCCATGTTGGACTTGTGGTGGAAGTCCGGCAGCACGACCGGCGGGGCGGCCAGGTCGGCGCCAGCTACGGTGTCCCGCAGGTCGGCCAGGGCCCCCTCGGCGGCGGGTATCTGTTCGCTGTCGAACACCCGGGGGCCCGGGTGGCCATCGTTGTCCGCCTCCCGGGTGATCAAGGTGACGTCCATGTGAGTCCTCCGGGTCATCACGCGGGTCGGGCGAGGGGAACGTAGCCGCGGGGGTGAGGCGGGCGGCTGGGCCCGGTTTGGTAGGCGGCGTCCAGCACGGCGCCGAGCGCGTCGGCGGTGAACCGGTCACCGATCAGCCGCTGTCCGGCCGCGGCCATCCGCGCCGCCTCGGCGGGCTCGTCGAGCATGTACCTGATGGCCGTGGCCAGCTGCTGCGGCCGCTGCGGGCTGGCCAGCAGGCCGGTCTCGCCGGGCAGCACGACGTCCGGGACCGCGTTCACCGCCGTCGCCACGACCGGCAGGCCCGCGGTCATCGCCTCGGCCACCGCACACGGCAGCCCTTCGTACCGGCTGGCCATGACGAACACATCGAGCCCGGGCAGCAGGCCGGGCACGTCGTCGCGATGGCCGACGCACCGGAAGCGGTCCCGCAGGCCCCGGCGGTCCGCCCGGCGCTCCATGTCGCGGCGCAGTGGGCCGTCCCCAATCCAGACCGCGTACACGTCCGGCCGGTCCAGCGCGGCCACCGCGTCCACGAAGGACTCCGGGGCCTTCTGGTAATCGACCCGGCCCACCGTGCCCACCACGCTGCAGCCCACCGGGATCGCGAGCCGCCTGCGCGCGGTAGCCCGGTCGGCCGGGCGGGCCGGGCTGGCCGGCCAGCTGATCGCCGGGTTGATGACCCGGACCCGGTCGGGCGCGGCGATGCCCCGCCGCACCGCCTCGGCCGCGACCGCGCCGCCCACGGCCAGGAACACGTCGGTCCGCCGGCCCAGGTAGCGCTCGATAGCGACGTATCCGGCCCGGCGGCCGCGGGACTGGAACTCGTGGAACGGGAAGCCATGGAACGTGTGCACCACGCGGGGCGTGCCGGCCCGCTCCGCGGCCAGCCGGCCGAGGGCGCCAGCCTTGGCGCTGTGCGTGTGCACCACGTCGTAGCCCACGCCCGCCAGATGGTCGGTGAGCAGGCGCAGCGCCCGGGTGTCCCGGCGGGGCGATATCGGCGAGACGAGTCCGGGCACGCGGACCACGCGCAGGCCCGCGGCGGCGGCGTGGTCGAGCAGCTGGTCGCCGCTGCCGTCGGCGTCGGCGGTGCCGTCGGTGCCGCCCGCGATGATCGTGACGTCGTAGCCCTCCGGGTCAACCGCGAGTGCCCCGCGCAGAGCCACCCCGCCCGCGCCGGCCTGCAAGCGGGTGACCACGACGGCCACGGCCAGCCGACTCATCGGGCACCTGCCAGCTGGAGCAGCTCGCCGATGGGGGCGACCGAGCCGGCTGCGACCCGGATCTCCAGGCAGGGCAGCCGGGCGGCCAGCGCGGTCGCCACACCACTCACATCGGGATGTGCTGGCCCTAGCCCGGTGGCCAGCGCGAGGGTGGCCGCGAACGGCCAGAACCGGCGCAGCTCGCCGGCCATGTACGTGCCAGCGACCAGTTCGCGTGCGGCCTCCGCCGCGGACAGCGGGCGGATGCCGGGCCCTTCCCCGGCGGCAGCGCGGCGCAGCACGACCAGCCGGTCCGGGTCCAGGGCGGGCACCCGCCCGGCCAGCGGAACCTCGGTCCGGCCGTGCGGCGCGGCCGGGCCGCCCGTGCGGCCCGGGCCGTCCGGTACCCGGAGCGGTTCCACCAGCCCGTAGGCAGTGTGCCCGTCGCACGCGCAGACATTGTCCGCGGTCGCGATCTCGCCCTGCGGCAGCCCGGCCGCCAGCAGGGTGGATTTCCCGACCCCACTGGGCCCGGCGATCATGGTCACGCCACCGGTGCCGGACGTCACGGAGACGTGCAGCGGGACCCGGCCGCGCAGCGACGCCCACCACAACGCGGGGTAGTGCACCAGGGTCTGGGTGGCCAGCAGCCGGAACCGCGACGCCAGCAGCACGTTGGCGGCGCGGGTGGCCCGCCTGGGCCGGTAGCGCGCGGTGACCTGGATCATGCTGCCTCGGGGCTCGACACGCAGGTCGAACCCCGAGGAGCATGCGTCCGCGATGAGGGCGGAGTGGGGGTTCACCCAGACACCACGGGCGATCAGGATGCAGCCGTCCTGGCTGAATGGCTGGCTGCTGGCCTGCACCTCCAGGTGCACGGCCGGGTCGGTGGCCGTCGCCTCGGCCAGCTCACCGCCGGTACCGGCGGCCAGCAGGGCCAGCAGCCTCGGCACGGCGCAGTCGATGCCGACACGTTCGCCAGCTGTGGTCAGCGCGCGCATCAGAAGTCGTCCGGATACGGGGCGCCGACGCTGACTGGAGTCTCCGGACGGTCGGACGGGGCGTACTCCGGCACCAGTTGCCGCATGAGTTCTTTGGCGCGCGCTGAATCTCCTTCGTCGGCCGCCTCGTACAGGTCGGCTAGGAGCAGCTCGAAATCGGCTACCGGCTCCGCTCTCCGGGTCGCCCAGATCTTGGAGTGCGCGCTGCGCACCCGTTCCTCGGTGTCCGAGAACACCTTTTCGGACAGCTTCTCGCCGGGCCGCAACCCGGTGTAGCGGATCTCGATTTCCGGTAGCCTCAGCTGTCGCGCGTAGTTGCGGACCAGGCTTACGATCGGCACCGGCTTGCCCATGTCGAGGACGAATGTCTCGGCGTATTCGGCCATGGCCGCCGTCTCCAGGACGAGTCCGACAGCCTCTTCCACCGTCATGAAGAACCGGGTGACGTCCGGGTGGGTCACGGTGACCGGCTCGTCGCGGGCGATCTGATCGGCCAGCACGGACAGGAACGACCCCCGGCTGCCCAGGACGTTGCCGAAGCGGACCGAGGCCAGCGTGACCGGCCCGCCGGCCTCCCGCTGGACGACCAGCTCGGCCAGTCGCTTAGACGCGCCTAGCACCGAGGCCGGGTCGGCTGCCTTGTCGGTGGAGATGAGCACGAAGCGGCTGCTGCCGTACTGGACAGCGGCCTGGACCACGTTCTGCGTGCCGTGCACGTTCGACTTGACGGCCTCGCAAGCGTGCCGCTCGAGCAGCGGCAGATGCTTATGCGCCGCGGCATGGAACACCAGCTCCGGCCGGGTCGCCGCGAACACCTGGTCAATCCGCCGCTGATCCCGGATATCCGCGATGATGATCTCGTCGCTGTCCAGCAGGCCGTTCCCGGTGATCTCGAGCTGGAGCCGGTGCAGGTTGGATTCGTCATGATCGAGCAGGTACAGCCGGGTCGGCCCGAAGCCCCGGATCTGGCGGCACAACTCGCTGCCGATCGACCCGCCTGCCCCGGTGACCAGAACCCGCCGGCCCGAGATCAAGGTGGCCGCCTTCTGGCTGACCACGTGTACCTCGCGCCGCCCCAGCAGGCTTTCTACCCGCAGCTGGCGCAGGTCGGACAGGCGGGCGTCGCGTTCCACCGCGGCCAGGAACGATGGCAGATAGCGGACGTGCAGGCCGCCGGCCCGGGCCGTGTCCACGATCTCCGCGAGCCGCCGTGCGGGCAGCGCGGGGATGGCGACCACGCAGGCATCGGCGCGGAGCGTCCGGGCCACCTCGGGCAGCGCCTGGATCGGCCGGTAGACCGGCAGGCCCAAGGCGCGGGTCAGGGCGTGCGCGTCATCGAGGAATCCGATGGGTGCGAGCCCGTAGTTCGGGCTGCGCCGCAGCGCCTTGGCCAGCGTGCGGCCAGCCTCGCCCGCACCGACAATAAGCGTCCGCAGCCCCTCCGCATTGGTGGTGTGCCGGATGCCTGGCAAGCTCATCGACTTCCGCTCCCCCCTGGTTGAGTCATCAGTCAGACCGCTATCGCGCACCCAGTAATGGCGAGGAGGGCATGGGCGACGCGCTCGATCTCGGCCTCGGTGAGGCGGGGGTACATCGGCAGCGAGATCAGCTCATCGGTCACCTGGTCGGTGACCGGCACCGAGCGGCATTCCCCGGGGCCGAGGATCCGCCGGTAGGCAGACAGCTGGTGGACGGGGATGAAGTGCACGGACGTGCCGATACCTTGCCGGGCGAGCGAGTCGATGACCTGATCACGCGGCACCGCGCCGCCGGGTCTGACCCGCACCTGATAGAGATGCCAGGCGTGCCGCCCCTGGGCTGGCCGCTGCGGCAACGCCAGCCCGGGCACACCAGCCAGGGCTGCGTCGTAGGCGGCGGCCAGCTCAGCCCGGCGCAGCTGCCAGGCGGGCAGGCGGGCCAGCTGGGCCCGGCCGATCGCGGCCTGGACGTCGGTGAGGTTCGCCTTCAGGCCGGGCTCGGCGACGTCATAACGCCAGCCAGCGCCGGGGAGATAGCGCCGCCAGGCATCCTGGCTCATCCCATGCAGCCGCGCCACCCGAGCCTGGCCAGCCAGCTTGTCGTCATCGGTGGCGATAGCACCGCCCTCCCCGATGGGCAGGTTCTTGGTCGCGTAGAAGCTGAAGCAGGCCGCGTGCGATGTGCCGCCGACCGGGATCCCGCGCAGCTGGGCACCGATCCCGTGCGCCGCGTCCTCCACGACCCGGTCCGTGGGCAGCCCGGCGGCCTCGGCCAGTTCCGGCACGTCGGCGGGGTGGCCGGCCATGTGCTGCACGACCATGGCGTCCGGGCGGCCCACCCGGCGGACCGCCGCGGCCACCGTGGCCCACGTGGGCAGTAGCGTTCCCGCATCCACATCCACCAAGGCTGGACGCAGGCCAGCCTGCACGATGGCGGCCACGGCACCACAGAACGTGAGGCTCGGAGTGAGCACGACCGCCCCGGGCGGCAAATGCAGCGCGCGCAGTGCGATCTCGATGGCCGCTGTGCCCGAGGCGACCGCGACCACCTGCCGGGCACCGAGGTAACTGGCCAGCTCGCGCTCGAACGCCAGGGTCTCCGGGCCCATCGTGATCCACCCAGAACGCAGCACGCGCAACGCCGCCTGCTGAGCTTCCGGCACGATCTCCACCCGGGCGAACGGCACCGCGTTGGCCGGGCCACTCACTGGCCGGGACCTTCTGCGCCGCGTCCCGCCGGGTGGACCGCACCGCTGGCCGGCTCGGTCACCCTGGCCGCCCACCGGGCCCGCCACCAGCGGCGCATCCGGGGAACGCCGATGACTCCGACGATCGGCCAGCCGGAGGACTCGGCCAGGTCGTGCAGTGCGGTGATGAGAGACACCCGGGCGACGGGGCCGGACAGCACGACGATGCCGACGTGCGTCGTCTCGGCCACCTGCTTCATCTGCGCCAGTGGGTAGATGTGCAGCGTCGAATTGTCGGTGGCTAGCGCGCGTGGCTGCACCAGCAGACCTGGACCGGGCCCGGCCGATGCTCCCGCGCCGGTGCCGGTCCACTGCTGGTTCCCGGTGCGGTCGGCGTCCAGGCCCGGGTGACCAAGCGCGCCATCAGCGGCGGAGATCCGCACGGACTGGGTCAGCGCGGCCGCCAGCGGGCCGAGGTCCCGCTTCCCGTCGACGTCGACCAAGGCGATGCTGCGCAGGCCCGCATGCGCGGCCACGAGCCGGAGCCGCAGGGCCATCTCGCGCACGGATGGCGTGCCCGCCCCGGTCAGGTCGGCATTGCCCAGCTGGCCCAGCGTGGGCACCCCGAGCCGCCGGCTGACCCGCCGGCTTCCCGGCACCGTCGGCCGCACGATCTCGGCCACCGAGACGATGAGAATCCCGGCGGCCAGTCCGAGCAGCGCGGCCAGCCCCAGCTTTTGCGCGGACGCCTTGGACTCCGGCCGGGCCGGCAGGGCGGGCTGGTCGATGACGGTCGCTAGGCCAAGGGTGCCCGCCTGGATCAGCAACCGGCTCCGGTCACCGGTGAAGTTCGCGATCACCTCGTCGATGCCGGCCATCTCGGCTTGCAGTTGCTGGTTCTGTGGCTGCGCCGCCGCCTTCGTCGCCAAGTCGGCTCGCTGCTGGGAGAGCCGGACGATTTCGTGGTCGTTGGCGGCCAGCGCGGCCCGGAGCCCGCTCTGCCCCACGTTGTTGATGGAGCGGACGACCCCGGCGGAGAGCACCCGGGCGACCTGCTGGGCGACCTGCGGGCTGCGGTCGGTGACGGTGAGGTCGATGACCTGCGAACTGCCGAGCCCGCTGACCGTGATGTCGTTGCTGATGAAGTTGCTCAGGTTCCGCTGCGCCCCGGCTGCCTGTAGCGCCTGGGTGACGGCCGACCGGCCGGTAGCGATGGCCTGAACCTGGTTGGCCACGGCGTCTGCCGCCGCGCTGGTCTGCGGGACCTCGTTCCCGGTGATGATCCGGGCCGATGCGGCGTACAGCGCGGATTGTTTCGCGGTGAGGTAGGAGATCGCGATCAGGGGCACCACCACGCAGACCACCAGCACGGCCCAGTACTGCTTCAGCAGGCGTGCCGCAACCTCGTCAATCTCCACCCGGCCCCCCTTGCGAACCCGGCGCTATCGCCGCCGGTGACATTGGACAAGGCTAGGAACGGCAGCACTGGGCACGGATCGCCCACCGTCATGAGTTTCGGCTACGTAAATTGCCCCACTCCGATGCCGGGCCGCCGGGCGAGCGGGTGCCGCGGTCAGGCCCTGAGGTAGGTGAGGACGGCGAGTACCCGGCGGTGCTGGGCGTCGTCGGGCGGCAGGCTGAGTTTGGCGAAGACGTTGCTGATGTGTTTTTCCACCGCGCTGGCGGAGATCACCAGTCGCTGGGCGATTGCCGTGTTGGAATGGCCCTCGGCCATCAATGCCAGGAGTTGCCGTTCACGCGCGGTCAGCGCCCCCAGGGCGTTGTCCCGGCGCTGCCCGGCCAGCAACTGGCTAATGACCTGCGGGTCGAGCACCGTCGCGCCGCGGGCGACCCGGTGCAGGGCGTCCAGGAACTCCTCGACCCTGGCGACCCGGTCCTTCAGCAGGTAGCCGACCGCGCCGGAGCCGTCCGCGAGCAGATCGGCGGCGTAGGACGCCTCCACATACTGGCTGAGCACCAGCATGGGGGCGCCGGGCAGGTGCGAGCGGGCGGTGATCGCCGCGCGCAGGCCCTCGTCCGTGTGGGTGGGCGGCATCCGCACGTCGACCACCGACACGTCCGGGCGGTGTCTGAGCACCGCCTCGACCAGGGCGGGGCCATCACCGATAGCGGCCACCACCTGGTGACCGTCTTCGGCGAGCAGGCGGACGAGGCCCTCGCGCAGCAGTACCGCATCGTCAGCCACGACGATCCGCAGCCGGCCGCGGGCCGCGCGGTCCGGCGGTGGCCCGGGCGCTGATTCGTCCGGGGTCAGCAGCACGGCAGTTCCGCGGTGATCGTGGTCGGGCCGCCGTAAGGACTGGCGACCCGCAGCCGGCCGCCGACCGCGTGCAGCCGGTCGTCCAGGCCCAGCAGTCCGTGTCCCTTGTCCAGTGCCGCGCCGCCCACTCCGTCGTCCGTCACCCAGGCCCGCAACGTTCCCTCCGTGTGGCGCAGTCCGATCGCGCAACGGTGGGCGTGGCTGTGCTTGGCCGCGTTGGTCAGAGCCTCGGCGATCACGAAATACGCGGCCGACTCCACGGCCGGGTCCAGTCGGCGGTTCAGCGGGCTGGCATCGAGCTCAACGGGGATGGTGGAACGCGCGGCCAGGGCGGTGAGCGCCTCGCGCAGGCCGCGGTCGACGAGGATCGGCGGGGCGATGCCACGCGACAGGGCCCGTAGCTCGTCCAGCGCTTCCTGGGTCTGGACGATCGCGTCGGCGAGCGCCTCGCTGACCGCCTCCGGCCTGCTGTCGAGGTGGTGCTGGGCGCGGCCCAGATCCATCGCCAGGCGGACCAGTCGCTGCTGAGGCCCGTCGTGGATGTCGCGTTCGAGCCGGCGCAGCGCGGCCGCCTCGGCCGTCACTGCGGCGACGGTCTGCGCGCGGGCGGTGTCCCGCTCCTGCTCAAGTCCGCTGATCCTGCGGTGCAACGCGGACGCGTCAGACAGCAGCGCCTGTCCCAGCCTGATCTGGGCGGCGACGCACGCCCGGGTGACCAGCGGCAGGGTGCACAGCAGCAGCAGGCCGAGTGCGGTCCCGAAGGCAGTCCGCTCGGCCGGTGAGGTCAGCCCCAGGCTCAAGGCGATGTGGGACTGGGTGCTGCCCGCGTACAGGGTCATCGGCCGCATGTGCCGCAGCGACTCGGCGGACGTGTACTCGTAGCGCAGCATGGCCGTGCCGGCACCGAGCCCGACGAACCACCACAGCGCCGTCAGCACTGAGGTGACCAGGGCGACCGGGAACATCACCACCGCGTGCGCCGCGTCCAGCCACAGCCCCGGGTCGGACGCGGCGGCTGTCTCCTCCGGTCTCGGCCGCCGGGCCGCACCCTCCGCCCCGGCCGGAGGGCGCACCTTGGCGATCCGCCACCGTTCCAGGTCGGCGAACCACCGGGCCGGCGCCAGCACGCCGGCCGGGACCCGCGCCCCGCCCGGCAACAGCAGGCCGACCGCTGCGAGGCACAGGCCACCGAGCACTAGCAGCAGGCCAGCCGCGGCGATCACCGGCGCGGCGAGCAGGTACAGCGACTCCACGAGCGTGCGACGCCCCGTGCAGACCAGGAACCTGGCACCGGGCCGCCAGCCCCGGACCGCAGCGGGGAACGACTCGGTCATGGCTCCAGCCTAAGTCGGCGACCCGGGGCGAGCCGGACGCGCGGACCGTGCCGGTCAACGACTGCTACGGGACCGCACAGGCGATGGCCTGGGACCGGATTCACCCGCGGCTCTCAGGCGTCACGGGAGGTGAGTGCCCAGGCCCCGGCGGCGAGCGCGACGATCGCATACGCGCACAGCAGGCCGAACGTCAGCCCGGGCGACAGCATGTGCGCGGCCGGGGTGACCGCGGTCAGCGAGTTCGCCGCCATCGGGTGGGGCAGGAACTTCTGCGCCGTGTTCTGGATCGACGGGCTAAGCGGGGCAAACAGCAGCGGCAGCACGAACAGCAGGCCGACCAGGGCGCAGATGGCCCCCGCAGTGTGCCGGATGATCGCGCTGATGCCCAGGCCGATGAGCGCGATCAGCGCCGGGTAGGCGCCGGCCATCAGCACCGCGCGCAGCACGCCGGGCTGGCCGAGCGTGGCGTGCGGGGCCGGGGCCTGCAGCATCGCCTGGCCGGCGAAGAACGCCGCGAAGGCGGAGATCTCCCCCGCCGCCAGCGTGACGGCCCCGAGCACCGCCGCCTTCGCGGCGAGCACGAGCGGACGTCTGGGCGCGGCGGCGAACGTGGCGCGGATCATTCCGGAGGAGAACTCGGTCGTGATCGTGAGCACGCCGAGGACGCCGAGCAGCAACTGGCCGAGCAGGAGCCCGATGAAGCAGTCGTGGGTCGGGTCGAAGGACGCACGGTCGGCGGCGGACATCTGCGCGTAGTTCTCATGGCTCAGCACGAGCATGGCCAGGCCGATCATGCTCGCCGCGAAGACGGCCACGACGTACCAGGTGGAACGGACCGTGCGGAGCTTGCGCCACTCCATCTGGGCGACGGTGCGGAAACCGTAGCGGTGGCTGGCGTCGCGGTGGCTGAGCGTCGTGGTGGTCATGACCGGCTCCCTGGATAGTCGGTGCCGCCTCCGGTCAGCTGGAAGAACGCTTCTTCCAGTGAGCCGCCGCGGGCGGACAGGTGGGCGACCGTGGTCTGCGCGAGCAGCCGGCCCTGGCCGATCACGATGAGCGCGTCCGCGGTGTGCGCGATCTCGCTGATCAGATGGCTGGAGACCAGGACCGTCCGGCCCTGCGCGGCCAGGTGCTTCATCAGGTTGCGGATCCACCGGATGCCTTCGGGGTCCAGGCCATTGACCGGCTCGTCGAGCAGCAGGACCGCCGGGTCGCCGAGCAAGGCGGCGGCGATGCCCAGCCGCTGGGACATGCCGAGCGAGAACTGGCCGGCGCGCCGGTCCGCGGCCTTCTCGATGCCGGTGATGGCGAGCATCTCCTCGACCCGCGGCCGGCCGATCGCGTTGCTGGCGGCGAGCGCGGTCAGGTGGGCGCGGGCGGTGCGGCCCGGGTGGAACGCCTTCGCCTCGAGCAGCGCGCCCACCTCGCGGAGCGGCCAGCGCAGGTTGCCGTAGCTCTTCCCGCCAATCCTGGCCTGCCCCGCGTCCGGCCGGTCCAGGCCCATGATCATGCGCATCGTGGTCGACTTGCCCGCGCCGTTCGGGCCGAGGAATCCAGTCACCGTGCCGGGGTGGATATCAAAGCTCAGGTGGTCCACCGCGAGCGTGGATCGGTACTGCTTGACGAGGGCTCGTGCCTCGATCATCGGGACCTCCAGTGGCTGGCTGCATCTGGCGTCCACGCTACGAACTGGGCATCTGCCGGGGAATGCCGAGCACACCCGTCTTCATGGTGGGGCTAGCCACAGGGCGCCCCATGATTCGCGCTAACTGAGCGATCAAGCAGACTGCAATATTTTCGTCAAGTTCCGCCCGTCATGCTGTGAGCACCGGCCGGACCGCACCAGCCGGTCGCCGGCAACCCCCGCTGCACCGGGGAGGTGAGATGGCCATGACCAGGCGATTGCGGCAAATTGCACGGCGAATTGCCGATGCAATTTCCGATTTGGGAAATCCGCTAAAACCCCGATTCGGGGCGTAATAGCCCCAGTCCATTCTTGATCTTTGACAACAACCGCACTGGCCACATTCCGTCCATTCTGAGTATGGCGTGCGTCCACATAACCAGGAAACCTTCGGGTATCCCGCTGATATCCGAAGGTCTCCTGCGTAGACATATCGGGCAACTGGCAATGGCCGGCGGCCCACCATTGTCCAGGTGCCAAGGAGAGGGGCCTGACGTGTACTGGTGGACGGGAATGCGATGACCGGTTGCCCGGCGCCCGCAGCGCGCATGCTGACCGCGGCGCAGCCCGCGGCGGTTCCGGTGCTGACGTTCTCGGCTGAGCCGGACGGCGGCCCGCCGCCGGTATTGCGGATCGGCGCTATCGGTGAGTCCGCCTTCCGTCCGGCGGGTGGCCCGCCGATGCTCGTGCTGCGCCGCCGCGTCGACGTGCTGCGCACGCTGACCGACAGCAGGCACTTCGGCATGGCGGGCGTGACCCCGTCCGGTGGGCTGCGCGGCTGCCCGCTGACCGGGGCGGAGATGCAGTCGCCGGACGGCGGCCTGCTCAACATGGACCCACCCGAGTTACGCAGCTACCGGCAGCGGATCAACGGGCTGTTCACCCGGAGCGCGGCCGAGGCGACCCGGCCGGCCGTGCACGCGCTGGCCACCGGGCTGGCCGCGGGCCTGGCCGGCCGGCCGACGGCTGACGTGCTGACCGGCTTCGCCGAGCCGTTCACCGCGGCCGCGGTCTGCTACGCCATGGGCATTCCCAGCCAGGACTGGGACGAGGTGCTGGAATACTCCCGGATCGCGTTCGCGGTGGTGCCCAGTTCGGCCGAGGTGGCCGCGGTCGCCGCGGCCTGGGCCGACCTGTACGACTATTACCGGCAGATGGTGGCGGCCAAGCGGGCCCGGCCGGACGGGGGATTAATCTCTCAGCTCATCGACGCGCTGGACGGGTTCAGCACCGGCCAGGTGGTGCACGTCATCGGCACGGTCAGCAACGGGTTCGGCGCAGTGCTCCCGGTGCTTGCCGTGGCCCTCACCGAACTGGCCCGGCGGCCCGAGGTCGTCGCGTCGTGCCTGCGCGGCGAACGGACCTGGGACTTAGTGGCGGCGCGGCTGCTGACCCGCCGGGCCATGTTCCCGGTGGCGCTGCCGCGGGTGGCGCTGGCGGACAGTTGGCTGGACGGCGGGCTGGTCACCGCGGGCTCAGTAGTGCTGCCGTCGCTGATCGCCGCCGCACATGACCCCAGCGCCCCCCCGTCACCCAGCCTCCCGTTCGGGGCGGGCCCGCATTTCTGTCCCGGCGCCGCGCTCACCCGGGTCTGGCTGGCCACCGCGCTGGCCGCCTTCTTCGCCGCTTACCCGGCGGCCCGGCTGGCGGGCCGCCTGGACTGGCAGCCCGGCACTCTGTCCGTACCCCGGGAGATAATCCTGTCGCTGCGCTGACGGCGGGTGGCCGCGCCGGCCGGGGTCGCCGGGCTGACGGTGGTTCGCTGCGCTGACGGCGGGTGGCGGGTACCGGCGTTCAGCAGCGTCCGGCGCGGGACAGCACGTCCTCAGCCTGGCCGGCCAGGCCGGCCACCAGATCGGCGGCGGGCGGCAGGTCGGTGATGAGGTCGACGCATTCGCCGGCCCAGACCGGCAGCGGGGGCAGGTCGCCGCGGGCCACGGCGTCCTGGTAGGCCTGCCGGGCCGCGGGGTCGGCGGCCAGTTCGGCTTCCCGGTCGCGCCACTCGTCGAGGAACGGGTGGCTGAGGGTGCGGCCCGGGTACGTGGTGGGCCAGCGGGAGCCGCGGGCGATGTCCAGCACGATGCTCCGCTCGGTGTCCGCGCCGCAGCCGTCCACGATGGCCTTCTTGATGGCCGGATCGGCCAGCGACTCGGCGGTGGCCTGGAACCGGGTGCCGATCAGCGCGCCGGCGGCGCCCAGGGCCAGCGCCGCGGCCAGCCCCCGGCCATCGGCGATGCCGCCCGCGGCCAGCACTGGGGTGGGCGCGGCCAGGTCCACCACGACGGGCACGAACGGCAGCGTGGACCGGCCGCGCCGGGCGCCGTGCCCACCCGCTTCGGTGCCCTGGGCGACGATCACGTCGGCGCCGAGCGCCGCCGCCTGCGTGGCCTCGGCCAGGTCGGTGACCTGGAGGATCAGTGCCACGCCGGCCTGCCGGATGGACGGCACGAATGGGGTCGGGTCGCCGAACGACAGCATCACCGCCCGCGGGCCGTGCGCCAGGGCGTGCTCGACCGTGCCGACGTCCACCGCCCAGCTCTGGAAACCGACCCCCCAGGGCTGGCTGGTTTGTTCGGCCAGGATCGGCAGCTCGCGGTCCAGCCAGGCCCGATCCCCGCTGCCGCCGCCGAGCAGCCCTAGCCCGCCGCCGTTGCAGACCGCCGCGGCCAGCGCGCCGCCGGCCGTGCCGCCCAGCGGGGCCAGCGCGATCGGGTGCCGCATGGCGAACAACTCAGTGAATGCGGTGCACAGTGCCATGCCGCCATCATGACGCGGCCTGGCCTCACGATCCCAGCCGCGCCGCCATGGCGTGCTGGACCAGAGTCATCAGCGTCGCCTTGACCGATTTCCGCTGCCGCGCGTCGCACTGGACGACCGGCACGTCCGGGCTGACCGACAGCGCCTCGGCCACGTCGAGGGCGGCGTGCGGGAAGTCGCCGTGAAACCCGTTGATGCCGACCAGGAACGGCAGGCCGGACGTCTCGAAGTAGTCGACCGCCGGGAACGAGTCGGCCAGGCGGCGGGTGTCCACCAGCACCACCGCGCCGATGGCTCCCTGGATGAGGTCATCCCACATGAACCAGAAGCGCTGCTGTCCCGGCGTGCCGAACAGGTACAGCGCGAGCCCGGCGTCCAGGGTGACCCGGCCGAAGTCCATGGCCACCGTGGTGGCCGTCTTGTCCGGGACCAGGCGCAGGTCGTCCACGCTGGCGCTGGCCGTGGTCAGCACCGCCTCGGTGGTCAGCGGGGTGATCTCCGAGACGGCTCCGACGAACGTGGTCTTGCCCACACCGAATCCGCCCGCCACGACGATCTTGACCGACATCATCGGGTCGCCGGCCGGACTGCCCTGCCGGGGCTGCGCTGCTGCGATATCCACTGTGTCCCCTCCCAGCCGGGGCGGTCCGGGCATGCTGCGCGGCACCGGGGTTACCTGCCCTCCGGCAGCCCGTTGCGGGTCGGTGGCGTGAACGCCTGCCCGACCCGCTCCACGAGGAGCGCCATCTCGTACGCCACCAGGCCCATGTCACAGTCCGACGAGCACAGCACGGCCAGGCTGGACCCGTCGCTGATGGCCATCACGAGCAGCAGGCCCTGGCGCATCTCGACCACGGTCTGGGTGACCGGGCCGCCTTCGAACACCCGGGACGCGCCCTGGGTCAGGCTGATCAGGCCCGAGGTCACCGCGGCCAGCTGATCCGCCCGGTCCTGCGGGAACCCGGCCGAGAAGGCCAGCGGCAGGCCGTCGGCTGACACCACGATGGCGTGGGCGACCGCCGGCACCCGCTCGGCGAAGTTGGTGATCAGCCAGTTCAGGTCGTGCGCCGGAGCAGCCAGCGGGCTCACGGGTTCTCCTCTCGGTTCGGCCTAGGGCCGGTGGGCTCCTCGTCTGGTTCCGCCGTGCGCGCCTTCCTGATGCCCTGCTGGAAGCTGGCCAGGCGGTCTCTGGTCTGCGCGGCGGTGCGCACCGGTGGCAGCGTGTGGGACAGCGGCGAGGGGCCCGCCGCGCCGGGCACCAGGTTCGCTTTGGGAACCCGTTTGGGCAGGCCAGCCACGGTGGTGCCGGCGGTGACCGGCGAGTAGGCCACCTCGGCCGCCTGCCAGCCGGCGTCGGCCGGCGAGGTCCACGAGGCGGGCTCCGGGCTGGCCGCCGCGGCGGCCCGGTCCGCCCGCGCCCGGTCCACGCCTGGCCAGTCCGTGCCGTTCCGGTCGCTGCCGTTCGGCTCGGCGCCGTTCCGGCCGGAGCCGTTCGGCCCAGAGCCGTTTCGGCCGGCGCCGTTCCGGTCGGTGGCCGCGGTGGCGGCGGTGGCCGCGGGGCGGCCGCGCCGGAACCAGTCGGACTCCACCGATTCATAGATCGGCAGCCGGTGCTCCGGCCCGTTGCCCGGGGCCGGCGGCACGATCACGCTGTGCGCCGGGGAGGCGGCACCGGGACTGCCTGCCTCCCCGGCCGCTGGGGGATGGCCGTCGGCGGCGCCCGGCCGGGGGATCTCCGGGCCAGCGGCCGCGGTGTCCGCGGCATCCAGGAGATCCGCGGCGTCCAGGAGGTCCGTGGCGTCCAGGGTGTCCGGGGCCGGCGCGGAGAGGACGGCTCTGGGGTCCGGGCTGGCGCCAGGCACGGTGGGGGCGGTGGCCCCGTCGCCGCCCTCCGGGCCGGGCTCGAAGTGCAGCGGGCGCATCGGCGGCAGCCCGGACCCGGCCGGCACCCGCTCGCCCGGGTCGCCGACCGCCAGCCCGTTCTCCAGCCAGCGGGCCGTGCCGCCGGCCGGTGGCTGGAACGGGTGCGGGCCCAGCACGGACGAGGCGTTGTCGCGGGTGATCACTTCATCGGGCAGCCAGACCAGCGCGGTGAGGCCGCCGGCCGGACCGGGCCGGAGCCGGACCCGGATGCCGTGCCGGGCGGCCAGCCGGGCCACCACGAACAGGCCCATCCGGCGGGACACCGCGACATCCACCACCGGGGGGTTGTCCAGCCGCCAGTTGGCGTGCGCCGTCTCGTCGGCGCCCATACCCACGCCCTGGTCGGTGATGTCGACCAGGGCGCCGCCGCTGCTCAGCAAGTAGCCGGACACCTTCACCGGCGTCTCCGCGGCGGAGAACGCGGTGGCGTTCTCAGCCAGTTCGGACAGCAGGTGCACCACGTCGCTGACGGCCTGGCCGCGGACCGAGATGCCCGGCTGAATGTTCGGGATGACCCGCTCGTAGTGCTCGATCTCGGACACGGCGGCCCGCAGCACGTCTACCAGCGCCACCGGCTCGCTCCACCGCCGGGACAGTTCGTGGCCCGCCAGGACCAGCAGGTTCTCCGAGTTGCGCCGCATCCGGGTGGCCAGGTGGTCCATCTGGAACAGGTTGGCCAGCTGCTCCGGGTCCTGCTCGCCCTGTTCCAGGTCGTCGATCAGCCGGATCTGCCGTTCCACCAGCGACTGGCTGCGCCGGGACAGGTTCACGAACATCGCGTTGACGTTGCCGCGCAGCGCGGCCTCGTTGGCGGCCAGCCGGACCGCTTCCTGGTGCACCTGGTCGAACGCCCGGGCCACCTCACCGATCTCGTCGGTGGAATCCACGTCGATCGGCTCGATGTCCGGCGGCGTGTCCGCGCCGCTTTCGCTCATCCGGCGGACCGTCTCTGGCAGCCGGACCCCGGCCACCTCGAGCGCACCGGACCGCAGCCGGGCCAGCGGCCGGGTCATGGACCGGCCGACCGCCACCGTGAAGATCAGCGCCAGCACCAGGATCAGCAGCACGCCGAAGCCCTCCAGCAGGGCGCTCGCGATGGCCCGGTCGCGCAGCCCAGCGACCTGCCCGATGATCGAGGACATGAGGGACTGCTCCACCCGGTCCAGGCTGACCACCAGGTAGGTGGACCCGTTGGCGGCGTTGGTGAAGGCGGGGTTTTCCGTCGAGGAGCCGCCCTCCAGGGCCAGCGTGATGGCCTGCTGGACCTGCGCCTGGGCATGATCAGCCTGGGCCGACGACAGCGCACTGTTGTAGAGCTGGCGCTGCGCGGCGGTGGCGATGAGGCCGAACTGGGCCAGATCCGCGGCCTGCTGGGCCTGTGCGGCGTTGATCGCGCTGAGCTGGCCCGGCCCGAGCTTGGCCGCGCCGACCAGGTCCGCGGTGAGGGCCGAGGTGAGGATGGCCTGTTCCTGCGACACCTCTTCCTTGGCGGCGGAGATGAGCCCGACGACCCGGACCGTATCGGCCAGCGCCGCGTCGTTGCTGCCCGCCGCGATCTCGTCCTCCAGCGCGATCAGCTGGTTGATGGTGGCCGCGTACTCCTGGATCACGGTCAGCGACGGGATCTGCGAGCCGGTCGCGACGCTGCGCAGCGCGGGCAGCCCGGCGATGGCAGTGATCGCGCCGCGGGCTTCCTGCTGGGCCAGTGCCGGGTAGGCCGGGCCGATGCCGCCGGCCAGGCTGCGCACCCGGGCGGCCAGCGCGTTGGTGCTGCGGTGATCCTGCGCGAGCACGGCCAGCTCGGGCGTGGCCGTGCCGTGGGCCGCGCCGCGGCCGCCCTGCGCGCCCATCGTGATGTACCTGATGGTGTCCTCGCGCTCGTCCTGCAGCGCCTGCACCAGGTTGGTGATCCCGCGGCCTAGCCGGGAGAACTGCTCCACCCGCTGGAAGGCCTGCGCGCTGCGGGCCGAGGAGAGCACGCTGAACCCGCCCAGGAACACCGCGGCTAACGTGGGCAGCAGGACCAGCAGCAGCAGCCGGGACCGCACCCGCCAGTTCTTCAGCGGCGAGCGCAAGGCCGACCGGGGCATCCCGCCGACCGCGAGCGGCCCGCCGCCGGGCTCAGCGCTCCCCGGCCCGGCGGTGATCCCGCCAGGCTGAGTCGGCTGCGCCGCCGACCAGCCCGGGTGGGCCGTCACCGCCAGTTCGGTGCGGGCGGCTGGTCGCGTGCCTGCCAGCTCGGGAGTCCGGTAGCTGGCACCGGGAACCGCGCTGCTGTCTGTCCTGTCTCGCCTGGACCGCACAGTATCTGCACCTCTCACCCGGGAAACGGCAAGCACCCACCGAGCCGCGGCTACTATGCGGATCCGGAATAGCGGCTACGAATTCCAGACCGCCATTTCACGCGCCGCCGTCTCAACAGAGTCAGGAGCTAACTGTAACGCCCGGACGGCCGGTACACGTCAATTGTTACCACTGTTGTGAAAAAAGCCTATCCGGGCGTCTTGGCTCGGTGTAAACCGTGCTTTTCGGGCACGCTGAGCGGCCGGAGCGGTTAGCCTATCTGGGAGCAAGCTCGCGACCTTTACTATAGCGCCTCGTAAATTGGCACTACTACGTTAATTCGGGAAAAGGCTGCTGGCGTTTGCATAACTGCCCTGGGGACTATAGAGGAGGCCTCATGGAGAGTGTTCGGGCCGGGGCACGCTGGTGGTCCCGCGGTAAGCCAACTGGCCGGCTGAGCCGGGCAGGCCTGATCATGGCGCCGGCCGCGCTGGCCCTGCTCGCGGCGGGCTGCCACGCGGCTCCAGCCGGGCCGGGCCAGGCGGTGGACCAGCAGATCACGGTGGCCACGGTGCCGGGGTTCGCCGACGCGCCGCTGCAGGTCGCGGTCCGGGACGGGCTGTTCGCCCGGCATCACGTGGACGTCAGGGTGCAGACCTACGCCACCCTGCAGCGGGCGTACGCGGCGCTGGGCAGCGGCCAGGCCGAGGTCATCAGCGGCGACTATGCCGGGCTGCTGTACGCGCAGTCGCATCCGGCCGGCGCCCGGCTCCGGCTGATCGCCGACGGGTACGACGCGACGTCCGGCGTGATGGAGGTGCTGACCCTGCCCGGCTCGCCGGTCACCAACGCACAGCAGCTGGAGGGCAAGGCGGTGGGCACCCCGCTGCCCGAGCTGGCTCCGTTCTCCGCGGATGCCCCGTACAACATCGAGTCACTGGCCACCGAGGCTGTGCTGCAGAGCGACGGGGTGAGCCCGTCCAGCGTGATGTGGAAGGCCATGCCGCCCGGCGACATGATCGCCGCCCTGCGCGCTCACGAGGTCAGCGCGATCGTCGCCCCGCAGCCCTACATCCTGCAGGCGGAAACTCAGCTCGGCGCGGTGGAGCTGTTCGATATGTGCAGTGGAGTCACGGCCAGCCTGCCGCTGTCCGGGTACTTCACCACGGCCGGGTTCGCCCGCGACTACCCGGCCGCATTGCACGCGTTCCAGGCCGCGCTCAGCACGGCCAAGGCCAGCACCAGCCAGCTCGGTACCGTGCGGTCGGTGCTGAGCACCCTGCCCGGGATGACCGTGCAGGAAGCTGACCTGGTCACGATCGGCCAGTACCCGACGTTCCTGAGCGCCGGGCAGGTTCAGCGGGTGGCCGACCTGATGTACGGCACCGGGATGATCACCAACACGATCTCGGTGCGCCCGATGCTGTTCCGGTAGCCGCCGCCAGGGGTGGGGCTGGCTGGCGCATTGGCCGGCGCGGGTCTGGTGGCCCGCGCCGACCAATTGTTTTGCTTAACGCCAGTGCCCGGCCAGTGCCGTCAGCTGGCTGACGGCCGTCAGCTGGTGAAGCCGAAATGCTCGAAGTCGAAGTTCGACAGCGGCTGGCCGACCTTACCTGCGGTGTACCCGGTCAGCCTGCCGCTGTACGCGTCGAGCACGTCGATATACGCCGGGATGATGTAGCCGCCCTGGGTGAAGTCGAACTTCTGCATCTGGTAGATGATCTCTTTGCGCAGCGCCTGGTCGGCGGTCGCGTTCGCCTGGTTATAGAGGTTGGTGTAGTGCGCATTGTCGGTGTGCGTCTCGTTGAACGGTGAGCCCTTCAGCATCGACTCCGAGACCTGCGCGAGATAGGGGTAGTAGTTGTAGTAATCCTGGGAGAACGGCCACTTGAGGTAGCTGGGCCCGAAGAACGTGCCGGACGGGACGTTGCTCAGCTTGACCGTGACGCCGGCCGCCTTGGCCTGGGCGGCCAGCACGGTGGCCATGGCCACCGTGCCGGAGGCCACCGCCGAGGTGGTCAGGCTCACCGTCAAGTTCCGCTGGCCCGCCTTGTTCAGCAGGAACTTGGCCTGTGGCACGTCACCCTGGGCGGCCCGCCGCAGCGAGTGATCGAAGTCCGGGTCGTACGGGGCGAACAGGTCGTTGGCCACCGTGCCGTAGCCGTCCAGCGCCGAGTCGATCAGCTGCGGGCGGTCCACCAGCAGCCGCAGCGCCTGCCGCACGTTGACGTCGTGGAACGGCGCCTGATCGACCCGCATGGTGAACGGGATGATCTCCCCGGAATGTGACACCACGGTCTTGATCCCGGTGCTGGTGGCCAGGGCGGCGATCTGCGGCCCGTCCAGCGCGCCGGCCCCGTCGATGACGCCGGTGGTCAGCGCGTCCTGCAGGCTGGTGTTGTCGCTGAAGTCGATGATGGTCAGCGTGTCCACGTAGGGCAGGCCGGACTTCCAGTAGCCCGGGTTCCGGGTGAACACGCTGCGCTGGCCGGGAGTGAAGCTCTGGTATACGAACGCCCCGGTACCGGCCGGGTGCGCCGGGTTGAAGCTGGCCGGCGCGATGTACAGGTTGTACCAGAACGCGGCCAGCTGCTCGACGAAGCTGGAGAACGGCTTGGTCAGCTTGACCAGGACGGTGTGCTTGTCCAGCGCCTTGGTGCCGCCCATGTCGATCGGGCCCAGGCCGAACTTCCCGGTGAAGTTGTTGCTGACCACCCGCTGGAAGGTGAACAGCACGTCGTCCGAGGTGAAGGCCTTGCCGTTGGAGAACGTGACGCCCGGCCGGAGCGCGATGACCCACTCGGCCAGCGACCCGTGGTGCGGGGTGATCGACTCGGCCAGCACGTACTCCACCTGGGCCTGTGCGTCGAGCTGGACCAGGGGCTGGTAGAGCGACTGCAGCCGGGACGTGTCGATGTAGGTCAGGCTCTTGTGCGGGTCGATGGTGTCCGAGCTGGAGCCTCCGGTGAGGCCCAGCTTCAGGTTGCCGCCGCGCCGCGGCCGGCGGGTGGCCGACGCGAGCTGATTCTGGTTGCCGGAGCTGGAACCACCGCAGGCGCCCAGTAAGCCCGCGGCCCCGGCCATCGCGCCGGTGGCGGCAATCCCGCGGAGGAACTGGCGTCGTCCCAGCCCCTCCGCCAGCCGCGGCGTGCTGCTCTGATCCGATCGGTCCACGGGATCTACCTCCACAAGGTTCTTCCTGTTTGGTGGGGTGGTGTGTGCAGGTATGCGGGTGGCCGGCTAGCCGGCCACCAGGAGCACCTTCCCGACGTGCTGCCGTTGTTCCAGGAAGCGGTGCGCCGCCGCGGCGTCGCTGACCGGGAACGTGGCGGCGATGGGCACGGTGATGGCGCCCCGCCGGATGAGCTCCAGCGACGTGGCGAGATCGCCGGGTGGGGCCACCCGGAAGCCGACGATCCGCCAGCCGTTTCGAAACAGCGGGATCAGGTCGAGTGGCACCACCTCACCGGCGTGCGCGCCGCAGGTGACCAGGGTGCCTTCCTCGCGGAGTACGGACAGGTGCGCGCCGAACAGTTCGCCGCCGACGGTGTCCAGCACCGCGTCGAAGTGGCGGCCGCCCGAGGCGTCCAGCAGTTGCACGGTGACGTCCCCGTGGATGTCCTGGTGCTCCCGGACCACGACCAGGTCCGCGCCCAGCGCGGCCACCTGGTCCGCCTTGGCCGCCGTGCCCACCGTGGCCAGCACGGTGGCGCCGGCCAGCTTGGCGCACTGCACCAGGGCACCGGCCACGCCGCCGGAGCCGGACGGGACCAGCACCAGGTCGCCCGGCCGGACCAGGGCCAGCCGGTTCACCATGTGCCAGGCGGTGCTCACCACGCACTGCCCGGCCGCCACGGCCAGCGGGTCGTCGCCGGGCTGGAGCGGGACCACGACCTCGGCCGGCACGCAGACCAGTTCGCCGTACCCGCCCCACCGGGTGGTGCCGAAGACCTCGAAGTCGGCGCACAGATTCGGCCGCCACCTGGCGCACTGCGCGCAGCGGCCGCAGCTGTACTGCTGCAGGGCGGTGACCAGGTCACCGGTGCGGATGGCCCCGGCCTGGCTGCCCACCGCGACCACGGTGCCGGTGAACTCCGCGCCGAGCACCATGGGCAGCTGGAACGGCCACCGCGAGGTGCCCGCCCGGGAGTCGAGGTCGGAGTGGTTGACCCCGCACGCCTGCACCTGCACCAGGACGTCCCCAGCGCCGAACTCCGGGTCCGGGATATCCGCGTAGCACATGGCCTCCGCGGGCCCGTATTCGTAGAACGCGGCCGCTTTCACCGGGCCGCGCCCGACGGCTTCGGCATAACACCGGTTTCATTTGCCACTGGATGAGCGCGCTGCTCAGAAATTAGGTCAGACACAGGCTGCCCCAGCTCCCACTGATGTGACACCGAATTACTAAGCCAATTCGCAGATAAAAGGCGATCGTTCCAGGCCAGGCAGCCTGAGCTGGCGGACGGCGAGGCTGCTCGGTGGTCGGGTCGTGCTGCCACGACAATATCTCCGGGAAGCATGGGATATGGGCGGAACCTGGCAAATAGCTCACTCGTCGGGATCGGCTCCATGCCCTATCGTTAGCCTCGTATAACCGCGCAGTAAGCTGACTACTAGTACGGGGCGTAATAGTAATTCGTCGGCCAGAAGTAAATGCGGTGCTTTCTCGTTATTCTGGCGGGGTGCCGTCCCATCCGGTCCGCCACCTCGTTGCGCAGCGCGCCGCAGTCGGGGTCTTCACGTTATGCATCGTGTCCGTGCTGGTGTTCCTGGCCACCCAGGTGCTGCCGGGCAACGCCGCGGTGGCCGTGCTGGGCCGCAGCGCGGCCGGCAACCCGGCCGCGGTACGCCGGCTGGAGGCCGCGCTGCGCCTCAACCGGGGGCTGCTGGACCAGTTCTGGATCTGGTTCTCCGGCCTGCTGTCCGGGCGGCTTGGGCACTCCCTGGCCAACGGGCAGCCGGTCTGGGGTTACGTCGCGTCGCGGCTGGTCAACTCGGCCGTGCTGATGCTGGTCACCGGGGTGATCGGCGCGCTGCTCGGCGTCGCGCTGGGCATCCTGGCCGCGCTGCGCAAGGACGGCTGGTTAGACCACGTCACCGCGGTCGGCGCGCTGGCGGTGACCTCGCTGCCCGAGTTCGTGGTCGCGATCGGCCTGGTCATCCTGCTGTCCACGGTGCTGCTGCACCTGCTGCCCGCGGTGTCCGTGCTGCCGCCGGGCAGCTACGCCTGGAATGCGCCACGGCTGCTCATCCTGCCGGTGGCCACCCTGGTCATCGTCGTCGTGCCGTACATCCAGCGGATGAGCCGGGCCGCCATGATCGAGGCGCTGGAGTCCGACTACGTGGAGATGGCCCAGCTCAAGGGCGTGCCGCGATGGCGGATCGTGCTGCTGCACGCGCTGCCCAACGCCACCGCGCCGATCATCCAGGTCATCGGGCTGACCTTCCTGTACCTGGCGGGTGGGGTGGTCATCGTGGAGTACGTCTTCGCGTTCCCCGGGGTCGGCCAGGGCCTGGTATTCGCGGTGGATGACCGGGACATCCCGGTCATCCAGTTCATCGTCGTGGTGCTGGCGGCGTTCTACGTGTGCATGAACATCGCGACCGACGTGATCGCGCTGCTGGCCACGCCGCGGCACCGGATCCCGCGGTGAGAGCGGTGCGAGCGGCGAGCGCGGCGGCCGGGGCGCCGATGGCCGCGGCTGACCGGCCGCGGCTGCGCCGCCACCCCTGGCTGGCCATCCTGGGCCAGGCGGTACGCACCCCGCGCGGCGCGGCTGGCCTGAGCCTGGCCTGCTTCGTCGTGGCCGTCGCGATCATCGGCCCGGCGGTGGCGCCGCACCCGGCGCAGACGCTGCTCACCTTCCCGTTCGGCAAACCGTCCGCGGCGTACCCGTTCGGCGCCGACTTCCTCGGCCGGGACGTGCTGTCCCGGGTGCTGGACGGGGGCTGGGCGCTGCTGCTGATGGCGGTCAGCGCGACCGTGCTCGGCATCGCCGCCGGGGCGGCCGCCGGGATCAGCGCCGCCTACCTGCGCGGGCACACCGACGGGCTGATCATGCGCACGGTGGACGTCATCCTGGCCTTCCCGCAGCTAGTGTTCGCCCTGCTGCTGCTCAGCATCCTGGGCCCGCAACTGTGGCTGATGGTGCTCGCGGTCGGCCTGACGCACGCTCCCGCGGTGGCCCGGGTGATTCGCGCTGCGACGCTGGACATCGCCGAGCGGGACTACGTGAAGGCGGCCGAACTGCAGGGCATGCGCCCGGCCGCGGTGATGGTCAAGGAGATCCTGCCCAGCCTGAGCACCCCGCTGCTGGTCGAGGCGGGGCTGCGCCTGACCTATTCGATCATCATCATGTCCGGGCTGGCTTTCCTCGGTTTCGGCCAGCAGCCCCCCGCGGCCAACTGGGGGATGATGATCAACGAGAACCGGGCGGGCCTGGCCCTCAACCCGTGGGCGGTGATCATCCCGGCGGCCATGATCGCGCTGCTCACCATCGGCACCAACCTGCTGACCGACGCGATCGGCCAGGCCGCGATCGGGGTCGACCGCCGGCCCGCCGAAGCCGCCCTGGCCGATGACCTGAGCCTGGTTCCAGATCGGGTGCGGCCATGACCGCGCCAAAGGGGGGCGCCGCCGACTGGACTGAGGAGCGAGGTACGAGCGACGAGGGAAGTCGGCGGGTCCAAGCCCCCCGGAGGCGCAAAGAGGCAGAGCGCGCCGCCGACTGGACAGTGAAGGGGGAATGGGGAGGTGGGCGGGGCGGAGCGAGGAACGAGCGACAAGCGACGAGGGAAGTCGGCGGGTACAAGCCCCCCGGAGGCGCAAAGAAACACCGGCTGGATGTGCGCGAGCTGGAGATTAGGAGCGGGCGGCGTGGGCCGGCCGTGGTCAGCGGGATCTCGTTCGCGGTACGGCCCGGTGCGGTGCTCGGCCTGGTCGGCGAGTCCGGGTCCGGGAAGACCACAGTTGCCCTGGCCCTGCTCGGGCACACCCGGCGCGGCCTGACCGTGACCGGCGGCGAGATCCGGCTGGACGGCGCCGACCTGCTCAGGCTCAAGCCGGCCCGGTTGCGTGCGCTGCGCGGGGCCATGGTCAGTTATGTGCCCCAGGACCCGGCGGCGGCGCTGAACCCGGCGCTGCGGGTCGGCTACCAGCTCCGCGAGGCGCTCCGGGTGCACCCGGGCAGCACCGCGGACCCGGCGGCCCGGATCCGCGAGGTGCTCCGGGAGGCGTCCCTGGACGCGACGCCGGACCTGCTCCGGCGGTACCCGCATCAGCTGTCCGGCGGCCAGCAGCAGCGCGTCGGGCTGGCCATGGCCTTCGCCTGCCGGCCCGCGCTGATCGTCCTGGACGAGCCCACCACCGGCCTCGACGTGTCCACCCAACGCCGCATCCTGGACACGATCCGGCAGCTCTGCCGCGGCTACGGGGTGGCCGCCGTGTACGTCAGCCACGACCTGGCCGTGGTCAGCGAGCTGGCCGACGAGGTGGCCGTCATGTACGCCGGGCGCATCGT
>DASXIN010000127.1:0-1676 GCA_036497945.1 Streptosporangiaceae bacterium | reverse complement strand
CCAGGCGATGCCGCCGAGTTGGACGAACGTGACCGATCCGAACGTCGCGTTCGACACTAAGCGCCCGCTAATAATAACACGCCGATTCATGGCGGGCCGGGGGTGAGGCTGTAGTTCCACTCCCCGTGGAACTGGTGGCGCTGGAGCACTTGCTGCTTCTCCAGGTCCCTGATCTCCCGGTCTGGGATCTTGATGCCCTTGGGGTAGGCGCTGGTGTCGAGCTCGGCCTGGACGGTGAGCGCGGTGCGGGTGCTGGTCGCGGCGATGGTCTGCACGATGACCTCGTGGCTGGTCAGCGGCCTGCCGCGCCAGTTCATGGAGATCTGGGAGAACAGCCGGTGCTCGATTTTGTTCCACTTGGAGGTGCCGGGCGGCAGGTGGCAGACGGTGATCTTGAGGCCGGTCTCCGCGGCGAGCCTGGCCAGCTCGGTCTTCCACAGCCGGGTCCGGTACCCGTTGGACCCGCCGCCGTCGGCGGTGATCAGCAGCCGCCGCGCATCGGGGTAGGCCGCCGAGCCGGCCCTGTCCCACCAGGTGCGGATCGTGGCCACGGCGAAGGCCGCGGTGTCATGGTCGGTGCCGACGCTAACCCAGCCGGCGTTGCCGGCAATGTCGAAGACCCCGTAGGGGGTCACCTTGCCCAGTTCCTTGTCGATGAAGTCATGGACGTTTACCTTCTCCGGCTCTCCCCTGGGCCGCCATTCGGCGCCGCCGTTCCTGAACGGCCCGACGTTCTCTTTCTTCTTGGCGTCCACGCTGATCACCGGTTCGCCGGCGTCCATGTGGTCCCGGGCCTGGCCGTTGATGTAACGGAACTGGGCGTCCCGGTCCGCGTGCTGTCGCCCTTCGAGAGTCTTGGCATTGGCCTGCAGGCTGAAGCTCTCCTGCTTCAGCAGCGTGGCCACCGTCGGCGCGGACACCTCGTGCCCGGCCGCCGTCAGCTCCTCGGCCAGGTTGCGGGTCGACTTGGTCGTCCACCGCAGCGGCGACTGCGGATCCCCCCGCGACTCCGGGTCCACCAGCGCCAGCAGCGCCGGAACCAGCCCCGGGTCGGCCTCGGCCACCCGCTTGCGGCCGCCGCCCGGACGGCGCGCGCGGCCCAGCGGCTCCCCGCCGCCCTCCAGCTCGGCCACCCCCCGCGAGACCGTCACCGCGCTGACGTCCGCCGCCCGCGCGACCACCTTGATCCCGCCATGGCCCAGCGCCCGTGCCTCGGCGCCCATGACCAGCCGGCGCTGCCGCTCGTCCAGGTGCGGGAACAGCGCCGCGAACTTGGCGGCCAGCGACTCCTCTGCGTCCACGGGCACCGCCATACCATAAGCATGCCAGCCCGCGGATCAAAAGTAAACGTTATTGTTTGGCAGACACTAAGCAAGTGTCAGCCAACTACGACGCCGCCTGGGCCGGCTTCGACGTACTGCTGGCGCTCACGCTGGGCAGCACGGCTTATTTCGCGTTCCGCCGGTCGCGCTATCTGGCCACGGCGGCCACCGCGACGGCCACGCTGCTGGTGGTGGACGCCTGGTTAGATGTCCTGACGACGCCGGGCGCGCAGCGGATCGAGTCCATCGGCCTGGCCACATTTGTGGAACTGCCGCTGGCAGCGGTGTGCATCTGGCTGAGCTGGCACACCCAGCATCTGGAGGAGCGGCGGATCGTGCTGCTGATGCACCGCG
>DASXIN010000126.1:0-41272 GCA_036497945.1 Streptosporangiaceae bacterium | reverse complement strand
CACGTCGCCGAACAGCGGCAGCGGGTCCCAGATCCCCGGCGTCTCGATGTTCTGCTTGACCGCATCGCAGGTCTCGGCCGCGTCGTTGGCGCAGTCCGGCTGGACGCCGGCCTGCACAAAGTACGACCAGCTCACGTGGTGTGCGTAGAGCAGCCAGGTGATGTCGGTCCAGGCGAAGTCGACGGAGGTCTTGCCGTCGCGCAGTTCCTTATCGACCGCCTTCTGGAACTTGTTTACCCCGTACGGGCCGACGATGTCGGTCGCGCAGCTCATCGGCGACCGGTTCTTGCACTTGGCCGACCAGGCCGAGACCATGTACAGGTGGTCGGGCAGCGACCACGTTTTCACCGGCTCGAACATGTGGTCGTCGAGCGCGAAGTTCTTGGCGTAGGTCCAGTAGTTGGGGATCTCCGCCGCGGTGTGGTAGCCCATCACGTCCGGGGTCTTGGTCCCGGCGCAGGCCGGGTCGGTGACCACATGGCAGGACGCGCGAGCCTTGTCGCGCTGCTGGATGAACCCGTTCATCTGGCCGCCGTTCACGTCGGCCACCGCGTTGACCTCGCTGTGTGGCCCGCCGCCGTTAACGTCGGCTAGGTCGTGATACGGGCGGGTACAGCCACCAGTCGGATTGGGCACGCAGACCGCGGGCGCCCCGTTGCGCGTCGGGATCCCGTCCGCGCCCGGGTAGGTGCCGAAGTAGCTGTCGAACGACCGGTTCTCCTGCATGACGACGATCACGTGCTTGATCTTGTGGATCCCGGCCGGGACCACGTAGCGGCCGCCCGGGCCGCCCGTGACGACCTCGCCGTGCAGCGCCGTGGCCCGCGGCCGCCCGGGGGCTGTCCTCGCGTTGGCCGAGCAGGCGGCCAGCCCGGTCAGCAGCGCCAGGACAGCCAGAGCGCACGTCAACCGGAGGCTGCTACGCCTCGTTCCCATCCGCGAGCCCTTCCCGAATGCCACATCAGGGGCGTCCCGGTACCGGGCGCCCCATTGGCCATAGACTTCCCCCGCCGGAAAAATACCCGAATCAGGCGGCATTCAGTACAGACACTGGTGGCTTCGTCCTAAACCCACCCCGCCGCGGGCTCAGCCGCGGCGGGGTGGGCCGCCGGCGGTCAGCTACACGAGACGCTGGCCGGCCCGCTGTTGCTGCCGGTAGAGCTGGCCGTGAAGCCGACCGTGGCCGTGCCGCCGACCGGGAGGCGGCTGTCGTAGGACGCGCTGCTGACCGCCACCGCCGCGCCGGTCTGCGTGTAGCTGCCGTTCCACAGGTTGCTGATCTGCTGGTCGCCCGGGAACGTCCAGCCCAGCCGCCAGCCGGTCAGCGCGGCCGAGCCGGTGTTCCGCACCACCACCTGACCCTGGAACCCGCCCGGCCAGCTGCTGACCACCGAGTAGGCGGCCGAGCACACGGCCGGCCCTGGGGAGGTGGCCGACGGGGTCGGGCTCGGCGACGGGGACGGGCTGGTCGGGGTCGGGGCCGGGGTCGGCGACGAGGTGGCGCCGCCGATGTTCACCGAAAACGAGTTGGTGGCCAGGCCGGCGCCGCCCTGCCAGAGCTCGAACCCGGCCTCCACGTCGATCAGGTACCAGCTCGGCTTGGTGTAGCCACGGCTCACCGGTGCGGGCACGGTGACCCCGGCGCCGCGCAGCGAGCCGCCGGGTGGCCCGGGCCGCGGGCAGCTGGCCAGGTCAGCGCGCTGTGCCGGGTCCAGGAGCCGGGAGAGTTTCAGCCGTCGTCCAGGGTGACCATCCGGCCCGCCACCACCCGGGTGCTGGCTGACCCGACGATGATGACGCTGTACTCGTCGGCCTGGCCGGGCTCCAGGGCGCCCAGCGTGCTGAGGAAAATCCGCTGATCGGCGCCGTGCGCGTCGCGCACCACCGCGACCGGGGTGTCCGCCGCCCGGTACTGCCGGAGCACGTCCAGCACCATGTCCAGCCGCGGCTCATCGGGCTTTCCCGGCGGCAGGGCGACGGTCAGCACCAAGCCCGCCTCGGCCACCGCCCGCACCTGCGCCTCGGTCACCGCCCACGAGGTGCGCTCGCCCAGCGAGATGACCGCGTGGCTGCCGCCGAGCGGGGCGCCGAGCACCGCTGAGGCGGCCAGCGCGGCGGTGATGCCGGGCACCTCGACCACATCGATGTCCGCCCCGGCCAGGCTCAGCACCAGGCCGGCCAGCTCGTGCGTGCCCGGGTCGGCCGGGAAGGCGATGGCCACCGCGTGACCCAGCTCGGCCTGCCGGATCGCCTCCCGGCTGCAGGCCACCCCGTCGCCTGCCCCGGGCAGGATCCGGGTACCCGGCCGCAGCAGGTCACTCATCTCGTCCAGGGACCGGCCCAGCCCGGCCAGCACCGAGGCGCGGCGCAGCTCGGCCAGGGCGCGCGGGGTCAGCAGGTCACGTGCCCCGGGGCCGATCCCGATCAGCTCCAGCCGGCCGCGCGGCCGGATCCGGGCCACCGCCACGCTGGCCCCCTCCGCGCTGCGTTCCGGCACGACCAGCTCGTGCCCGGTGACCAGCGCCGCCGCCTCCGGCTGGCTCAGCGTGCCGTCCCGGGCGGCCACGCGGCGGCGCCGCGCTCCGGCGGCGGCCCGGTGGGCGGCCAGCCGGGCCACCGGGTAGGCCCGCACCGGCCAGCCGCGCTCCCGGGCCGCCTCGGTGATGGCTGGCCCGGCGTCCGGCCCCTGGCCGGCCTGCACCGCGGCCAGCGCCGCGACACTGGCCGGGGCCAGCCCGGCCTCGCCCAGCGCGCTGTCGGCCAGCCGCAGCACCTCCTCTGCGGCCACGCCCGGGGCCGCGTGCACGCCGATCACCAGCGAGGGCGGGCGGACGATGGCGGTACGCGGCTCGGGCGGGGTGATCCGGTCGGTGAGCAGAATCCGGTATTCCCCGACCTGCCCGACCGTGTCCGGGAGGGGCGGCAGCGGCCAGGTGTGCGCCGATTCCAGCCGCACCCGCTCACCGTCCAGCAGCGCCCGGCTCACCGTGCCGATAGCCCCTTCGGTGGGCCAGCCCAGCGAGTCCAGCCCGGGCAGGCTCACCGCGTCGGTCGCCGTGGTGATGACGGCGTCCGCGCCGAACACCGCGGCCACGCGCGCGGCCAGCGCGTTCGCGCCTGCCGCATGGCCGCCGACCACGGCTACCGCGCGCCGGGCCGACTCGTCCACGCAGACTACGGCCGGGTCGGTCCACTTGCTGTCCAGCAGCGGGGCGATCAGCCGGACGGTGGCCCCGACCGCGAGGAAGCAGACCAGCCCGTCACACTGGGCCCAGGCCCGGGGCAACGCCTGCCGGGTGGGCCCGTCATAGCGGCGGGTCTGGCCCGGCCAGGCGTCGGCCAGCCGCTGCGCGGCCGCCCGCCCGCCGCCGGTCACCGCGATCAGGCCGATCACCGGTGCCCTCCCCACCCCAGGTGCCGCCGGCGCCGAGGTGGCCTGCGGTACATGCCACGACGCTACCGGCAACGCAGCGCCAGCACCTATCGGGCCGGCCCGGGTTTTCTCTAAAGGTTTAGGTGCCGGTCACGGTTTCCGCAGCCGGCTATGACAAGCACACTTGACAGGCGGCCAGGACCTGGGCCACCATGGCCGTGTGACAAGCAGACTTGACAGGTGGCCAGCCCGGTGAGGAACGACGTCCGGGAGCGCCGCACCGCCAAAGGGCTGGCCCAGGGCGAACTGGCCCGCGAGCTGGACGTGTCCCGGCAGACGATCAACTCGATCGAGACCGGCCGGTACACCCCGTCGCTCCCGCTGGCCATCACCATCGCCCGGTTCTTCGGCAGCACCGTGGAGGAGATCTTCCATGCAGATAACGACTAGAACGAACCGCAGTTACTGGGCCACCGTAGGCCTCGGCGTGGCCATCGGCCTCGTCTACCTGATCGGGTTCGCGGCCGGCGGCAAGCCGCTGCTCGGGGTGGGCGCACTGGCCGTCATGGTGGCGTTCAGCGGTGCCCTGGTGCTGGCCGGGCGGCGCAGCGAGACGGTGCGCGGGCTGCTCGATCACCGGGACGAGCGCATCTCAGCCATCGACCTGCGGGCCACCGCGGTGACCGCGCTGGCCATGATCGCGGTGATCCTGGTCGGCTTCGTGGTCAGCATCGCCCGCGGCGGCAGCGGCTGGCCCTACGACATGATCGGTTTCGTCGGCGGGCTGGCCTACGTGGCCGCCGTCGTCTTCTTCCGGGCCCGCGGCTAGCCGGGGGCCAAAGAGCGGGCCGGCACCAGCCTGGCAGACTTGCCCGATGACCTGGACAGCACCGACTCCCAACCCGGTTGACGGGCCGGTCACCGGCGACGACCGGCCGATCCTCGAGGGCTACCTGAACTATCAACGGGCCACCCTGCTGAACATCTGTGCGGGCCTGACCGGCGAGCAGCTCGCCGAGCGGCCCATCCCGTCCTCCAACCTGTCCCTGCTCGGCCTGATCCGGCATCTGGCCAAGGTAGAACGCACCTGGTTCCGGCAGCGCGCCGCCGGGGAAGACGTGCCGCCGATGTACCCGGCCGCAGCGGGTAAGGACGCGGACTTCAATGAGGCTGACGCCAGTCAGGCCGCCGCCGATTTCGACCGCCTGCGCAGCGAGTGGCAGTCAGCAGATGCGAGCGTTAAGAAAATGGCGTGGGATGCCACGTTCGACGCGGGCGGGGAGCTGTGGTCGCTGCGGATGATGTACGTGCATCTGATCGGGGAGTACGCGCGGCACAACGGTCACGCTGACCTGCTGCGGGAGGCCCTCGACGGGGTCACCGGGCAGTGACCCGGGCCAGCGCGAGCACCTCATGCCGGAGCTGGGGGGCTAGCCCGGGCCACGGGAAGCCGGGCAGCGCCGTGCGCAAAGTCACCGTGCCGTGCAGCGCGACCCAGACCGCGGTGGCGTCGGCCAGCACGTCGGCGCTTTCCGACGCGCCCGCCGTAACACACTCCTCGATGGCCTGCAGCAGCAGCGAGAACGCTTCGGCGCCCCACTCCAGCACCGGCCGCCCGTCCGGGCTCAGTGCGACCGGCTGGCAGTAGTTCTCCGCTGGCGCCCGCCGCCCGGCGAACAGCACGCCGTACCGGGCCGGGTGGCTGAGCCCGTAGTCCACGTAAGCCGCGCACCCGGCGACCAGGCGGTCCACCGGGTCCGGCCGGGCGGCCGCCGCGCCCGCCGTGATGGCCGCGGCTAGCTCGTCGAAGACCCGGACCACGACCGCCGTGACGATGGCGTCGCGGTCGGCGAAGTGCGGGTAGATGGACGGCGCGGCGATGCCCACCTCCCGGGCCACCGCGCGCAGCGTGACCGCCTCGTCCGACCCGGTTCGCTCGATCAGCGCGAGTGCCCCCGACACGATGTCCTCGGTCAGCCGGGCCCCCTGCCCGCGCGCGTTGCGCTGGCGGCGGCTGTCCGCCTGGCCCGCTGCGCTGTGCGGAGAAGTCTTCACGTCGACCACTTTACATCTGTTAGCTCATATGTCTATGCTTACAGACGTAAGTGAACGAACGTAAGCAATCATCCGTAAGGAGATCGCGATGGCCCGCACCACCTCCGCCCGGCCAGCCGCCGCCGCTCCCGGTGGCCAGCCCAATGCCCAGTGGCCGGCCGGGCATCCGCGCCGCCGCCAGATCCTGCTCGTGCTCTGCCTGAGCCTGCTGATCGTGGTGATCGACAACACGATCCTGAACACCGCGCTGCCCACGCTGGCCCGGACGCTGCACGCGGGCACCAGCTCGCTGCAGTGGATCGCCGACGCGTACACGCTGTGCTTCGCGGCGCTGCTCATCCCGGCGGGCGCGCTCGGTGACCGGTACGGCCGGAAGCTCTCCCTGCTCGGCGGCCTGACCGTCTTCGCCCTGGGCAGCACGCTGGCCGCGTTCGCCGGCGGCACCAGCACGCTGATCGCGGCGCGGGTGGTGATGGGCCTGGGCGCGGCGTTCGTCATGCCCGCCACGCTGTCCATCCTGAACTCCGTGTTCCCGCCCCGGGAGCGGCCGCAGGCCATCGCGGCCTGGTCCGCCGTGGCCGGGGTGGGCATCGTGATCGGCCCCACCCTGGGCGGCCTGCTGCTGTCGCACTTCTGGTGGGGCAGCGTGTTCCTGATCAACGTCCCGCTGGTCGTGGTGGCCCTGGCCGGGGTGCTGCTGACCGTGCCGGAGACCGCCGAGCCGTCCGGGCACCGGCTGGACATCCTGGGCACGCTGCTGGTGGCGGGCGCGCTGTTCCTGCTGGTGGACGCCATCATCGAGGCGCCCAGCCGCGGCTGGACCGGGCCGGTCACCCTGCCCGAGGCGGCCGCCGGGCTGGCCCTGCTGGCCGGCTTCGCCTGGTGGGAGCTGCGCATCCCGCATCCGCTGATCGACCTGCGGGTGTTCCGGTCGCGCGCCTTCTCGGCCGCCGCCGGATCGGTCACCGTGATCTTCTTCGCCCTGTTCGGCAGCCTGTTCGTGCTGACCCAGTACCTCCAGCTAGTGCACGGCTACAGCCCGCTGTCCGCCGGGGTGCGCGCGCTGCCGTTCGCGCTGGCCATGGCGGCCGTGTCGCCGGTCTCGCCGATCCTGGCCCAGCGGCTGGGCACCCGGGTGATCATCCCGGCCGGCATCGCGATGATGGGCGCCGGCCTGCTCGACCTGTCCACCGCCCAGGTGCACACCGGCTACCCGGCGCTGGCCGTCGCGGTGGCCATCATGGGCGCGGGCATGGGCCTGGTCATGGCCCCGGCCAGCACCACCATCATGACCACGGTGCCCGCGCACCAGGCCGGTGCGGGCAGCGCCATCAACGACACGATCCGCGAGGTCGGCGGCGCGCTGGGCATCGCCGTCGTAGGCAGCCTGGCGGCCGGCGTGTACAGCGCGAAGCTGGGCAGCGCGCTGACCGCCGCGCACGTGCCGCACGCGGTCAGCCACGTGGCCACCGGGTCGGTCGCCGCCGCGGACATCGTGGCCCGGCACGTCGGCGGGGTGCGGGGCGCTGAGCTGGCCGCCGCCGCGCACGGCGCGTTCACCACCGCGATGGCCGACGGCATGCGGGTCGCCGCCGCGGTCGCGCTGGCCGCCGCGATCGGCGCCATCTTCGCCCCGCCGCGCCGCCAGGCCACCGCCCCGGCCGCCGCGCTGCCCGAGCCGACGGCCGCCGAGCCGCGGGTCCCGGCTGACGCCACCCTGGCCCGCTAGCTCCGCGGCCCGCTCCCGGTCAGCCTGAGTGGCTGACCGGGAGCGGGCCGTAGTCGAGTGAGGCATACCAGTCGGCACGGCCCGCTGGGGTGAGGTCCAGGATGTGCCAGACCGGGCTGAGCAGGTCGATGCCCCGCTCGCTGATGTCCTCGGCCAGGTCCGGGTGCGCGGTGTAGACGTGCCGCGGCGACCCGTCGGGATCCCGGGTGAACACCGAGACGGTGGCGTGCTGGCTGCCGTCCGCCGCCTCGCTGCCCAGGTCGTACTTGAACGTGTTCGCGGCGCAGCTCAGCAGGCGCAGCCGGTACCAGCCGCGGGACCGGGCGTGCGCCCGGAGCGGCCGGGGATCGGCCGCCGCCGCGATGACGAAGTCCAGGTTCTGCGCCAGGTGGCTGGCCACGCCGTTGAAGCCGTCGATCCACATCGTGCACATCGGGCACGGCGTGGTCTGCGCCTTCCCGTACATCAGCTGATAGACGACCAGGGCCCGGTCCGGCGCGCTGAACAGCTCGGACAGCCGGACCTCGGACACCATCGCATCCCCGCTGGCCAGGTCGCGCGGCCCTTCCCGGAACACGTAGTCGTCGACCACGGCGCCGGGCGGCAGCGCCCGGCGCAGCGCGGCGACCCGCTCGCGCTGCTGGTCAAGCTCGATCTCGGCCAGCCGGAGTTCCTCCCGGTGCGCGGCGTATTCCTGCGACTCGGTCAGCCTGGTCTGCTCCATGGCCTAACTCCCGCTACGTTGCCCCGTCAGACGGTCTTACCGGTGCCAGTGGAGCACAGCCGCCGAAAGCTTTCCAGCACCGTTACTCAGCGGCCGCACAGGGTAGGGCTTGGGTTTGGTACCGGTGAGGGGGATGAGATGGAGCCAGCGAACACTCCGGTTATCTTCGTGCACGGTCTGTGGCTGCACGCGACGTCGTGGGATCCGTGGGTGGACTTCTTCAAGGAGGCCGGCTACGTGCCGACGGCACCGGGCTGGCCGGGCGACGGGGACACCGTCGCGGACACCAGGAGCAACCCGGAGCGGGTCGCCGGAGTAGGCATCGACGACGTGGTCGAGTACTACGCGGGGATCATCCGCGCGCTGCCGGCCAAGCCGGTGGTCATCGGCCATTCCTTTGGTGGCCTCATCGTGCAGCGACTGCTCGACCAGGACCTGGCCGCCGCGGCGGTGGCCATCGACCCGGCGCCCATAAAGGGCGTGCTCTACCTGCCGCCGTCCGCGCTGAAAGTCGCCTCGATCGCGCTGCGCAAGCCCGCCAACCGGAAGGCGGCCGTGGCGCTGACCGCGGAACAGTTCCGCTACGGCTTCGGCAATGTGCTGCCCGCCCAGGAGTCCGCCGACCTGTACCAGCGCTGGGCCATCCCCTCGCCGGGCAAGCCGCTGTTCGAGGACGCGCTGGCCAACTTCACGCCCCGCTCGCCGGCCAAGGTCAACACGCGTAACAAGACCCGGGGGCCGCTGCTGATCACCGCAGGCGGCCAGGACCACACCGTCCCCGCGGCCATCAGCATGGCCACCCGCCGGCTCTACCATCGCTCTCCGGCCATCACCGACCTGCGGGAATTCCCGGACCGTGGGCACTCGCTGACCATCGACCACGGCTGGCGGGAGGTCGCGCAGGCTGCCCTCGACTGGCTGAGGCAACGACACCAGTAGCCACGCATGACCGCGGCGGGTATCCCGCCGCGCCCGATCCCGGCGGTGCCGGGCCCGGCTGGCCTGTAGCATAGATACAAGATGAATACGGCACAGATCCCAGCTGGGCCGCCAGTGGTTGCACCCAGGCCACCAGTGGTTGCACCCAGGCCAGAGGCGGCTCCGCCGAGCGCGGCGGAGCGTGCCTACGGCTATATCAAGGGCGAGATCCTGGCCCGCCGGTTCGCCCCGCACGACCTGCTGTCCGAGGGGCAGCTGGCCGACGCGGTCGGGGTGTCCCGGACCCCGGTCCGCGAGGCACTGCTCCGGCTGCAGGGTGAGGGGCTCGTCCGGCTGCTGCCCAAGCGCGGCGCGCTGGTGCTGCCGGTCACCGTGGACGAGGCGGCCGATGTGATGGAGACGCGGCGGCTGGTCGAGTCGTTCGCGGCCCGCAAGGTGCTGACCAGCCGGCCGCAGGCCGCCCTGGTTCCGGTGCTCGACGGCTACCTGCAGGACATGCGGGCCGCCATGCACGCCCATGACGTGGCCGCCTACGTGCAGGCCGACCGGGACTTCCACCTGGCCATCGTGGCCGCGACCGGGAACGAGATCATCACCGCGCTGTACCGGTCGCTGCGCGAGCGCCAGCTCCGGATGGGCACGGTCAACCTGCTGGACGACAGCGGCAGCGCGGTGGACCCGGCGCGGATGCGCGCGACGCTGGCCGAACACGAGCGCATCCGGGACGCGCTGCGCTCGGGCAGCGTGCGGGCGGTGGCCGAAGCGGTGACCGCCCATCTCGACCACGCGGAGAGCACCCTGGCCCGACGCTGACCAGCCACTGCCCCCGGTGCCCCACCTTCCACCCGCAGACACCCACGACCCACCGGAACTGACCCGCAATGCCTTCCCCGGCCCCCGTCCCGGCTGCCCCCGTGCCCGCCGCCGCCACCCCCGCCGCAGCCACTTCCCCGCCGCCCAGATCAGCCGCCCCCGCGTTCCGGCGCTGGGCCATCGCGGTCACCGTGTACATCATCGCGGTGTTCAACCGCACCTCGCTCGGCGTCGCCGGGCTGCAGGCGGCCAGCCGGCTCGGCATCACCCCGGCCCAGCTCAGCGTGTTCGTCCTGGTCCAGCTGGGCGTGTACGCCGTCATGCAGGTGCCGACCGGGCTGCTGGTGGACCGGTACGGGCCGCGCCGCCTGCTAGTCGCCGCGGCGGTCACGATGGCCCTGGCCCAGCTGGCCTTCGCGCTGACCCAGTCCTATCCGGTCGCGCTGCTCGCCCGCGGCGTGCTGGGCTGCGGGGACGCGCTCACCTTCGTCAGCGTGGTCCGAATCGCGGCGCAGGACTTCCCGCGGCACCGCTTCCCGCTCGCGGTGTCGGTCACCTCGATGCTCGGCATGGCCGGCAACCTGGCCGCCACCATCCCGCTCACGCTGCTGCTCCGCTCGGCCGGCTGGACCCTCTCGTTCGCGGGCACCGGCCTGATCTCGCTGGCCACCGGGCTGGCGGTATGGGCCCTGCTGCCCGTGGCCCAGCCCGCCGCCGCGCCGCGGCGCACCGCCCCGGCCCAGCGGACGCTGCACCGGGTGTCCGCCGCGTGGCGCACCCCCGGCACCCGGCTGGGCTTCTGGGTGCACTTCTCCTGCATGTCGCTGGCCACCATGTTCGCCGTGCTGTGGGGCCTGCCCTACCTGGTCAGGCAGGGCTTCACCGACGCTGGGGCGAGCGTGGTGCTGCTGGTCTGCGTGCTGGCCGCCATCGTGGCCAGCCCGGCCATCGGCGCGGTGTTCGGCCGGTACCCGGCCTCCCGGGTGCCGTTCGCGCTCGGCGTCTGCCTGGTCAGCGTGGCCGGCTGGGCGGTGCTGCTCGGCGGCTTCGGCGGGCGCCCGCCGCACCCGCTGATCGTGGCCGTGGTGGCAGTGGCCGCGGTCGGCGGCCCCGCGTCCACCATCGGCTTCTCGCTGGCCCGGGACTACAACCCGCCGGCCATGGTGGGCACCGCCACCGGGGTGGTGAACGTGGCCGGATTCACCTCGACGATCATCGCGTCGCTGCTGGTCGGCGGGGTACTCGAGATGACCGGCCCGGGCAGCGCCGGCTACCGGCTGGCGTTCTGCTGCGCGGTCGCGGTGCAGGTGTTCGGCACCGCAATGGCCATCCGGTGGTGGCTGCGGGTGCGCGGGCTGCTGCTCGGCGCGCAGTCCCGCGGTGAGCCGGTGCCGGTGCCGGTGGTCCGGCGCCAATTCGACCGGATACTGCCCGACCGGGTCACAGCCCGGCCGACTTGACCGCCCGCTCGGCGATGTGCTGGCCGATGACCAGGGACGCGGTCGCCGCGGGCGACGGCGCGTTCAGCACGTGGATGACCCCGTCGCCCTCCTCGATGAGGAAGTCGTCGACCATCGCGCCGGACCGGCTGAGGCACTGCGCGCGGATCCCGGACGGGCCGAACGTGAGGTCCCGCGCCGCGATCTGCGGGATGTACCGGCGCATCTCGGCCAGATAGGCCGGCTTGACCAGGTCCCGGTAGATCTCCAACGCCCCGGTCCGGGCGTACGCCCGGGCCAGCTTGCGCAGCCCCGGGAAGCGCAGGCTGTCCAGCATGTCCCGGCCGTTGACCGACAGCCGGCCGTACCCCTCGCGGGCCAGCGCGGGCACCGCGTTCGGCCCGGCGTGCAGCGTGCCGTCGATGCCCCGGGTGAAGTGCACGCCGAGGAACGGGAACGCCGGGTCGGGCACCGGGTAGACCAGCCCGCAGACCAGGCTGGCCGCCCCGGGCCGGAACGTGTAGTAGTCGCCGCGGAACGGGACGATCCGGTACTCACCGCCGCCCTGGCCGGTCAGCGCGGCGACCCGGTCGGCCTGCAGCCCGGCGCAGCCGATCACGGCCCGGGCGCGCAGCGGCCCGGCGTCCGTGCAGGCCAGCCAGCCCCCAGTACTGCGGGCCAGCCCGCGCACGCCGTGCCCGAACCGCAGCTGGCCGCCGGCGTTGCGCACGGTGTCCGCGTAGGCCGCCGCCACCAGCCGGTAGTCGATCACTCCGCTCTCCGGGATGTGCAGCGCCCGGATGCCGCGCACGGCCGGCTCGATCTCGGTCATCTCGGCCGGGCCGATCTCCCGGACGGCCAGCCCGTTGGCCCGGCCGCGCTCGGCCAGGCTGGCCAGCCGGGGCAGTTCGCTCTCCCGGGTGGCCACCACCAGCTTGCCGGTCTGCCGGTACGGGATCTGATGGGCCTGGGCGAACTCCATCATGGCCAGCCGCCCGGCGGAGCAGAACCGGGCCTTCAGGCTGCCCGGCTGGTAGTACAGGCCGGCGTGGATGACGCCGGAGTTGTGCCCGCTCTGGTGCGTGCCAACGGATGCTTCTTTCTCCAGCACGGCCAGCCGCAGCCCGGGCCGGTCGGCCAGCAGCGCCATCGCGGTGGCCAGCCCGACCAGCCCGGCGCCGATGACGACGACGTCGTACCGGCCGTCCGCCATCTCAGGCTCCCTCGGGCGGCCCGTCAGTGGACCGGAACGTGCACAGCCGCACCCGCACCTCCGTCGCTAAACCAGCAGACCAGCGCTGCACTTCACACTGCGGGACCCGGTCCGGGATGCCCGCCATCCGGGGCCCGGACCCTTGCCACCGCCTTAATGCAGTCTTCATGTTTCCCGAGTACACCTGTCGTTTGGGTCCCGCCCGGCCGGGAAGGCTGCGATTAAGAGCACGGTGAGCCTGGCTCCCGGCGCGGGGCCCCCGTGGGCCCAGTTACTGGCACCGTAGCGGATGCCTCCGGCTGCGGTGATCTCTCTGCTTTTCGGCAAATCGGAGGGAGAACGTGGGTGCCTAGACCGGCGTCGTTCCGGCGTGACCCGAACACAGGTGTTGCGGAGCCGGAACCCCCTTGGCGCGCTCCGGACCCGGCTGGCGGCGACCCGGGGCTGCCCGGTCCTCCGCCGCGCCGCCGGCACGCCCGGGCTGGCCGGAGGCGGCGCCCGCTGCGCACCCGCCGCTGGTTCCAGGTTGTGCTGGCCGCCGTACTGGCGTTCTGTATCTGGCTTGCTTTTTCCATCGGGCACGCGCTGACCATGCCGGGCGGGGGCAGCGTGTCGGAGCGGATGGCCGAGTGGGCCCGGGACCATTACCTCGGGCCGGTGGTCACGTTCGGCGAGTGGATCAGCTACTCGCCGCCCAAGACGGGCGGCAAGCCGTCGTTCGCGCTGACCGGCCCGAGCGCTGGCCCGGGCCGGCCGGCCCCGCACAAGGCGCACGGCAAGGCCACGCCGAGCTACCCGGCGCCCGCCGCGCTCAAGCCGTTCGTGACCCATCCGGTGCCCGGCGAGGGCCGCTGGCGGGTGCTCAGCACGGCCCACGGCCAGCCCGCCATCTACGGCACCTACCTGCGCGCGAGCAGCGTTTATACGTCCTACGTGGCGGGCATCGTGTCGATGAACCAGCACCTTGTGCGGTTCCAGCTGCACCCAGGTGCGGAAGACCCAGGCCCCGGTCCCTGGAAGTCCCAGCCCCTCATCGTGCCCCGTAAGCGCCTCGGGCTGCTCGCCACGTTCAACGGCGGTTTCAAGATCGCTACGTCGGGCGGCGGCTTCTACCTCAACGGCGCGACCAGCGGGACGCTGACCAAGGGGGTGGCTTCGGTCGTGTACTACCGCGACGGGCGGATCGCGATCGGGAACTGGGGCGGCTCGGTGCGGATGAGCCCGGACGTGGTCGGCGTGCGGCAGAACCTGCACATGATCGTCGCGCACGGGAAGATCCCGGCCACCGTGGACAACAACGTCGAGGGGGCCTGGGGGGCCACCCTGGGCGGCGGCTACTACGTGTGGCGGTCCGGCATCGGCATGACCAGCGACGGCCGGGTGATCTTCGCCTACGGGCCCGCGCTGAACGTGCGCGAACTGGCTGAGCTGCTGAAGCGGGCGGGCGCGGTGACGGCCATGGAGCTGGACATCAACCCGGACTGGATGTCGTACATGTACTACCTGCCGAAGCACCATCCGGCGGACCCGACTCCGGCCAACCTGCTGCCCACCCAGGTCCAGCCGCCGGACCGGTACTACGGGCCGGCCAGCCGCGACTTCACCGCTGTGTACGCACGGTGACGACCCGCACTCGAGCGGCCGACGTCCCGCCGGGTGTGCCGGGCACGCTCAGCCGCCCGGGCGGCCTGGCCGGCTGGCTGGTCGCCGTCGTGCAGACCGCCCGGCCCCGGCAGTGGCCGAAGAACCTGCTGGTCTTCGCGGCGCCGCTGGCCGGCGCGTCGCTGGGCCGGGACGACGGCCTCGGCTACGCGCTGACCGCCGCGGCCGCGTTCACCGCGGCCGCCGCCGCGGTGTACTTCGTCAACGACGTGCTGGACGCCGACCGGGACCGGCGGCACCCGGTCAAGCGGCTGCGCGCGGTGGCCTCCGGCCGGCTGCCGCGCGGACATGCGCTGGCCGTGGCCGTGCTCAGCGTGACGCTGGCCGAGGTGGCCTGCCTGTGGCTCGACCTGGATGCGCTGGCCGTGCTGGTCGGCCTGTACTTCGCCGTGTCGCTGCTGTACAGCGCCGCGCTCAAGCACCTGCCGGTGGTCGAGCTGCTGTTCGTGGCCAGCGGATTCGTGCTGCGCGCGCTGGGCGGGGCCAGCGCCACCCGGGTGCCGCCGTCCGGCTGGTTCATCGTCGTATGCAGCCTGGGCGCGCTGATGGTGGCCATCGCCAAGCGGTTCACCGAGCTGACCGTGCTCGGCTCGCGCGCGGCCCAGCACCGCCCGGTGATGCGCTGGTACCGGGCCGGCTGGCTGCGAATCGGCCAGCGGGTCATCTCGGTCTTCATGATCACCGCCTACCTGTTCTGGGCGGCCGGCCAGGAAGGCGCCGGAACCCGCGTTCTGCACCTGGTCAGCGCGCTGCCACTGGCCGCCGCCCTGGTCCGCTTCGACTGGCTGACCGGGCATGAGCAGACCAAGCCGGTCGAGGACCTGATCACCCGGGACCGGCTGATGGTCGGCTGTGAGCTGGCCTGGCTGGTGCTGTTCGCGGCCGGCCTGCTGCGCTAGCGTCGGACAGCAGCTAGCCGGCAGAACCAACCAATTGGAGGAGCAGTGCAGCGTACGCGGCCGGCCCCGGTGGACGTGAACCGGGTACTCCTGCTCGGCGGGACCAGCGAGATCGGGCTGGAGATCCTGGCCGCGCTCGGCCTGCCCGAGCGGGCCGACGTGCTGCTGGCCGGCCGGGACGAGCAGCGGCTGGCCGCGGCCGGGAAGGCACTGGTTGAGCGGGCAGAGGTTGAGCGGGCAGAGGTTGAGCGGGCAGAGCGCGGCCAGGTGCGCACGCTGCACTACGACGCCACCGCACTGGACACCCACCAGGCGGTGATCGACGAGGCGTTCGCCGCCGGGGACGTGGACCTGGTCATCTCCGCGGCAGGCATCCTGACCCCGCAGGACGTGCTGGACCACGACCCGCTGAGCGCCGGGCGGCTGGTCGAGACCAACTTCACCGGGCACGTCACCGCGCTGCTGGCCGTGGCCGCCCGGATGCGCGCGCAGGGCCACGGCACCATCGTGGTGCTGTCCTCGGTGGCCGCCATCCGGCCGCGCAAGGCCAACTTCGTGTACGGGTCGGCCAAGGCCGGCCTGGACAGTTTCGCCCGCGGCCTGGCCGACGCGCTGCACGGCAGCGGGGTGGGCGTGCTGCTGGTCCGGCCCGGCTTTGTGATCGGCCGGATGACGGCCGGGATGCCGCCCGCGCCGCTGTCCAGCACCCCGGCCGCGGTGGGCGCGGCGGTGGCCCGGGCGCTCGGCCGGCCCGACTCGGCGGGCACGGTGTGGGTGCCGCCCGCGCTGGCCGTGCTGGCCAGCGGACTGCGGCTGGTGCCGCGGCCGCTGTGGCGGCGGCTGGAACGCTGAACTTTCCGGACTGGTCATGCGCGTGCTGGTGGCAGAGGACGACCGGGGGCTTCGCGATGTGCTCGGCCGCGGCCTGCGCGAGCACGGGTATACCGTCGATACTGTCCCCGATGGCCAGACGGCCATGACCTACCTGCGCAGTTATGAGTACGAAGTGGTGGTGCTGGACTGGCGCATGCCGGGGGTGTCCGGCCTGGAGGTGCTGCAGTGGCTGCGGCACGGCGCGCAGCCGGTCCCGGTGCTGATGCTCACCGCCCGGGACGCGCCTGCGGACCGGGTCACCGGGCTGGACGAGGGCGCCGATGACTACCTGGTCAAGCCGTTCGACTTCGCCGAGCTGCTGGCCCGGATCCGGGCCCTGCAGCGCAGGCCGCGGACCGCACAGCCACCCCAGCTGGTCATCGGCGACGTGGTGTTCGACCCGGCCACCCGGGAGGTCCGCATCGGGGCCCAGCAGCCGTCGCTGACCGGCACCGAGCGCGGCATCCTGGAGATGCTGATGCGCCGCTCCCCCGCCGTGGTGGACCGGCGCTCGATCGCGCTGAGCGTGTGGGACAACGAGGCGGACGCGCTCGGCTCCAACACCATCGACGTGCACATGGCCCGGCTGCGCGCCAAGCTGGCCGCGGGCCAGGTACGCATCGAGTCGGTGCGCGCGGTCGGCTACCGGATCGTGGCCCGGTGAGCAGGCGCCGTCCCGGTTCCGGCCCGCGGGTGCCCGGGCTGCGGGTACGCATGCCGCCGCGGTTCGGGCACCCGGCCCGGGTCGCCCTGGTGGCCACGTTGCTGGTCGGCGTGGTCTACGTAGGCTGCGTCATCGCGCTGAACCGGGCCATCACCGGGCGGCTGGTCGCCGCGGTGGACAGCCGGCTGCGCGAGCGGCTGTCCAGCCAACTGGCTGGGCACCGAGCCGACCGCCGGGCTGGGCACCAGCCGGACAGCGATGGCCTGTCGGTGACCGACCCGGACCACGACGTGGACGAGGCCCCGGTGTTCGTCTGGCGGGCCGCCCCCGGGCAGCGCCCGGTGCCGCTCACCGACGGCGCCCCGCTGCTGCCGGCCGGCCGCGTCCCGGCCGGTGGCGGCCCGGCCACAGTGCAGCTCGGCACCAGCCCGTTCCGGCTGGTCACGGCGGGCCAGGGGACCGATCGGCTGGTGGCCGGGCAGAGCCTGGCCGAGCAGCAGCACGTGGCCGACGTGCTGCAGGACGGCGAAGTGGCGGTGGCGCCGGTGCTGCTGCTGGCCATGTTCGCCGGGTCGCTGATCATCGGGCTGCGCGCGCTGTCCCCGGTGGAGCACTCCCGGCGGCGCCAGCTGGAGTTCACCGCGGACGCCTCGCACGAGCTGCGCACCCCGCTCAGCGTGATCAGCGCGGAAATCGGCATCGCACTGAGCGCACCCCGCCCGGCCGAGGACTACCGGGCCACCCTGCACCGCATCGAGCGGGAGAGCCAGCGGCTGCGCAGCATCGTGGAGGACCTGCTCTGGCTGGCCCGGTTCGACTCGCAGCCACCGCCACCCGGGGCGGAGCCGGTCGACCTGTACACCATCGCCGCGGAGTGCGCCGAGCGGTTCCAGGCCGTGGCGCACGCGGCGTCGCCCGTCATCTCGGTCACGGTCAGCCGGTCCCCGGCCGCCTGGATCAGCGCGCCGCCGGAGTGGATCGACCGGCTGACCGGGGTGCTGGTGGACAACGCCTGCCGGTACGCCGGGCCGGGCGGCCGGGTCCGGCTCAGCGTGGCCACCCGGGGCAGCCGGGTGAGCCTGACCGTGGAAGACAGCGGTCCGGGGATCCCAGCCGCCGACCGGGCCGGGCTGTTCGACCGGTTCCACCGGGCCACCGAGCAGGGCGGCGGCGCCGGGCTCGGGCTGGCCATCGGCGACTCGATCGTGCAGTCCACCGGCGGGCACTGGCGGATCGGCGAGTCCGGGCTGGGCGGCGCGCTGTTCGAGGTGTCCTGGCGCCGCTCGCCGTCCCGTGGCCACGGCGGCGACCGTGTTGCGGAGCCGCCCGGGACGGAGCTGCCCGGGACGGAGGTGCCCGGGGCGGGGGTGCCCGGCCCGGGCACCCCCGCTCAGCCGACCAGCGGGGCCAGCGGCTCGTCGGCCAGGTAGGGCGGCGCGGGCTCGTACTGGATGTAGCGCCGGACCTCTCGGGCATGGCCGCGGCCGTGCAGCTGCCCGATCAGCCACAGCGCCATGTCGATCCCGGCTGACACGCCCTGGCTGGTGACCACGTTCCCGTCCACCACATAGCGGGCGTCCCGGACCACTTCGATCTCGCCGCGGGCGTGCAGGGTGTCCTCGAAGGCATGGTGGGTCGCCACCCGGCGGCCGCGGGCCGGGCCGGCCTCGTGCAGCAGTAGCGCACCGGTGCACACGCTGCTGACCCAGGTCGCCTGGCCGGCCACCTGGGCGATCCAGCCGGTCAGTACACGGTTGGCCACCTCGCGCCGGGTGCCGCTGCCGCCCGGCACCAGCAGCAGGTCCAGCGGCGGATGGTCGTTCAGGGTGTGATCAGGAAGCACCCGCATGCCCTTGGCGCAGCGCACCGGGCCGGCCTGCTCGGCGATCAGCACGGCCACGTCGCCCTGGCCGCGCAGCATGGCGGAGACGGTGAACACCTCCCACGGCCCGGTGAAGTCCAGCTCCTCGGCACCGTCGAAGATGAGCAGCCCGTAAGTGGTCATGTGTCCTCTCCTATCGCCCGGAACCTGTCCCGGTAGTCCGATGGCGCCACGCCGAGCCGGCGCTGAAAGGCCCGGCGCAGCGATTCCGCGGTGCCAAAGCCGCAGCGACGGGCCACCGCGGTCACCGGGTCATCGCCCTCGGCCAGCGCCCGCCGGGCGGCCTCCAGCCGGACCCGCTCCACGTACTCGGCCGGCGGCAGGCCCAGCTCGGCGGTGAACCGGCGCTGCAGCTGGCGCGGGCTGAGCCGGGCCAGCGTGGCCAGGTCGCCGACGGTGTGCCGGGCGCCCGGGCTGGCCTGCACGGCGCTGATCGCGGCCCGTACCGGGCCGGTGGACGGCTGGGCCGACCACAACGGCACGCTGAACTGGGACTGGCTGCCCGGCCGGCGCAGGAACAGCACCAGTTCCTGGGCCACCGCGTGCGCGACGTCCCGGCCCAGGTCGTCTTCCACCAGGGCCAGCGCCAGGTCCATGCCGGCCGTCACCCCGGCCGAGGTCCACAGCCGCCCGTCCCGGATGAAGATGGGGTCGCAGTCCACGGTCAGCGCGGGGTACTCCCGGGCCAGCTGCTCCGCCCGGCCCCAGTGGCTGGTCACCCGCTGGCTGGTGGCCAGCCCCGCCGCGGCCAGCAGGAACACGCCGCTGCACACCGAGGTGACCCGGCGCGCCCCGGCCCCGGCCGCGCCGATCCAGCTGACCAGGGCGGCGTCGGCCCGTGCCGCGTCCACTCCCCCGCCACCCGTCACGACCAGGGTGTCGATCCCGCCCGGGTCGAGCTCGTCGATGCCGTGCCCGGCGTGCACCGGCAGCCCGCTGCCGGACCGCACCAGGCCGGCCTGCCCGGCCACCACTTGGCACTGGTAGGCCGCGGACCGGCGGTTCGCCTGCTGAAACACCTCAAAGGGCCCGGTCAGGTCGAGCGACTGGAACCCGTCGAAGATGACGAACACGATGCGCCGCGGCTGCACCCCTCCAGCCTGCCCGCCATCCGGCGATGTCCGCCAGGTCATCCACCCCACACTTCGCGACATCCCGGGTTCATGATCAACCTGGCTGCCCCACATCGCATGCGAAACGTACAGAAAGCCGTCCGATTTGTTAGATATGTCCGTACCAACCGCATGCCAAGTCAGCGTGGGCATGGGCTGTGACCGCAGCAATCGGTTGATCACGAAGGCAAGCCTGGACCTAATGTGGGGGCATGACGGGTTTGCGGGTGCTGTTCATCGGTGGCAGTGGGGTGATCAGCTCGGCGTGCGCCGAACTGGCGGTCGAGCAGGGCATCGAGCTGACCGTGCTGAACCGCGGGCAGACCCGGGACCGGCCGCTGCCGGCCGCCGCGCGGGTGCGGAACGCGGATGTGCGCAACCCGGCCCAGGTGCGCGAGGTGCTGGGAGATGCCAGCTTCGACGCCGTGGTGGACTGGGTCGCCTACACGCCGGAGCACGTCGAGGCGGATATCGAGCTGTTCCGCGGCCGGGTGGGCCAGTACGTGTTCATCAGCTCGGCGTCGGCCTACCAGACCCCGCCGTCCCGGATGCCGGTGACCGAGTCCACCCCGCTGCGCAACCCGTTCTGGCAGTACTCCCGGGACAAGATCGCGTGTGAGGACAGGCTGGTCCGTGCGTACCGGGAAGAGAACTTCCCGGCCACCATCGTGCGGCCGTCGCACACCTACGACAAGACACTGGTGCCGCTGGACGGGGGCTGGACTGTGCTGGGCCGGATCCGCCAGGGCAAGCCGGTGATCGTGCACGGGGACGGCACGTCGCTGTGGACGCTGACCCACCACCGCGACTTCGCGACCGGGTTCGTGCCGCTGCTCGCCCACCCGCGCACGCTGGGCGAGGCGTTCCACATCACCTCGGACGACGTGCTGACCTGGAACCAGATCACCGAGGCCCTGGCCGCCGCGGCCGGCTGCCCGGCCGACATCGTGCACGTCCCGTCGGACCTGATCGCCGCGGCCGATCCGGACTGGGGCGCCGGGCTGCTCGGCGACAAGTCGCATTCGATGGTGTTCGACAACAGCAAGCTGCGCAGCGTGGTGCCCGGCTACCGGGCGGTCATCCCGTTCGAGCAGGGCGCCCGGGAAATCGTCGGCTGGTACGACGAGGATCCGGCGCGGCAGCAGGTGGACACCAGGCTCGACGCGGTGCTGGACAAGCTGGCCGCGGCCTACCGCAGCTAGCCCGGCCGACCAGTTAGCGCCGGCTGCTCACCTAGCCCGGCGTCAGGCAGCCCGGTCCCGGCCGACCAGCCGGGCCCGCTGCGCGGCGCGCGAGTTGCTGTGCACGACCCAGATGGCCACGTCCAGGATGCGCAGCAGGCTGGCCCCGGCCGCGGCCGGCGGCCGCAGCGCCTCGATCTCGGCCCGCGCCCCGGGGTCGCGCAGCAGGCAGCGCAGCACTTCCCAGGTCAGCCCGGGCAGCCCGGCGGCGGCGATGACCACCTTGTCGGTGATCGGGCACAGCCGGGGCCGCTTGCGGGCCAGCAGTTTGGCCGCGCTGGCCGTGCCCACGCCCGGGATGTCCAGTAAGGCATCCCAGAGCAGGTCTACCGTGGCCAGGTCGGCGTCGCTGGCCTGCCACAGGTCCACGTCGGTGCGGATCCCGGCCAGCAGGCCCGCGAACCGGTCCTGGTCGCTGCCCAGCAGCCGCCGCACCACGTCCGGCCGCCAGCTGATATCCAGCAGCGACACGGCCAGCAGGTCGGCCGCGGTCAGCCGGTCCGGTGGGTTGTCACCCAGCGTGCTGAACGTCGTCCCGGCGAAGCCCTCGGCCGGGTCGAAATAGGCGGCCATCGCCGGGCCGAGGCCGGGTCTGGTCAGAGTCTCCCTGAGCCGCCCGGCCGCACGCCGGACGGCATCCCCTCCCCTTAACGAGCTCATCTGCCCAGTATGCGACTAGTTGGGCGATGCGCCCCGGCATTGAACGCCGCCAAAATCCTAAGAGTCCGCTGACCAAATCCTGGGTGCGGGGCGGGCCCGACCGCGGCGGCGCGGCGCCGCCGGCCGCGCTGGGCCGGCCGATCTCGGTTAGGTCACGAATCGGCGACAACTGGCGCTCCGGGTCTTGCCGCTACCGGACTGCGGTTTTTGAATCAGTGAACCACGATTCATCAGATGCCAACGACGCCTATCTGAGCTAGGGCCTTTCTTTGTGAATGATGATTCATCCGGGCCGCCTCCGGCCGGGCCGCCGTCGAATGGCACCGGCCTCCTAGAGGTGCACGGGGTCACCGTGCGGTTCGGCGGGCTGACCGCGCTGGACGACGTGTCGCTGGCCGCCGCACCCCGTCAGGTCACCGGGATCATCGGGCCGAACGGGGCGGGCAAGACCACTCTGCTGAACGTGCTGTGCGGCTTCGTCCGGCCCGAGCCGGGACGGCTCCAGCTCGATGGCGCAGAGCTGCGCCGGCTGCGCCCGCACCAGCTGGCCTCGCTGGGCATCGCCCGCACGCTGCAGGGCGTCGGCCTGTTCCGCCGGCTCTCGGTGCTCGAGAACGTCATGATCGGCGCGCAGCGCCAAGCCCACGCCGGGTTCTGGTCGGCGCTGGCCGGACTGCCGCGCAGCGACCGGGACGAGCGGGCACTGCGGTCCCGCGCGCTGAAAGCGCTCGACCGGGTGGGCGCCCCGGGACTGGCCGACGCCATGCCCAACCAGCTGGCGTTCGGCGTGCGGAAGCGGGTGGCGCTGGCCCGCGCGCTGGTCTCCGAGCCCCGCCTGCTGCTGCTCGATGAGCCGGCCGGCGGGCTGTCCGAAGCCGAGATCGAGGATCTCCGCGAGCTGATCACCGGCCTGTCCTCGGACACCACGGTGCTGCTGGTGGAGCACCGGATGGACCTGGTGATGGCGGTCTGCCGGGCGGTCGTGGTGCTCGACTTCGGCCGGGTGATCGCCCGCGGCACGCCGGACCAGGTGCAGGCCGACCCGGCCGTCACCGCGGCCTACCTGGGCACGGAAGAGACGGACGGATCCGAAAACGGGGCAGCTGCCGGGGGTACGGAGGGCCTCGATGGGTGAGCCAGCCGCGGCCACGGCCGAGCCGGATGCGCTGGCCGTGCAGGATCTGGCGGCCGGCTACGGCGGCGCGCTGGCGCTGCGCGGCATCTCGCTGTCCGTCCGGCCGGCCAGCATCACCGCCGTGCTGGGCGCGAACGGCGCAGGCAAGACCACGCTGCTGCGCGCGATCAGCGGCGTGATCCGGCCGCGTGGCGGCCGGGTGCTGCTGCACGGGCGGGACATGACCGGCCGCGCACCGGAGGACATGGCCCGCGGCGGGGTGGCGCATGTGCCGGAGGGCCAGGGCGTGATCGGCGAGCTGACCGTGGAGGAGAACCTGCGGCTGGGCGCGCTGTGGCGGCACGGCCGGGAGGCGCGGGCCGCCGCGCTGGCCGAGGCCTACCAGCGGTTCCGGGTGCTGGCCGACCGGCGGCGGCAGGCTGCCTCGACGCTGTCCGGCGGCGAGCGGCAGATGCTGGTGATCGCCCGGGCGCTGATGGCCCAGCCCCAGGTGCTGCTGCTCGACGAGCCTTCGCTCGGCCTGGCGCCCCGGGTGGTGGCGCAGGTCATGCGGCTGACCGCGGAGCTGCGCGAGGCCGGCCTGACCGTGCTGCTGGTCGAGCAGAACGCGCGCAGCGCGCTGAGCATCGCCGACCAGGGCGTGGTGCTCAACCTCGGCCAGGTGGTGGCCACCGCGGAGGCCGCCGCACTGGCCACCGACGTCCAGCTTCGCCAGCACTACCTGGGTTTCTGAGGAGGCGTGCAGTGGCAGAACTCGGGCAGCTGACCCTGGGCGGGCTCAGCGTCGGCATGATCTACGCCGCGATCGCACTGTCGCTGGTACTGATCTGGCGGGCCACCCGGATCCTTAACTACGCCCAGGGCGGCATGGCCATGTTCACCACGTATCTGGCCTTCGAGGTGATCAACCACACCGGGTCGTACTGGGCCGGCTTCGTCGTGGCCCTGCTGGCCGGGCTGTTGCTGGGCGGTTTGCTCGAGCGCTTGGTGATCCGCCCGGTAGAAAACAAGCCACCGCTGAACGCCATCATCGTGACCATCGGGCTGCTCATCTTCCTGGAGGGCCTGGCCGGTGTCATTTACGGCGGCCAGTACCGGTCGTTCCCGGCCGCGTTCTCGATCGACGGGCTGCACATCGGGTCGGCGGCGCTCGGCATATCCGCCAATGACGTGTTCGTGGCGGTAGCCGTGCTGGTTGCCGCGCTGCTGCTGGCCGTGCTGTTCCGGTACACCGCGGTGGGGCTGCGGCTGCGCGCGGCCGCGTTCAGCCCGCCGGTGGCCCGGCTGCTCGGGGTCCGGGTCGGCCGGATGCTCACCCTGGGCTGGGCGCTGGCCGGGCTGATCGGCGCACTGGCCGGCGTGCTGGTGTCGCCGTCCACCTTCCTGTACCCGAACAGCATGGACTCGATCTTCGTGCTCGGCTTCACCGCCGCGGTGATCGGCGGGCTGGAGAGCCCGGCCGGCGCGGTGGCGGGCGGCCTCATCCTCGGCGTCGCGCTCAGTTACGTCGGCGGCTACCTCGGCTCGGATGTGGTCCCGTTGTTCGGCCTGGCCGCGCTGGTGATAGTCCTAATGATCCGGCCTGAGGGCCTGTTCTCGGCCCCGGCCGTACGGCAGGTGTGACCAATGACCCTGCTCCGCCACCTGGTCGCCGCAGTCGTCCTCGCCCTGGTCCTGGTGCTGCTCACCGTCCGGCTGGACCCGTTCCGCGACTACCAGATTGCCGAGATTGCCTGCTACGTGATCGCAGTGGCTGGGCTGACCGCGCTGGTCGGGCTGAGCGGCCAGATCTCCCTCGGGAACGGCGCGTTCATGGCCATCGGCGCGTACTCCGCCGCTCTCCTGCTGCTGCACCTGCACTGGTCCCTGGCCGCGGTACTGGTCGCCAGCACGGTGATCACCGCGGTCAGTGGCGCGGTGGTGGGCGTGGCGGCGGCCCGGCTGCGTGGCCCGTACCTGGCCGGCGCCACCCTGCTGCTGGCCGTGGCGCTACCCTCGCTGGCGCTCAGCGACAACAGCCTGTTCGGCGGCGACCAGGGGCTAAGTGTCGTGGCCAACACGCCCGCCTTCCTCGGCCCCAGCTTCCCGCTGACCCGTTGGCAGGCCTGGCTGACCTGCGGCTGCGCGCTGATCACCCTGGTGCTGCTGGCCAACCTGGTGCGCAGCCGGGTCGGCCGCTCCTGGCGGGCGGCGGGCGACGACGAGGTGGCCGCCGCGCTGGCCGGGCTGAACGTAGCCCGGCTCCGGGTGCTCGCGTTCGTGGTCAGCGCGGCCTGTGCGGGCCTGGCCGGCACCCTGCTGGCGCTGACCACATCGATCGTCTCGCCCGGTGCGTACACGCTCACCCTGTCGGTCGCGCTGCTCACCGGGGCCGTGCTCGGCGGCCTGGGCAGCCTGGCCGGCGCGGTGTGGGGCAGCCTCGTACTGGTCCTGGTGCCCACCTACGTGACGGACGTGGCCACCAGCCACGGCCTGTCCAGCTCGGCCGGGTCGAACATCCCGGTCGTCGCGTACGGCGTCGTGCTCGTCGTCGTCATGCTCCTGTTCCCCAACGGCATCCAGGGCGGGCTGGTCCGGCTGTACCGGCCGCTGGCCGCCCGGGTGCCCCGTCCCCGCTGGCGCGGGCGGGCCCGGCGGGATACCGCCCCGCCCGCCGCACCAGCGCCCCAGCCCCGCGCGTCAGCCAGCGAACACCAAGAGGAAGGGTCGATATGAACAGATCTCACCGGGTCGCCCTGCCCGCCGTCGCCGCTACCGCGGCCCTCGCGCTGACGCTCAGCGCCTGTGGCTCAAGCGGCGGCTCCAGCTCAGGCAGCAAGAGCACCGCGCTGACCGCCTCGGCGCCGGGCATCACCGCGACCACCATCACGATCGGCAGCCACCAGCCACTGACCGGGGTGGCCGCACCCGGGTACGACGAGATCGCGCCCGCGTCCAACGCCTACTTCGACTACGTCAACGCGCACGGCGGGGTCGACGGGCGGAAGATCGTCTACAAGTATCTCAACGACCAGTACAACCCGACCAGCACGGTCTCCGTGGTCAAGCAGCTCGTGCTGCAGGACAGCGTGTACGCGATCTTCGATGGGCTGGGCACGCCCACCCACCTGGCGGTGGCGCCGTTCCTGAACCAGGAGAAGGTGCCTGACGTGTTCGTGGCGTCCGGCTGCGAGTGCTGGAACAACCCGTCCGGCTGGCCGGACACGTTCGGCTGGCAGCTGGACTACGTGCGCGAGGGCAAGATCCTCGGCACCTACATCAAGCAGCACTTCGCCGGGCAGAAGGTCGGCTACTTCTACCAGGACGACGAGTTCGGCAAGGACGGCGTGAAGGGTCTCGACATGGAGATCCCGAAGGCCGACGTGGTCAGCCGGCAGAGCTACGACCCGACCAACATCAACGTCGGCCCGCAGGTCGCGGCGCTCAAGGCGTCCGGCGCCAAGGTCATCGTGTCGTTCACCGTGCCCGCGTTCACCGCGCTGCTCAAGCTGAACAGCCTCAAGCTCGGGTTCAACCCGACATTTGTGGTTTCGGACGTGGGCTCCGATCCGATCACGCTGGCCGGCCTGCTCGAGGCGTACGCCAAGCAGGGCGGGGCGAAGGTGTCCGGCAACGCGCTGACCCAGGGCATCATCACCGACGGCTACCTGCCCACGCTGGGTGACGCGGGCAACTCCTGGATCGCGCTGTTCAAGATGATCCATGACAAGTACATCCCGAAGCTGCCGTTCGATGGCAACGTGCTGTTCGGTGAGGCGGTCGCCTACACGTTCGTCCAGGCCATGCTCAAGGCGGGCCGGAACCCGACCCGGGAAGACCTGGTCAAGGCGATCGAGGCGGGCATGCCGCAGGGCCCATCAGTGGCGCCGTACGCCTACTCGGCCACTGGGCACTCCGGGATGACCGGGGCCTACATGGGCGTGATCAAGAACGGGGTCCTCGTGCAGCAGGGCCCGGTGCTGACCACCACCACGGCTCCGACCAGCCCCGTTGCCACCTACACCGGCTCCGCTCCCGCCGCTCCGTCCAGTGGGATGCCCTAACATACGCACGGGGCGCCCGCTGAGGCCGGGCCCGGTGTCGGAAACCGGACGGGGGTAGCAGGCGTGGCCGTCGCACCGAGTCGGCGGCTGCCCGATGATCGTGGGCAGCCGCCGGCCCAGCGCTTGCTGGCCGCCGCGGAGAAGCTGTTCGGCGAGCGCAGCTACCAGCGGACCACGGTGGCTGACATCTGTGCCCGGGCCGGCATGGCCACCGGCAGCTTCTACGCCCACTTCGGCTCCAAGGCGGAGATCTTCGCCGCGGTGGTGCGCCAGCTCAACGCCGACCTGCGGATGGCCATGAAAAAGGCCATCGAGCAGGCCGGGTCAGGCCAGCGGGAGCAGGAGCGGGCCTCGTTCCGGGCGTTCTTCGACATGCTGTCCGAGCGGCCGTGGATGGACCGGATCGTGCGCGAGTCGGAGTTCGTGGCACCCGGCCTGTTCCGCGAGTACTACGAGCACCTGGCCCGCGGCTACGCCCGCGGGGTCCGCCAGGCCCAGCTGGCCGGGGAGGTGGACGCGCAGTACGACCCCGAGGTCATCGCGTATATGTACACCGGGATCGGCAACTTCATCGGGATGCGCTGGGCGGACTGGACCGCAGGCGGCCAGGTGCCCGACGACGTGCTCGATGACCTGCTGCGAGTGCTCCGCCGCGGGCTCCCGCCGCACCCCGCCCCGGACTAGCCGGGCCAGCTAGCTGGGCCGGACTAGCTGGTCACGGGTCGGCTATGCCATGCGCCGGGTGGGCCGGGGTGCCGTGCGCGGGCCCGCCAGGTACGTGTTCGCCGTGCGCGTGCTGGCCGTGCGCGTGCTGGTCGTGCGCGTGCTGCTCGTGCTCGCCCGGGCCGCCGCCCATCATCCGCATCATGGCCGGTCCCCCGGTCCGGAAGAAGCGCACCAGCAGCGCGGCCGCGACCAGCAGGAAGATGATGTTGAGCACGGTGGTGTAGTTCCACTGGATGGCCGCCTCGGTGACCTTCGCGGTCCGCTCGGTCGGCACCAGGCCCAGCCCGGTGAACAGGAACTCGACGACGTAGCCAGCCAGCACCATGGTCGCGTAGAAGGTGGCCAGCAGCACCAGCATCATCCGGGTGCCGTAGTACTTCCGGTAGATGATCAGTATCGGGATGATGATCAAATCGGCGAAGATGAACGAGATCACCCCGCCGAAGCTGATCCCGCCGTTCCACAGCACCGCGGCCAGCGGCACGTTGCCGATCGAGCAGACGAAGCTGAGCACCGCGATCACCGGGCCGATGATCGGGCCCCACAGCCGCGCGGCCAGCGGGTGACCGGTGAGGAACAGGTGCTGCCAGAACGAGTCCGGCACCCAGGCGCCGACCGCACCCGCGATGAGCAGGCCGATGACCACGTCACGGATGACCGCGGCCCACTCCATCACGAAGATCTGGCTGACCGCGGTGTAGCCGTCCCGGCTGAACAGCCGGCGCCAGAAGCTCCCGCTGGACGCGATGCTCATGTCCATCGCGGCGTGCCCCTCCATGGAGCCCGCCAGGCCCTTGTCGGCCTGCTCGCGGGCCGCGTCGATCAGCCTGGCCCGGACGAACAGCCGGAACGCCACCGCCAGCAAGACGATCATGATCGGGCCGCCGATGAACTCGGCCAGGGTGAACTGCCAGGAGATCAGCAGGGCCAGGATGATGCCCAGCTCGATGACCAGGTTGGTGCTGGCGATCTCGAACACCATGGCCGCGGTGAAGCTGGCGCCCTTGCGGAACAGCGAGCGGGCCAGCGCCACGGCCGCGTACGAGCAGGACGAGGAGGCCGCGCCGAGCCCGGTGGCCCGGGCCAGCGCGGCCGGCCGGTCAGAGCCAAGCAGCCGGACCACGGTGGACCGGCGGACCACCGCCTGCACGACCGCGGACAGGGTGAACCCGAGGATCAGCGACCAGGTGACCTGCCAGGTCATCGAGCCCGCCAGGCCCAGCGCGTGGCCCAGCGCGTCGAGCACCTGCATCAGTCCACCTCCGACGCGGCGATGGTCAGCAACTGGCGCAGGCAGTGCTCGAGCAACTGGTGCGGGAAGGCGTCGCTGAGCCGGTAGAAGACGACCCGGCCGTCCTTGCGGAAGCTGACCAGCCCGGCCAGCCGCAGCATCTTCACCGCGTAGGACACCTGGTCTTCGGTCACGTCGAGGGCCAGGGCCAGATCCCCGACGCACAGCTCACCGGCGGAGACCAGGGCGAACAGGATGCGCGAGCGAACCGGGTCGGCGAGCAGTCCGAGCAGGCCGGCCAGCCGCCCAGCGTCGCCGACCGACAGCGCATCAGCCCGGGCAGCGGCTACCCGCCGCTCGTCGACTGGATGATCATGATCACGCGGGGACACGCATTTCACCTCCGTACATCCGTATAATCACACGGATGTACGGAGGTGTCAAGCCCGAGCCCCGCCGGCGTACGGGCGGCCAGATCCCACATATCACCCCCAGGCCACCAGGGAAATATCGGGTTTGCCGGTTATGTCCCGTACTCCGGGGTGATATGTGCCCGCTGGCCACCGGCCACTCCGGCGCGGCCGCCGACTCTTCACGGGGTTGATGCTCTGGGACCGGGACAAACCGGGCGGTGACCGCCCCAGACTCGTGAAGTGCGCGGGCTGGTGGGTGTGGTGGGGCGGTGGTAAGCCCGGCTCAGCGGGTCAGGCGGGGCCGCCGACCCAGAGCGGGACGGTGGCGCCGGGGTAGGTGCCCCAGCGGTACCGGTAGTCGCGCGGCCCGCCATGCTGGTAGTGCAGCCGCATCCGGGAGAAGAACCTGACGCCCTTCCGGTCCGCCACCCGGGACAGCGTGACCTGGGCCGGGTAGGTGTGGAAGTGCCCAGACGCGCAGTCCGGCCGGCAGTTGTCCACCCAGAGCGTGCCCCGGGTGGAGGCGGACGTGCGGGTCCAGTGCGACCAGTGCCGGGTGCGCAGGAACGCGGTGGTGCCGCCCACGTAGATCACCGACAGCCGGACCCGGCCCTGCTTCCAGCCGTCCAGGCCGTTGTAGGCGACCGGCAGCCGGGTGCGGCTGGCCAGCGAGGACCGGGACGGCGAGGTGGTCAGCGCGGCCGCGGTGCCCGCCGCGGTCACCCCGAGCACCAGCGCGGCCAGCACCGCGACGCTCATCTTGGTCGCCCGGGGCTGCCTGAGCCTGGCCCGGCCCCACTCCGCGAGCTTCAACCTGTCCCCCCTGCGCATGTCGGCGTCCCTGCCGTGCGGGGATCAGCATAGTGCCTGGTGAGAACGGGTCGGGCGGGAGCGCGGCGCGGTGGGACCGGGTTCAGGCGACGACCCGGACGGCCGACGAGCCGTCCTCCAGGCGCCGTACCTCGAGCCGTTCCGGCACCCGGTCCTTCAGGTCGGCCACGTGAGAGACGATGCCGACCACCCGGCCGCGGTCGCGCAGTTCGTCGATGACCGCCATCACCTGGTCCAGCGTCTCGGTGTCCAGCGCGCCGAAGCCCTCGTCGATGAACAGCGTGTCCAGGTCCACCCCGCCCGCCTCCGCCTTGACCACGTCGGCCAGGCCGAGGGCCAGCGCCAGCGAGGTGTAGAACGTCTCCCCGCCGGACAGCGACCGGGGGCTGCGCTCCGCGCCGGTGTGCCGGTCGATCACGGCCAGGGTGAGCCCGGCGCGTTCCCGCCGCGATCCGGCCTCGTCGGTGCGGCGCAGCTCGTAACGGCCGGACGACATGGCCGCCAGCCGCACGTTGGCCGCCGCGACCACCTGGCTGAACCAGTGCCGCAGCACGTATGTGGTCAGCGCCACCCGGCGCTGCCCGTCCATGCCCTTGGCCAGCCCGGCCAGGCTGATCACCGGGGCGGTCTGCTCGTCCAGCCGGTCCGCGTCCTGCTGGGCCACCTCCAGCTCAGCCAGCCGCTGCTCCAGCCGGGCCTTCTGGCTGGCCCAGCCCTGCTGCGCGACAGCCGCCTCCCGCTCGGCTTCCTCGGCCCGGGCCAGCGCGTCCGCCGCGGTCTGGGCGGTCGCATGCACCTGGTCGGCCTGGGCTGGGTCGAGCTCGGCCAGGTCGTCGGCAGCCACCGCGGCGCGCAGCCCGGCCAGCGTCTCGGTCCACCCGGTCACCTGGGCGGCCAGCTCGTCCTGCTCCGCCGCACTGAGCAGCGCCGCGCTGGCCTGGTCCGGCTGGCCGAACCCGCGGGCGGCCGATTCCTGGCTGGCCCGGGCCAGAGCTCTGGCCTGGTCGGCGCGCGCGGTGGCCAGCGTGTCCAGCGCCGCAGCCAGATCCCGGTCCGCCTCGGCCGAGGTGCGCAGCGCCGCCTGCCGCGCGGCCACCGACGGATGATCCTGCGCGGCGGCGGCGATGTCCTGCTGCACCGCGGCGACGTCATCGCCCACCGAGGCCGCCTGGGCCTGCGCGGCGGCCGCGCCGGCCACCGCATCGCGCAACTCGGCGCTGACCCGGTCCTGCTCGGCCCGGCGGTCCGCGAGCTCGGCTTCCAGCCGGCCAGCGTCCGCCGCCGCCCGCTCCGCTTCGGCCACCTGCCCGGCCAGCGCAGCCGCGTCAGCCGCCAGCCCGTCCTCGGTCCCGCCGTCGGCCACCGCCGCGCAGGCGGCGACCTGGCCGGCCAGCGCCTCCCGCTCGCTGGCCAGCCGGGTCCGCTCGGTGGCCGCGGCGTCCCGCCGGGCAGCTGCGTCCGCCACGTCCGCGGCGGACACCAGCCCGGCACCAGCCTGGGCCGGGGCGGGATGCGCGGCCGAACCACAGACCGGGCAGGGCACCCCGTCGGCCAGCTGGCTGGCCAGCTCGGCCGCCATCCCGGCCAGCCTGGCCTCCATCAGCCGCTGGTGCTCATCGACCAGTGCCTGATGCGTGTCCACGGCATCGCGTAGCGCGGCATCCTGCCCGGCCAGCCGCGGCTCCAGGCCGGCCAGCTGCACCGCCGCCGTTGCCCGCCGGCTGACCGCCGCCTGCTGCTCCCGCAGGCCGCCCAGCCCGGCGCCGAGCAGCCGGGCCGCGGCCAGCTGCTCGTCCAGCGCGGCGATCCGCTCCGGCAGTGCCTGCCGCGCCGCTTCCAGCGAGCCGGCCAGCTGGTCCGCGTCCGCCGCGGCCTGCCGCAGCGCGTTCAGCGTGGCCAGCCGCTCCGGCAGGTCAGCCTCGGCCGCGGCCGGGTGCTGCAACGAAGCCGCCACCTGCTCGGCCGCCTGCGCCCGGGCCACAACCTGGCTGGCCGGCATGGTCTCATCGGCGCCGGGGCTGAGCTGGCCCAGTGCCGCGGCGGCCGTGGCCACCGCCTGTTCCGCCTCGGCCAGCGCGGCCAGCAGCGGCCGGACCGGCTCCGCGCGCTGCGCCGCGGCCAGCCGGGCGGCCCCATCTTCATGATCGGCGCGGCCAGCCTCGTGCGCGGCCAGCCGGTCCCGCGCCGTGGTCAGCCTGGTCATCACGGCCGACTGCTGCCTGGCCTGCTCAGCGGCGGCCAGCAACTCAGCGGTCCGGGCGGCGGCCACCTCCAGCCCGTCGGCGGTGACCGCGGCGTGCCCAGCCAGGTCGGCGCTGAGTTCCTTGAGCCGGGTGGCCCGTTCGGCGGTCGGCAGTCCGAGCAGCTCCGCCCGCGCCGCACCGTCCAGCCCGGCCGCTTCGGCCGCGGCCGACACCGCCGCGTCGATCGCCGCGCCCGCCGCCGCCCGCTGCCGCTGCGCGGCGGCCCGCTGCTGGTCCAGCCAGCCGGTGATCCGGTCATAGAGCTCAGTGCCGAACAGCCGGGACAGCAGCACCCGGCGCTCGTCGTCGGCGGCCCGCAGGAACCTGGCGAACTCGCCCTGCGGTAGCAGCATGACCTGGGTGAACTGGGCCCGGTTCAGCCCGATCAGCTCGGTGATCAGCTCACCGGCCTCGGCCTTGTTCGCGGTCAGGCTGACCCAGCTATCGCCCTCGCGGCGCTCCAGGTGGACCGAGGCCGCCTCGGTGGTGAACCCGTCGCCGCGCTTCTTGGGCCGCTGATGCTCCGGCACGCGGCGCACCTGGTGAGCCACCCCGGCCACCGAGAACTCCAGCGTGACTGAGGGCTCCGCGTCCGGCGCGGCGAAGTGCGAGCGGAGCCGGTCCTCGGCCGCGTCGGCGCCGGCCAGCCCGCCGTACAGCGCGAACGTGATCGCGTCCAGGATCGTGGTCTTGCCCGCCCCGGTGGGCCCTTCGAGCAGGAACAAGCCGCTGGCCGTCAGCCGGCCGAAGTCGATCCGCTGCACGGACGCATACGGTCCGAACGCCCGCACCTCCAGACGGTTTAGCCGCATCAGAGCGCCGCTTCCGCGTGCTGTGCGGTCTCCACGGCCGCGCGGAGCACGGCCTGCTGCACATCGTCGGCCGGGCCGCCGCTGGCGAACTCCACGAACAGGCCGCAGATCTCGACTGGGTCGGTGGCGGCGGCCAGCCGCGCCAGGTCGGCGCCGGCCCCGGGCAGCCCGCCCTCCGGGTCGAAGTCGAGCACCAGGGTGTGCGGCCACTTCTCACGGAGCCGCTCCATCGGGGCGGCCGGGCGCACCGGGTCGGTGAGCACGGCCTTTACCCAGGCCTCGGCCAGGTCGTCGTCCGGCCGGGCGAGCAGCTCATCGAGACGGCCGCGCACCTCGCGCAGCGGCCGCGGCACGGGCGTGGCCAGTTTGCTCACGGTGACCTGCCCGGCACCGTCCAGCTCCACCAGCGTGACCGACTTGGCGTGATTCTTCTCGCCGAACGAGAAGGCCAGCGGCGACCCGGAGTAGCGGGCCACCGGGCTTACCTGCTGCTGACCGTGCAGGTGACCGAGGGCGGCGTAGCTGAACCCGTCGAACACGCCGGCCGGGACGTCGGCGACGCCACCGACCCGGATGTCGCGTTCGGAATCGGTGGGGCGCGCGCCAGTGATGAACGCGTGCGCCAGGACAACGGTGCGGTCGATGCCGCGGTCCGCGGCGTCCTGGCGGATCCGCGCGCTGACCGCGGTCAGCACCGCGTGATGAGAGCGCGCGCAGTCGAGCTCAGCCATAACCGCGTCGGGCAGCAGGTAGGGGATGCCGTAGACGGCCACCGGGCCGTGCTCGTCGGACAGCAGCACCGGGCGGGCCGCGTCGGCCAGCGCGGTGCGCAGGTGGATGCCGGCCGCTTCGCTGAGCCCGGAGCCGAAGCCGAGCCGGACCGCCGAGTCGTGGTTGCCGCTGGTCAGCACCATCGGGATGCCGGCCCGGGCGAACCCGAGCAGCGCGCGGTCGAGCAGCCGGACCGCGTCCACCGGCGGCACCGCCCGGTCGTAGACATCCCCGGCCACCAGCACGGCGTCCGCCTGCTGCCGCCCCGCCTCGGCCAGCAGCCAGTCGAGGAACGCTTCCTGGTGGCCGAGCAGGTTCTCGCCGTGCAGCGTGCGGCCTAGGTGCCAGTCCGAGGTGTGGATCAGTCGCATCGCCGAGCGCGCACTCCGATCCGGGGGAAGGCCGACCGGTGGGGGCTGTCAGCGCCATGATGCCTGACGGATACGGCATTCCCGGTGATCCCGGTCCCGTCCGCGTGTCGCTCTGCTGGCCCGGGGGACGACCCCCCGGAACCCCCCGGGATCACCGGGTCAGAGCTGGCCCACCTCGGTGATCCGGAGCGCTGCCTCGCCGGCCTCGGCCGACGCGGCCAGGTCGACCTCCGCGCTGAACCCCCAGTCGTGGTGGCCAGCCGGGTCGGCGAAGATCTGCCGGACCCGCCAGCGGTCCGCGCCCTCGTCGATGATGAGCAGCGCCGGGCCGCGCGCGTCCGCACCGGTGCCGATCTCGTCGTGCACCTCGAAATAGGGCTCCACCGCCGCCTCCCAGGCCGCGGCGTCCCAGCCGGCCTCCGCATCCAGCTCGCCCAATTCTGCATAACGTCCGAGCGCGGCAAGCTCGACGCGCCGGAACAGGGCGTTGCGGACCAGGACACGAAATGCGCGGGGGTTGCCGGTGACCGCCTGCGGCCGGGCCGGCGCCGCGGTGGCCAGTGCGCCGGACGGGTCGCGCAGCTGTTCCCACTCGTCCAGCAGGCTGGAGTCGACCTGGCGGACCAGCTCGCCGAGCCACTCGATGAGGTCGCTGAGTTCCTCGGTCTTGGCCTCGTCCGGCACGGTCTGCTTGAGCGCCTTGTACGCGTCGGCCAGGTAGCGCAGGACCAGGCCCTCCGAGCGGGACAGCCCGTAGAACGACACGTACTCGGTGAACGTCATGGCCCGCTCGTACATGTCCCGGACTACGGACTTCGGCGCCAGCTCGTAGTCGGCCACCCACGGGTGGCCGCGCCGGTACATGTCGTAGGCCGCGTCCAGCAGGTCGGCCAACGGCTTCGGGTAGCTGACCGACTCGAGCAGGTCCATCCGGGTGTCGTAGTCGACGCCGTCGGCCTTCATCTGGGCCACAGCCTCACCGCGCGCCTTGAACTGCTGCGCGGACAGCACCGTCCGCGGGTTGTCCAGGGTGGCCTCGATGGCCGATACCACGTCCAGCGGGTAGTCCAGCGCCTCGACGTCGAGCAGGCTGATCGCGGCCAGCGCCAGCGGGGACAGCGGCTGGTTCAGCGCGAAGTCGAACTGCAGGTCCACAGTGAGCCGGACCGGGCGGCCCTCGGCGTCCGGCTCGGCGAGCCGTTCCACCACTCCCCCGGCCAGCAGCGCCCGGTAGATCCCGATGGCCTGGTGGATGTGCTTGCGTTGCGCGGCGCGGTCCTCGTGGTTGTCGGTGAGCAGGTGCCGCATGGCGGTGAAACTGTCGCCGGGGCGGCCGATGACGTTCAGCAGCATGGCGTGACTGACCTTGAAGCTGGAGGTCAGCGGCTCCGGGTCGGCGGCGACCAGCCGGTCGAACGTGGGCTGGCCCCAGGACACCAGGCCCTCGGGTGGCTTCTTGCGCACCACCTTGCGCCGCTTCTTGGCGTCGTCGCCCGCCTTGGCCAGCGCCTTCTCGTTCTCGATGACATGTTCCGGGGCCTGCACCACGACCCGGCCGGTGGTGTCGAAGCCGGCCCGGCCGGCCCGCCCCGCGATCTGGTGGAATTCGCGGGCCTGCAGCAGCCGGGTCTTCGAGCCGTCGTACTTGGACAGCGCGGTGAACACCACGGTGCGGATCGGCACGTTGATGCCCACGCCCAGCGTGTCCGTGCCGCAGATCACCTTGAGCAGCCCGGCCTGGGCCAGCGTCTCGACCAGCCGCCGGTACTTGGGCAGCATGCCCGCGTGGTGCACCCCGATGCCGTGCCGGACCAGCCGGGACAGCGTCTTGCCGAAGCCCGCGGTGAACCGGAACCCGCCGATCATCGCCGCGATCTCGTCTTTTTCGGCCCGCGAGCAGACGTTCACGCTCATCAGCGCCTGGGCCTGCTCCAGCGCGGCGGCCTGGGTGAAGTGCACCACGTAAACCGGGGCCTGGTGCGTGCTGAGCAGTTCTTCCAGCGTCTCGTGCAGCGGGGTGAGCAGGTAGGAGTAGATCAGCGGCACCGGCCGCTCGGCCGACTGGACCACCGCGGTCGGCCGGCCGGTGCGCCGGGTCAGGTCGGTCTCGAACCGGGTGACGTCGCCCAGCGTGGCGGACATCAGCACGAACTGGGCGTGCGGCAGCTCGATGATCGGCACCTGCCAGGCCCAGCCGCGCTCCGGGTCGGCGTAGAAGTGGAACTCGTCCATCACCACCTGGCCGACGTCGGCGTCCGCGCCGTCCCGCAGCGCGATGCTGGCCAGCACCTCGGCGGTGCAGCAGATGATGGGCGCGGTGGCGTTGACGCTGGCGTCCCCGGTCATCATGCCAACCTTGGCTGGCCCGAACGCGGCGCACAGCGCGAAAAACTTCTCCGACACCAGGGCCTTGATCGGCGCGGTGTAGAACGAGCGGCGGCCCTCGGCCAGCGCGGCGAAGTGAGCGCCCATGGCGACCAGGCTCTTACCCGAGCCGGTCGGGGTGGACAGGACGACGTTGGCCCCGGACACCACCTCGATCAGCGCCTCTTCCTGATGCGGGTAGAGGGCCAGTCCCTGCTCCTTGGCCCAGCCGGCGAAACTGTCGAAGACAGCGTCGGGCTCAGGCGTGCCGGGCAGCAGGTCGGTGAGGGTCACGGGTAGTCAACCGCCGCCGGGCAGCCGATGTTCCCAGCCGGCTCGTGCCCTGGCTCGCCGCGGCCGGGGCGGCGTTCGGCTTGATCAGCAGCGTGGTCGCGGTCAGCCAGAGCGCGGCGAAGATGAGGCTGCCCGCGACGTCGGTGGGGTGATGCTCGCCGCGGTACATCCGGGACAGCGCGATGAGCACCGGCGCCGCGACCGCCGGGATCAGGAACAGCCAGCGCCACCAGCCCCGGGCATGCCCGATGACCACGATCGCGATCGCGATGTACAGGCAGCAGGTGGCGGCCACGTGCCCGGACGGGTAGGCCGAGGTGGGCAGGTGGTGGTCGAGGTGATGCAGGTACGGCCGCGGCCGCTTGACCACCGCGGCAGCGGCCAGGAACGCGGCCAGTTCGCCGAACATCACCACGGCCAGGAACACAACCGGCCGCCAGTGCCGGATGAACAGCAGGAACAGCAGGCAGGCGGCCACCGCCACGACGAGGATGCCAGTGGTGGCGCAGGCCACGCTGATCAGATCGCTCCAGTGGTTGCCGGCCGGCGTGCGGTGCGCAGCGAACCAGCGCGGGACAGCCGTGTCGCCCAGCCAGTTGCCGTTGCTGTCCTTCACGACCAGTTCGCCGAAGCCGACGACCACGCCGAGGATCAGCACCCAGGCGACGACAACGCCGGCCGCGATGCGGGCGTACTGGCGGGCAGGTCTGCGGGCCATGGTGGCCTCCTGAGGTGAGTGGAGTGGATCGAAGGCGAGCGCGGTCACGCCCAGCCAGGTGAGGCCGAGCGCCCACGCGCCGACCACATCGGACAGGTAGTGCACACCGAGCAGGATCCGGCTGATCCCGATGGCTGCGATGACCAAGCCGATGCCGTAGGGCAGCGCGGTCCGCGGCCAGCCGGGCCGGACGGCGGGCAGGAAGACCAGCAGCACCGCGCCGTAACAGACGATCGAGCCGAGCGAGTGCCCGCTGGGGAAGCTGTTCCCGGTGCCATGCGCGATGGGGTGCGCGAGCACCGGGCGCAGCCGGCCGACCAGGGACTTGAGTATCGGATCGAGGATCAGCGCGCCGGCCCCGGTGACCAGCAGGTAGCTGGCCAGCCGCCAGCGCCGCCGGGCAGCCAGCACGGCCGCCGAGACGCCGAGCACGGTCCACAGCACGCCGTCGCTGCCCAGCCAGGTGACCGCCCTGACCACCGCGACCAGCGCCGAGTGCCCGGCGATGAGGCTGTTCAGCCGGGCCGCCGCGGCGTGGTCGGCCGCCTCTAACGGGCTCCAGCGCAGCCGCACCGCGATGAGCAGCACGGTGAAGATCAGGGTAGCCACCGTCACCGCGATCAGCGGCGCCAGGCTGCGCGGCGCAGTACCGCGTTGCTCGTCGCTGGTGGTGGACTCGGACATGGCCGGACACAGTGCCCGCCAGGGGGCGGTTCATGCCTGCATCCGATTAGGGCGGGGGTCAGCCGAGGTAGAGCAGCAGGGCCAGCACGACCGCGGCCACCAGGGGTAAATGGCCCGCCGTCCATTTCTTAAGCAATTGTCACGATTCGGTATTCATGCCTTTATTGCTGCTTTCGAGTTGGTATAGACAACTTTGGGGGCGACGCACTGTTCGCCCCCGGACGGGTCAACAGCAACAATCGAGACAGGGGGACCATGTCCAGAACGAGGACGTTCATCGCGGCCAGCAGCGCGACCGCGGCGATGATCGGCATGACAATCGTGGCGGGCAGCGGATTAGCAGCCGCGGCACCCACACCAGCGGTAACCCGGGTCGAGGGCAGCGCCGTGCCATTCACCAGCCACACCCGGGCGACCGGGACCGTGGCCGCCGGCCAGCAACTGTCCGTCCAGGTGTGGCTCCGGCCGCAGCTGAGCAAGGCGGAGAGCTTCGCCACCGCGGTGAGCACGCCGGGCCGCGCGTCATTCCACCACTACCTGAGCCCGGCCAGCTACGCGGCCCAATTCGGGGCGCCCGCGGCCGAGGCGGCCAAGGTCGAGTCCTGGCTGCGCGGCGCGGGCTTCACCGGCGTCAAGGCCAGCCCACTGCGCTCCTACGTCAAGGCCACCGGGGCGGCGTCAGCCATTAACGCGGCGTTTCACACCCAGCTGAAGCTGTACCCGGCGGGCGCCGGGGTCAGCGCGGGCCTGTACCGGCTGCGCGCCAACGACAGCGCGATCTCCGTGCCCAGTTCGCTGTCCAGCAGCGTGCTCGGGGTGACCGGGCTGGACAACGCCGCGCCGGTGCTGCCGCTGCAGCGGCCGGGTGCCACCGCGATCGGCAAGACGACGCCGCGGCCCGCAGCGGGCGCCAAGCCTAAGTCGCAGCCCTGCTCGTACTACTACGGAGAGCACGTCGCGACCGGGCTGCCCAAGCAGTTCGGCGTCACCTCGTTCCCGACGGACAACTGCGGCTACAGCGGCACCCAGCTGCGCAAGGCCTACGGTGCCAGCGCTGCGGCCACCGGCAGCGGCCAGACGGTCGCGCTGATCGAGCTAGGCCTGACCCCGGACATGTTCCTCACCCTGCACGACTACGCCAGGGTCAATGGCCTGCCCGCGCCGGCTGGCAGCCGGTACACGGAGCTGTCCCTGGGCCGGGGCAGCCAGTGCGGCGACCCATTTGACATCGAGGAGCAGCTCGACGTGGAGATGTCCTACTCGATGGCGCCGGCCGCGCACCAGCTGGTGGTCGGCGGGGACAGCTGCAACCAGGGCGACTACGGCATGCAGGGCCTGTTCAACGCGGACCTGGCCGTGCTGGGCACCGGCGGCCACCCGCTGGCCACGGTGGCGTCCAATTCCTGGGGCAGCGGGTTGGAAGGCCAGGCACCGGCGCTGACCGACATCGAGCACAGCATCCTGGTGCAGGCCGCGGCCGAGGGCGTCGGCATGTACTTCTCGTCCGGTGACGGCTCCGGTGCCTACGAGCCCGCGAGTGACCCGAACGCCATCGCGGTCGGCGGCACCACGCTCGGCATCGGCAAGGGTGGCAGCCGGCTGTTCGAGACCGGCTGGTCCGAGGGCATCTCGCTGCTGTTCGGCAAGAGCTGGGTGTTCCTGGGCGAGTACGGCGGGGCGGGCGGCGGGCTCAGCCTGCTCTGGGCGGAGCCGTCCTACCAGGACGGTGTGGCGCCCTCCGCCCTGGTCACGCCGCCGGGGAACCGGGGCGGCACGGTCCGCTCGGTGCCGGACATCAGCGCCGACGCCGACCCGTTCACCGGCCCCTCGGTGGGCGTCCTGACCTTCCACAACAAGAGCGGCAAGCCACCGACATACGGCCAGTTCCCGGTCGGCGGCACCAGCGTATCCGCCCCGCTGGTGGCCGGCCTGGTGACCGCGGCCCAGCAGGGCCAGGCCGCCCCGTTCGGGTTCCTCGACCCGGTGCTGTACCAGCTGTCCGGCACCAGTGCCCTGCATGACACGCTGCCGCTGACCAGCACCAGCCCGGTCGCCTACCGGGGCGTGGCCTGCAGTCCGCGGGACTGCGGCCTGTGGGCGCTGACCAGGTTCGATGACCAGAGCACGAAGATGTTCGGCTACACCGGGCAGGTGACGCTGCCCGGCTACGACAACATGTCCGGGGTCGGTACCCCGAACGGGCCGGCGTTCATCGCCGGCCTGCGGTCGATCGGCGGGTGACGGCCGGGAAACCAGCCATGCCCTAGCCGGGCGGCCCGGCTCGCAGACGTGCCGGCCGGGCCGCCCGGTTCCCGGTCAGCTCGGGATGACCAGCACCTTGCCACCGATACTGTGCTCGACGGCCTCCTGCGCGGCGACGATCTCGTCCAGCGCGAACCGGTGCACCGGCAGCTGGGTCAGCGCCCCGATGCTGAGCGCCACGGTGATGTCAGTCACCGCCTGGTCCAGCGCGGCCGCGGGCACCCCATAGATCAGGATGAACCGGAGCACGACATTGGCCGACATGCAGACCCGGACCGGCAGCACCGGGTCGGTGGCCTCCGCCGCGTAGCTGACCACGACCGTGTCCGGCCGGGACACGGCCAGGTCCAGCGCCAGGTTGCTGCCCAGGGCGACCTCGATGATCCGGTCCACCGGCCCGGCCGCGGCCGACCGGATCTGATCGGCCGCGTCCGGCTCCCGGTAGTTGATCACGTCTGCGGCGCCGGCTTCCTTGGCCAGCTGGGCCTTGGCCGGGCCACTGACCGTCGCGAGGACTTGCGCCGCGTTACCCCAGTTGGCCAGCTGCACGGAGAAGTGCCCGACCGCGCCGGCCCCGCCGGCCACCAGCACCGCTTCCCCATCCACTGGCCCGTCGGCGAACAGGCAGCGGTGCGCGGTCATGGCCGGCACGCCCAGGCTGGCCCCCAGCTCGGGGGACACCCCGTCAGGCAGCGGCACCGCCTGACGCTCGGGTACCACCGTCCACTCCGCGGCGGTCCCCCAGCGCCGTCCGGACGCCGCCATCCACACCCAGACCGGCTGGCCGACCCGGCTGTCCGGAACGCCAGGGCCGACCGCGTCGATGATGCCCGCCCCGTCGTGGTGCGGGATCTGGAAACCGTCGATGGGCCGCGGGGTCACGCCCGCGCGGGTCTTCGCGTCGGTCGGGTTGATGCCGGACGCCTGCACACGGACCCGGACCTCACCCGGACCCGGCTCCGGCTGCGGCACGTCCGTCACCCGGAGCACCTCGGCCGCCGGGCCGGTGCGCTCATAAACCGCGGCTCGCACTGGGTACGCCTCCTCGGGCTTAGCGGGACTCTGCCCCAGAATGGCACGGGCGGGGGCCGCCATG
>DASXIN010000125.1:0-61368 GCA_036497945.1 Streptosporangiaceae bacterium | reverse complement strand
CGGGCCGTGCTCGGCGTCGTACTCGCTGATCAGCGGGACCGGATCGGTGCCGACGACACCGGCGATGCTGCGGATATGCCCGCGCGCGTAGAAGTCGCCGCCGCACGCGGAGAATTCGCCTTGCTCGATGTCGCGGATGATCGATTCCCTGATCCGGGTTTCCTGGCTGACCTGAGTAATGCTGAGACCAGCCTGACGGCGGGCATCAGCCAAGGCCTCACCGATGCTCACGCCCGCCTCCACGTACTTTGAGTCGCGATTACGATCAGGTGACATAGGTCCATCCCCGAGTACAGGGGCCATCACCAAGTGTAGACAGCCAGCGGCCCATTATCGGTATCGCCCAGGGTTGGCAATTCGCCCGTTATCCGCCGCGCAGCGACGTGATCGTCTCTTCCAGATCGTCGGGCCTGACCAGCACGTCGCGGGCCTTGGAGCCCTCGCTCGGCCCGACGATGCTCCGGCTCTCGAGCAGGTCCATCAGCCGGCCGGCCTTGGCGAAGCCGACCCGCAGCTTTCGCTGCAGCATCGACGTCGACCCGAACTGCGTGGAGATTACCAGCTCGGCCGCCTGGGTGAGCAGTTCCAGGTCGTCGCCGATGTCGGAGTCGATCTCACGGGAGCGTTCAGGCGCGGCCGCGACGTCCTCACGATAGGTGGGTTCGGCCTGCTTCTTGCAGTGCGCGACGATGTCGCGGATCTCTTTCTCCGACACGAACGCGTTCTGCAGCCGGATCGGCTTGGACGCCCCCATCGGCAGGAACAGCGCGTCGCCCTGCCCGACCAGCTTCTCCGCCCCGGGCTGGTCCAGGATCACCCGGGAGTCCATCAAGCTGGAGGTGGAGAACGCCAGCCGGGACGGCACGTTGGCCTTGATCAGGCCGGTCACCACGTCCACGCTGGGCCGCTGGGTGGCCAGCACCAGGTGGATGCCGGCCGCCCGGGCCAGCTGGGTGATGCGCACCACCGCGTCCTCGACGTCGCGCGGCGCGACCATCATCAGGTCGGCCAGCTCGTCCACGATGACCAGCAGGTAGGGGTAGGCGGTGAACACCCGCTCGCTGCCCGGCGGCGCGGTCAGCTTGCCCGCCTGCACCGCCTTGTTGAAGTCATCGATATGCCGGAAACCGAACGCGGCCAGGTCGTCATAACGGCGGTCCATTTCGCCGACCACCCACTGCAGCGCCTCGGCCGCATTCTTCGGGTTCGTGATGATCGGCGTAATAAGGTGGGGTATGCCCTGGTAAATCGCTAGTTCGACCCGTTTGGGGTCGACCAGGACCATCCGTACGGATTCCGGGGCCGCGCGCAGCAGCACCGAAGTAATCAGCCCGTTTATGCAGGTCGACTTGCCGGCGCCGGTCGCACCCGCGATCAGCATGTGCGGCATCTTGGCCAGATTGGCCACCACGGTGCGGCCCTCGACGTCCTTGCCCAGCCCAACCACCATCGGATGGTGGTCGTTGACCGCGGCCGACGAACGCAGCACATCGCCCAGGCTGACGATCTCCTTGTCCGCGTTGGGGATCTCCACCCCGATGGCCGACCTGCCGGGGATGGGCGAGATGATCCGCACGTCCGCGCTCTTCACCGCGTAGGCGATGTTCCTGGTCAGCTGGGTCACCCGCTCGACCTTGACCGCCGGGCCCAGCTCGATCTCGTACCGGGTGACCGTCGGCCCGCGCTTGAACCCGATGACCCGGGCGTCCACCTCGAACTGCTCGAGCACCTCGGTCAGCGCCGCGACGACCCGGTCGTTGGCCTGGGTCCGCTGCTTGGGCGCGGTGCCCGGCTTGAGCAGCGCCACCGGCGGCAGCACGTAACTCGACTCGGCCGACCCGGCCAGCGTGAGCTGCTCACCCGGCGCGGCCCGGCCCGCCGCGGCGGGCTCCGGCGGGGCCGCCGGGCCATCCGGGGCCACCGTCTGGGCACCGCCGGCCGGCGGCCCGAAGCCCAGCGCGTCCAGCATCGTCTCGTCCGGGTCCGCGGCCGGCCCGGCGCCGTCCTCATCCGGCTTGGTCCCGGCGCCGCCGCGGCGCAGCCGGCTGGCCGCGCCCAGCACACCGCCCCGGCCGTCCGGGCCGTCGCCCACGATCGGGGTGTCGTACGGCCGGTGATGCTCGCCCGCCTCGATCGCCTGCGGCCGCTTGCGGCCCCGGGTCAGCGGCCGGGTCAGCCCGCCGACCTCGTCCCCGGCCCCGTCCGCCGGGTCCTGGCCCGGCGCCGGGCGCTGGGTGAAGGCGCGCAGCTCATTCAGCCGGTCCGGCACCCGGTGCAGCGGCGTGCCGGTGATGACCAGCAGCCCGAACCCGCTGACCAGGGCGAGCAGCGGGGCGGCGGCCCACGGGGTGAGCCCGGCCACCAGCGGCGCGGAGACGGCGAACCCGATCAGCCCACCACCGGAGCGCATCGCGATCGCGCCGGCGCTCGGGTGCGGGGTGCCCGCCGCGATGTGGATGAGGCCGAGCGCGCCGAGCATGAACGCGGTCCAGCCGATCACCATCCGCCCGGTCTGCGCGTTCCGCTCCGGATGCCGCAGGTACCGCCAGGCGAGCAGGCCGAGCAGGATGGGCAGCAGCCAGGCGGCCGAGCCGAACAGGCCGCGGATCACCTCCGACATGGCCCGGCCCAGCAGGTTGTCCATCCGGAACCAGGTGGTCGCGGCGACCACGATGGCCCCGGCCAGGTAGGCCAGGCCGACGCCGTCCCGGCGGTGCAGCGGGTCCATGTCCCGCGCGCTGCTGCCGAAGGCCCGGGCCACTCCGCCGACCGCGTGTGCGGCCACCATCCACAGCCCAGCCAGCAGGCTGGCCAGCCAGCCGAACAGGATCAGGATCGGGTCGGCCGTCTTCGGCTGCGCCGCGGCCTGGCTCCGGCCGCGGTTGTTACGGGCCGGGCGGCGTTTTTTCGCCGGGCCGGACTTGCCCGAGCCGCCGCGGCCCGGCCCAGGCCGGCGTTTCGTGCTCCGGCTGGAACTGGTCCGCGCGGGCATGGGATTCTGGCTGCGCACCCGCCCGCCGTTGCCTGAAGGACCCGCCGGACGGCTCTGACCTGCGGTGGAACGGCCCTGACCGCCAGCCGACCGGCCCTGCGCAGGCGCCGGGCGGGCTGGGGTGCCGACCCTCGGCTGGGTAGTGCCCTTGGGGACACGAGTAGCCATGATGCTCAAAGTACCCAGGAACCGGGACGGCAGCCGCAACCGCACGGGCGTGTCGCCTGATCTTCTCGGGCCGCCGGACGGACCGGGTGAACAGCGGCTATCGCCGGTCTGGCGGGTCCGCGAATACTCGGCCGTTCCCATTGGCAGCCGCCGCCAGGCGAGCCACCCTGTAGAAAACTCGTGCGTGTTGATCATGAACGGAGCCTGGATGGCCAGCCTGCCCGCGCGTGCCCACGCGGCCGGCCTGCCTGCCGTCTGGCTGCGGGACTGTTACGCCGATCTCGACGGGGTGGAATCGGCGGTGGCCGTGGCGGGGCGCGAGCGAGAGAAAGGGAAGGACCGGTCATGACAACAGCTGACCCGGTGCGGGTCATCGCGGACCTCTTCGCCGCCGAAGGGGCCCGCGAATACTTCGGGGAGCCGGTGAGCCAGGCGGCGCACATGCTGCAGGCGGCCGCGCTGGCCGAGGCGGCCGGCGCCGGGCCGGAACTGGTGGCGGCGGCGCTGCTGCACGACGTCGGGCACTTTACCGGGGCGGTGTCCGGTCACCAGCTGATGAGCGGGGGGCGGGACAACCGGCACAGCGACGCGGGGGCGGACTGGCTGGCCCAGTGGTTCGGGCCCGGGGTGACCGAGCCGGTCCGGCTGCACGTGGCGGCGAAACGGTACCTGTGCACGGTGGAGCCGGGCTACTTCGGCTCGCTGTCCGACGCCTCGGTGCATACGCTGCGGATCCAGGGCGGCCCGATGAGCCCGGCGGAGACCGCCGAGTTCGAGGGCAACCGGTGGTGCACCGCCGCGCTCCGGCTGCGCCGCTGGGACGACGCGGCCAAGGACCCATCGGCCCGCGTCCCGGCGTTCGGCTACTACCAGCCGCTGCTCCGCCAGCTGGCCCTGCAGCGCGCCCGCAACCTCGGCGAAACCAGCGCCAACCGGCGTTAGCCAGCCGGCCACCGGGTCAGACCTCGATGACCACCGGGATGATCATGGGCCGCCGCCGGTAACTCTCGTTCACCCAGCGGCCCACCGTGCGCCGGACCAGCTGGCCGAGCTGGTGTGCGTCGTTCATCCCGTCGGCCGCCGCACGGACCAGGGCCTCCTCGATCCGCGGCCGCACCTCCTCGAACGAGGCGTCGTCGATGCCCGAGCCGCGGGCGTGGATCTCCGGCCCGGCCACCAGCTTGCCGCTGGTCGAGTCGATCACGATCACCACCGAGACGAAGCCTTCCTCGCCCAGGATCCGGCGGTCCTTCAGCGACGTCTCGGTGACCTCCCCGACGGACAGCCCGTCCACGTAGACGTAGCCGCACGGCACCTTGCCGACCACCGACGCCTGGCCACTGGCCAGATCGACCACCACGCCGTCCTCGGCGATCACGATGTTGCGGTCGCTGATCCCGGTCAGCTCGGCCAGCCGGGCGTGCGCGCGCAGATGCCGCCACTCGCCGTGCACCGGCATGAAGTTCCGCGGCCGCACCAGGTTCAGCACGTAGAGCAGTTCACCCGCGGGCGCGTGCCCGGACACGTGCACCAGCGCGTTGCCCTTGTGCACCACCCGGGCGCCCCACCGGGTCAGTTCGTTGATCACCCGGTACACCGTGGACTCGTTGCCCGGGATCAGCGAGGAGGCCAGGATGACCGTGTCGCCCTCGGCGATCCGGATCGGGTGATCCCGGCCCGCCATCCGGGACAGCGCGGACATCGGCTCGCCCTGCGAGCCGGTGCTGACCAGCACCACCTCGCCGGGCGGCAGGCCTTCCGCCTCCCGCGGGTCGACCAGCAGCCCGCCGCGGACCGCGGGCACCCGCAGGTAGCCCAGGTCACGAGCGACGCCCATGTTCCGCACCATCGACCGGCCGACGAAGGCCACCTTGCGCCCGTGCGCCGCGGCCGCGTCGAGCACCTGCTGCACCCGGTGCACGTGCGAGGCGAAGCAGGCCACGATGATCCGCTGCTGGGTCTCGGCGAACAACTCGTTGAGCACCGGCGAGATGTCCCGCTCGCTGGTGACGAAGCCCGGCACCTCGGCGTTAGTCGAGTCGGCCATCAGCAGGTCCACACCGCTGCGACCGATCCGGGCGAACCCGCCGAGATCGGTCAGCCGGCCGTCCAGCGGCAGCTGGTCCATCTTGAAGTCGCCGGTGTGCAGCACCACCCCGGCCGGGGTGGTGATAGCCACCGCCAGCGCATCCGGGATGGAGTGGTTCACGGCGAAGAATTCCAGGTCGAAGGGGCCGTACGCGTGCCGCTGGCCTTCCGCCACCTCCTCCGTCACCGGGGTTATCCGGTGCTCGATCAGCTTGCTGCGGACTAGCGCGAGGGTCAGCCGCGAGCCGATCAGCGGGATGTCCGGCCGTTGCCGCAGCAGGTAGGGCACCGCGCCGATGTGGTCCTCGTGCGCGTGCGTCAGAACCATCGCGTCGATGTCCGCCAGCCTGCCCTCCAGGCTGGTGAAGTCGGGCAGGATCAGGTCCACTCCAGGCTGGTCCGGCTCGGGGAACAGCACCCCGCAGTCCACGATCAGCAGCCGGCCGCCGTACTCGAACACGGTCATGTTCCGGCCGATTTCGCCTAGCCCGCCTAGGCCGACGATGCGCAGTGTCTTAGCAGGGAGCGGCGGCGGCGTGCCCAACTCCGGGTGCGGATAGCTCACTTAAGCTTCACGCCTCCAGCGACCAGGTCGGTGCGCAGTTGCTCGACCTCGGCGGCAGTCATGTCGGCCAGCGGGGCGCGCAGCGTGCCGCCGGGCAGGCCGAGCAGGTTGAGCGCCGCCTTGGTGGCCATCGCCCCCTGCGTGCGGGTCATGATGCCGGCCACGACGGGCAGCAGGTCACGGTGGATCTGCCGGGCCTCGGCGACCCGGCCCGCTAGATAACTGTCGATCATGTCATGCAGCCGGTCCCCGACCACGTGCCCGACCACGCTGACGAAGCCGGCCGCGCCAACCGACAGCCAGGGCAGGTTCAGCGTGTCATCGCCGCTGTAGAAGACCAGGTCGGTGGCCAGCATGACCTGCGAGCCGGCGAACAGGTCGCCCTTGGCGTCCTTGACCGCGACGATGCGCGGGTGCTGGGCCAGCTGGACGAGGCTCTCGGTGCGGATCGGGGTCCCGGTCCGGCCGGGGATGTCATACAGGATGACCGGCAGCCCGGTCGTGTCCGCGACCGCGGTGAAGTGCGCCACCAGCGCGGCCTGCGGGGGCTTGTTGTAATACGGCGTGACGACGAGCAGCCCGTCAGCCCCGGCCTGCTCGGCCTGCCGGGCCAGCTCGCAGGTGTGTGCGGTGTCGTTGGTACCGACGCCGGCCACGACCGCGGCCCGGTCCCCCACCGCCTCGATGACGGCCCGCAGCAGCCGGTCCTTCTCTTCGTTGCTGGTCGTCGGCGACTCGCCGGTGGTCCCACTGATCACCAGGCCGTCGCAGCGCATCTCATCGACCAAGTAGCTGGCCAGGCGCGCGGCGCCCGGGTAGTCTACCGCGCCGTCGCTTGTCATCGGCGTGATCATCGCGGTCAGCATCCGGCCGAGAGGGGCCTCCGCGGTGGTCGGCTGGGTTCCTGTCATGAACCGAACGCTACCGGGCTGGACCGCACCAGGGCCACCTGGCTACCCGTCAGGACATGCTGAAGACGCGGTGACGTGAGCTCGGGGGTACCCACGTCAACCGCGTCTGTCTGGTTATCGGGTAAGCAGGCACCGGCGTTACGCAGGGTTATCAAGATTCTTTCCTGCGTGAACACGCGGATCTAGAACACTCGTATCTAGAACACTGGGATGATGTCGTCCGGGTTGATGTCGTCGGCCACGTCCACGCCGTCGATGTCCAGTTCCGGGATAGCTGGGAAGTCGATGCCCCATCGGGTCACGATGGCCCGCACCCGGGCCATGGCCACCCGCCAGTTCTCCGCCTGTTCCGCGTAGGACAGCACGCCGAGGCCGGCCTCCCGGGCGTGCCCCATCAGCACCCGGTGGTTGGCCAGGAAGTAGGGCGGCAGCTCCCAGAAGCTGCCCGTCCCGCCCGGCGGCTCCCACAAGATCATGGACAGGAACACGAAACCGGCCCGCAGCTGCCGGGTGATCAGGCTCTTCACGTCCTCGGTCAGCCCGGGCCATTCATTGTCCAGGATCGTCATGCAGATCTGCAGGTGCCGCGACTCGTCCCGGCCGATCCGGTGGAACATCTCCGAGAACACTGGGTGCGTGGTGCCCGAGGCCATCCCGCGGAACAGGGTGGACGCGGCCATCTCGCCCATCATGAAGCTGGTGAACAGCACGGCCAGCGAGTACTTGCCGACCGCCTTGGTGTAGCCGGTCCAGTACCGGCCGCCGTTGTGGTACAGCCAGCCGATGTTGTTGTGCGCGGCGCGCTCCAGCGTGGTCTGCGGCTGCCAGTCGAGCGGGCCGCCCGGCCACAGCCGGGCGATGGTCCGCTGGCAGCACTCCTCGTGGTTCATCTCGTCCCGGGTGATCGAGAAGAAGCACTTGCGGACCGGGTCCTCCTCGTGCTGCTCGAACGCGTGGATGGTGGCCCGGGCGAACACCGCGGGCCCGGAAGCGTCGAAGTTGGCCAGCACGGCAAACCAGTACATGATGCCGAGCCGCTGCTCGGCGGTGAAGTCCTCGGCGCGCAGCCCGTCCCACGGCAGGTCGGCCGGATTCCACAGCATGGCCTTCGACTTCTCGTAGATCGCGGCCAGCTTCTCCGTCTCCACCCGCCACTCCATCGGGTAGATGTTCGGCTGCGGGATCTCCGGGGCCGGCCAGAACCCGTCCTCGGGTACGACTAGACCGTCATCTTGCTGCGTCACGATAGGACTCCGTCCAGGATCGCCGGACCATGGCCAGCTGCCCGCGCCGCTGGTGTGCGGCCCAGGCAACTGGCCATAGCCTACGGCGGTGTCAGCCCGGGGGGACGACCCCCGGACCCCGCGGGATCGCTGGCTCGGCCAGTAGCCCCGCCCGAGGGGCGCGGCACGCTGCGGTAAGGTACGCCTGTCCCGGGGAGCCCGGGATGGCGTGGAGCCCAGCGAAGCCGGTGAGATTCCGGCGCTGTCCCGCAACGGTAATGCCCCGCCCGGCGGGGACGAGCCCGGACGCCTGGTCCATGCCCAACGTAACTGTCCTCGGAGGAAGGGCGGTTCGTTCCGGTGCCCGGTCCGGGCATCGCAGCGGGCGCACTTCGTCCTCCAGGCTTACGGAGGATGATCATGCGGATTCGTAGTCTGCTCACGGCGCCAGCCCTGGCCCTGGCCGTGACTGGCCTGGCCGCCGGGTGCGGCAGCACACAGGCCAGCAATACCAGCTCGACCGGCACCGCCAGCGGCGCGGCGGGCGGCGCGTTCCCGGTCTCGGTCAAGGCGGCCAACGGCACGGTCAGGGTGCCGAGCCGGCCGACGGCCATCGTGTCACTCAGCCCGACCGGCACCGAGATGCTGTACGCGATCGGCGCGGGCGGCCAGGTGAAGGCGGTCGACTCGCTGTCCGACTACCCGGCGCAGGCGCCGCGCACCAAGCTGTCTGCCTACCAGCCAAACGTCGAGGCGATCGCCGCGGAAAAGCCGGACCTGGTGGTCGAGGCGGGTGACACCGGGGCGCTGACCAAGAAGCTGGCCGCGTTCTCCATCCCGGTGCTCGACCTGCCCGCACCGGCCAACCTGGCCGGCGAGTACGCCGAGTTCGCCCAGCTGGGCCGGGCCACTGGGCATCTCGCCCAGGCCGAGCAGGAGGTGGCCAAGGTACGCGGCCAGCTGCACCAGGTCGTCGCCGCCGCGCCGCACCACGCCAAGCCGGTCAGCTACTACTACGAGCTGGACCAGACCTACTACTCGGTCACCTCGGCCACCTTCGTCGGCCAGCTGCTCGGCCTGCTCGGCATGAAGAGCATCGCCGATCAGGCCAAGGGCGCGGCCAGCTCGGGCGGCTACCCGCAGCTGTCCGCGGAGTACATCCTCAAGGCCAACCCGGACTACATCATCCTGGCCGACACCATCTGCTGCCGGCAGAGCCCGGCCACGGTGGCCAAGCGGCCCGGCTGGTCCGGGCTGGCCGCGGTCAAAGCAGGCCACGTCATCGCGCTGAACGACGACATCGCCTCCCGCTGGGGGCCGCGGGTCACCGACCTGCTGCGCACCATTGAGACCGCTCTGGCCCGGGGCTCGGCGCGGTGAAGTCGGCGGCGCGCAAGGCCGCGCCGGCCCGCAGGAGTGCGCCGGCCGCGCTAGCGGCGCTCCCCCGGGTCCGCGCCGGGCGCGCCATCGCGGTGGCCACCGCCGTGCTGATCGCCGCGCTGCTAGCCGGGGTGGCCATCGGCCCGGCCGGGCTCTCCCTGCCGATCGTGCTCCGCACGCTGCTCACCGAGCTGCTGCCCTGGCATCCGGCGCTCGGCGTGCCGGCCATCGACGCCGACATCGTCTGGCAGCTCCGGCTGCCCCGGGTCGTGCTCGGCGCCCTGGTCGGCGCCATGCTGTCCGGTGGCGGCGCCGCTTACCAGGGGGTGTTCCGCAACCCGCTGGCCGATCCGTACCTGCTCGGGGTGGCCGCGGGTGGCGGTCTCGGGGCCACCATAGTGATCATCTCGGGCGGCAGCCCGGAGCTGCTGCCGCCCGCTGCCTTCGCCGGCGCGGCGCTGGCCGTCGCGGTCACCTATGTGCTCGGCGCGGGCACCCGGCTGGGGCGCGCCCCGGGCTCGGTCGGTGCCACCGCGTCCATCGTGCTGGCCGGGGTGGCGGTGGCCGCGCTGCTCACCGCGGTGCAGACCTGGCTGCAGCAGCAGCACTACCAGACGCTGCAGGAGGTTTACAGCTGGATCCTAGGCGGGCTGTCCCTGGCCACCTGGTCCGATGTGCTGCTGATCCTGCCCTACGTGATCGTGGCCGCCGGGATCCTGCTCGCCCACCGGCGGCTGCTCGACGTGCTCCGGGTGGGCGAGACCGAGGCCAGCACGCTGGGCGTGGACATCGCCCGGCTGCGGCTCACCGTGGTCATCGCGGCCACCCTGGGCACCGCCGCCGCGGTGTCGGTCAGCGGGCTGATCGGCTTCGTCGGCATCATCGTCCCGCACACGGTGCGGCTGACGGCCGGCCCCAGCTACCGGATCGTGCTCCCGGTCTCGATGATCGGCGGCGCGGCGTTCCTGGTGCTGGCCGACATCGCGGCGCGCACCGTGCAGGCGCCCGCCGAGGTGCCGATCGGGGTGATCACCGCCCTGGCCGGCGCGCCGTTCTTCCTGGTCGTGCTCACGTCGCGGCGGGCCAGGCAGGACCTGTCATGATCGTCTTCGATGGGGTGACCGTCCGGTACGGGGCGGCGGTGGCACTGGCCGGGATCAGCGAGCGGGTCGCCTCAGGCGAATGGCTGGGCGTCATCGGGCCGAACGGGGCGGGCAAGACGACGCTGCTCCGGGCCGCGGCGCACCTGGTCCGGTACGAAGGCTCGATCGACATCGCCGGGCGGCCCGCGTCCGGGCTGCGCCGCCGCGCCCTGGCCCGGCTGGTGGCCTACGTCCCCCAGCTGCCCGAGCTGCCGGCGGAGATGAGCGTGGCCGACTACGTGCTGCTCGGCCGGACCCCGCACATCGGCTACCTGCGGATGGAAACTCCGGCTGACCGGAAGATCTGCGTTGGGCTGCTGGACCGGATGGGACTGGCCCCGATGGCCGCCCGGCGGCTCGGCACGCTGTCCGGCGGCGAGCTGCAACGGGTGGTGCTGGCCCGGGCGCTGGCCCAACAGGCCCCGGTGCTGCTGCTCGACGAGCCGACCAGCGCGCTGGATCTGGGCCGCCGGGTGGCGGCCCTGGAACTGGTGGACGAGCTGCGCCGCGAGCAGACGCTGACCGTGCTGTCCGTGGTGCACGACCTCACCCTGGCCGGGCAGTTCGCCGACCGGCTGCTGCTGCTGGACGGCGGCCGCGCCGCCGCCGCCGGGGACCCGGCCAGCGTGCTCCGCGACGACGTGCTGACCGGCCCGTTCGGCACCGGCCTGCACGTGCTGACCACGCCGGACGGGGAGCGCGTGGTGACCTCACGCCGCACCGGCGGGACGGCCGGCGGTCAGGCGGCGGTGGATTCCGGCAGGTAGGCGGCCCACTGCGGATCGCCGTCATGCGCCGCGCCGATCAGCCGCCAGTGCGCGCCGCGCGGCGCGACCGGCACCCGGTTCATCGTCCAGCCGAGTTCCGCGATCAGCCGGTCGGCCTTGCTGTGGTTGCACCGCATGCAGGACGCGACGCAGTTCTCCCAGGCGTGCGCGCCGCCGCGGCTGCGCGGGATGACGTGATCGATGGTCTCGGCCTTGCGGCCGCAGTAGGCGCACAGGTAGTTGTCCCGGCGCATCAGCGCACCCCGGGTCAGCGGCACCCGGCTACGATGCGGGACCCGCACATACCGGCGCAATCTGATCACCGAGGGCGTGACGATGACCATCGAGGAGGAGCGCAACAAGGCACCCTCCGAATCGTCGTGCACGACTTCGGCCTTCTCACCCAGCACCAGGCACACGGCACGGTGCAGACCGACCGTGGTCAGCGGCTCATATGTCACGTTGAGCAGCAGCACCCGTCGCACACGCGCCTCCTGCCTGGTGCGGTGGCTAAGCACCATGTGCCAGGTACGCACAGAGTGCCGTGGCCAAGGACAGCCTAACCGGATCAGCCCGGCTGGACATAACGCCGGCGCACCGGCCAGGTAAAAAGACTGGTAAACGGGAGCCGACCAGATGGTGCGGCCGGCTGGCACAGCCGGGCCGGTGTGCTGCGGCGATCCCCTAGAGTGCGGCACATGACTGAATCCGGCCACCCCGCGCCCCCCGTCCCGCCGCCGGCCCCGGGTTACCCCCGCGCCGAGCGCCTCGGGCTCATCGAGGATTTGCAGGGCTACCAGGTGGCCGACCCGTACCGCTGGCTGGAGGACCCCGCCAGCCAGGACACCAAGGACTGGCTGGCCGCCCAGGACGAGCTGTGGCTCAGCCACGCCGCGGACCTGCCCGCCCGGGCGCCGCTAGCCGGCCGGATCGAGCAACTGATGGCGGCCGGCTTCGTCGGCACCCCGGTCTGGCGCGGCGAGCGCCAGTTCTTCATGCGCCGGCTGGCCGGTGAGGAGCACGGAGTGCTGCTGACCGCCGCGCCCGGGGAGCCGGAGCGGGTGCTCATCGACCCGATGGCCATCGATCCCACCGGCCTGACCACGCTGGATTCGTGGCACCCGGACAAGGAGGGGCGGCTGCTCGCCTATCAGCTGTCCGCGGCCGGCGACGAGGAGTCGGTACTGCGGGTGCTGGATGTCACCTCCGGCGCGGAGGTGGACGGCCCGATCAGCCGGTGCCGGTACTCCCCCGTCGCCTGGCTACCCGGCGGGGCCGCGTTCTACTACGTGCGCAAGCTTCCCCCGGACCAGGTCCCGGATGGTGAGGAGCAGTATCACCGGCGGGTCTACCTGCACACGGTCGGCGCGCCGGACGCGGCGGACGTGCTGATCTTCGGCGCGGGCCTGGACAAGACCAACTACTACAGCGTCTCGGTCAGCCGGGACGGCCGCTGGCTGGCCATCGGCGCGGCGCAGGGCACCGCGCCGCGGAACGACCTGTGGCTGGCCGACCTCAACGCCACCGAGCCGGACGCGCCGGCGCTGCGGGTGGTGCAGCAGGGCGTGGACGCACGGACCGGCCTGCACGTCGGCCGGGACGGCCGGCTCTACGTCTTCACCGACGCGGGCGCGCCGCGCGGCCGGCTCGCGGTGGCTGACCCGGCAGCACCGGAAGCGCGGAACTGGCGCGACCTGATCAGCGAGGACCCGTCCGCCATCCTGACCGACTTCGCCATCCTGGACGGCCCCGAACTGGCCCGGCCGGTGCTGCTCGCCTCGTGGACCAGACACGCGATCAGCGAGCTCAGCGTGCACGACCTGGCCACCGGGGAACGGACCGGCACGGTGACGCTGCCTGGCGCCGGGCCGGCTGGCAGCGGCGCGGGGACCGGCCGGCTGGGCACCACCGGCGGGATCAGCGAACGGCCCGAAGGCGGCCACGAAGCCTGGTTCGGCTACACCGACAACACCACGCCGCTGATGATCTATCACTACGACGCGCGCGACGGGGCGGTCCGGGTCTGGGCCACCGCGCCCGGCGCGGTGCAGGTCCCGGACGTCAGCACCCGCCAGCTCACCTTCACCTCGAAGGACGGCACCGAAGTCCGCATGCTGGTGATCAGCAGTGCTGGCCCGGGGGGACGACCCCCCGGACCCCCCGATCGCCGCTCCGCGCCGAGCGGCGGCGCAGCCGCCGCGGCAGAGTCGGCACCGGCCAGCCCAAGACCCACAATCCTGTATGGGTACGGCGGATTTGACATCAGCATGTCGCCTGCCTACTCGGCGTCGATCCTGGCCTGGGTGGAAGCCGGTGGGGTGTACGCGATCGCCGGGCTGCGCGGCGGCGGCGAGGAAGGCGAGGACTGGCACCGGGCCGGCATGCGGGAGCACAAGCAGAACGTGTTCGACGACTTCCATGCCGCCGCGGCCACGCTCATCTCCGGTGGCTGGACCACGGCCGGCCAGCTGGGTATTTCCGGCGGCTCCAACGGCGGCCTGCTGGTCGGCGCGGCCATCACCCAGTGGCCGGAGCAGTTCGCCGCGGCGGCCTGCTCGGCACCGCTGCTGGACATGGTCCGTTACGAGCGGTTCGGTCTCGGCCAGACCTGGAACGACGAGTACGGCACCGCCGCCCGGGCCGACGAGCTGGCCTGGCTGCTCGGCTACTCCCCGTACCACCACGTGCGGGCGGGCACCCGGTACCCGGCCACCCTGTTCACCGTGTTCGACAACGACACCCGGGTGGACCCGGTGCACGCCCGGAAGATGTGCGCGGCGGTGCAGTACGCCACCTCAGCCCGCTGGCCCGATCGGCCGGTGCTGCTGCGCCGGGAGGCGGAGGTGGGCCACGGTGCCCGCGGGGTCAGCCGTACCGTCGCGCTGTCCGCGGACACGCTGGCCTTCCTCGCCTTCCATACCGGCCTCCGCTGGTGAAGAGCTCACCCCGTCCTCAGCTGCTGACCAGCGCCTCCCGGTAGTCACGCAAGGCCGGGAAGTCGCCATGCTGGGCCGCCACCGTCTCGCCCAGCGAGTACGCGGTCCGCAGCACCAGCCCGGGCCGGTGCTGGCTGGGCAGCCGGGACAGGGTTTCCCGGCTCAGCCGCAGCGCCTCCTCCGGCTCGCCGGCCGACAGCCGGCACCGGGCCTGGCCCAGCGTGACCAGCGACCGGTCCAGGAACTCGGCCGGTGAGTACAGCCGCAGGGCCTGCCCGAACGCGTCGTCCGCCCCGCGGTGGTCGCCCAGGGTGACCAGCGAGTCGCCGGAGTGGAACAGCAGCTGGCGTCCGGTGTAGCCGAACGCGGTGCCGCGCCGCTCCTCGGCGGGCAGCCCGTCCAGCGCCTCCTGGGCCCGTTCCAGGGCCGCGCTGACTCGGCTCACCGCTCCGCTGGCCGCGCCGCCTCCGCCGCCGGAGCCGCCTCGGCCGGCCGGGCCACCCTTGCCCCGGGCCCGGGCCAGCCGGGCCAGCGCCCGTGCCTCCACGATGGGTGCCATCGCGCTGGCCACACAGGGCCGCTGGCCGGCCAGGTCGGCGCTGGCCCGGGCGGCCGCGGCCGCCTGCCCGGGGTCGCCGTAATACAGCGGGACCAGTGCCTCGCGCACCGCGACCCAGGCCCGGAGCTGCCGGTCCCCGGTCTCATCGGCCGCGGTCCGCGCGGTATTGAAAAAGGACCGGGCCAGCCGCTGGTCGCCCACGTCGATCATGGTCATGCCGGCCAGCCCGGCCAGCCGGGCGGCCAGCTGGCACAGCCGCTCCACGAACTCCAGGGGCTGGCGCTGCTCGCACATCCGGCGCACGTCGCCGAGATCGAGCAGCACGTCGCAGAGCAGCCGCATCGGCGGGACCGTCATGTACAGCCGGCCGTACTCGCTGGTCATCTCCTCCCAGTGGTCCAGCATGGCGACCGACACCGTGGCGCCGAGCAGCGCGTCGTCGAGCCGCCGCCGGATCCGCTCGGCGGCGCCGAAGAAGCGCCCCTCCGCGTCGGCGCCGGGATCGGCCATCAGCCGGAGCAAGGTGCGCCGGACCACGTCGTCGTCCGCCTCGCCCTGGCTCGGCTCGGCCACCGGGACAGCCACCCCGGCCGGCGCGCCCGGCTGGTCCGGCGCGGCCGGCTGGTCCGGCGGCGTGGCTGGGTCCGGCGGCCCGGCCGCGCCCGGCGGCGCGGCTGGGCCCGGCGGATGGCCAGGCCCGGTCCCGGGGGCAGCCGGCATCAATGCCGGGGCGCGGTGGGTCCGACCGCACAGGCACTGACCCGGGTAGCCGAGATCGGCCGGCTCCGCCTGGTACACACAGCACAGGTAGTGCAGGTACTCCGGCCCGGGCCGTTTCTGCCCGCTCTCGTAGGAGGACAGCAGCGTCTCACTGAACCGGGGCGGCATCCGCCCCTCAGTCACGTACCTGGCCCGGACCTGGGCCACCACATCGGTCAGCGCGATGCCGAGCGCGAGCCGGTGCGCCCGGATCAGCGTGGTGCCGAACGTCGGCTCGCACCGGCCATGGATGGTGAGCGCGATGTCGGCGGGCGGGTGCCCGTCAGCCAGGCACTGCGCCCGGATACCGCGGGCCATGGAGACTTCCTGGCGTGCTTCCCCGGCGCCGGGTTCCGGTGCGCCGTCACCGTCGGCGTCGCACTCCGGCTCGGCGTCGGCCCGGCCACCGTGACCGAGCGCCAGGTGCCGCGTGTCCCCAAACTCAGCGGCTGACTGGGCGCGTTGTGCTGCCATCCTCATCCCTCCTCTGGGCGCGCCCCCGTGACCGCCCGCCCCGGATCTTCCTAACTCACAGCTATTTATTAGCTACTTTCCGTCGGATCGGCCGACAAAATATCCGGTTTATACGCACAACCTACGAAGTAGAACATGCAATTCTCTCTCTACACGTTGCATACTGCACGCTCTGCGTGGCTCCGTCATCACAATCGGGCCGACTGCTCCCAAAAACTGCCCGGATGGCACTCCCGGGCTGGCTCAGCCGGGCTTGTCTCGGCCGAGCTGGCCAGGTCACCCGGGCCGGCCGGCCAGTATGGGGAGTCGGCCCCTGGCCCCCTGGCCGCCCAGCCCCCCCGCCCTTGGCCGCCCAGCCCCGGGCCGCTATGCGCCGCCGACCCGCGAAAGGACTGTCCCGGTGACCTCGCAAGCGCTCGTCACGGCGCTCCGCCTCGCCGCCCAATCCACGGACCCCCTCAAGGAGGCCTGCGGCAGCAGCAATCCCGGCATCGCCTGCCGGCTCACCTGGGACGTGACCCACAACAAGACGGCCGCTCAACTGGTCAACGTGTGGCTGGCCCGCCCGGTCACCCTGGTGCTGCAGATCGCCCTGGTGCTGCTGGTGGCCATCGTCGTCCGGCTGATCGCGCTCCGGCTGATCAACAAGATCACCAAGCACGCGGCCGAGGTGGGCAACGGCAAGGCGGACCCGGCGCACGTGCTGGTCGGCGAGCGGCGGCGGCAGCGGACCAAGGCGCTCGGCTCGGTGCTGGGCAACGCGGCGTCGGTGCTCATCTTCGGCATCGCCGCGGTGACCATCGCCGGTGACCTCGGGCTGAACCTGGCCCCGGTGCTGGCCAGCGCCGGGGTGCTCGGCCTGGCCATCGGCTTCGGCGCGCAGAGCCTGGTGCGCGACTTCCTGGCCGGGATCTTCATGCTGCTGGAGGACCAGTACGGCGTCGGTGACGTCATCGACGCGGGCGCGGCGACCGGCACGGTAGAGGCGGTCAGCCTGCGGGTGACCCGGCTACGCGACGTCAACGGCGTGGTCTGGCACGTGCGCAACGGCACGATCAACCGGATCGGCAACGAGTCGCAGGGCTGGGCCCGCGCGGTGATCGACTTCCCGGTGGCCTACGACCAGGACCTGCCCCGGGTGCGCGCCATCATGAAGGACGCCGCCGAGCAGATGTGGCAGGAGCCCCGCTGGGGCGAGGTCATCACCGAGGAGCCGGAGGTCTGGGGGGTCGAATCGGTGGCCAGCGACGCCATCATGATGCGGCTGGTGGCCCGGACGCTGCCGCTGCGCCAGTGGGAGGTGGCCCGCGAGCTGCGCGAACGGCTGAAGACCGCGCTGGACGCGGCCGGCGTCCGCGGGGTGCCGGTGGCCACCGCCATCAGCCCGGGGGCCGCCGCCCGGGCGCAGGCCCAGGCGCACGCGCCCGCCATCCATGACGACTGACCGGCGCGCACTACCCTGGACACGTCATGGATGAGACCCCGAACCAGACGTTCTACGAAGCGGTCGGCGGCGAAGAAACGTTCCGCCGCCTGACCCACCTGTTCTACCAGGGCGTGGCGGCCGACCCGCAACTGCGCGCGGTGTACCCCAGCAAGGATCTCGGCCCGGCCGAGGAACACCTGCGGCTGTTCCTGATCCAGTACTGGGGCGGCCCGGCCACCTACAACGAGCTGCGCGGCCACCCGCGGCTGCGGATGCGGCACCGGCATTTCGTCATCGGCGAGGCCGAGCGGGACGCCTGGCTGCGGCACATGCGCGCCGCGCTGGACGAGATCGGCCTGGACCCCGCGCTGGACGCGCAGCTCTGGGACTACCTGGTGATGGCCGCGCACAGCCTGGTCAACGCGCCCACCCAGCCGCAGCGCCCTGACCTGGGGCTCAGCCCCGCCTGAGACCGGGATCCCAGCGGGGCCGAGCACGCGGCACTGGCGTTCAGCCCCTGGTGAGCTTGCGGTAGGTGACTCGGTGCGGGCGGGCCGCGTCGGCGCCGAGCCGCTCGATCTTGTTCTTCTCGTAGGCCTCGAAGTTGCCCTCGAACCAGAACCAGTTCGAGCCGCCTTCCCAGGCCAGGATGTGCGTAGCGATCCGGTCCAGGAACCACCGGTCGTGGCTGGTGATCACGGCGCAGCCAGGGAAGTCGAGCAGCGCCCGCTCCAGCGAGGCGAGCGTCTCCACGTCCAGGTCGTTGGCGGGCTCGTCGAGCAGCAGCAGGTTGCCGCCCTGGCGCAGGGTGAGCGCCAGGTTCATCCGGCCCCGCTCGCCACCGGACATCAGCCCGGCCGGCTTCTGCTGGTCCGGGCCCTTGAACCCGAACGCCGCGACATAGGCCCGGCTGGGGATCTCCACGTTGCCCACCCGGATGGTGGCGTCGCCGCCGGAGATGGCCTCCCAGACCGTCTTGTCCGGGTCGATCCCGGACCGCAGCTGGTCCACGTAGGCGATCTTCACGGTGTCGCCGACCCGGATGCTGCCCGAGTCCGGCTTCTCGTCGCCCACCAGCATCTTGAACAGGGTGGTCTTGCCGACCCCGTTCGGGCCGATCACGCCGACCAGGCCGTTGCGCGGCAGCGAGAAGCTGAGCCCTTCGATGAGCTGCCGGTCGGCGAAGCCCTTGTCCAGGTCCTCCACCTCGACGACCTGGCTGCCCAGCCGCGGCCCGGGCGGGATCTGGATCTCCTCGAAGTCCAGCTTGCGGTACTTGTCGGCTTCGGTCGCCATCTCCTCGTACCGCTGCAGCCGGGCCCGGCTCTTGGCCTGCCGGGCCCGCGGGCTGGACCGGACCCATTCCAGTTCGTCTTCCAGCCGCTTGCGCCGCTTGGCGTCCTTCTGCCCCTCGATCTTGATCCGGGCCGCCTTGGTCTCCAGGTAGGTGGAGTAGTTGCCCTGGTAGGGGAAGGCGTGACCGCGGTCCAGCTCGAGGATCCACTGCGCCACGTTGTCCAGGAAGTACCGGTCGTGGGTGACCGCGACGACGGTGCCCGCGTACTTCTCCAGGTGCTGCTCCAGCCACTGCACGCTCTCCGCGTCCAGGTGGTTGGTGGGCTCGTCGAGCAGCAGCAGGTCGGGCTGGGAAAGCAGCAGCTTGCACAACGCCACCCGGCGCCGCTCGCCGCCAGACAGCGTGCTGACGTCGGCGTCCGGTGGCGGGCAGCGCAGTGCGTCCATCGCCTGCTCAAGCTGGCTGTCCAGGTCCCAGCCGTCGCGATGGTCGAGCTGCTCCTGCAGCTTGCCCATCTCTTCCAGCAACTGGTCGGAGTAGTCGGTCGCCATCTGCTCGGCGATCTCGTTGTACCGGTCCAGGAGCTGCTTGGTCTCCGCGACGCCCTCCTGGACGTTTTCCAGCACGGTCTTGCTGGAGTCAAGCTGCGGCTCCTGGCTGAGCAGCCCCACCGTGAAGCCAGGGAACAGCCGCGCGTCGCCGTTAGATGGCTGCTCCAGACCGGCCATCATCTTCAGCAACGTGGACTTGCCCGCGCCGTTCGGCCCCACCACGCCGATCTTGGCCCCGGGGAAGAACGCCAGCGTCACATCGTCAAGGAGCACCTTGTCGCCCTTGACCAGCCGGGCGGCATGCATTTGATAGATAAATTCAGGCATGGTTCAAGGTTAGGGGCAGCGGCGCCGAGGGTCGGACGGGCATGCGCCCAGAGGCAGTGCCGACATGCCACCTGTCCATGACCGCCGCAGGCGGGCCCCTGGCGCCCTCGCTCCGGTCACATTCCGTGTTCGAGAAGCGGCCGAGTTATAACGCTGGGTAACAGCGTAGAGGAGCGGGGCCCGCCAGGCGGCAATTTCCGCGGATCCCGATCAGAATGGCGTCGCCACGCCCACGGCCTCCGCATCGCTCTCCGGGCCGGCCCCCGGCTCAGCCGCATCCGCCGCCTGCTCGGCGTCGTCGTCCGGGTCGTCCGCCGTCGCCCCGGCCAGCGCAGCCACCGCGTCCTCGGCGAACATGCCGGCCGGCGGCGCGGCCGGGATGCCGTCGGTGGCGACGTCGGCGCCGGATCCTGCCTCGCTGGCCAGCCCCGTGCCGGGCCCGGCCGCCTCGCCAGGCTCCGCCTCATCGGCGGCTGGCTCGCCGGGACGGCCCGCGTTAGCCCGCTGCAGCGCCGTCTCTCCGGCCGTCCGGTGGGCACGCTGGAAGTTGGCCACTCCGCGGGCCAGGTCGTGCCCGATCGAGCTGGCCTCGACCTCCACCGCCACCCGGGCGGCGCCGTCTTTGTCGGTGAACGGCCGGACCTGCAGCTTGCCCTTGATCAGCACCGGATCGCCCTTGCGCACGCACGTCGCGACGTTGTCGGCCAGACCGCGCCAGCAGAACACCGTCACGAACGAGGTGCCGCCGTCCGACCACTCGCCGCTGTCCCGGTCCATCCGGCGCGGGGTGTAGCCGACCCGGAGTGACGTGTAGGAATAACCGTTGTGTGTCTTGCGGAACTTCGGTTCGCGGGCCACATAGCCCGCCACGAACACCTGCGCCTCGTTCATCGTGGACCGTCCCATCATCCTGGGCTGTCCCGGCCGCCCCGGGCTGGGGCGCCGGCCAGCGGCCCGGTGCCGCTGGTGAGTCCACGATCACCGGCCAGGCCGGGCCACCCCAGACCGAACGCCGTTCTGTGCATACGCAGGCACATTCTGGCCGGGCTGTGCATAACCAGGCCCAGATTGCCGGTACCGGATGCGACAATCCCGCGGGGCGCTCTGCTCCCTTGCGCCTCCGGGGCCCTTAAGGCGTCGCCTTCCCTCGTCGCTGCCGGGCCCCTTCGGCGCGGGTCAGGCGGCGACGAGCTCGGACGGCTCGGCGATCACGTCGACCAGCGCGCCGTTGCGCATCACGGTGATCGCCATCGGGCGGCCGATCGCCTCGGCGAACATCAGCCGCTGCAGGTCCTGGGCCGCGCTCACCGGGCTGCCGCCCGCGCTCACCAGCAGGTCCCCGGCCCGCAGCCCAGCCCGGTCGGCCGGCCCGCCGGCGACCACCTCGACCACCCGCAGGCCGGTGGCCCGGCCCACCCGCTCGGCCAGCACGGCGGGCAGTGGCGCGGGCGCGCTGACCAGGCCCAGGTAGGCCCGCCTGACCCGGCCGTGCCGCATCAGCGCCGAAATGATCCGCCGCGTCGTGGCGTTGACCGGGACGGCCAGTCCCACGCCCAGGCCGGCCACTGCCGTGTTGATCCCGACCACCCGGGCATGGCTGTCCGCGAGCGCCCCGCCCGAGTTGCCCGGGTTGAGCGCCGCGTCGGTCTGGATCACGTCCTCGACCAGCCGGGCCGCGGTGCCGCTGCGGGTCGGCAGCGACCGGCCCAGCGCGCTGACCACGCCCGCGGTCACCGAGCCGGCCAGGCCGAGCGGATTGCCCACCGCCACCACCAGCTGCCCGACCACCAGGTCGTCTGCCTCGCCCAGCTCGGCGGGCGGCGGTGTCTGCCCCGCGGTGCGCAGCACGGCCAGGTCGGACAGCGGATCCGCGCCGACGACGCGGAACGGGATCGTGGTGCCGTCCGAGAAGGCCGCGGTGCCCGCGCTGGCGCTGCCCACCACGTGTGCGTTAGTCAGCAGGAACCCGTCCCCGGTGAACACCACGGCCGAGCCGAGGCTCTCCCCCTGGCGGCCCGTCCTGGGCACCCGGAGACTGGCCACCTTGCCGGTAAGCTCGGCTGCCACCCCCGCCACGATCTGCGAGTATGCGTCGAGCGGCTGAGGATCGGTCATGCTATCTGCCCCATCAGCTCATTCACCAATTACATGATTACACCAGTTGATGAAAAAGCCAACGCTGCCCGACCGGGCAGCTCTTCCCCCAGCATTACGCCCGCAGCGGACGCCCGTGCCGCCCGCTGCGACCAGAATGGCTAATGTGACAGGTGGTGCGGGGAGTAACTCGGCCGCTACTGCCGGGCGGTGCGCAGGGCGCCGCAGAACCGGGCGTACTCGGACAACTCCTGCTTGACCGGGACCAGAACGTACTGCTCGGCCACCTGCTCCATGGCGGCGCGCATCTGTTGCTCGATCCGGCTGCGCTCGCGCACCGCAGCCGAACTGACCATGCTCATGCAGCCCGAAGCGGTCAGCCAGCCCAGGGTGAGAATGGCGGCGATGAGCAGGATCACCCAAGGCAGCAGGGCGACGTCGCTGAAGATGGCCAGCGCATGCCGGGTCGCGTGGAAGACGCCGATGACCACGAGGGCGACCACCCAGGCCAGACCGGCCACCACGCAGCCGAGCAGCAGCCCCTGCCAGACGGCCACCATCCGCCACCACGGCTCCACGCTGTTCTCCGCGGGCAGCGTGTCGCCGATCACCGCGCCCAGCGCGCCCGGGATCTCGTCGCGCCGGGACCGGGCCGCCGCCCGGACCGTCTGCGACCACGGTTTCGGCAGGGTCGGCCCGATCTGGTCGCCGAGCACGGTGAGCGCGTTGTCGATCTCCGCCTGCTGCGCGCCGGCCGGGCCGCCGGACACGCCGCGCAGCTCTTCCCACAGGTTGCCGAGCCGGAGCTTGCGTACCGGGTCGCGGCCCAGCGCCCGGTCCACCAGCCAGGACACCGGCCAGCCCACGTAGTCGGTGGCGCGCAACTCGCGGGCGCTCTGCAGCGCCTGGCCCACACCGGCCGCCCCGGCCGCCCGGCCGAACGAATCGGCCAGCGTCGCCACGCTGTTCGGCGGCACCTCGGAGAAGTCATCGTCCTCGCTGGAGCCACGGCCCTCCCCGGCGTAAGGCAGGAACCGCACCGCCATGACCTCGAGGTCGGCCGCGATCCGGTTGCTGGCCGCCTGCCGCTCGGCCACCGTGCGGGCCAGCAGCTTGCGCAGCTCGTCCACGCCGGCGCCGGTCCGCGCCGAGGTGACCAGCACCCGGGCGTCGTGCAGGCCCTCGGAGTCGAGCAGCCGGGTCAGGTCGGCCTCGCAGTCCTCCACCTGCTCGGCGGTGAGCAGGTCGGACTGGTTGAGCACCACCGCGATAACCGAGGAGTGACCGGCCAGCGGGGTGAGGTACCGGCTGTGCACGGCCGCGTCCGCGTACTTCTGCGGATCCAGCACCCAGACCATCAGGTCGGCCACGCCGACCAGGCGGTTCGTCTCGTCCGAGGCGGCCGCGGCCACCGAGTCGTGGTCCGGCAGGTCGATCAGGATCAGCCCGCGCAGCGACGCCTCGCCCTCGCCCAGCGCGCTGGATCGCGCGTACCGGTTCCGCGGCGGGATGCGCAGCCACTCCAGCAGCTGGGCGGCGCCGTCCATGCCCCACACGCAGGCATGCGGGTCCTTGGTGAACGGCCGGATCACGCCGACGGCCGAGAAATCCGCCCCGGCCAGCCGGTTGAACAGCGAGGACTTGCCGCTCCCGGTGCCGCCGGCCAGCACGGCCACGGTGTGGTTGGCCGACATCCGGAGCCGCTCCCCGGCCCGGGCCACCAGGTGCTCCGCGTCGCCCAGCAGGGCCCGGCTGAACCCGTCCGGGCCGCTGCGGGCCGACCCGATCTGGATCACCCTGGCCAGCGCGGTCAGCCGGGTGGACAGGTCAGCCTCGGCCACCTCGCCCGGCGGCGGGCTGGCCGCCCCGGTGCTGCTCAGCCCGGCGCTGCTCAGCCCGGCGCTGCCCGGCCCGGCCGTGGCCAGCCCCGGGCTGGCCAGCCAGGCCGACCGGTATTCGCCGAGAGTCATCGCGCCATCTCAAGTGAATAGGTTGCCTGGTACAGCCGGACCGCGGCCGCGGCGTCCAGCTCCCCGGCCGAGTCGACCACCTGGACGAACCGCAGCAGCTCCTCGTCGAACAGCCTGTGCATCCGGTCCCGCAGGTCAGCCCGGGCCCGGGCGCGGATGTCGCGCACCGGGCCGGCGCCGAACAGCGAGGTCAGCAGCAGCTGCGGGACCGCGCCGGTGCCCTCGGCGGTGCCCTCACCCTCCCGCTGCCCGAGCATGGCCACGGTCAGCACGGTGGCCAGCGATTCGTCGTCGAAGGACACCACCCGGGCGATGGACCGCTTGGTCACGCTCTCCGCCTGGACCAGCCGCATCATCTGGTCCTGCCAGCCGCTCACCGCGCGGGCCGCCCGGGTGGGCAGGTCGGCTGAGCAGCGGGCCAGGGACAGCGCGGCCTGGCGGAGCTGGCCGTCCCCGGCGTCCGGGGCGTCGTCGCCCAGTGCGGGCTCGCTGGTCAGGCCGAGCACCAGCCCGGCGTCCGCGGCGAACTGCGACCCGGCCCAGCTCTCGTCGTTCTCCTCGGCGGAGACCCGTTCCAGCAGGGCGACCCCGGCCGGGTCGTTGCCCCAGCGCCGGACCGATTCCTCCGCGGCCTGGCTGGCCACCGAGATGATCAGCGACTCGATACCGGTGCGCAGCGCGCCCTTCAGCGCGCGGGCCCGGGCCTGCGCGCCCCGCTTGCGCTGCCGCCCGGGCTGCCTGCCCCGGGGTGCCTGCAGGCCGCGGAGCAGCTCGCCGGTGCCGGCGAAGTCCTGCCAGCGGGCCAGCGCCTCGCCGCGAAGCAGCGAGCCGTCGGACAGCGCCTGGTCCGCCTCGGCCAGCGCGGCCGCGTAAGCGCCTTCCACCGTCGCCTTCAGGTCGGACCGGATGGTCAGCTGGGCTTCCACCTCGGCGGCCAGCGCGGGCACCCGGGAGCGGAACGTGTCCAGCGCGCCCGCCATGGTCTGGGTCAGGATGGCCACCCGGCGGTCGGCCTTGACCGCCATCTCCTGGAGCCACTCACGCACCGGGGCGGACACCTCGGCGGGCAGCCGGGCATCCGTGATCACCGTCTCGTTGATCACGAAGCGCTGGTTGTCGCCCAGGCCGTTGGCCTGCAGCATGGCCCCGAAGTGCTTGGTCAGCTCGGCACTGCCGGACGGCGGGACCCGGGACAGCACGATGCCCAGGGTGGCGCCGCGCTCCTTGGCGTACTCCAGCAGCTCCCACACGGCCGCGTCGGCGTACCGGCTCGAGCTGGTCATGAACAGCCACAGGTCCGACGCGTCGAGGAACTGGTGGGCGAATTCCCGGTGCGCCTGCACCACCGAGTCGATGTCCGGGGTGTCCAGCAGGGCGACGCCCTTGGGCATGCCCTCGTTGGCCGCCAGCACCAGCAGCCCGTCCCGGCCGGACCGGGCCAGCCCTTCCTGGCGGACCCGGGGCACGGTAGGAAGGAACACATTCTCCGCGAACCAGTCCACGTCGTCCGGGTGACTGGCGAGCACCGGGCTGTTGGTGGTCGGGCGGCGGATGCCGGTGTTGCTGACCTGGGCTCCTACGATGCTGTTGACCAGCGTCGACTTCCCCGCGCCGGTGGACCCGACCAGGGCCACCAGCAGCGGCGCGCCGGACTGGCGGACCCGGGGCAGTAGGTAGTCATCGATCTGGCTGAGCAGTTTGACCCGTTCGGCCCGGCCCGCCTCCGCGCCGGTCGTCTCGAAGACCAGGCTGACGTCCACGATGCGGCGGCGCAGCTCGAGCAGGGCCGCTTCGAGCAGGCGGGCATCGACCCGGCGGTGCCGCCCGGCCTCCGCGGGCCGGGACACCGGCCCGGTGACGGGCGGCGGCTCCGGCGGAGCGGCCGCCGGCGGTTCCGGCTGACTGACCGGCGGCTGCCCGGGCGGGATGGTGTCAGGTGAGGTAGCCGCATCCGCGCCGGCGGCGCGTGCGCCAGCGGCGCGTGCGCCAGCGCGTGCGTCGGCGGCAGCGAGGCTCGGCCCTTCCGTCATGGTTCTCCGTCACTGCCTTTCCCGCGTCGGCCTTGCCCCGGCAGATCCCGGTGACGTGGGCACAGCTGCACTCCGGTCCTTGCTCAGCACATTCCGGGACAGTTCGGCGATCTGTGCCCCGACCTGCACTACCTCACCTATCACGACAATTGCTGGCGGGCGTAGGCCGGCTGCACTGACCGCTCCGGCTACGGCGCTAAGCCCTGTGGTAATTATGTGCTGCGTGGGCAGGGTACCGTCCACAATGACCGAAACTGGAGTCCGCTGATCCAGGCCGGCCTGGATCAGCGTCCCAGTGACCTCACTCAGGTGCTCCAGGCCCATCAGCAGCACCAGCGTGGCCTGCGAGGTGGCCAGCTCGGCCCAGTCGACGGTGGATCGCGGGTCGCCCGGCGGGAGGTGTGCCGAGATCACGCGGAACTCCTGGGTGATCCCGCGGTGGGTGACCGGGATGCCCGCCGCGCCGGGCACGCCAACCGCGCTGGTCACCCCGGGCACCAGGGTGACGGGGACGCCCGCCGCCAGGCAGGCCAGCACTTCCTCGCCGCCGCGGCCGAAGACGAACGGGTCACCGCCCTTGAGCCGGACCACGGCCAGTCCCTGCTGCGCCCGCTGCACCAGCAGCGAGTTGATGTCCTCCTGGGTCATCGCCCGGCCGCGCGGGATCTTGCCCGCATCCACTAGCTCCACGTCCGGGCCGAGCTCGTCGAGCAGCGCCCGGGGGGCCAGCCGGTCGGCCACCACGACGTCCGCCTCGGCCAGCAACTGCCGTCCCCGCACGGTGATCAGGCCCGGGTCGCCGGGGCCGCCGCCGACCAGGGCGACCCGGCCGCCCCGCCGCCTGCGCCGGGTACGCAGCGTGCCGTCCTGCAGCCCGGCCAGCACCGCGTCCCGGATCCCGGCGCTGCGCTGCGGGTCGCCGCTGACCACGCCGAAGCGCAGGTCCCCGGCATGCCCGGAGGCCGGGGTCCAGGCCGCGGACGCGGCCGCGTCGTCGGCCCGGACGGACCAGATCCCGGCCGCCTCGGCCTCCGCGGCGACGGCCGCGTTCACTCCGGGGTCATCGGTGCAGGCGCAGACCAGCCAGGCGGCGGCGCAGTCACCAGGTGCGTAGCCCCGGGGCAGCCAGCCGATCCGGCCGGCCAGGATCAGGTCGTGCAGCGAGGGGGTCACCTCGGGCGAGACGAGCAGCACGTCGGCGCCCGCGTCCAGCAGCCCGGGCACCCGCCGGGCGGCCACCGAACCGCCGCCGACGACCAGGACCCGGCGGCCGTCCAGCCGGAGCGCGAGCAGGTAGGGCGCAGCCGTGTCGGGGGCCATGGCGGTCCGGCCTCCTTCGGCTACGGCTGGGCTCGCCCAGCGAGGTAAGCAAGGTCGACAGGTCAGCATGTCAGCAGGTCATCCCGGCCGGTGCCAGATCATCGGTTATCGAGCGTAGTGGCATCTGGCCCACCGCTAGCCAGGGCCGCAGCGGCCAGCGCGCAGAACGCGGCGGCCGCGACGGCCGCACCGCCCTTCTCCGACACGTTGGTCAGCGCGGGCAGCCCACTGGCCCGCACCGCATCCTTGGCTTCCGCCGCCCCGGCCAGCCCGACGGGCAAGCCGATGATCAGCGACGGCTCCACATTCCGGGCCATGATCTCGCCGAGGGCGGCGGGCTCGCAGCCCACTACCAAGATCGCGCCAGGCCCGGCCTGGCCGAAGGCCAGCCGCACCGCGGCCGCGGGCCGGCTGATGCCTGCGGTCCGGGCCAGCCGCGCGGTCAGCGTCTCCTCGCTCTTGCAGATCACCGGGTACCCGGTGATCCCGGCCGCGACCATCGCGCTGTCGGCGACCACGGCCGCCCCCGCGACCAGTTCCGCCCGGGCGGCGGCCAGCACTTCCTCAGCACAGCGCAGGTCGGTGGCGTAGTCGAAGTCGGCGCTGGCCGCGATGACGTGCTCGGTCACCGCGCGGCTCAGCGGCGGGAGACGGCTCAGATCGATCCGGGACCGCAGGATCCGGTAGGACTCATCCTCTGCTGCCAGATCCTCCGCCATCCAGCCAGGATGGCATAGCCCGGCGCCGGGGAGCGGCGTCATCGCGGCCGGCGCGGCGCAGCGCCGCTACACTGTCCACGCGAACCCGCGAATAGCGGGCAGTCACTGGCACGGTCCTGGGCACAAACTGAATCACCCGGCCCTGCCGTCAGGTAATTCTCAGTCGGCCAGGTGGCGAAATCCGGCGCAACCCGGGTACAACCGGGTGGCAACTGATCGACGTGAGTCGCGAATGGAGAGTAGATGGGCGCTGTGCAGCGTTCCCAGTTGACAGCCGACGAGGCCATCGACGACGCGGCGGCCAAGGCCTTCCTGGCCGAATACGGCGACCGCGCGGAGCAGTTGCCGCCGGTGGCCATCGTCATCGCCGCCTACAACGAGCAGGGTGTCATCGGCTCGGTGGTGGACGCGCTGCCTGCTGCGATCTGCGGCCTGGGCACCGCTGCGGTGGTGGTGTCGGACGGCTCGCGGGACGAGACCGTGGCCGAGGGCCGCGAGCACGGCGCTCTGGTGGCCGACGTCCCGGTCAACCGCGGCCAGGGCGCCGCGCTGCGGCTGGGCTACCGGCTGGCCCGCGAAGGCGGCGCCCAGTACATCGTGACCACCGACGCGGACGGCCAGTACAACCCAGCCGAGATGGAGCGCGTGCTAGCCCCGGTGGTGGCGGGCGACGCCGACTTCGTCACCGGATCGCGCAAACTGGGCAGTCAGGAGACCAAGGACCCGGTGCGCCGCCTGGGCACCTGGGTCTTCGCCACCACGATCAGCGTGCTGACCGGCACGCACATCACCGACTCGTCGTTCGGCCTGCGGGCCATGCGGTCCGAGGTCACCGAGGTGGTCCGGCTGGAGCAGCCGCAGTACCAGTCGGCTGAGCTGCTGATCGCCGTGCTGGCCCGCGGCTTCCGGGTGATCGAGGTCCCGGCGACGATCCACAAGCGGCAGGTCGGCGAGAGCAAGAAGGGGCACAACGCCATCTACGGCCTGCGCTACGCCGGCGTGGTCACCGGCACCTGGTGGCGCGAGCGGCGCCGCCGCGGTGCCGCTGTGCCCACCCCGCAGCCGCAGTCCGCCAGCGAGCCGCCCGCGGCCGGGCAGGCCACGCTGGACCCCGGGTCAGCCAAGCGGAACTAGGCAAGCCGGACTAGGGCCAAGCGCAAAGAATTCGGCCGGGCAATGCCCCGGCCGGATTTTTGCTATTTCGAGACCAAGATTTTGCGCTATCTGGGTTGGCCTGCGGCCGTATCCCAGCCCGGCGGCAGGCCGTTACCGGCGGCTGCCCGGATCGGGAGCGACCCGGCCGTCCAGATCGGCATCCTGGGACGGGATTTGGCCCGTAGTGCCATTGCCGTTGCCGTTCCGCCAGGCCGCCGCGCCGTTGACGCGGGCCGATCCCATCGCCCCGGCGGCCCGCGCCGGGTCCGGCCCGGGCTGTGCATCGGCCACCGGCGCCTCGGCCAGCAGCGGCTCGCGGCCCTCGACCACGGCCAGCGCCTCGCCGGCGCTGCGGTCGCGGAACAGCACGAAGTGGAAGATCAGGAAGCGCAGCGCGAAGGTCAGGCAGTTGGCCGCGAAGTAGAAGGCGTCCGCTACGAGCACTTTGCCGACGCCGTGGTGCAGCCCCATATCGGCGGCCACGCTGTTACCGAACTTGCTGGCCAGGGTGAGGATGATGCCCGCGCAGATGGAGACCCCAGCGAACGGCAGGGTCTCCTTCAGCACATTGGGCCGGCCCTTGCGCTCCCACGCCCAGCGGCTGATCACGTAGCTGACGGCCGCGCCGGCGAACCAGCCCAGCGCCCCGGAAATCCCGGCCGTCAGGTTGGCCGGGCCGATGCAGATGATGTACGTGATCTGGGTGGCGGCCACCGCGCACACGGCTGCCGGGGCGAACCGGACGAAACGCTTGACAACGGTGCTGCGCAGCTTCTCCCGCAGCGGCCCGGGGACGATTCGCCACAAGGCGTCGGTAATCCTGGGCGAGATGAGTGTCATTAAGCGTCCTCGTTGTTTCGGAGACCGACAGGCCATCCAGTCAGGTATACCGTACCGAACCCGGCAGATGTCCCTGGTCGCAGCCTCTTCTCAGTAATCCTTCAGCATCAGCCGTTCACCATGGCGGTCAGCTGACCGCACCGCCCAAGTCGGCCGGCCTGGACCAGGCACCACGCCGGTATCGGGCCTGCCACAGGTGCCCGTCAGCGGAGCCCTTCCAGAACACGTTGACCCCACCACCGGGCTGCCCAGCGCCGAACGGCGCGCTGCCCAGCACCCCCATCCCGAGCCGGGCGGGCTGGGCCGAGCTGGCGCCGTGGCCAGCCGCCCACCACAATGTGCCGTTGCTTCCCCTCCAGAACACATCTATACCTGTGGGCGGTGCGGCGACCGCGACCGGCCCGGCCGACACGCCGGCCCGTCAGGTCATCGGCCTTACCCAGCCGCGGCCGGGGAAGAAGCTGAGCTGCCACATGCTGGCGTGCGACTTGGCCGGCCAGAACACATCGACCTCGCCGCTGGCCAGGCCGGTGGCGGCGGGTGCGCCGCCCAGCTTGCCCATACCCAGATTAGCCGGATGCGCCCAGCGGGAGCCGGGCTTGCGCCGGATCACCCAGAGATGCCCGTCCCGGCCCTTCCAGAACACAGTCAGCCCGCCGCGGCCGGTGCCCGGCACCGAGGTCACCGCGGACGGCTGGGCGGCATGATGGTGCCATGACTGATCCTGGGCCCGAGGTCGATGACCGGCATCCCGCCGACGTGGTCACCGGCATGGTGGACTACGTGCTGCTGCGGGCGGAAACCTGGCCGCGGTGGGATGGTGTCCCGGCCGAGACACCCGTCGAAGGCGAGCCGCCGCGGCTCTACACCCCGCACAAGGCCATCCGGCGGGTGGCCGATCATCTCGTCGATCACCTGGCCGAGCTGGAAGCCCGGCTGGCCGGCCGGCCCACCGAACCGGACCGGTGGCACGCCTCGGCCAGTACCACCCCGGCCGACCTGGCCGCCTTCACCCCGGAGGATCTCGATGAAGCGCACAGCCGGCTGGGGCGGCTGGCCCTGATCTGGGAGGTACGGCTGCGCTCGCTCTCCGCCGGGCAGCTGGACCAGCGGGACGGCGACGCCTGGACGCCACGCCAGATCGCGTTCCACCTGGCCGAGTCGGCGTTCTACGCGGACGCGGTCGGGACGCTGCCGCGGTAGCCAGCCGCGCAGCCGGTAAGCCTGGGCGGTTACCCCCGGAGCTGCCCGGGCTGGCGTGCCACAGCGTGCGCGGCGGGTCTTTCAGTGCCCCGCCCGGCGATCCGGTTTCCGCATACGGAGACTGCACGAAGCCGTTCGGATAAATGATCTTGGGGTTGACATCGCCCGTGGCCTCGCCGGTGACCGGGCGGCGGCTGGCGGGCGCGCCGGATGCGGGTACGTCGCCGGCGGCCATGGCCGCGCGCACCGCGGCCAGGCCACGGCCGGTGCGGATCTCCTCCAGGGCGGCCAGGTCCCAGCACTCTTCCGCGTTGATCGACACCGACTCGCCGGTCCGGCGTACCCGGCCGCGCACCACGAGCAGCCAGGAGCCGAACACCCGGGCCGCGCACCGGGGCTGGACGGACTCGAAGAACGCCAGGTCCACCGGCCCGGTCGCGTCGTCGAGGGTGGTGAAGATGATCCGCAGGCCGGACCGGATGGCCGGGGTCTGGGTGGCGATCTTCACCCCGGCCACCAGGATCCGGTCGCCTGCCTGACAGCGGTGCAGCCCGGCGGAGCGGGTCACGCCGAGCTGGTGGAGCAGTTCGGTGTAGAAGCTCAGCACGTGCTGGCTCAGGTCGATGCCGAGGATCTCCAGCTCGGCCGCCACCCGCTCGGCCGGGGTCAGCTCGCGCAGCTCACCGGCTGGGACGAGCTCGGCGAACCCGTCCCCGGCGAAGCCCAGCGCGGCCTGCCCCGCGCCGCTGACCCGGGCCCGCCGGTCCAGCACCCCGACCCGGGCCAGCAGGTCCCGCCGGGTGAGCAGGCCGACGGCGCCAGCGGCGGCAGCAGGCGGCTCCCCGCCGATCCCATAGACCGCGTCCAGGGCTCCTACCAGGACCAGGCGCTCGGCGACCGGGCGGGACACCGCGGCCCGCTCCCACAGGTCGCGCAGCGACGCGTACGGCTGCCCGGCGACGATCCGGGCCACCTCGGCGTCGCTGATCCCCTTGACCTCACGCAACCCGGCGCGCAGCCCCTCGCCGGGCAGCTGGCCGACCGGCTCGACGCGCCAGTCGGCGGCCGAGGCGTTCACGTCCATCGGCAGGATCGGCAGGCCGGCCAGCCGGGCGTCCGCCACGATCACCCGTTTGGGGTACATCCCCGGGTCATGGGTGAGCACCCCGGCGTAGAACGCGGCCGGGTAGTGCCGCTTCAGCCAGGCCGATTGATAGGTCGGGATGGCGAACGCGGCCGCGTGCGCCTTGCAGAAGCCGAACCCGCCGAACGCCTCGAGCACCTCCCATACCCGCTGCACGGTGACGGCGTCGTAGCCCCGGTCCCGGGCGATGCCGCGGAACCACCCCCCGGCCTGCTCCCGGGACTGCTCCTCGGTCAGCTGGCGCCGGACGAATTCCGCCGCGGAGAGCCCGCAGCCGGTCATCGCGTGGATGATGCGCAGCACCTGCTCGTGGAAGACGACCACCCCGCCGGTCTCGGCCAGCGTGGCCGCCAGGTCCTCGTGCGGGTAGCTGGCCGTGCGCTGGCCGTGCCGGATCTCCAGGAAGGGCGTGACCATGTCGGAGTTGACCGGGCCCGGGCGGAACAGCGAGATGTCCACGATCAGGTCGGCGATGTCCCGGGGCAGCAGCTTGCCGACCAGTTCCCGCTGCCCCGGCGACTCGATCTGGAAGCAGCCCAGGGTCTGCGCGCGGCGGATCATCTCGAACGTCGGCTCGTCCGCGCAGCCGACGGTGTCGATGTCCACCTGCTCGCCCCGGGTCCGCTCGACCTCGGCCACCGTGTACGCCATCGCCGACTGCATCCGCACGCCGAGCACGTCCAGCTTGATCATTCCGGCGATCTCGACGTCGTCCTTGTCGAACTGGCTCAGCGGCAGCCCCTCGAAACTCCGCTCCACCGGGGTCCGGTCCAGCAGCGAGGTGTCCGACAGCACCACGCCGCAGGGATGCATGGCCACATGCCGGGGCAGCCCGTCCAGCCGCTCGGCGAGCCGGAATATCCCGGTCAGCTGCGGGATGGCCAGCCCGCTGCCGCGCAGTTCCGGCAGCTCGGCCAGCGCGCCCTGGATGCTGCGCGCCCGGATATGCGGGAACGCCTTGGCGATCACGTCGATCTCGTACGGCGGCAGGCCCAGCGCGGCCGCGACGTCCCGGATCGCGCTGCGCGCCCGGTAGGTCTCCATCATCGACACGCAGGCAATGCGCTGCTCGGTGTAGGCGTCCACGATGGCCCGGTAGGCCTCGATCCGGCGGGCCGACTCCACGTCCAGGTCGATGTCCGGCAGGCCCTTACGGCTCTCCGACAGGAACCGCTCCATGATCAGGTCATAGTCCAGTGGGTCGACGCCGGAGATGCCGACCAGGTAGTTGACCAGGCAGCCGGCCCCCGACCCGCGGATCGAGCAGTGGATGCCCCGGCTCCTGATCAGCGCGGTGACATCGGCCACGGTCAGGAAGTAGGCGGCCAGCCCGGTCTTGGCGATGATGGCCAGCTCGTGGTCCAGCCGCTCGGCGGCGCGCCGCCGCGCCGCCCGCCGCCCGGCGCCCCGGCCGCGGCCCGCGGCCGGGTACCGGCGGTGCATCCCCTCGGCGCACCGGGCGCGGAGCAGGGTGAGCGGCTCGCCGTCGGTGATCTCCGGCATGAACCGGCCGCCGATGCCCAGGTCCCGCCCGGGTTCCAGGGCGCACCGCCCGGCCAGCGCCACAGTGGCCTGGAGCAGCTCCGCCATGGCGTCGTCGTCGCAGCTCCGCGCGGCCGCCTGGGCCATGTCCGGGCCGCTGGCCAGGTAGGCCTGTGCGTTGCGCCGGGCCAGATGCCGCTCCCCCAGCGGGGCCAGCTGCCGGGCCGCGTCGAGTACCTGGGCGATCGCCGCGTCCGCCGGGTCGAGGTAGCGGACCGCGTTGCTCAGCACGGCCGGCACGCCTGCCTCCGCGGCCAGCCGGAGCATCCGGGTGGCCCGGTGGTTGCTGCCCCGGGTGCGGTGGTCGACGATCTCGAGGACCACCTCGCCGCAGTCCCGCCAGCGGGTCAGCGCGGCGGCGGCCAGGCCGGGCCGCCGCGCAGCGACCGCCCGGCCCACGTCGCTGCCCGGGCCGAGCAGGATGATCAGCCCGGCGGCATGCCCGGCGACCAGCTCCGGGGTGATCAGCGGGGCGCCGCGCTGGCCCGCCTGATGTGCCGCACTGACCAGCCGGCACAGCGACGCCCAGCCCCGGCTGCCCTCGGCCAGCAGCGTCACCCGGGCGGCATCCTCGCTGTGCAGCCGGGCCGGGGCCGACGGGTTCAGCACCCGGACGGGCTCCGGGGGGGACGAGCCGGCCAGCGCCAGATCGGCGCCGAGGATCGGGGCGATGCCCGCGTCCGCGCACGCCACCGCGTGCTTCACCGCCCCGTACATGCCGTCCCGGTCGGTCAGCGCGAGCGCCCACATGCCCTGCTCGGCGGCCCGGGCTACCAGGGCGGCCGGGGCGGCCACCCCGTACCGCAGCGAGTAGGCCGACGCGACGTGCAGGTGAACGAAGTCCTGGGCCCAGCTCAGTCCGGTAAGTCCCATACCCGGGCCAGCATCCAGTGCTCGGTCGCCAGGTCACGGCGCAGCTCGTACGCGCTGGCCCGGGTGTTCCGCGCGGCCGACGCCTCCACCCGCCAGAACTCGCGCTCCGCCGGGGTGTCCAGGTCGGGGTTCTGCTGCCGCCACCACTCCCGGCTGATCACCCAGTGGTCCAGCACCCCCAGCACCGTGTACAGCCGCCCCCGCCAGGCGAACCGGGCGGGCTTCCCGTCCTGCACCCAGACGTCCACCGGCTCCCCGTAGGTCCTGCTCACCGCGCTGGCCCGCCCTCCCTGCACATACCTGGACAAATTCCCGGGGAAGCAGGCAGCGATCATATCTCGAATACAGATTCGAGACAAGACACAACTCACGACACAATGTCAGCTCAAAACACAGTGAGCACAGCGGCCGCTACGGGTTGATCGGGTACCCCCGCTCCGCGCACAGCTGGAGCACCCGTTCCCAGGCCGGGGCAGACACGCCCGGGTGGGACAGCAACGCCACCGCCACCGGATCATCCAGCTCATAAGGCGGCTCATCGCGGTGCTGGTCCTGGTACTGCTTGGCGAAGGCGACCAGGTCATCGGCCAGCTGATCCACCCGGGGGTCGGCCGGATCCCAGTCGAACGCCTGATCCCAGGCCAGGTACAGCCGGCGGCCCTCCGGGCCGGCCAGGCCCGCCCGCTTGTCCCGGGCCCACCCGGAGACCTGTTCGGGGAGCCGGGCGGCGAGCACGATCCAGCCATCCCGCTCCAGCTGCACCAGGCGCTGGCTGGCCCCGATCTGGCGCAGCTCGTCGAGGTACCCGGCCACCTCGGGCGGCAGGAACAGGCGGTCGCCCGCGGCCAGCTCGGCGATCCGGTGCCGCTGCTCCGCCAAGTCCCGGATCCGGGCGGCCAGCGCCTGATCGATGTCGGTGACGGCCCGGGCGAACTGCCCGGGCTCGGCGTCGAGCAGCTCCGCGATCCGGGCTAGCGGCACGCCCGCGTCGGACAGCGTCTTGATCCGGATCAGGTCGGTCACCGCCTGCGCGCCGTACCGCCGGTAGCCGGAGGTGTCCCGGTCCGGCTCGGGCAGCAGCCCGCGCTGGTGGTAGTGCCGTACCGCGCGCACCGTGACCCCGACGTAGTCGGCGAGCTGGCCGATGGTGAGCATCCCAGCCGCATCGTACTGGCCGGCCGTCATCGCTGCGTCTTCCGGGCGAACGCGGCCTTGGCCCACAGGTAGCCGCCCACGCCGATGCCCACGCACCAGGCGATGGCGGTGATCCAGTTGTGGCCGATTGGGGTGCCCATCAACAGCCCGCGCACCGTCTGGGTGACCGGGGTGAACGGCTGGTACTCGGCGAACTGGCGCAACCCGGGTGGCATCGAGGCGGTGGGCACGAAGCCGCTGCCGATCAGCGGCAGCAGGAGCAGCGGCATGGGCAGGTTGCTGGCTGTCTCCGGCCGGTCGGCGACCACGCCGAACGCGACCGACAGCCAGGTCAGCGCCACAGTCAGCAGGACCAGCAGGCCGGCCGCGCCGAGCCAGCCGGCCAGCCCGGCGCTGCTCCGGAACCCCATCAGCAGGCCGACCCCGGCGACCAGGACCACGCCCACCATCGTCTGGATCACGCTGCCCAGCACGTGCCCGGTGAGTACCGAGACGCGGGCGATGGCCATGGTGCGGAACCGGGCCACGATGCCCTCGGTCATGTCCATGCAGACCGACACCGCGGTGGACACCGACCCGGAGGCCACGGTCAGCACCAGGATGCCGGGCACCAGGTAGTCGATGTAACCGGCCCGGCCCCCGCCCAGGCCGGCGCCCAGCGTGCTGCCGAATACGTAGCCGAACAGCAGCAGGAAGATGACCGGGAATCCGACGGTCGAGGCGGCCATCGAGGGATACCGCCTGACATGCCGGAGGTTGCGCCGCAGCATCGTCGCGCTGTCGCGCACCGCGTAGCTCTGGGTGCTCACCGCAGGACCTCCCTTTCTGATGCTGGCTGGGGCCGGCCGGTTTCTGGCTGCGGCTGGCCGGTCAGCGCGAGGAAGACGTCGTCCAGGTCGGGGGTGTGCACGGACAGGTCGGCCAGCGCGGCCGGGCCACCGGCGTTTGAGACACTGTCCAGCTGGTTCAGCAGGGCACGCAGCCCGGCCACGCTGCCGTCGCCGGGCACCCGCAGGGTGAGCGCCGCGTCGTCCCGCGCTCCGTCACCGAGTTCACCCAGCAGCCGGGCCGCGGCGTCCAGCCCGGCCGCGTCGGCGAACCGCAGGCTGATGTGCCCGCCGGGGATTAGCCGCTTGAGTTCCGCCGGGGTGCCCTGGGCGACCAGCTGCCCGTGGTCCAGCACGGCGATCCGGTCGGCCAGCTGGTCGGCTTCCTCCAGGTACTGGGTGGTCAGGAAGATGGTCACGCCGCCGGCCACCAGGTCTCGGATGATCTGCCACATGTCGCGGCGGCCGCGCGGGTCGAGCCCGGTGGTCGGCTCGTCCAGGAAGATGATCCGCGGCTCGCCGACCAGCGTCATGGCCAGGTCGAGCCGCCGCCGCATGCCGCCGGAGTAGGTCGCGGCCATCTTCCTGGCCGGGCCGGCCAGCTCGAAGCGGTCCAGCAACTCCGCGGCCCGGCGGCGGCCCTCGGCCCGGCCGAGGTGATGCAGGTCGGCCATCAGGATCAGGTTCTCCTCGCCGGTGAGCAGGTTGTCCACCGCGGAGAACTGGCCGGTCACCCCGATCACCGAGCGGACCTGGTCCGCCTCCCGGTTCAGGTCATATCCGCCGATGCGCGCCGTGCCGCGGTCCGCGGTGATCAGCGTGGACAGGATCCGCACCGTGGTGGTCTTGCCTGCCCCGTTCGGGCCGAGCAGGGCGAAGACCGTGCCGGCCGGCACCTCCAGGTCGATCCCGTCCAGTACCACCGTGTCGCCGAACGCCTTGCCCAGCCCAGTGACCGACAGCGCGGCCGCTGTCGTGTGCTGCGTACTAAGGTTCATGACCCTGATGCTGCAACCCTGACCCAGGGTCAAGGTCAAGCCGGAATTTCGCGCGCGTCAACCTTGCCGTTCAGCCGGGCAGCCCGGCCAGCCGGCCTAGCCCGCCCACGGCGTACGTGAAGAACGCGGCCCGGTCGCTGATCACGTTCTCGAACTGGCCGAACAGCTCGAAGCTGAGCAGGCCGAACAGCCCGGCCCAGCAGGTCACCGCGGCGGCGATCACGTCATCCGGGACCCCGGGCATGATCGACTCGCGCAGCGCGGCGGCGTCCGCGCGCAGCGATTCCGGGGCGCCCGGCCCGCCTGCCGGCCGCCGCAGCACACCAGCCAGGTAAGCCTCGCTGATTATCTTGGCGAACACGGTGGCCGCCCGGGCGGCCGGCCCGATGGTCTGCTGCGGCGCCTGGTAGCCCGGCACCGGCGAGCCATAGACCAGCGCGTACTCATGCGGATGGGCCAGTGCCCAGTCCCGCACCGCGCGGCCCACGGCCAGCCACCGGCCGGGATAGTCGCCGGCCGGGCTGGCCGCGTCGGCCTGCTCGGCCACCTCGCCGATCGCGTTGTAGCCGTCCACGATCAGCGCGGTAAGCAGGTCGTCGCGGCTCGGGAAGTACCGGTAGATGGCCGAGGAGACCATGCCCATGTCCCGGGCCACCGCGCGCAGCGACAGCCCGCCTGCCCCCTCGGTGGCCAGCTGGCCCCGGGCCACCTCGGTGATCTCCCGGGTCAGCTCGGCCCGGACCCGCTCCCGGGCGGTACGGCTCGCGTTCACGGCACGATCATAACAGAGCGCCGGAACAAAAGGAGAGCATTGCTCTTGCATCGCCGGCCAACTTGACAGACTATTGCTCTTGACGGAGAGCAGTGCTCACAGAAGGAGTGATCATGCCAGCCACGCTGTTCTACACCGGGCCGTCACTGCGCACCCTGCACGAGGAGTACGCCAAGAACTCCCGCATCGACGCCGCGGCCCCGCTCACCGTCACGTCCAGCATCACCATCGACGCCCCGCCGGACCAGGTCTGGGCCGTGCTCAGCGACGTCGCCGCCTGGCCGACCTGGCATCCGGCGATGACCGTGCGCAGCCTGGGCGCGGTCCGCCCGGATGCCGCGCTGCGCTGGAAGCTGGGCCGGGTCCCGATCCGGTCCACGTTCGCCGTGGTCAGCCCGCCCCGCGAACTGACCTGGACCGGCCGGTTCCTCGGCTACAAGGCCGTGGACCAGCACCTGCTGGCGCCCACCGCAGACGGCCGCACCACCGCCACCATCCGCGAGTCGCTGGCCGGCCCGCTGCTCCCGCTGCTCTTCAGCCAGGCCAAGCTCGAGGCCGGCCACCACCGCTGGCTGGCCGACTTGAAGACCCGCGTCGCGAACAGGGCAATAAGCTCCTGACCATGACAGATACTGCTGGCCCAGACCCGGGCAACGGCAAGGCACCCACGATCTCCGAGGTGGCTAGCCTGGCCGGGGTGTCCATCGCCACCGTGTCCCGGGTCGTCTCCAGCGCCGGCCGGGTCGGGGACGCCACCCGGCTGCGGGTCGAGCAGGCCATCGCGGCCACCGGCTGGTCGGCCAACCCAGCCGCCCGGCTGCTGGCCGGCGGCCGGGCCGACGAGGTCGTCCTGGCGCTGGCCGTGGCCAGCCCGCAGGAGTTTGCCGGTGACCCGTATTACGCCCGGGTCATTGCGGGCGCGCAGGCCGAAGCGGCCGAGCTTGGCCTGTCTCTCTCGGTGCATGTCACCCATGTGGGCTCGGTGCCCGCGCTGCTGCCGTTCGGCCGGAAACGGCAGCACGTCGGCGCCGTGCTGGTCAACGTCGACCCGTGGGAGGCCGCCGCGGTGCGCGACCTGGGCTGGCCGGTCGTCTCGCTGGGCGCCACCGCGCCCGACCTGCCCAGCGTCGACCCGGAGAACGAGGCGGGCGCGGCCGGCGCGGCCGGGCATCTGCTGGCCCGCGGCCGCCGCCGGATCGCCACCATCGCCGGCCCGGACCGCAATCCGTGCGCCCGCGAACGGCTGGCCGGCTACCGGTCCGCGGTGCGGGCCGCCGGGCTGCCCGAGCTGGTGGTCAGCACCGACTTCACCCGGCCGGCCGCCGCTGCGGCCACCCGCCGCCTGCTGCGCACCTGCCCCGACCTCGATGCGATCTTCGTCGCTTCGGACCTCATGGCTACTGCAGTGATCCAGGTGCTGGCCGCGGCGGGGCGGCGGGTCCCCGGGGACGTCGCCGTGGTCGGCTTCGACGACTCGCCGCCCGCCCTGATGACGGTGCCGACCCTGTCCACCGTTCGGGTGCCGGTAGAGGAGGAGGCCGCGCTGGCCGTCCACACGCTCGCGTGCCCGGCCGCCGATCGCCCGCTCGACCAGCGGCTGCCTACCCAGTTCGTGCCCCGGGCCAGCTCCGCCGCCTGACGTCCGCAGACCGTTATCAGCAATGCCGCTGCTGGCCGCCCGCTGAACTCTAGACTCCCGCGCATGGCGCACAGCCACCGCCACCCCCGGCCCGGCCGCAGGAAACTGCCCGGATGGGGCCTGGGCGCGGCCAGCGCGTGTGCGGCTGCAGCGGTGGTGGCCATCGCGGTGGGCATCTCGCAGGCCATCGCGAGCCCAGCCTGTGCCGCCGTCGCGGGCCCCACCACGCCGGCCAGCACTGCACAGACCAGCGGCGAGGCCACCCACTACGTGCTGACGCCGGGCGACGGCAACTGCTCCTACCCCGGGCTGCCGAACGGCGGCCTGTTTGTGGCGCTGTCCCCCAGCGAATACGCCGGATCTGCCGCGTGCGGCAGCTACGTCGAGGTGACCGGGCCGGGCGGGTCGGTCACCGCCGAGGTGGTGGACCAGTGCCCGCCGTGCCAGGCCGGGCACGTCGACCTGAGCGAGCAGGCGTTCCAGCGGATCGCCCCGCTGAGCGCCGGGGAGGTCCCGGTGACCTACCACACGATCGTCGACCCGCCACTGCCCGGCGCACTGTCCGTGCTGGTCAAGACCGGCTCGAACCCGTACTACCTGGCGCTGCTGCCGATCGGCGCGGGCAACGCGCTGGCCAGCGTGCAGGTGAGCAGCCCGGCGCACGGCTGGCAGCAGCTGACCCGGACCAGTTACGGCTACTGGCTGGCCGCCGCGGGGCTGGGCGCGGGCCCGTTCACGGTGCGGCTCACCGACTCGGCTGGCCACCAGGCCACGCTGACCGGGATCACGCTCAGCCCCGGCGCGATCCAGCCGACCAGCGTGCCGATGTACGGCACCGCCGCGGCCATGGCCCCGGCCAGCCCAGCCGCCCGGGCCAAGGCCAAACACCGGCACCGGCACCGCATCCGTCCCACCGCAAGCTCAGCCCCCAGCCAGGCCACACTTCCCCGGCATAACGCCAATGCCGTGCTGGCCGCCTCGCCCAGCCCATCGTGCTAGCGGCATTGAATTGCCCGCCAGGCTGGACACGCGCGCTCTCAGGGGTTCTCACTGATGCCGTTGGCCAAGGACACAGAACTCGTTGCCTTCGGGGTCTGCCATGACAACCCACGACTGCGCCATGGACCGCGTCTGCTCGGCTCTGCCTGGGTCGATGGTGGACGAGATGGAAGCCCACCACGCTCGCCACAATGTGCCCGCAGTCGGGAACGGCGCCCCCTCCATCCCGGTGCCGGCCGATCCCCGCCGGAGGCATCGTCCTTGACCGTGGCGGGCTCCGTCCGGTGCTCGGCTCTTGGCCCTGGCCCTATCCACATGTGGGCGGCGTCAGCGCAGCCGGGTGCTTGATTCAGGAGTAGCTCAATCCGGCAACGCAACGCGGGGCCGGGATGTGATCCGACGATTGATCCCCGAGGCATGTCCGCCAGCTGATGCGCGACGGGTCCAGCGCAACCTAGTCCGGCAGCAGCCAGTGCCTAACCGGCGTTGGCCGCCAGGTCCTGATAGGCAGGAAGAAGCTCGTCCATCCGCACGTCGGCATCGCAGCGCTCACGCCCGGCGAGGTGGGCGGCGAGGTCTTCGACATGGACCTGGGTCGCCGCCCCGTAGGCGGCAAGCTGGTCCAGGGGCAAGCCCGGCTGGTCGAGGACCAGGATGGTCTGGTCGCCGTCGGCGGCCAGCGTGACCTCGCTGACATCCCCGCCGGGCTGGCCCGGTTCCTTGCCTGTCACCACCAGCCGCCGCGGGGGCTCGCACGCTTCCACCCGCCCGGTGCCTTCCCATCCGCTGGCAAGAACGCGTACCCGGAACTCACCGCCCAGTCGCAGGTCGCCCTCTACCTCGCCATACCAGCGGGCCAGACGCGAGGGATCGGTGAGCGCCGACCACACGTCACCGATACGGTGTCCAAGCGGTCCTCCATGCGCACGACGCCCTTGCCATCTGCTGATCCCAGGCTGCCCAGGATGCGGCCGCCCGCACGTTCATCGCCGCTCATCTGGTGCTCCTTCGTTCGCGTTCCCCCGGGCCACCTTGGTGCGCAGGGCATCCAGCCGCCGCTTGCACAGGGCCCGGTTCCTGATTGGATCAACCTTACGGACAGCGCGCCAGGCGACCGTCTTCAACAAATAGCCGCATTCGCTCCACGTGCCGCAGATCAGTTGGCAGACGACTGTCGCGCATCTACTGACGGAGGACAAACTCGGGGCCGGGAAGCACCTGGCTGAAGTCGCTGCTTCGACCACTCCAGGCAGTACCGCACGGCCGACCGCCGGGCCAGTACCGCGTCCGGGTCGACGCCGATCTCGCCGAGCACGTCCGCACCGTGCCGGGTGAGCCGGTAGCTGAGGTCGCGCCCGGGTGCGGACGGCCGGTCGTGCACGGCCCGGTCCGGATGGTTCCGCCCGTCCCCGAGGCCAGCAGGCCGGTGCCCAGCCGGCCGACCGGTGGACGTTCATCTCCACCCCTCCCCTTTACCTGTGCCTTACGTAGCGATTTGACCACTGACAAAACCCCCCTACTTCACCCGATAAGACCCGACAACCCCCTGCTATTCTGTGACGCATGTTGAGACGCAACGGTGTTTCTGAGACGTGATGAGTGTGGCTGCCGATAACCTGGGCTCTGTGACCAGCCCCGTAGACAGGGACCTGCCCGAGCCACTGCCGCGGCAGGTGGCAGCTGTTCTGCGCCGCGAGATTTACGACGGCCACCTTACGGGCAGGTTGCCCAGCGAGGCGGACCTGGCCGCACGCTTCGAGGTTACCCGCGACCCGACCATCCGGGACGCCCTGGCCATCCTCCGAGATGAGTGGCTAGTTACCGTGCTGCGCGGCCGGGGATGGTTCGTTGTCAAGCGCTAACTAAGCGTTGCCTCCGCTTTACCCTCCCTTGAATTACACCTTTTCCGCTGGTCAGGGTATATATTTCGTCACCCGAAAGTAACTGAAGTCGGGAGTTGTCGGGTGGCGTCGGGTAAGGTAGTCTAAGGCCGCGACCCAGGAATGAGGGCCCGCCAAGCATCATCACAGACTCTCCCGGGCAACAAGGCCCGGGGTTACAGGGGGGAAGGTTCTTGCATGAAGAGGATCATCATCACCGCCGTGGCAGCCGCCGCGGTGCTCGGCGGCGGCCTTGCGACCACCGCCTCGGCGATGGCCAGCACCGGCCCCAACGGCCAGACTGGGCAGCTCACCGGGAGTTCCCGCGCCGCTGCCTACACCGACCCGTTCTTCGGGCCGGTCCAGTGCAACGAGACCCAGCACGCGCAGTTCGACACGGTGTCGTGCAAGGGCGTCGTGCTCGATGCCAACGGGAACGCCGTGAAGGGTTCTTCGGCTTCGCTGGCCAACGTCACTCCCGGCGAGATCAGCTCGGTCGGCTGGAACAGCGACTTCGGGGACCGCGCCGCAACCGGCGTGCTGAGCTTCACCGTCAGCGCGGACGGCCTGAGCTACACCGGGCAGGCCACCTACCCCAACGGCTGATCACCTAGCCGGACCGGTCAAGGTTGACCGCATCCACCGCGGAGCCCGCGTCATCGAGCAGGTGCGCGGGCTCCGCCGGTGTTTCGTCTTTTGGCTGGCCATGCCGACCTGGTTCTCATGTCGTAGCCTTCCTGCCCAGCATCCGGCAGGTGGGCAGCCTACTGGTCACGCTGGCCGCCGTGGACCGAGTGCGAGCCCGCCGAGGCCGGCCCAGCCAGGATGGACCACGAGCTGGCTGGGCCAGTGCGCAGGTACCGGCGTTAAGCAGGCTGGTGTTAGGGGGTTTCGGCGTAGCCCGGCATCGGGAAGCCGGTCAGCAGGTCACGGACCTGGCCCGCGATCCGCTCGATGGCGGCCTCGTCGTCCTTGGTGGCCGCGGTGATCGCCTCGTCCATCCACGCCGCGATCTGCGGCATGTGCTCCTCGCGCAGGCCGCGGGTGGTGATGGCCGGGGTGCCCAGCCGCACCCCGGACGGGTCGAACGGCTTGCGCGGGTCGAACGGCACCGTGTTGTAGTTCAGCTCGATGCCGGCCCGGTCCAGCGCCTTGGCCGCGGGCTTGCCCGCGATCCCCTTGCTGGTCAGGTCCATCAGGATGAGGTGGTTCTCGGTGCCGCCGGACATCAGGTCGTAGCCCCGCTCCAGCAGCGCGGTGGCCAGCGCCTTGGCGTTGGCCACCACCTGCTGGGCGTACGTGACGAACTCCGGCTGGGCCGCCTCGTGCAGCGCGACCGCGATGCCGGCCGTGGTGTGGTTGTGAGGGCCGCCCTGCAGGCCGGGGAACACCGCCTTGTCCAGCGGCGACGCGTATTCGGCGGTGGACATGATCATCGCGCCGCGCGGGCCGCGCAGCGTCTTGTGCGTGGTCGTGGTGATCACCGGCGCGTAGCCGACCGGGGACGGGTGCACCCCGCCCGCGATCAGCCCGGCGATGTGCGCGATGTCGGCCACCAGGATCGCGCCCACCTCGGCCGCCACCTCGGCGAAGAACGGGAAGTCGATGATCCACGGGATCGCGGTGCCACCACAGAAGATCACCTTCGGCCGCTCCGCGCGGGCCAGGTCCCAGACCTGGTCCTGGTCGAGGCGGCCGGTGTCGGCCCGGACCCCGTACTGCACCGAGTGGAACCATTTGCCGGTCACGGACACCGGCCAGCCGTGGGTGAGGTGCCCGCCAATCGGCAGCGCCATCCCCATCACCGTGTCGCCGGGCTGCAGGAAGGCCAGGAAGACGGCCAGGTTGGCCGGTGAGCCGGAGTAAGGCTGCACGTTGGCGTGGTCCACCCCGAACAGCGCCTGGGCCCGGTCCCGGGCGATCGTCTCGACCTGGTCGATGATCTGCTGGCCCTCGTAGTAGCGACGGCCCGGGTAGCCCTCGGAGTACTTGTTGTTCAGCACCGAGCCGGTGGCCTCGAGGACGGCGACCGACGCGTAGTTCTCCGATGGGATCAGCCGGATCTTCTCGTACTCGCGGCGGGCTTCCGCCTCGATGAGATCGGCGATCTCCGGGTCCGTGCGGTGGACGTGCGGAATTGGCGGCTGGTGCATGGCGACCTCCCGGTGACGAGGCTACACTTCAGCCCTGCTGCGCGCCCTGCTCGGCCATGGTGATCACGCCGACGGCCTGGGCCTGGCTCATGCCCAGGTCAGCCGCGATGAACTGGGCGGCGCGGCGCTCCTGCTCGGTGAGCGGGCCGCCGGCCAGGCCCACCTGGATCACCTGGGCCAGGAACCACTCCCGGGCGTCCGGGGTGAGCTGCCGGGCCACCTGGTTCAGCGCGGCGCGCGCCGCCTCGCCCGGCTGACTGCGATCGGCGTCCAGGTCGCCGTCGGTGTAACCGTGCGCGCCGGCGCCGTGGATGGCGGCCAGCGCGGCCCGCCGCGTGGCCAGGCTGGCCGGATCCCCGGCGGACAGCATGACCACCGCCGCGGCGCGCATCCCGGCGGGCAGCGCGGCCTGCATCTGCGCCGCGGTCGGCAGGCTCAGCACGTCCATCACATAGCGGGTCTTGCACGTCAGGCACTGGACCTGCTCGCCGGTCCTGGTCAGCGGAATCACCGGGATGAAGAACAAGGTGAAGTAACGCCGCCCAGCCCGGTGCCGGTACTGCCGGTCACCACCGCATTTACGGCAGTAGAAGACGCCCTGCCCGAGGGTGTGGTAGAAAATCCGGAACCCAAAGATGATCAGCACGCACCAATGGTTCCGCAGCCAGCCCGGGGCTGCTCGCGGTCGGCCCAAATCGTGACACTTATGCCTCCGGGCCGACATGCTGCTCCAGCATCGCGGTCACGAATTCGCGCGGCAGGCCGTGCGTCTCGTGCAGGTAGCGGAACTCCTCCTCGGTGAGCAGGCCGGTGCCGCGCCGCCGCCGCAGCACCTCGCGGCCCCGGCTGAGCAGGTCGCCGAACCGCTGCTGCTCGCCGAGCAGCACCTCGCGGACCAGTTCGCCGCCTGGCCGCTCGCCCGGCGTGTCCTGGCCGAAGTGCCGCAGCGTGTCGGTGATCAGCCCGGACGGCAGGTCTTCCAGCGTCCCGGCCCGGTCCACCTGCCACAGCGCGGTCAGCGTGCGGCGGATCAGCCGGCGCAGCACGTAACCGCGGCCGGTGTTGGACGGCCGCACCCCATCGCCGAGGACCACCACGCTGGACCGCAGATGGTCGGTGACCAGCCGCAGCGCGGTCTCGTCCAGCGGCCATCGGTCGCGCACCGCGCTGGTCCACGGCTGCAGCAGGTCGCAGCCGAACACCGAATCGCTGCCCTGCAGCACGGTGAGCAGCCGTTCCAGGCCCATCCCGGTGTCCACGTTCGGCCGGTCCAGCGGCTTGAGCCGGCCGTCATCGAGCCGCCAGTACCGGAGCAGCACGTGGTTCCACAGCTCCAGCCAGCTGTCGTCGGTGCCCGGGGTGCCCTGCGGCGGGCCGTCGCCAGTCCACACGAACAGCTCCGAGTCGGTGCCGCACAGCCCGGTTGGGCCGTTCGACCACCAGTTGTCCAGCCCGCTCAGCTCGACCGGGACGCCCAGGTCAGCCCAGGTCTCAGCCAGGTCGGTATCCGGGCCCACGCCGGGCTCGACACCGCCCGCGTCCGGCCCGCCGTAGACGGTGGCATACAGCCGGCTGACCGGGATGCCGAACCCGTCCCGGACCAGTTCCAGGCCCCAGCGCACGCTCTGCGTACCCGGGTAGTCGCCGAGCGACCAGGAGCCGAGCATCTCGAACACGGTCAGGTGGCTGCGGTCGCCCACCTCGTCCAGGTCGGTGGTGCGCAGGCAGCGCTGCACATCGACCAGCCGGCTCCCGGCCGGGTGCGGCCGGCCCTCCAGGTACGGGGTGAGCGGGTGCATCCCCGCGCTGGTGAACAGCACCGGGTCGCCGGGCCGCGGCACCAGGGAACTGGACGGGATCGGCTGGTGCCCGCGTTCGCGGAAGAATTCGATGAATGTCTGGGTAGTTTCCTGGTGGTTCATGACCGGGCCTCCGGAGGTTCGGGTAAGCGGCAGCCGGAAATGCGCGGCGGCGCGGCCATGAACCAGCCAGGAAACGCACCGGCGACCCATTTCCGGTCGCCAGGGCGAGAAAGTGCGGTCAGGCAGCGGCAACCGGCGAGCTGATAGCTCGCGCGGCGGCGACGACGTACTGCTGCGTACTGACCTGCATACCGTCAGTTTACCCGCGTCGCGTGGTGCGGCTCCACCGGTTAAGCGCCGCCCGCTCGGCCAGCGTCCAGGCCGCCGAGGTGAGCAGGTACAGGCCCGCGGCCAGCGGCACGATGGCCGCCATCAGCACCGACCCGAACGGCATGACCCAGCTGAGCCAGCCCACCACCCGGTCCGCCGCCGCCGTCTGCGCGGCCGCGCCGGTGCCGGTGGTCGCCGCCGGCCCGGCAGCCGCGGCCGGTCCGGCAGCCGCCGCCGGCGCGATAGCCGCCGCGGCGGCCTTGTTCCGCCGCGCGGCCCGCAACGCAGCCACCCCGAGCACGGCCAGCAGCAGGAACAGCCCAGCGAACACGGCGCCCTGCGCGCTGACCGGGCCCGCCCCGCCCAGCCACCAGCTGCCCAACGGCGCGGCCAGCAGCCGGTGGCTGAGCAGCATGTTCGGCGACCCGGCCACCGAATGGGACAGGAACAGCCGGTAGAGCACGCTGAAGAACGGCAGTTGCAGCAGCACCGGCAGGCAGCCCGCGTACATGCTGGTGCCCTCGGCGCGGTACAGCGCGGCGAGTTCCCGCTGTAGCCGCTGCGGGTCCTTGGCGTGCCGCCGCTGCAGGTCCTGGACCTGGGGCAGCAGCCGGCTGCGGGCCCGTTCGCCGCGGACCGCGTAGTAGCTCAGCGGCAGCAGGGCCAGCCGGATGAGCATGGTGAACAGGATGATGGCCGCCACCGCGGCCAGCCCGCCGAGCAGCGGCGCGAGGATCGCGGCCACCCAGCAGACGAGGTGATAGGCGAGGTCGACAGGCATACCGAACAGGACAGACATGACGGAGCACCCTCCAGCGGGTCACGGACCGATTGACGGCTGGAGACGGCCGCCCCGCTGGGTGCGGCGCGCGGCGCAGGCCGCGCGGCAGGCAGGTTCAGGCGGCCGCCGGGGCCGCCGAGGGTGCTCTGGGCCGGGCCCGGCCCGGCGCGTCGGGATCCCGCTGCGGCAGGAAAGCAGCCCGCCAGGACTTCTCCCGGAGCGCCGCCACCCGGCTGCCGAGCGGGATCGCGGTCACCGCGGCGGCCATCCGGGCACCGGCGGCCAGCAGCGCGGCCAGCATGGCGGTGAGCGTGATCGCGGCCAGCATGGCCAGCCCGGCGGACGGCTTCCCGCCGACCAGTACGGCGAGCAGCGCCAGCAGGGCCGGCAGCGTCGCGTTCACGGCTTCAGCGTACGCTCGGCTGGGGCGATGACCGGCAGGCCGGGCGGCGCGCCGTGCTCGATGAGCCGGTCCACCGCTTCCTGGTCCAGATGGTCGGCCACCAGGTCAGCCAGCGTGTCCAGCCGGGCCTGCCGGATGTCCGCGAAACTTGTCCCCGGCTGCGGCGTGAAGTCCCGCCCGGCCAGCGCGGCGATCTCGGCCAGGAACGCCCGCCGGAAATCGTCGCTCTCCAGCGTGCCGTGCCACGCCGTGCCGAACACGGCGCCCACCCGGCAGCCGCCCGGGAACGGGCCGGCCGGCCCGGTGACCTGCGATACCCCATGGTGGATCGCGTAGCCGGCCACCGGTGCGCCGTAGCCGGTGCCGCGCACCTGGCCCAGCACCTTGCCCGGGCCGAACACCACCCACACCGGCAGCAGCCCCAGGCCGGCCACCTGCCCGGCCCGGGACTCGACCGGGTCGTCGATCTCGGCGCCGAGCATCTGGTAGCCGCCGCAGATGCCAAGCACCGGCCGGCCCGCGCGGGCCCGGTCCGCGAGCACCGCCGCCAGCCCCCGCTCGCGCAGCCAGCCCAGGTCGGCCACGGTGGCCCGGGTCCCCGGCACGATCACCAGGTCCGCGTCGGCCAGTTCGGCCGGGCTGACCGCGAACCGGACCAGCACCCCGGGCTCCGCGGCCAGCGCATCCACGTCGGTGAAATTGCTGATCCGCGGCGTCCGCAGCACGCTCACCCGGAGAACTTCTTCACCCAACGCCGGCTGGTCGTGCTCGGCCAGCGCCGGCCGCCCGGCCACCGCGGGTTGCGCGGCCACCGCCGGCCGGGCGGCGTCCAGAGCCAATGAATCTTCCATGTCCAGGGCCAGTCCTTCGCGCCACGGCAGCACGCCGAGCACGGGTCGCCCGGTCAGCCCGGTCAGCATGCCCAGCCCGGGGGCGAGCAGCCCGGGGTCGCCGCGAAACTTGTTGATCACGAACCCGCTGACCAGCGCCTGATCGGCCGGGCCGAGCAGGGCCAGCGTCCCGTACAGCGCGGCGAACACCCCGCCCCGGTCGATGTCGCCGACCACGATGACCGGCAGGCCAGCCGCCCGGGCCAGCCCCATGTTAGCGATGTCGGCGTCCCGCAGGTTGATCTCCGCCGGGCTGCCCGCGCCCTCGCAGATGACCACGTCGTACTCGGCCCGCAGGCTGGCCAGGCTGGCCAGCGCCACGCCGCGCAGCCGGTCCGCGTGCTGCCGGTAGCCGGTGGCGCTGGCCTCCCCGGCCGGCTGGCCCAGCACGATGACATGGCTGCGGGTGTCGCTGCCCGGCTTGAGCAGCACCGGGTTCATCCGCGCGTCCGGCTCGATGCCCGCCGCCGCGGCCTGCATGGCCTGGGCCCGGCCGATCTCCGCGCCGCCGACGGTAACGTAGGAGTTAAGAGACATGTTCTGCGCCTTAAACGGCGCCACCCGGACGCCACGCCGGGCCAGCGCCCGGCACAGCCCCGCGGTGAGCACGCTCTTCCCGGCGTCCGACGTGGTCCCAGCCACCAGCAACGCACCCCTGAGTGTCATCGCAATGACCCTATCGATGTGTCCAGCACGTGACCTTGGACGTGCACAATGGGGTGTCCAGCGCCGGTAGCTCAGTTTGGATAGAGCGGCTGCCTTCTAAGCAGCGGGTCGCGGGTTCGAGTCCTGCCCGGCGCACCGAAGATCAAGAACCCTCCCAACGCAGGCCAGCGGCATCTCATGCGGTCGGCCGACCGGACCGGCCCGGGCGAGTCACGCGGCGGCGTGCCGGATCTGTGCCAGATGCCCCGCTACGGCGCTGCGGCTTCCGGTTCTTGGCCAGCTCATCACGCGCCAGGTCGCTCAGCGCGTCCGCGATCTTGCGCTGACGATCGCCCGTGCTGTGCAGGTACGCCATCGCGGACCGGGTGCTGCTGTGCCCCATCCGGTCCATCAGCTCATGAACATTGGCGCCTGCGAGAAAGACGGAGAGAAGCAGGAACCGTCTACACAGCTGCCTTGATCAGGCGCCGAAGGTCACTGTCGGATGCGGCGCCGATCACGCGCCCGGCGATCCTGCCATCCGGGGCGATCACCAGCGTGCTGGGCAAGTCAGCAACGGGGATGATCCTGTTGAATTCAGCCGCAATACGATCACCAGGGTCGTTCAGGCTCGGATAACGGAGCCCGTGATGCTGCATGTAGGCCCGACCGCTGGCCGCGTTGTCCGCGACATCAACGCCGACGAAACGGACAGCCGATGGGGTGAACTGGCGGGCGGCTGCCGCCAGGGCAGGTGCTTCCTGCTGGCAGACCGTGCACCAAGATCCCCAGAAATTTAGCACGATCACGTGCCCACGGTCCGCAGCGAGACGGAGCTTCCCGCCGGTCAGCGTCGGACCAGACACCGCGGGCAGCGCTGGCCGCTGCCCCAGCGGAAAGACCGTGGTCCCCACGACGGACGATGAGTTAGCAGGGGAAGCCGGAGAAGAACGCACAAGCGAGCAACCCGCTGCCAGCACGGCCACCGTCACGCCAGCTACCGCGCAGACGACTTGCACGCGAAAGGACACGGCTGAAAATCTACAAGGCGTATTAGATCGATCGCAACGACGGCCCCGCGCTCCTGCCACGGCTTCTGGAAACGGAGCGTTATCGCACTCTGCCCCCTGCTGCGTGCGCGGGATATGCGCAGATGATGGGGGCGTGGTCGAGCATCCGGAAGATGAACGTCCGGCCAGGTCCGGCCAGGCTGGTCCATGATGAGGGAATGAGGCGACTGTCGATCATAGGCGTGCCGAGCAGCGCGGGCAGTTACGCTGCCGGGCAGGATCAGGCACCTGCGGCCCTGCGTCACGCTGGGCTCATCCACGCGCTGAACGACGCCGGGCTTCTGGTCCGCGATCACGGGGATCTGCCGGAGCAGATCTGGCGGCCGGACCGGCAGCGGCCATTCGCGCAAAACGTCGACCAGGTAACAGCCTGCCTACAGGAACTTGCGGACCGGCTCGGCCCGCTGCTCGCCGATGGTGACACCGTCCTGGTCCTAGGCGGCAATTGCACGATCGCCCTTGCCGTCAGCGCCGGGCTCCAGCGGTTGAACGCCGGGCCGCCGGGCCTGCTGTACGTGGACCGTCATTTCGACCTCAACACGCCGGAAAGCACCATCGACGGAGCACTGGACTGGATGGGCCTGGCTCATGCTTTCGCCCTTTCTGGCACCGTCGACGCCCTAACCGAGGCATTCGGGCACGGGCCGCTACTACAGCCCACGCAGGTAGCATGGCTGGGCGTCGATGCCAGCGGGGCTACTGCGTGGGAACGCCAGCAGGCCGATCGCCTCGGACTGCATGTGACCTCCAGCACGGTGCTGGCAGCCGACCCGCGAGGCAGCGCCATTACAGCGCTCGGCGTTCTGCCTTCCGGGCCGCTCGCCGTGCACATCGACGTCGATGTCCTCGACTTCACCGATGCGCCACTTGCCGAAAGCACCGACGGCCGTAACACCGGCCCCACCTTGGACCAGCTGGCTCAGGCGCTGCTACCAGCAGCGGGCGATCCGCGGCTGCGGGCACTGTCGATCGGTGAGCTAAATCCCACCCGCTGCGCAGGAGAACCCGACGCCATTCCCCGCTTCATCCGCATGCTCGCCGCAACCCTAAGCGTCACCGCCGCAAGCAACAGATGACCGGCACCGCAGGCTCTGCAAACCGGTGGACTTTTGGATGACGGGAATGATCACCTCGGGAATGGGCACGACGCGCTGCTCGGCCCGGGACCTGGGCGGCCCGAAGGCGAACCCGCCGGGCACCTCGGACAGTTGCCGGACCACCCGGAAGGTGCCCGCGTCAAGGCGGCGCCGCACGGCGGCGCCGCTGGCCCGGCGTCAGCGCCCCCAGCTCTGCCTGGAGAGGCCGCCCGGGGCGCACGCCCGGGCGTACGCTTGAAATCTGGACTGTCCTGCGCGCTGACGTCGGCGGGCATCACAAGCCGGGATCAAGGGGCGGAGTAGCGAAGCGGCCAGCCTGGCTCGCCATGGCTTTCCATGAAGCAAAGGGAAGGTGAGAATGGTGAAGGCCAGGCTTACCCGGTGGGTTAGCCGATGGCGTGAGCGCCGTCTGGCTCGCGAGCAGACACGGCAAACATCGGATGCGCGTCAGGCGAGGCGGGCCGCAGAGGGGCAGCGGTGGCACTCTACGGGTCACGGTCCTTAAGAGGCCCGATGTCTTCCATTCCGGCGCCAAAAGCACACAGCGTTGGGTTGCAGTTCACCGCCGTGCGACGTCGTCCAGGGAAGACCGACCAAGGATGTTGGTCCAGGTTGAACCGATCGGGACGGCTCGGCCCGGGCTGCTAATGGAGTTGGGCTTCCAGCGGTCCCGGCCCATAAGGTGCCGTGCTCCTCATCAGCTGCGACAGCACGTCCACGCCAGTTGCGGACCGGTCGCTGTCGAAGCGCTTGACTTCCTGAAATCCGAGAGCGGCGTGAAGATGAAGCGAGGCGACATTGCCCGCTCCGGCGACATAGAACACTGTGTCCGTCCTGGCGAAGGCCCACCGCAGGCGAGCGCGCGTCAGCGCCGTGGCGATACCCCGGCCTCGCCACGCTGGGTCCACCAGCACGCCGCTGAGGTAGCAGCCAGCCGGAGTTCCCGGCCCCGCCTCATCGGTTGCCAGCTCGCTGACCCTGCCATAGCCGACTAGCTGGCCGTTGACCTGGGCGACGAACATCTGGCGCAGCTCATCAGTGATGTCTGAGGCGAACTGCTGGCCGCGGTCACCAGGCTTCACCCGAAGGACACGCACGGCAAGCGCGACGGCGGAGGCGACGTTCGCGTGCGTTAGCGCCTCGATCCGCACCGCCTGCGGCATGCCATCGGCCGGTGCATCGGCTGGCGTGGGCCGCGGAACGTCACGGCCGCGACCGCGCGGCGCCCCATGGCCGGTCAGGGCGAAGCGGGCGGCCGAATGACACCACCGCCTGGTGACGGCGGTCGACCACGGGTTGATCATTGCGCGCATGCGCCGCTCGACCGTGTTCATCCTCGCCTCCGCATTGGCCACCCCGCACACACCGCCAGCACCGTGTGCTGAGCCGGCACCATCCAGCTAACGTCTGGGCAGGCATAGCCGTGCCCCAGCAGCACTGGCTGCCTGCGGTTGCGTGCCCTGGTCTCCACACGGTCTCCACAGGGTCCACGTAGCGTTGACACGGTCAATGTGCTTGACCGGCACCCGCTTGCGCGGATCTCGGGGGCTACCAGAAAGACAGCAGGCCGGAATTCCCCGCCGCATGCTCGTCGCATGGGCGTTCTCTCACCGTTGGCGCGGTTCCCGAACGTCCGCTATGGAGAGGGAAATCATCATGAACGCAAACCCAGCGGCGAACATCGTCCTCGTGCATGGCGGCTTTGTCGACGGGTCCGGCTGGCGGGCGGTCTACGATCTGCTCACACAGGACGGCTACCAGGTGGCCGTGGTGCAGAACCCGACCCTGTCGCTTCAGGGCGACGTTGCCGCGGCGCGGCTGATCATCGACGCGCAGGACGGCCCGGTCGTGCTCGTCGGCCACTCCTACGGCGGCGCAGTCATCACCGAAGCGGGCACCGACCAGAACGTCGCGGCCCTGGTCTATATCTCCGGGTTCGCGCCGGACAAGGACGAGTCGGTCAACACGCTCCTCGCCGGTTTCCCGCCAGACGCGCCGCAGCCGCCCATCCTGCCGCCCAGGGACGGCTTCTTGTTCCTGGACCGGGACAAATTCCACGCAGCGTTCGCTGGCGACCTGCCCGCCGACCTGGCCGCCTTCATGGCCGACTCGCAGGTCCCGTGGGGCGTGGACGCCCTCGGCGGGCCGGTCACCGACCCCGCCTGGCGGGTCAAGCCAAGCTGGTACCTGGTCACTACCGAAGACCGGATGATCCCCCCGGCAGCCCAGCGCACCATGTCCCAGCGGACCGGCTCGACCGTCGTGGAGGTGACGGCCAGCCACTCCGTTTATGTATCGCAACCGGCCGCCGTGGCCTCCCTCATCAAGCAGGCCGCAGCCGCGGTCGCCACGCAGCAGTAATCGCGGCATCTAGGGTCAACGGATCAGGCGTTGTGGTCGAGCGGTGTTCCTACGGCGGCGGCGGCTTCCTCGACTTTGGCGGGCCCGCGTAGAACATGCGCCACACCGACGGCGATGACGGCGCCGGCCGCCGGCCCGACCAGGTAGACCCACCAGGTGGACAGGTTCCCGATGGCGACGTCAGGCCCGAAGCTCCGCGCGGGGTTCATCGACGCGCCCTCGTACGGGCCGCCCATCGTGCCCCAGGCCAGGATGTACGCGCCGACGGCCAGCGGCACGAACGGGCCGTTGAGCTTGGGCCCGTTGGCCAGGTTGAGGATCATGAGCACCAGGCCGAAGGTGAGGATCGCCTCGAAGCCAGCCGCTTGCCAGGACTCACCGGGCTTGGGCATGGTGGCCGCCAGGTTCCCCGCCGGGCCGAAGAACCCGCGGGCCAGCAGGGACCCGCAGACGGCGGCCGCGAACTGGACGACCCAGTAGGCACCGGCCATCACCCAGCCCATGTCGCGGCGGAGCGCGAACGCCAGCGTGGTGGCCGGGTTGAAGTGGGCGGAGATGTCGCCGAGGAAGTAGACGGCCACCACCAGCCACAGCGCCGAAACGAGAGAGAGCACCAGCACGGTCTGCCAGGGCTGCAGGGCACGACCGCCGTAGCGGACCAGGATGGCCGCGGCCCCGGACAGTACGAAGGTCAGCCCGGCCATGCCGATGAACTCGGCCAGCAGCCGCCGCAGCCGGTGGTCCGGATTGGCCCAGTCGGCCCAGCCTCGCTGGCCACCGACCGACGCGATCAGGGCCGCCCGGCCGACCGGCTCGGCGCCCCGCATCTCCGGCTTGTCCGGGGCGGACTTCATGTCAGGCCTTCCCGGAGTCCGATGGCAGATCGGCTGAGCCTGGATGGGTCAGTGCTATCGGGACAACGACCCGGTCGAACAGGTCCTCGGAGACGCCATTGGCCAATGCGGCCGCCTTGAGGGTGAGGTTATGGTCGATGGCGTAGTAGGAGATGGCCGCGGCCTTGTCGTATCCGATGACCGGTGACAGTGCGGTGACCATCATCACCGAGCGCTCGATGTTCTCCTTCAGCTTCGCCTCATTGAGCTTGGTGCCCTCGACCATGAACTCGCGGAAGTGGTCGCACATGTCGGCCATGATCAGCGCCGAGTGCAGGTAGTTGCTGATCAGGATCGGGCGGAAGGCATTGAGCTCGAAGTTGCCCTCGGCGCCGCCCATGCTCACCGCCACGTCGGAGGCGATGACTTCGATGGCGACCATCAGCATCGCCTCGGCCTGGGTCGGGTTGACCTTGCCGGGCATGATCGAGGAGCCGGGTTCGTTCGACGGGAAGATCAGCTCGTGGATCCCGGTGCGCGGACCGGAACCCAGCCAGCGCAGGTCATTAGCGATCTTGAACAGGGTGACGGCAGCGGCCCGCAGCCCGCCATGGGCGCGCACCATCCGGTCCAGCGTGCCCTGCGCGGTGAACTTGTTGGCCGCGGTCTTGAACGGAACGCCCGTCATGGACGCGATTTGAGCCGCGACTTCCTCCCCGAACCCGGCCGGGGCGTTCAGCCCGGTGCCGACCGCCGTGCCGCCCATGGCCACCTTGAGCAGGCCGTGAGTAGCGTGCTCGGCCTCGGCGATCGCATCATCGAGCGCTCCGGTGTAGCCGGACCATTCCTGTCCGACGGTCAGCGGCACCGCGTCTTCCAGGTGCGTCCGGCCGATCTTCACCACATCGGCCCACTTTTTCGCGTTGCGCTCGGTCGCGTCGCGAAGTCGCTTGAGCGCCGGGATCGTCTTCTGCGTGGCCATCGTGTAGGCGGCGATATGCATGGCCGTGGGAAAGGTGTCGTTACTCGACTGCCCCATGTTCACGTGGTCGTTGGGGTGGACTGGCTCCTGGGAGCCGAGCGTCCCACCCACCAGCTGGATGCACCGGTTGGAGATGACCTCGTTCACGTTCATGTTCGACTGGGTCCCCGAGCCCGTCTGGAACACGTACAGCGGGAAGTCCTCGTCCAGCGCGCCGCTGATCACCTCATCGCAGACCCGCTCGATCAACTCGCCCTTCCAGGCAGGCAGCCGGCCGGCCTGGGTGTTGACGACCGCGGCCGCTTTCTTCACATACCCGTAGGCGTGGTAGACCTCCTTCGGCATCCGGTCGTTACCAATGTTGAAGTGCTGCAGGCTGCGCTGAGTCTGTGCACCCCAGTACCGGTCCGCGGGCACCTCCACCTGGCCGAGGCTGTCGAACTCCTGCCGCATCCCAGTAGCATCCAGGCCGATGGGCAGATCGAGGATCTTCGGCGCCTGCTCGTTCGTATCTGGCATGTCATGCCCTCTCTGACAGCGATACGCGCGCCGCCGGGCCGTGCCAGCAGCGCGAGCTTCCGCCACGGCCATACCCAGCAAGCTCGTCTTCGAGTCCAACCTATCTAGGACATAAGACCCTGCCGGCGAGCACCGGCCAGCACCTTGGCGGCGGCCGGAAAGCATCCGGACTGCGCACACCTCATCGGGACAGGAGGAGGCTTCAACCCGAGCCGGCTCCGGCTAGAGTTCGGCGCCCGCCGCGGCGCTGGATGCGCTGCGCGGCATCACCTTCTTCGGCGGTGCGGCGAGCGGCTGACCGCTGACCGTCCTCGCCGCCTGGGCCGCGCTCGGCGTGCTGCTGGCCGTCACAGGGTCCGTGCTGGCCAGGCCCGCGCGGCGCCCGGCCGGCTACTGACAGCCTTCAGCCCGCGTCATCCACGACGGATGAGGCAGCACCCGACCCAACTGCAACAATCTAGGACAGACGCCCTGCTCAGATACCCGTACGGTCGAATGTCGGGTCGTATCGCGCGACTGGGCCCAGAGTGCACGTATTGCCCCGGGGGAGGCTTAATAATGCGGAAGCTCGCGGTTGAGTTCCTTGGCACCGCGATCCTGGTGTTCTTCGCCGTCGGTGTGGCCACGCTGATGTTCGGCTTCAAGTTCGACGGGGCCAGCGTGGCGGCCGGGGTGGTGGCCACTGCGCTGGCGTTCGGCCTGACTCTGCTCGCGCTGGTGTACCTGATCGGGCCGGTGTCCGGCTGCCACGTCAACCCGGCCGTCACCATGGGTGCCCTGCTCACCGGGCGGATCAAGGTGACCGAGGCCATCGGCTACTGGATCGCCCAGTTCGCCGGCGGGATCGTCGGCGCGCTGGCGTTGTGGGGGACGTTCAGCACCTCGCCGCTGTACAGCCGCACGGTGACCGGGCTGGGGACCGACGGTTACGACAGTAAGTCGATGATCCACATCGGCGCGGGCGGGGCGTTCATCTTCGAGGTTGTGCTCACCGCCATCTTCGTCTTCGTGGTGCTCCGGGTGACCTCGGCCACGGCCAACCCGGCTACCGCGGCGATCGCGATCGGGCTGGGCCTGGCCGTCGTGCACCTGGTCGGCATCCCGGTCACCGGCACGTCGGTGAACCCGGCGCGCAGCCTCGGCCCGGCCCTGGTGGTAGGCGGCACGGCGCTCAGCCAGGTGTGGCTGTTCATCGTGGCGCCGCTGGTCGGCGGCATCCTGGCGGCCGGGCTGCACCGTTCGCTGTACCGCGAGGTGGATGCCGGGCTGGCCGCCGAAGCGCAGCAGCCGGGCGAGGGCGAGGACGCCGCGGCTACCCGCCCGCGCGCCTGACCACAGGACGGCACCGGCCAGCACCACCGCCCAGCACCGCCGCCTAACGGCGCGGATAACCGGTTGCCGTCGGCCCGCGCGGCTGCTGTATTCGGAGTCTGTCCCGCAGCACCGACCGGCCGGTTCACCGGCCTGATGTCGCCGCCACATTCCTGCGGTGGACCTGCCTGCGCCGTGTGCCACCGCGGCTACGTGCTGACCTCCAGCCTGTATTTCGTCACCCAGGCCCACCTGTCCGCGGCCCAGCTCGTCCTGCTCGGCACCGGCATGGCCAGCACGCTGACGCTGTCGGACATCCCGGCCGGGGTCTGGTCCGACGGCTTCAGCCGCAAGTGGCCGCTGGTGATCGGGCACGGGTTCCTGGCCGCGGGCATGCTGCTGACCGGCGTCGTCACTACGTTTCCGCTGCTCCTGCTGACCCAGGTGCTGTGGGCACTGGGCTGGGCATGCTCCGGCGGGGCCGACGTCGCGTGGCTGACCGACGAGCTCAGCCAGCCGGACCGCATCGCCCGGGTGCTGACCGCCCGGGCCCGCTGGGACCTCATTGGCGGCATGGCGGGCATGATCGCGTTCGGCGTGCTCGGCTGGGCGGCCAGCCTGACCGCCACGATCGTCGTCTCCGGCGCGGCCATGGCGCTGCTCGGGCTGCTCGTCGCGGCCTGGTTCCCCGAGGACAACTTCCGCCCGGCGGCGGGCCAGCGGTGGACCGCGTCGCTGCTGATCTTCCGGCAGGGTCTCGCCCTGGCCCACCGTGACCGCCAGATCCTGCTCATGTTCGCGGCGACCATGCTGGTCAACGGCGCGGCCATGACCACCTGGCTGTTTCCCCGGCAGCTGGTGGACCTGGGTTTCCCGCACGATCTGGTGCTGTGGTACACGGCCCTCGGCATCCTGGCCTCGGCGGCCGGTGTCGTCGCGCTGCGCATCGTGGAAGCGCGCATCGACGGGGTGCGGGCCGCCCGGGCTAGCTACGCACTGGCCTGCTTGTTCGGCACGCTCGGCCTGCTGCTGCTGGCCACGGCGCCCGATGCCCTGATCGGCAGCCTGGGCGTACTGCTGGTCAGCGGGATCGGGTACAACGTCACCCGCGCGGTGAGCGTGGTCTGGGTGAACCGGCGCACTCCGGGCCCGGTACGGGCCACCGTGCACTCGTTCCTCTCCCAGGCCGAGACCGTAGGCGAGGTCCTCGGCGGCGGCACGCTGGCCGCCCTGGCCCAGGCGGCCGGGATCGCGGCCACGCTGCTCACCTCGGCCGCATTGCTGGCCGCCACTGGCGCGCTGGTCGCCCGCTCCCGGCCTCGCTCAGGGATGGCGCTACGCGAGTAACCAGAGTTACAGCAGCCGGGGTCCGGTTTTAGCCGGTCAGCCTGGCGGCCAGCAGGCAGACGTCATCGGCTCGCGAGGCTGAGCCGAGCAGCGCGGCCTGCACCGCGGTGCAGGTCTGCTCCGCGCTGCGGGACGCGGACGGCCCCATCGCATCGGCCAGCGCCGTGAAGCCCTCGGTGATGTCCCGGCGCCGGTCTTCGATGAGCCCGTCGGTGTAGAGCAACAGCCCGCTGCCCGGCGCGAGCCGCCGCTGGCCGGTGCTGAACGAGCCCTCACCGGGTATGCCGAGCATCGGGCCGCTGCTCGTCTCCAACCACTCGACCTGACCGGGCGCGGCGGCATAGACCGGAGCCGGGTGCCCGGCGTTGGCGTAGCTGAACTCGCCGGTCGCCGGGTCGAGCACCCCGTAGACCACCGTGGCCATCGCGTCGGGCAGCAGCCGGGCCATCGCCGTGTTGGTGCGGTGCAGCACGTCGGCCGGCTGGATCGTGTCCACGGCATAGGCACGGAGCAGATTGCGCACCTGGGCCATGATCGAGGCCGAGGTGATGCTGTGCCCGACCACGTCGCCGACCGCCAGACCGACCAACTGGTCACCGAGCGGGAACGCGTCGTACCAGTCCCCGCCGACCTCGACCCCGTCGGCGCCCGGGATATAGCGCACCGCGAGATCCAGGCCCGGGATGTCCGGCAGGCTGTCCGGCAGCACCGAGTGCTGCAGGGTCTCCGCGACGGTGTGATCGCGGGCGAACGTGTCCGCGTTGGCCAGCCCGACCGCCATCCGGCGGCCTAGTTCCTCGACCACCGCGACATCTGCCTCGGTGAACGCGAGCCGACTTGCGCTCCGGCCGATGGTCAGCACGCCCATCGCCCGCTGCCCGGCCATCAGCGGCGTGACCAGCGCCTTCTCTGGCTTGAGCCGGGTCCAGACGTCGCGGACCAGGGGATTGGGCTCCCCCCGGCGGGCCAGCTGGGCGGCCACGTCGCGAAGCAGCGTGCTGGTCCCGGCGGCGTACGCGGCCTGGACCGTGAGCTGCCCGAAGCTGGGCACCGGCTCATCGCGGAGATCGACGTAGGCGATCTCTCCAGCCGGGTCGCGGTGCGCGATCGAACTGGCCTGCAGCGCGCCGTCCCGGGTCGGCAGGAACACCAGGCAGTAGTCAGCTAGGCTCCGCACCATCTGGCAGGACACCTGGTAAAGCAGCTCGTTCCGGTCCCGGGCCGCGGCTACCAGATCGCCCGCCCGGAGCAGGAAGCCGAGCTGCTCCCTGGCCCGCTCGGCCTCGGCCAGGGCGGCCCGTTCGCGGGAAAGCAGCGCGGCGCGCTCTTCTTCGGCCTGCTGCCGCGCGGACAGGTCGACCACATAGGTGACCCAGCGCAAGGGCTGGCGGGAGGCCAGCGCGGCGCCGACCAGCACCGGCACCCGGTGCCCGTCGCGGTGCACATACTCCTTCTCATACGGCCGGACCGCGCCGGTCTGCCGGAGCTGCCGCTGCGCCTCGGCGTCGCTGTCCGCCCAGTCCTCGGGCGTCACGTTCTGGTAGCTGACCCGGCCGGCGTCCACGTCGTCCCGGGTGTAGCCGATGAGGTCGAGGAACGCGTCGTTGGCGTCGTAGACCTGGTCCTCGCCGACTAGCATCACGCCGAGCACGTTGGCCTCGCGCAGTCGGCCGATCAGCTCGGCGCTTCCCCGCAGCGTGCCCGCTACCCCATGCTGCGTGCTCAGGTCCCGGAAGATCGCGTAGGCCCGCTGCGGCTGGCCCGCCTCGTCCAGCACATCCGGGACCGCGGTGATGCCGAGCCAGCGCAGCGGCTGGCCGGGCCCGGACGGCACGCCCAGCGCCACTTCGCCGACCATCGTGCCGGTGCGCAGCGCGGCCGCGACCGGGAACTGCTCGGCCGGAAAGGGCGTGCCGTCTTCGCGCACCGCGTCCCAGCCGGGTGGCGGCACCCCGCTGAGCGCGGCGGCGACGTCCGGCCCGAGCATGTCGCGCGCGGCCTGGTTCATGCCGATGACCTGCCCATCGGCGGCATAGTGCACGATCCCGTGCGGGAGCGTCTCGAACAGCGTGCGGAACCGCTCCTGGCCGCCTGCCGCCGCATCGGCCACCGCCGCATC
>DASXIN010000124.1:0-18364 GCA_036497945.1 Streptosporangiaceae bacterium | reverse complement strand
GGCATTACCCATATGGTCGGGGTGGTAATGGGTGAGCACGACGGCCTTGACGGATGACAGCGGAGCGTTCCGTGCGGCGAGGAACCGGGTCATCTGCGGCCAGTAGCCGGGCAGCCCCACGTCGATGAATGTATAGGCGCCCGCGTGTTCAACCGCGTAGCAACCCAAGAACGTCGTACCGACCCGGAAGACTCCCGGGACGATCTCCCGGACCCAGGGCTGCCCGAGCCTGCCTGGCTGCTCGATTCGGGTGATGTCCACTGAGGTCTCCTTTCCTGATGTGCCCGGCGCCGGTGCGGACGCCAGCTTGTGCGGCTACAAGGCGGTCACCAGCGCTGACCTGTCTGCGCGTTGATGGTTCGTGGGTCAGCCCTTCGCCCGGCACGTCCTCAGACGCCCCAGGACGCAGCGCTGGTCCGGTGCCGGGTAACCTCGCACAGTCTGAGTCTGCGTCTGGAACGTGGTGGCGGGGTATCCGCAGGCTTACTGCACTTCCCGGCTGGGATCGCGGCCAGGTGGCGACATCAGGCACACCGGATCATTGAGGCAGGCCCAGGCGCTTCGTCCGCTGCCGCTGCACGGTGGCCTGCACCGGGTGCCAGGGCTTCGAGGGCGCGAACGCGCGTGGTTGTTTCGGGGAAGCGACCTAACGAAGAGTCCGGCTTCCGGCGCTTTCGTGTGCTGGCGTGGCGATCACGTCGCGTAGCTGGTGGCGGCTGGCTACCCCGAGCTTGGGGTAGGACCGGTACAGGTGCGAGCCGCCGTTCTGGGCGGCTTTGCCGACGTCGTGGGAGGCTGTATATGCGACGCAGATGGGGACGTTCTGTGCGGTGCTCTCGGCGACCTGGTCATCCTTTGGACCGTGGCCGGTGCCATAGCCTCGGTTGCGCAGCTCGCCGTGGCCCGTCTGCGGGTGAACGCGGCAGGACGCAGGGGCTCGACGCGAAGTCGCGCGCTTCGTCGAAGATGTGTCGCAGGCTGGCGTCGACCAAGTGCGTGTCGGCGTCGAATCTCCGGAAGCGTGGAACGACGCTTGTTACGAGCCAACGCCAGCGGTCGTCGAAGCGGGTGATCCTCGGCCACTTTCGTGCGCGCAGAGCGTGCGGGATTCCTCGTGTGAACGAGGAGAGGTAGAACGAGGTGAAGTCCGCAATCTCCTGCTGCACTCCACGCACCTCGAAGCTCGTGGCCGAGCCGATCGCGACGAGCCAGGCGGATGAACACGAGAGTCGATCGAAGTTGGGTTGCACCAAGGCGCACTGCTCGTGCTCGAGGAGTTCAACGTTGCCCTCCCAAATGAGATCATCGGCCCTCTGTCGAGCTTCCGCGGACGCCATCCCGTCCTCCAAGACACGGCGTCCTTGGTCGATCGCCTCGAAGCCGGCCAGGACAGGCGCATAGTGACGCTCCGCTTGCAGGAGAGCGCGCAGACGTTCGATCCCGTCTTCGGCAGTGACGTACGCGAAGTGAACCCAGAAGAGGTCGTTGAAGATGGCGTTGTTCGTCGCCCGGATCGTGTTCACATCCTCCGTCAGCAGCAGTTTCGGACGACGCAGGCTGTGCGGGATGTCGACGTAGCCAGTGCGATCGGCGTCCAGCCGGAGCGGGAAGAGGGCTAGCCGGACGTGGTGCGATGCGATTGCCGCCATCGCGGCCCACTTGAAGCAAGCGGGCTGGAGCTTGTACATCCAGGCATAGCGTGACGAGATCTCCACGTTGCGGTGGAATGCGCAGCATGGGTCGCTCAGGAGACCGTCGGCCACGGCCTTCCACCCCGCGATTGTGTCCGGCGTTCTGTTCCGGGGGACGAGTTCGTGTGGCTCAGGGATGAGCTCGTCGGGGCGATTAGGGCGACCATCTGGCCGCTCCCCTTGACGACCTGGTTCGCCGCTCGCCGACGAGCAGTTCGCCCAGGAAGACCGCCAGTCGCTCACCCTGAAACGCTATGCCCGGGGCGTGGCCGCCGTAATACTGGTGTCGGTCGTGGTGGTCAACTTGGTCACCATCGCCGCGGACCTGCAGGCCGGGGCGGCCCGGCGTCGGGCTGCTGGCCGGCGTCGATTCCCGCTGGCTAGCGGCGCTGCTGGGGGGCGGCTCTGGCCGAGCTGCTGCTGGCCGGCCGCTACGGCCAGGTGGTGGCGGTGCTGCGGTACCTGATGCTGCGGTACCTGATGCTGCGGTTCGCCGCTTTCGGCGTGGCGGCAGTGCTGGCGCATCCGGACTGGCTCTGCCTGCTCACCGCCACTGTTCCCGGCTGGAGGACCGTATTTGTTGTGGGGACGGCTCTTGGCCCTGGCGTGCGGCAGGGGCGGGGGTGAGCGTGCTGCGCTGCGGGAATGGTGATCAGGCCTGGTGTGTGGTGCTGGTTGCGCGGGAGGGTGGCGGGGTGACGGCGCCCGGCCGCGTGGCCTGGGCGGGCTCGCGCGGTCGGGCGCTGGGATGCCAGCGCGGGTTAGGCGCTGGGCGCGAGCTGGTGCCGGCGGGCGGCCCGGGCCCGGTCCAGGAGCACCGCGATGGCGGCGGCCACGATGGCGGTAGCCACGGCGATGAGGGCGATCTGCCAGCCGGGCATGCCGCCCACGACGACGGTCTGCACCGGCGGGGGGCCACGGTCCCGTCGCCGCCCCCGGGGGGCACGGGCATGGCGAACGCGGCCGGGGCCGCCGCGGCGGCGGCCAGCAGCGCGCCGGCCAGGGCGGCCAGGGCGGTGGCCAGGCGGCGGATGGGTCGGAGTGGGCGGGTGCGGTTCATGGTGACCTCCTAGTGGTCGTTGCTGGGGTTGAGGTTGCCGGCTGTGGCCGACGGCAGTTACTGATCGTTGGCGGTCTGGGCGTGGAGCTGGGCGCGCAGTCGCCGGGCCTGGCGGGCGGCGCGGCGCAGGCGCCGTTCGGCGCGCTCGGCGCGGCGGGTGGCCCGGGCCAGCGCGAGCACGCGCTCGGCGGGGCGCTGCGCCTCGGCGTGGGCGAGCCGCTGGCGGTGGATGTCGCCGGCGAGCTGGGTGAGCTGGTACATGGTGGCCTTCTCCGTTCCTGGCGGTGGCGGGCTTGTCTTGTGCTCCACTGTCGCGGGCCGGGGCAGGCGGTCACCATACGTAGCGGCGTACAGGATGGGCACAGGTGGGGCACAAGATTAGGCTGGGCGTCAAGGCCGTGCTTGCGCCGGGCCGGATCCGGGTGGGGGTCTGGCGGCGGGCGGAGGGGGCGAGGACCTGTGGCCGATGGGCCGGCGGCGGGGCGGGACGCTTTGGGTTTCGGCGGGCTGTTGCGGCGGCTGCGCGACCAGGCCGGGCTGACCCAAGACGAGCTGGCCGAGGCCGCGGCGGTGAGCCAGCGGGCGATCAGTGACCTGGAGCGCGGGATCAACGTCACCGCCCGTAAGGACACCGCCGTCCTGCTGGCCGGGGCGCTCGGGCTGGGCGGGCCGGCCAGCGAGCTGTTCGTCGCCGCGGCCCGCGGGCGGGCGCCGGCGGGGTGTGGGGCGTCATTCCGTGTGAGCGTGTAGGGGTCGGCTGACGACATCGGGGGTGGACGGCGGCGGGGCAGGCCTGGGTGGCTTGCCCTTTTTTGTGTCCGGCGACAGCGTGAGCGGGTTCAGGACGAGACCGGCCCTCCCGGTCGTCTTTTGGCCGAGCCGCCGGGAGGGCCGCTGAGGCGCGCGGAGGCGCCATGCTCACGGTAGGCAAGGACGCTGCTGGCGTCGAGGAGTTGCTGTCGTCCGGGCGGCTGGCATGCCCGGGGTGCAGGGGCCGGCTGCGGGGGTGGGGGCATGCCCGGCGGCGGGTGGTGCGGGAAGCAGGTGAGGGCCGCCGGCGGCTGCGGCCCCGGCGGGTCAGGTGCGCGGGGTGCGGGCGCACGCATGTGCTGCTGCCGGTCAGCGTGCTGGCCCGGCGGGCGGACACAGCCGCCGTGATCGGGGCAGCGCTGGCGGGCGCGGCGGCGGGACTGGGGCACCGCCAGGTCGCTGCGCGGGCCGGGCGGCCCGCTTCGACGGTGCGGGGCTGGCTGCGGCGGCTCGCGGTGCGGGCGGAGGCGTTGCGGTCGGCGTTCACCGGGGTGTTGTGCGCGCTGGATCCTGATCCGCTGCTGCCCGCCCCGGCCGGGTCGCCGGCCGGGGATGCGGTGGCCGCGATCGTGGCTGCGGCTGCTGCGGCAGGGCGCCGCTGGGGCCGCGGGACGCTCGCGCTGTCGCCGTGGGAGGTCGCTGCCGCGGTGACTGGCGGGCGGCTGCTGGCGCCGGGGATCGTGGTGGAGGTGATCAACACGAGCTGCCTCTGGTGAGCCGGGGCGGCGGGCCGCCACCCTTCGGTGCGGATGATCAGCAACCGCATGAAGGAGGACAAGGGTGACCCAGGCCGATGAGGAGGGCCGCCGGCGGGCCGAGCAGGCCCGGCAGGTGGGGTTGTTGCGTTACCGGCTCATCAGCGAGGTGACCGGGCCGCAGCTGTCGGCGCGCCAGCGCGGGCAGCGGGTGCGGGAACTGGCCGCCGCCGGGCACGACGGACCCGGTGGGAAGGTGCGGGTATCGGAACAGACGATCCGCCGCTGGGTGCGGTGGTGGCGGGCTGGCGGGTTCGAGGCCCTGGTCCCGGCTCCCGCCCGGGTAACCCCGCGGACGCCTGCGGAGGTCCTGGCGCTGGCGGTGGCGCTCAAGCGGGAGAACCCGGAGCGCACTGCGGTGCAGATCACCCGGATCCTGCGTGCCCAGGCGGGGTGGGCGCCCTCGGACCGGACGCTGCAGCGGCACTTCGTGCGCCTGGAACTGGACCGCGAGATCGAAGGCCGCCCGCAGGCCTTCGGCCGGTTCGAGGCCAGCCGGTGCAACGAGCTGTGGACCGGGGACGCGCTGCACGGCCCGGTGATCTGCGGCCGGAAGACCTACCTGTTCGCGTTCCTCGATGACCGCTCCCGGGCGGTGATGGCCGCCCGGTTCGGGTTCAGCGAGGACACCGTGCGGCTCGCCGCCGCGCTGCGCCCGGCGCTGGCCTCCCGGGGCGTCCCCGAGCGCATCTATGTGGATAACGGCAGCGCGTTCGTGGACTCGTGGCTGCTGCGCGCCTGCGCCAGCCTGGGCATCAAGCTGGTGCATTCGACGCCCGGCCGGCCAGAGGGACGCGGCAAGATCGAGCGGTTCTTCCGCACCGTCCGCGACCAGTTCCTCGTCGAGATCACCAGCGAGGCCGCCGCGAAGATCACCGGGCTGGAGGAGCTGAACCGGCTGTTCACCGCGTGGGCAGAAACGGTCTACCACCCCCGCCCGCATTCAGAGACCGGCGCACCGCCGCTGCGCCGCTGGCAGGAAGGCGTGCGTGTCCCGCTGCCCCTGCCCACCCCAGCGCAGCTGGCCGAGGCGTTCTTGTGGAGCGAGTTCCGCACCGTCACCAAGACCGCCACCGTCTCCTTGCACGCCAATACCTGCCAAGTCGACGAGCTGCTCACCGGGCGGCGCGTCGAGCTGGTCTTCGACCCCTTCGACCTGGCTGACATCGAGGTCCGTTACGGCGGACGGTCGTTCGGCCGGGCGGTCGGGTTCACGATCGGCCGGCATTCCCATCCCAAGGCCCGCCCTGAGCAGCCCGGCGCTGCGCCGCCGGCCACCGGGATCGACTACCTGGCCCTGGTCGGCACGGCCCACGACAGCGTCCTGGCGGAGCGGATCAACTACGCCGCCCTGCTCGGCACCAGCCCTGATCCAGGCCAGCTGCCCGGCCAGATGACCATCGACGAAGCGCTTACCACCAGGGAGGGCCAGTGAGCATCGGCAAGCTGGCCGGCTTCTACGGGTTCACCCGGATGCCGTTCGGACGTGACCTGGCCCCCGGCACGCTGCACCGCCACGCCGGCCACGGCGAGGCCGCCGCCCGCATCACCTGGGCCGTCACCGAGAAAACCCTCGGCGTGATCACCGGCGAAGTCGGCGTCGGGAAGACCGTCGCCGCCCGCGCCGCCCTGGCCGCCCTCGACCCCGCCCGGCACACCGTGATCTACATCCCCGACCCGGCCATCGGGATCCGCGGCATCCACCACGCCGTCGTCGCTGCCCTCGGCGGGCGGCCCGCCCACGGCACCGCCGCCCTCACCACCCAGTCCGCTGAAGCACTGGCCACAGAGCAAGCCGAACGCGGCCGCACCCCCGTCCTGGTCATCGACGAAGCCCACCTCCTCGACTCCGGCCAGCTCGAAACAGTCCGCATGCTCACCAACCACGACATGGACTCCGCCACCGTGTTCGCCTGCCTGCTGATCGGCCAGCCCACCCTGCGCCGCCGGCTCAAACTCGGCCAGCTCGCCGCACTCGACCAGCGCATCGCCGTCCGCTACCACATGACCGGCATGACCAGCGAAGAGACCGCCGGCTACCTGCGCCACCACCTCGCCCTCGCCGGCCGCTCCGACACCCTCTTCTCCGACGACGCCGTCTCACTCATCCACCAGACCAGCCGCGGCTACCCCCGCGCCGTCAACAACCTCGCCATCCAGGCCCTGCTCGCCGCCTTCGCCACCGGCAAGGCCATCGTCGACGAGTCCTCCGCGCGCGCCGCCGTGACGGAAGTAACGACAGAATGAACCCCCCGCCGACACCACGAACACCAAGCCCCGCCGGCAACCAGCCGGCGGGGCTTTCTCATCAGGCTGCACGCTCACCAGCAATGACGCTCACACGCTCACCACGAATGACGGGCAACAGCGGGGGAGGCGCTGGCGGCCGCGGCGGGAGAGGCGAGGACGGGGTCGGCGGCGGCGGCCAGCCGGACGCTGCCGCGGGATATCGCGGCCTTCACCGGCCGGGGCGGGGAGCTGGAGCGGCTGACGGCCGGGTTGGCCGACGCGGCGCCCGGTGGCGGGGTGGTGGGGATCTGCGCGATCGGCGGGATGGCCGGGATCGGCAAGACCACCCTGGCGGTGCACGCGGCGCACCAGCTGGCCGGGCGGTTCCCCGATGGGCAGATCTTCTTGCCTCTGCACGGTCACACCCCCGGGCAGCGGCCGGTGGACCCGGCCGATGCGCTGGCCAGCTTGCTGCTGGCGGCCGGGATCAGCGCCCAGGCGATCCCGCCGGGCGTGGATGCGCGGGCGGGGCTGTGGCGGGACTTCCTGGCGGGCAAGAAGATCCTTCTGGTACTCGACGACGCGGCCGGGCATGAGCAGGTGGGCCCGCTGCTGCCCGGCACCGCCGGGAGCCTGGTGCTGATCACCAGCCGGCGGCGGCTGGCGGCGCTGGACGACGCCGCGGTGCTCAGCCTGGACACCCTGCCCCCGGCCGAGGCCGCCGTGCTGCTGGCCCGCCTCGCTGGCCGCCCGGACCTGGGCCCCGGGGATGCGGGGGTGGGGGAGATTACCCGGCTGTGCGGCTACCTGCCGCTGGCGATCGGAATGCTGGGCCGGCAGCTGGCCCATCACCCGGCCTGGACCGCCGCGGGCCTGGCCGCCGACCTGGCCGCCGCCGGCGGCCGGCTGGAGCTGATGGCGGCCGAGAACCTGTCGGTGGCCGCCGCGTTCGGCCTGTCCTACTGGGACTTGACCGCCCGGCAGCGGCGGCTGTTCCGCCGCCTGGGCCTGCACCCCGGCCCTGACATCGACGCCTACGCCGCCGCCGCCCTCGATGACACCGGCCTGGCCGCCGCGCGCCGCGGCCTGGAGGCCCTGTACGGCCAGCACCTGATCACCGAGCCCACCCGCGGCCGCTACAGGCTGCACGACCTGCTCCGCGAGCACGCCCGGACCCTGGCCGCCGCCGACGACCCCGCCACCCGCGACGCCGCCACCACCCGGCTGCTGCACTACTACCTGTACACCGCCCGGACCGCCGGCCACCACATGCCCTCATGGTTCACCGCCGAAAGCCCCGCGCCGCCCGGCCACCCGCCCGCCAGCGCGCCATCGGTGTCCACGCCACGGCAGGCAGCCGCCTGGCTGGAGGTCGAGCGCGCCAACCTGCACGCGGCCGCCGGGTACGCCGCCGCCAGCGGACGCCTGCTGCACGCGATGTTGATCCCGGCCGCGATGGCCGGCTTCCTGGACACCCGGGGCTACTGGGATCAGAACCTGGCCCTGCAGCAGGCCGCGTTCGCCGCCGCCCGCCAGGCCGGCGACCGGCCCGGCCAGGCCCACGCTCTGCTGCTGCTGAGCCTCACGCAAGCCATGACCGAAGACCTCCCGGCCGCCGCCGCCAGCGCGACCCGGGCCCTGGAGCTGTACCGCGACCTCGGCGACCGGACCGGCCAGGCACACGCCCTCACCGCGACCGGCACCCTGGGCGTGATCACCGGCGACTACCCGGCCGCCGCCGCCGCGCTGCGCCAGGCGCTGGAGCTGTACCGCGGCCTCGGCCACCAGCGCGGGCATGCCGAGGCCCTCAACGAGCTGGGCACCGTGCACCGCTATACCGGGGACTACCCGTCCGCCGCCGCCTGCCACCGCCAGGCGCTGGAGCTGTACCGCGGCCTCAGGCACCGGCGCGGGCAAGGCCACGCCCTCCTGTATCTGGGTGCCGCGCAGCGGCTGGCCGGGGACTACCCGGCGGCCGCCGCGGCGCTGCGCCAGGCGCTGGCGCTGAGCCGCGACCCCGACGATCCCCTCTGGCAGGCCTGGGCTCTGACCGAGCTCGCCGCGGTGCAGCGGCTGACCGGGGACTACCCGGCCGCCGCGGCAAGCAGCCGGCAGGCCCTCAGCCTGTACCGCGACCTCCGCGACCTCGGCGAACAGGCCGGCGCCCTCAACGAACTCGGCCTGGTGCAGCAGCTGACCGGGGACTACCCGGCCGCCGCCGCCAGCCACCAGCAGGCCCTCCAGCTCTGCCGCGACGTTGGCAACCGGCTCGGCCAAGCCGAAACACTGAACAGCCTCGGCGAGCTATCGTCGCGGACCGCGGCTACTCGGCAGGCCCGCGACCAGCACGCCCAGGCCCTGGCTATCGCCCGCGACCTCGGCACCGCCCCCGACGAAGCACGCGCCCTGGAAGGAATCGGCCGCAGCCACCTCCAGGACGGCCACGCCAGCGAAGGCACCGCCTGCCTGCGGCAGGCGCTGGCGATCTACCAGCGCATCGGATCCCCCGCCGCCCGCCGCGTCCAGCACACCCTCCGCGACCATCACGCCAGGCAAGCCAGCCTGACCCCGGCCCCCGAGCGGTAAAGGGCCGGCCAGCATCACGCTGTTGCACCGTGAGGCACGCCGGTGGGCCAGGCCACCGGGCAGCAGTGAGTCGTTTTGCGGGCCGGCCTGAGACGTGAAGACGTCCTCCCAGTGCGCTGCCCGGGTTCGGATCCCACGCGCAGCAGGAGCCCGTCTGTATCCGGCCAGAACCGGGCTTTGGTTACCCGCGCCGGCCACTGACAGGCCACGCGCGTGACCGCATACAGATCATCCCATTCGGGCCCAGCACAGACCGCCGCGCTAGCGATCGGGTTGCCGCTCCTAACGGCGGCTCCGGGCGCGCGGTCAGGTTGAGCCTTCGCTGACAAAGGGTGAAGTAGGCGGGAACCGTTAGCCTCAGAATCACCGACTGGACCGGTCGATGACCTCCGCGAAAGCGAGTCACAGGATTTCCCCTGTGCCGGGAACATGGTGAGGCGCGACGGCTGCGATCTGGTGGGTCGCATACGCTCCTCCTCCGTGCTGTGATGGGCGAGTGGCAAACGAAGCGCTCTTCCGCGGCCGCTCATCTGCCGAGAGCGATGTCATCCACGCTGTCTGGAAGGAGATCGGTGGCGAACTCATCGAGGAGTTCGTCGTGCCCACCATCCCCGGCCAGCTCTCACGCGCCCGTCAAATCGACGGCGTATTCGCCGTCGATGGCCCTCGCCGGTGGCATCCAGCGCGCACTCCATTGGCCCTTTGCGGCCGTGATATTGCCGTCTGCCAGGCCAAGGCCGGTCAGCTCGATCTCGGTGTCTTGGGCCAGACGCTCTTTGCTGCCGAACTCATCCAGCGCGAGCACGCGCCGCGCAGCATGCGTTTGATCGCCGCCGCGGTGCAGCCAAACCCCTTGATCGAGCACCTGCTGGAGTCGTGCAGGCCCTTCGGGCGGCATATCGAGCACCGCACCTACCCGCATCTCAAACCGGGGAGATCAAGCGGCGCCACTGCGCCGGCGGTCATCCGCCAGGCGCTGGTCTCGGCGCTCCACAGTGAGGCCGGCGGGCTGCTGATCGCAGCCCGATCCCGGCGCGGCCGCGCCGACTTCGCAAACGTCAGGGCCGCCGCCAGCGGCGAGCCACTGCGCCACACCGAACCCGATGCGATCATCCTGCCAGCCCGTCAGCACGGCCAAGCCCCCGCAACGACCGCCACCGAAGTAGCAGCCGGCGAGCCCGTCATCCTCGCCTACACCTGCACCGACCTTTACATGACCGCGATGGGCCGTGCTGGTTCGGAGGCCAGATCGCCCGGCGCCTGCTCGGACTCGCAGACGTCACCTCGGTCCTTCGCTATGACACCGATAACGCCGCGCTTCGGGCGCTGATCGAGCAACTGCCCCACATCGTCCTGCCCACGTACTGACAGTCAGCAGCCGCATAGGCCCGCAGTCAGGTAGCGACGAAAGGAAACAGGACAGCCTGATATGCGCGAGCTCTCGGGTGAAGACCGCGATCTTTCAGTCGCGCATATCGGCGGGCATGCCTTATTCCAGGGCCTGATGGGCGTTCGCGCCTCTTTTGAGCCACGCCACGGCGAGGAACCGACGAGCTGGCGTGTCGTTAATAAGCGAGGCTGCACGCAGCCGGCAGGCGGTTCGAGAGCCAGCCCATCGGACCTCTGGACACTACGGGCACAACCGCAGCTCCTGCACCGATCCTGCAATAAGGCGGATATCGCGCACCGGCGCCGGGGCCGGTCGCGTCTTGTGGCGAAGGTTGCCCTCGCCTCCGGCGTCGTCCGGGGTTGGCTCGGCTAGGCGAGTCGCGACCGCCACGGGCGGAACCGTCTGCCTCGGTACGCTCTGTGGACGACTGCCTTGTCCGCTCACCAAGCGGATTTCATCCGCTTGGACTGGGCGGAGGAGCCCCGGTCACAGATAAGGAGGTCCCGGGCGTGAGATTGCGTAACCAAATAGCACGGCCTTGCGCGTACCGAGGCCGCCAGCCCGCATCGGTATCCGCATGAGCCCGCCCCCGCGCGAGGATCCAGCCGCCGCCCTCAACCAGGTGCTCAGCGAGGTCATCGACGCGATCCTGGACGTTAGGCAGGCTCACCGGAGGGTTCCCGAGACGCAGGCCCTCCACACGGAACTCGACCGGCTCTTCACCGACCTGAGAACCTGGGCCCGGTTGCTCGCCGACCAGGACCAGGTCCTCGGCGTGTCGCCGCTGGCGAGCATGCCGAGCGCAGCTGGCCGGACGCCATCACACCCCTGGCACGGGGCCGCGAGCAACGAGGAGGTCCGCCGGATCGTCGGCGAGCACCTCGACCGGCTCGGGCAACACCTGTCCGCGGCGCTCGCTGAGCAACAGGATGACAAGGTACGAGCGGCCCTCACCGAGGTCGAGCGAGGAATCCTGGCCCACCGACGCGCGTTCAGCGACCTATAAGCTCTCCGCCGTACACCGTGATCCCCAGGCTGCCGCGCGTTGGCGAGAACGGCTGAAACCCCTGGACCCCGGGAACGGCCTCGTGCTCGCTATGCGGCTACTTAAGACTGGTGTTAGGACCGGTGCCGGGCCAGGCCTATCGGGCCGGCGTCCGGGATCGCCGGGCGCCCGCGCAGCCGGTAATGGTCACCGAGGCTGGTCGCGGCGGTCGAGTACCTCGTAGTGCGCCGAGCGTTTGTCGAAGTCCGCGAGCACCGCCTGTGCCTCCGCCGGCACGTGCGCCGCCTCGTAGTCCTCGCCCATGAACGCCTTCACCGCGTCCAAGGTGTCGAACCACATCAGGGTCATGAACTCCACGTCGTGGTCTCGCTCGCGCCGGACCAGGTCGATGGAGCGGAACCCCGGAATGCGCCGCGCCTCAATCCCCGGGATAACCTGGCCCCGGACGATGCGCTCATAGGCGTCAGCGTTGTCTCTGGCGGTCCAGCCTCGCCACACGCGGCAGATCATGAGCACGAGTGTAAGCACCGGCCGACGCCTTGCCAGTACCTGCACATGGCTGCGCTGGCCCGCACGGCCACGCCCACCTTCCTGGGCGTAGCCCAGGCCGGGCGCGGTGCCTGTCCATCCATCCGATCCCCACAGGCCGCTGTCGGTCACGAATTGTCAAGCCCGAGTCGCTCTTTCGAGCACCCGAGCCGCCGCTCTGCGCGCTGATTCTCGTCGACTAACTAGTCTCAGAGAACGCGCCGAACGGGCCGATCGGTATGGGCCAGCGACTGGCTGGCCTAAAGGTGCAATGCCAGAGTTGAGGTTGCGGGTCTAACCTCGATTCCCGGGGCGATCACGCCGGGCGTGATGGCCAGGCGGGAGAGCTGCCGTTCTGATCGTGACGCCGGTGCCGGTGCCGGGCTGGTTTGGCGGCAAGGAGGGACTGCGCAGAGCCGGCTCCGGTTCGCCTCCGCACCTGGCTCCAAGCCGCGGTTTCCGCGCTGTTGCGCGTGGCGGCTCAGGGCGTCTGGGTGCCGGTGCTGGGCTGGTTTCGGGCGATGGCGACCGCCTCCCGCTGGGTGAGCCGGGAGCCGGCGGAGAATGCCTGATCGAACTGGCGTGCGTCCAGCCGCTGGCGGATTTGGGCCACCAGGTCGTCCTCCATCCGCCGCAGAGGCGGCCACGCCGAGAGCCCGACGCGCCGACGCAGGCCCTCGGCGGCGCCTTCCAGGCGCGCCGCCCGCTGTGGGTCGCCCTCCGCGAGCGCCAGCTGGGCATACCCGGCCAGGCGCAAGGTCACGAACCACAGGCTGCGGGCCGCCAGGCTCCGCTCCAGCGCCTCATCCAGCAGCGTCCGGGCCTCATCGAGGCCACCCCGCAGCGCAGCCAGGATGCCCAGCTGGCGCTCGCGGAGGGCGACCCACGACGACGGGGAGCCAGCGCCGAGCCAGGCACCGCCGACCCCCTCGGCCAGGTCGCGCACCTCGCGCAGGTGGCCCAGCGCGTCGTCGTAGCGGCCGAGCACCATCTCCAGCGAGCCGACGGCGAACGCGGCGATGCCCCTGAAGACGGGCTCGTCCTGGCCGCGGAGCTCCTCCAGCGCAGAGCCCCGTCGAAGTCGCCGGTGATCGGCAAAGCCCACGCCATGGCCAGCTGCGACGCCGCGTGCAGGAAGGGGACCTGGATCCCGGCCAGCAGCGGCGCCAGGCGCTGGCGGGCCGCCAGCGCCGCCGCATCGTCCCCGGTGTCGACGGCAATCACCGCCGCCACCACCGCCAGCTCGGCCCCGGCCTGCAGGTCCAGCGTGGCGGCGGCGGGGAGCAGCTGCTCCACCCAGGACCAGGCCTCGCGCTCGAGGTCCCGCTGCACCCAGAACAGCAACAGGATCCGGAACAGGGGCGGCAGTGGCCCGCGGTCATGGGCCAGGTACCAGCGCACCGCCGCGGCCAGGTTCCCTGCCTCGGGGTCCAGCCGCTCCAGCCACTCGCTCGGGCCGGCGGTGCGCAGCGGCCGGTCGGCCTGCTCGGCTAGGTCCCGGTAGTAGGCGGCGTGCCGCCGGCCGGCCTCGATGGCGTCGGGCCGGGCGGCCAGCCGCTCGGCGACGAACTCGCGGACGGTCTCCAGCATCCGCGACCGGGGCCCGAGCTCGGCACTGTCCAGGTAGATCAGGCTGTGACGGGCCAGCGCCTCGGACAGCTCCAGCGCCCGGTCCTCCCCAGGCCGGCCACGGCGGCGGCGGCCGGGACGGTCCAGCCGTCCACGAAGACCGCCGCGACCTCCAGCAGTGACCGCTCGGCATCCTCGAGCAGGCCCACGCTCCATTCCACCGTGGCCCGCAGGGTGCGCTGGCGTTCGGGCAGGTCCACCGCGTCGGTCCCCAGCGCATCCAGCGACTCGGCCAGCCGGCCCAGCAGCGCGGGCGGGTCCAGCAGCCGGGTGCGGGCGGCGGCCAGCTCGATGGCCAGCGGCAGGCCCTCCAGCCGCCGGCAGATCTCGGCCACCGCCGCCGCGTTACCCTCGGTCAGGGCAAAACCGGGCCGCACCGCGCGAGCCCGGTCCACGAACAGCGCCACCGCCGGCCAGGATCCGAGTTCCTCCAGCGGCACGGCGGCGGGGTCAGCCGGCGCCGGCAGCGGCGGCACCGGGTACTCCCGCTCGGCCCGCAGCCCCAGCACCGTCCGGCTGGTGGCCAGCATCGCCAGCTGCGGGCAGCGGGCCAGCAGCTCGCCCAGATAGGTGGCGACCTGGACCACCTGCTCCAGGTTGTCCACGATCAGCAGCCACGCGCCGTCGCCGAACGTCTCGGCCAGCGCCTCCACCGGGGATGCGGTCCCGGCCAGGTCAGCGCCCGCCGACCGGCCGACGGCGGCCAGGGCCAGCCCGGGGTCGGTGACCGCCTCGAGCGGCACGAACACGGTGCCCGCGCCGAACAGGTCCGGCAGCCGCTCGCCCACCGCCACCGCCAGCCGGGTCTTACCGACCCCGCCCGGCCCGGCCAACGTCACCAGCCGCACCCCGGCCTCCCCGACCAGCCCGGCCACCTCACCGATGCCTGCTCCCGGCCCAGCAGCGACGTCATGCTCACCGGCAGCCGGCCGGGCCCACGGGCGCCCGCCGGCGGCGCCGCGGCTGCGTCATGGGCGCCAGCGGCGGCGAAGCGCTCACTCAACAGCACCGCCAGGTCATCACGCACCAGCCGGCCCAGCTCAGCCGGAGTGCGGAAATACCGGTAGGAAGCCGAGGACTCCTCCTTGATCCGGGCCAGCAGATCAGCCAGCCGCGGCTCACGATCCGGCGCCGGAGCCTTGACATACAGCAGCTGCGGCAACCCGCCCGACAGGCCGAACTCCTCCTCCAGCCCCGAGACCCGCGCGCCGGGGACCAGCTGCCCGTACCGCTGCCAGTACACGCCGATGAACACATCGGCCTGCGCCAGGTACGCCCGGTACACCTCGGCCGGAGGATACGGCCGCGCCCCCGCCTCGAACATCACCGGGGTCAGCCGCAGCGCCGAAATGGCACGCGAAACGGCCCGCCGTTCTTCGGCCAGCTCGCCCATCGTGGAACTCACGAACACCCGAAGACGCCGGTCCGGCGTCCGGATGGCCACCTTCTCCCGCGACCCCTCGCTCGCGATTCCCTCCTGTTCGGGGCCCACCACGCGAGTCTGCAACCAGCCACCCCGGCCAGCAACCCCACGCACCCAGCCCGCCCTCAGCCAGCACCAGCAGCCGCACCCGCCCAGGTGCCCGCGCGCAGCTACCTGGCCGCGGTCACCGGCTGCCAGCGAGCCGGGCCTGATCTTCGGCCGGCCACGACTGAGCGAGCTGCAGCTCAACTGGCATAGAGCGCTTCCCCGCGCGCGCGACGCAGTATCGAGCTGCCGGTCTCGCGTTGTCGCGCTCGAGCACAGCGGGGAAGATCGCTGCATGGCTCGCCATCAGCTCGACCCGTCACCGTCGACGACAGTAGACGTGTTCTCCCGTGACCTACCGCCGGCACTGACCGTCGACCCCAGCGACACGATCGTGCTGCGCTCACTGAACGCGTCCGGGCACCTGCAGCCGCAGACGTTCCCTGGCGAGAAGGTGCCGACGATGGCCAGCAAGAGGCGCAGCGGCCATTGCCTGACAGGGCCGATCGCGGTTCGTGGTGCGGTGCCCGGCGAGGTGCTTGCGGTGCGCTTCCTTTCCCTGCGGCCCGACACCTGGGGCTACACCGTCGCCGCGGGCAACGAAACCCCGTTGACCAGGCGGCTCGGCCTGCACGAGGGCCCGCCTGCCTGGCTGCTCTGGCAGATTGACGCCGACGCGGGAGCAGCGACCAGCGACCAAGGGCACACGGTGCGGATAGCCCCCTTCCACGGGGTGACGGGCGTCGCCTGGGACGAGCCAGGCGAGCACTCCACCATCCCGCCCAGGCCCGTCGGCGGCGGCAACATCGACTGCAAGGAACTGGTCGCCGGATCGATCCTGTACCTGCCGATTGCCGTGCCTGGTGCGCTGCTGAGCATTGGCGACGGCCATGCTGCCCAGGGCGACGGAGAGGTGGCGGGTACCGCCATCGAGTGCGGTATGACCACCGAGCTTCAGCTCGAGCTGGTCACGGACCGGCCGGTTCCAGGAGTGCACGCGGAAACTCCGGCTGGTCAGATCACCTTCGGCTTCAGCCCGGATCTCAACGCGGCGCTGGGCGATGCGCTCGACGCGATGCTGACCTGGCTGCAGGCAAGCTACAAAGTTGGTAAGGCAACGGCGCTGGCGTTGGCCAGCCCGGTGCTCGACCTGAGGGTCACGCAGGTGGCGAACCAGTCCTGGGGCGTTCATGCGCTGCTTCCGGCAGGCGCGATCAGCTGACAGGAGGGGTCGTTCGGAGCGGAACTGCCAGCGCGTCGACGGCGACGGCGCCGTCTGGCCGGGAGATAAGCGGGCTGACGTTGAGCGCTGCTGGGACTTCTTACTCTTCCGGTGATCTTCGCGGGGCGATATCGGATGGTTTGTGGGCCACGCGGAGAGTAACAAGTCGGCGGACGCATCAGCTATGGCAAGCGTGCTTCGGTTAGCAGCAGGCCGGCCAGGTCGGCCGGCGTCGGCGACACTCCGGTCAGCCCGCGGGCGGTGAACCAGCGCGCGACGTTCGCCGAGTCCCTGGTCAGGAACTCCGCGCCACGCGGGTTCGCGATCACGTCGACGATCTGCGGCATGTCGATCATGACCAGCCGGCCGCCGTGCACCAGCAGGTTGTAGGCCGACAGGTCGCCGTGCGCGTAGCCGAGCCGGGCCAGGCCGCAGAGGGCAGTCACCAGCTCGTCCCACAGGCTGGCGAGCTCGGCTCCAGCCGGCCTGATCTCGGCCAGCCGCGGCGCGGCCGTGCCGTCCGGCTCGCCGATGAACTCCAGCAGCAGCTCGGTCTCGAGTATCTGCACCGGATACGGCACTGGCAAGCCAGCCGCGCAGAGCTGACTCAGGGCGGCGAACTCGGCGCTCGCCCACTGGGTGGAGATCATCGCCCGGCCCGCCGCGGACCGCGCCGCGATCGCCCGGTTCACCCTCGATTCCCGGACGCGCCGGCCTTCGAGGTACTCGCTGTCGCGCTGGAACATCCGGTGCTCCGCGGCCCGGTACCGCTTGGCCGCGAGCAAGCAGGACCGGTCGGCGCCGGGCACGCTGCGGCGCAGCAGGTAGACGTCGGCCTCCTTGCCGGTCTTCAGGATGCCAAGCTCGGTGTCGACGGCCGCGAGGTCGGTGACAAGCCAGTCCGGGTGCGGTTGCGGGCCGCGCTCCATGGGCGCGGACTGATCCCACGTGGACCACCGGTCACCCTCGGGCAGCCCGAACGTCTCGGAGCCGAAGTCGGCCGGCGGGAGGCGCCGGCGGTGCCGGTCGCGCTTGAGAAAGGTGGACTCGTCGTCGTCAAACCGCCGCTTGCTGCGGCGGAACTGAGAGCTGGACATGGCGGAAGCTCCTGGTGCAGGAAGTGCGGGCGGGCAGCAAGAAACTCGTGATGGTCCTCATCTGCGTCCCTCCTTCCTGCTCAGCGAGCGTCCGCCAGTCGCGGGCGGCGACGGCACGGATGCGGGCTGCCAGGCTGACACGCCGCCAGGCAGCGGGCAACAGGTTTTCCGCCGGTCAGGCACCCGTCGCGGCAGAGATCGTGCGGGCTGCTCCTCGGTCAGCACCCTTGTGATCCCGACCGTCGTCCAGCGCTCTCCTCGAGCTCGATAATTTCCCGCCCCGCCCAGGCTCTCCGCACGCCGCTGACCTGCGCGTAGTAACCGGAGACCGACCGCTCGCCCGGCGGGGTCGTTCAACGCCCCCGCGCGCCATCCGAGCGCGGGTCTTAGCCTGCGGCTACGTAGCGCCCAAGCTGCGTCGCCTCGCGGGAGCTGGGCTAACGACCGAGAGGCGGCGCGGGACCTGCCTGGCGTGCGGCCCACATTTAGCGCAGCGCTCCGTACGGAACCCTCGGCCTGGGAGGCCCGTCGGCCATGCCACCCGAACCGGGAGATATGCGCGCAGGCGATGGCGCATTTGACCGCGCTGACCGAAATCCATGCTCGGCGATCGGCGTCAGGCTCGCGGCAGCAGGTCCTGGGAAGTCTGGCTACCGTCCGTGCTGGCCTACGGCGCGTTCCTTATTGCACTAGCGGGCGGATCTGCTGGCTGCCGACATGGAAGTGATGCCGCGCCTTAGCCGCTTGGTGGTGGGACCACCTTGCCCGCCGGCACGTCGGCACCACTCGCGCGATCTTGCAGGCTACTGTGGACCGGGACCTGCCCGGCCTGGAACGCGCCTGTCCAGGCACTGGCGGATTCTCTGCCCGGGGCCCGCCAGGTGCCCTAGTAT
>DASXIN010000123.1:0-6663 GCA_036497945.1 Streptosporangiaceae bacterium | reverse complement strand
GGGTGGTCGGGGAGGCCCAGGCGGATGGGGCCGGTGCGGCCCGTCCCGGGACCGGGGCGGCCGGGCTGAGCGTCGTCGCCGAGCTGCGGGGGCACCCGTTCAGTCCCGGCAAGGGAGGCGTCCAGTTCACCGGGGCGACCTTCCCCCTGGACGACGTGCGGCTGCTGGCCCCGGTACTGCCGAGCAAGGTGGTGGCGGTCGGCGGCAACTACGCCGATCACCGCCGCGAGATGGGCGCTGAGCCCGCCGCGGAGCCGGTCCTGTTCCTGAAGCCGTCCACCGCGGTCGTCGGGCACTGGGACCAGATCGCCTACCCGGTCAAGCTGACCCAGCGGGTGGACTACGAGGGCGAGCTGGCGGTGATCATCGGGAGGCTCTGCCGCGAGGTTCCCGCGGCCCAGGCGGGCGAGGTCATCTTCGGCTACACCTGCGCCAACGACGTGACCGCCCGCGACCTGCAGGCCCGGGACGGGCAGTGGACCCGGGCCAAGGGATTCGACACGTTCTGCCCGCTGGGCCCATGGATCGAGACCGACGTGGACCCGGCCGACCTGGAGCTGACCACCACGGTGAACGGGGAAGTGCGGCAGCAGGCCCGCACCTCGCAGTTGCTGTATGACGTGCCGGCCCTGGTGGAGTACGTCAGCACGGTGATGACGCTGCTGCCGGGCGATGTGCTGCTCACCGGGACGCCGCCCGGGGTCGGGCCGCTGGAGGACGGAGACGAGGTATCTGTGACCATCGAGAACATCGGGTCGCTGAGCAACACGGTGGTCGGCCGTGACTGAGCAGCCAGCCGCCGGGGTGCGGGTCCGGTTCGCCACGTCGCCCAGCGGGGACCTGCACGTCGGCAACATCCGGACCGCGCTGTACGACTGGGCGTTCGCCCGGCGCACCGGCGGCACGTTCGTGCTGCGCATCGAGGACACCGACCAGAGCCGGGTCACCGCGGAGTACATCGCGTCCGCGCTGGACACGCTGCGCTGGCTCGGCCTGCAGTGGGACGAAGGGCCCGCGGTCGGCGGCCGGTACGGCCCCTACCTGCAGAGCGAGCGGCTGACCATCTACGCGGAGTGGCTCGATCACCTGCTCCGCACCGGGCACGCCTACTACTGCTACTGCACCCCGGAGGAACTGGCCGCGCGGCGCGAGGCCGCCCGGTCCGGTGGCGGGCCGAGCGGCTACGACGCGCACTGCCGGGTGCTCACCGCCGAGCAGGTAGCCGAGTACCGCGCCGCGGGGCGCAAGCCGGTGGTCCGGTTCCGCATGCCGGAGGGGTCGACCACGTTCACCGACCTGGTCCGCGGCGAGGTCACCTTCGATCACGCGCACGTGCCGGACTTCGTGCTGGCCCGGGCGGACGGCTCGCCGCTGTACACGCTGGCCGTCGCGGTGGACGACGTGCTGATGAAGATCACCCACGTGGTGCGGGGCGAGGACCTGCTGTCCTCCACACCGCGGCAGATCGCCGTGTACCGGGCCATGGGTGTGGCCGAGGCTGATTTCCCGGTGTTCGCGCACCTGCCCTACGTGCTGGGTAAGGACGGCCACCGGCTGTCCAAGCGGAACGGCGTCGTCTCGGTCAACTGGTACCGCGCGGAAGGCTTCCTGCCTGAGGCGATCGACAACTACCTGGCCCTGCTTGGCTGGTCACCCGGGGACAACCGGGAGGAGTTCAGCCTGACCGATCTGGCCGCGGAGTTCGACCTGGCCCGGGTGAACAAGAACCCGGCCCAGTTCGACGTGCGGAAGCTGGAGGCGATCAACGGGGACAAGATCCGCGCCCTGAGCCTGGCCGATTTCGTCACCCGGATCACCCCGTTCCTGGAGCGGGCCAAGATGGTTGCCGCCCCGCCCAGCACGGACCAGGCGGCGCTGATCGAGGCGGCCGCGCCGCTGATCCAGACCCGGATCAATCGGCTCACCGAGTCGGTGGGCATGCTCAGCTTCCTGTTCGCCGGCGACGGGTTCAAAGTCGAACCCGAGGAGGCCGAGCGGGTGCTCACCCCGGATGCGCTGCCGGTGCTCCTGGCGGCCGAGGCCGCGCTGGCCACGGTGCAACCGTGGACCCACCAGGCGATCGAGACGGCCCTGTCCGAGGCGCTGGTCGAGGAGGGTGGCCTCGGCCTCCGGCCGCGGGTCGCGTTCGCGCCGGTACGGGCGGCGGTCACCGGGAAGCGGGTCTCCCCGCCGCTGTACCAGTCGATCGAGCTGCTCGGCCGGGAACGCACGCTGCACCGGCTGGCCGCCGCGATCAAGTCGGTCGGCTGACCCGGCGGAGCTACGCCGCCCGTGGTCAGCCGAGCAGGTGGCTGCGCAGGTGGCGGAGCTGCCGCTCCAGGTGGGCGGGCGGCACGTCGTGCACGCCAAAGCTGAACACCGCGATGTCCTTCGGCGCGGTGATCTCGTTGTACGCGGCGAACACCGTGGACGGCGGGCAGATGGTGTCCATCAGCCCGACGCTGAGCAGGGACTGGGCGGTGATCCGGCGGGCCAGCAGCGCGCAGTCCACGTAGCGCAGCGTGTCCAGCGCGGTGGCTTCGTAATCGACCTGCCGGGCCAGGAATTCGGCCACCTCGGCGTAGGGCATGTCCGGCGCCGTGGTCACGCCGCGCTGGATGTCGCACAGGAACGGCACGTCGGCGTGGCAGACCGCGACCAGGTCGCCGAGCAGTCCGGCCGTGGCCAGCGCCAGGCCGCCGCCCTGGCTGGCCCCGGTCACCGCGACCGGTGACCGGCCGGTGCCGCCGCTGGCCAGTTCGGCGGCCGTCTCGGCCGCGCGTACCGCGTCGGTGAACAGCCGGGTGAAGTAGTAGTTCTCCGGATCGTCGATGCCGCGGGTCATCACCGCGGAGTAGGACGGGCCCTCGCCGGGCTGGTCGCCGGTGGCCCCGGTGGTCCACCGGCCGCCCTGGCCGCGGCTGTCCATCACGAACAGCGGGTAGCCGACGGCGGGCAGCAGCATGTGATCGGCGGGCATGCCGCGGCCGCCGCCGTAGCCGATGAACTTGACCACCACGGGGCTGCTGCCGCCGGACCCGCCGGCCGGCGGGCGGATGTACCAGGCCCGGATCCGGTCACCGCGGGCGCCGGAGAAGGCCACGTCGTAGACCTCGGCCGGCCCGTACCCGGCTGCCTCGTACCTGGTCACCGTGGGCGGCTTGGCCAGCGACCGGGCTTCGTCCAGCCGGCTGCGCCACCACTCGTCCAGCCCGGGCGGCTCCTCGGTCCCGGTGTGGTAGGTACGCAGGTCTGCCAGGGGAAGGTCGAACCAGGGCATGGGGGCTCCGCGGGTCGTCGGCCGTTACTGATCGGGCCCAGCAGGATAATGGTCCCATTCGCTGGTCCACCAGCCAGCTCGCCCAGCCGGCGGCCCCCCGGCCAGCTGCCTTTCCCGGCGGCTGTGGGCGGTGACGGCACGCTGGCGGCTGGTTACACTGGCCAAGCGCAGGGGGCCGGGGGGAACGCGAGCGCCGTCCGCACGGACGCCGGTGCCGTGGGTGGCCCCACGGCAGAAGGCCGGGCCGGATGGCGGCCGCTGGGAGGCAAGGTGAAGCGCCCGACAATCGCGGACATCGCGCGCCGCGCTGGAGTGACCAAGGCTGCGGTGTCGTTCGCGCTGAACGGGCAGCCTGGCGTGTCCGCCGCCACCAGAGAGCGCATCCTGGCCATCGCCAAGGAGATTGGCTTCCAGCCGAACAGCGCGGCCCGTGCGCTGTCCGACGGCCGGGCCGGCGCGTTCGGCCTGATCATCGACCGGCCGGCCCGCACGCTCGGCGTCGGGCCCTGGTTCACCCAGTTCATCTCCGGGATCCAGGCCGAGTTGTCCGGTGACCAAACCGCGCTGCTGTTCACTACGGCCGAGGACCAGGACGCGGAGATCGCGCTGTACCGGTCCTGGTGGGCGCGGCGCCGGGTGGACGGGGTCTTCCTGGTCGACCTGCAGATCGGCGACCGGCGGGTGGCCATCCTGGAGGAACTCCGGATGCCCGCCGTGGTCATCGGCGACCCGGCCAGCGCTGGCTCGCTGCCCGCGATCTGGCAGGCCGACGCGGCGGCGACCCGCGCCGTGGTGGAGTACCTGGCCGCGGCCGGGCACCAGCGGATCGCCCGGGTCACCGGGCCGCCCCGGCTATGCCACACCAAGATCCGCACCGACGCGTTCCGCGCCGCCGCCCGCGCGGTTGGGGTGCACGCGATCCTGCACGAGGGCGACTACACCGGGGAGAACGGCGCCGCGGCCACCCGGGAACTGCTGCATGGTAGCGAGCCGCCGACCGCGATCCTGTACGACAACGACCTGATGGCGATCTCCGGCCTCGGCGCGGCCCAGCAGTTGGGTATCGAGGTGCCGGCCGAGCTGTCCATCGTGGCCTGGGACGATTCCGCGTTCTGCGAGGTCGTCCACCCGCCGCTGAGCGCGCTGACCCGGGACGTCGCCGGCTACGGCGGGCGCGCCGCGCGCGCCCTGGTGCAGGCGGCGGCCGGCGCCGAGGTGGGCAACGAAGAGGAGCCGATGGCGGTGCTCACCGTCCGCGGCAGCACCGGGCCCGCCCCCCGCGCCCCCCGGGTCCCCGCGCAGCCCGCCCAGCCCGTCTAGCAGGCGCAGCCGCCCAGCCCGGTTGAACGGAGTACCCGCCGCGGACGTGGTGAGGACAGGGACACAGGTGGGGGCGGAGAGCGGCGGAGGTGACACGCATGACCAGCCTGGCCAACGCGCAGCGCGACATCGCGTGCGTGCCTGCCGAACCAGGCCGCGGCATGCTGTACGCCGAAGGCTGGCAGTCCTGGAGCATCGTCGATGCGCTGCACCCCACCGCCCCGCCGCACCTGGTCACCTCCGCGGAGTCGCTGGCCACCGACTGCCAGTACGGCACGGCCGCGCCGCCCGGCGTGCACCAGGGCGCCGGCCTGCTGGCCATCGACCCGGGGGACGCGGGCCCGGTGGAGATCTTCGCCGCGGTCAACGTGTCCGAGCAGGTGCCGGTGATCCAGGCCCGGGTGTACGACGGCTACCTCATCGTGTCCGCCGACGGCGCGGTGACCCGGCGCACCGACGCCGGGGACGGCGGCCTGACCGGCGCGCTGGGCCGCTGGGCGGCCGAGTTCGCCGCCCAGGCCGGCCTGCCGTCAGGCGGGTTGCGCCCGGTGCCACCCGTCTGGTGCTCCTGGTACCAGTACTACGCAACCGTCACCGAGGACGACATCCTGGCCAACCTGGCCGCCATGGACGACCTCGGCGTAGGCATTGGCGTTGTGCAGATAGATGACGGGTACCAGAGCGCGCCGGGGGATTGGCTGCAGTCCTCGGGCCGGTTCGCGGACCTGCCCGGGCTGGTCCGCCGGATCCGGGACGTCGGCCGGCGGGCCGGCATCTGGATCGCGCCGATGCTCGTCGGCCGGTCCAGTGACCTGCTGCGCAACCGGCCCAGCTGGGTGGTGCGCGATCCGTCCGGCGAGCCGGTCCACGTGGGTACCGTGCGCCGCCAGGAGTGCACCGCGCTGGACGTCACCCACCCGGACGCGGCCGCCTACCTGAGCAGCGTGCTGCGCGCCATGCGGGCCTGGGGCATCGACTACTTCAAGGTCGACTTCATGTACGCCGGGGCCTACGAGGGCCGCCGCCACGAGGACGTCACCGGGGTGCAGGCCTACCAGCGCGGCCTGCGGCTGATCCGGGACGCGATCGGCCCGGACGCGCTGCTGCTCGGCTGCGGGGCGCCCATCCTGCCGTCGGTCGGCCTGGTCGACGCGATGCGGGTCGGCCCGGACATCGCCGCGGACTACGAGCCGGCCGACGGCAACCCGGCCCAGCCGTCGCAGCGCGCCGCGGCCCGGAACACGGTGGCCCGCGCCTGGCAGCAGGGCCGGTTCTGGGTGAACGACCCGGACTGCCTGATGGCCCGGCCCGGGGTGCAGCGCCGTGCGGACTGGGCCGCGCTGGTCGAGCGCTACGGTGGTCTGCGCTCCTCCGGCGACGGGCTGCGCAACCTGGACCCGTGGGGCCTGGAAACCACCCGCCGCCTGCTCGTCCCGTCCCGGACCGGGCCGATCACCTGATCCGGCGCTGTTTCGCGGGAGGGTCCCGGTTTCGGCTACACTGCTCAAGCGCGCGGGTGAGCTTCGCTCACCGCGGTGGGGTATGGGGTAATTGGCAGCCCGACGGGTTCTGGCCCCGTTAGTCTAGGTTCGAGTCCTGGTACCCCAGCATTGCAATGACCGGCAGGCCTGCCACCTGCCGGTTTTCTTTTACCCAACGCCCTTCTGCGGCCGGTCCATCACCTCGCCGGACGGCCTGCGTGGCCTGATCATGCCCCGCCGGGACCCGGGGAGGTCAGCTCTAGCGGCGCGAGCGGCTGTAGCCGCTCCGGCGGTGACCGCGCTCGTGCCCGGACAGCCGGTACAGGATCAGCAGGATGATGGCGCCGATGACCGAGCCAATGATGCCGGCCAGCCGGATCGAGTGGGTGAACAACTCGTGGTACTCGACCAGGTTCAGCACAACCCCGCCGAGGAAGGACCCCAGCACGCCCAGGACAATGGTCCCGAGCAGCCCGATGGGGTCGCGGCCGGGCACCAGCAGGCGAGCCAGCGCACCGGCGATCAGTCCCACGATCAGCAGAACAATGATGAATGCCAACATGGGCTGCGAAGTACCCGCAT
>DASXIN010000122.1:0-7408 GCA_036497945.1 Streptosporangiaceae bacterium | reverse complement strand
CTCGCTCGGCCAGGCCGGGTTCCTCGGCGTGGGCGCCTACGGCGTGGCCATCGCCGAGGCGCACTTCTACCCGCCCTGGGCGGCGGTGGGCCTCGCGCTGGGCGTGGTGCTGGCCCTCGGCCTGGTGCTGGGCATCGTGGCGGTCCGGGTCAAGGGGGTCAGCTTCGTGATCATCACGCTGGCCATGGGCCAGGTGCTCTGGGGGCTGTCCTACCAGTGGGTCGGGCTGAGCGAGGGGGACAACGGCATCTCGGTGGCCGTGCTGCCCAGCATCGGGCCGATCGACCTGAACGACCCGCTCACCTTGCGGATGACCGTCCTCGTGGTGTTCGCCCTGGTGGCTCTGCTTCTGGTGACATTCACCAAATCGCCATTCGGATTGTCACTACGGGGCGTTAGGTCAAATGAAGCTCGGCTCGCCGCGCTCGGCTACCGTACCGGCCTGCACCGGTACCTGGCCTGGGTCATCACCGTGTTTTTCACCGGCGTGGCCGGGGTGCTGTACGTCTTCGTCAACCAGCTGATCAGCCCGACCACCATGGATTTCAGCGCGAATGGCCTGTTCGTGATCATGGCCGTGCTGGGCGGCCTGGGCAGCATCTGGGGGCCGGCCCTGGGCGCCGTGGTGATCGTGCTGTTCCAGCAGGAGCTGAGCATCTACGTGTCCCGCTGGCAAACGCTGATGGGCCTCACCCTGATCGCGGTCGTGCTGCTCAGCCCAGGCGGGTTCTGGGGTCTGCTGCGGGCGGCCGGCCGGCGCTGGGACGCGGCCATCGCGCGGCGGCAGCGGGACCTGGAGGCCGTGCCGTGACCGCCGAGCCCGCCGAGCCCGCGGTGACCGCCGAGCCCGCGCTGGCCGCCGAGCCGGCGCTGGCCGCTGAGCACCTGTCCCGCCGGTTCCGCGGCGTGACCGCGGTGGCCGACGTGTCGCTCCGGGTGCCCGCCGGGGCCCGGTTCGGCATCATCGGGCCGAACGGGGCGGGCAAGACCACCCTGTTCAACCTGCTGTCCGGGGAGTTGCGGCCCAGCGCCGGGCGGGTGGCGCTGTTCGGCCGGGACGTGACCAGGCTGCGGCCGTACCGCCGGGCGGCGCTGGGGCTGGGCCGGACGTTCCAGGTCACCCGGGTGTTCAGCGACCTCACCGTGCTGGAGAACCTGACCCTGGCGCTGCACGGGCTGAGCCGGTCCAAGCTGTCCCTGATCCGGCCGTGGCGCAGCTACTGCGGCCTGACCGCTGAGGCCGCGGAGTTGGCCGGCCGGTTCGGGCTGGCCGGCCGGCTGGCCGCGGTGGCGGCCGAACTGTCCCACGGTGAGGTGCGCGAACTCGAGGTGCTGCTGGCCCTGGCGCTCAAGCCGCGGGTGCTGCTGCTCGACGAGCCGGCCGCCGGATTGTCCCCGGCCGAGCGGGTGGACATCCAGGCGCTGCTCACCGCGCTGCCGCCGGAGCTGACCCTGATCATGATCGAGCACGACATCGACCTGCTCCGCACGGTGGTGGATTCGGCGGCGGTGCTGCACCTGGGCGCGCTGGTGGTGCAGGGCCCGATCCGGGAGATCCAGGACGACGAGCGGGTCCGCGAGCTGTACCTGGGCCGGGGCGCGGCCGCGCGGCCCGCAGCCGGACCGGAGGCGCCGCCCGGGGCTGCGGACGATCCGTGATCGAGGTCCGCGACCTGCACACCTACCGGGGCATCAACTACGTCCTGCAGGGGGTGAGCCTGACCATCCGGGACGGTGCCTGCACCGTGCTGCTCGGCCGCAACGGCATGGGCAAGACCACCCTGGTGCACTCGATCATGGGCCTGATCCGGCCGCGGTCCGGCGGGATCACGCTGGGCACCGAGAACCTGGTCGGCCGGCCGCCGTTCCAGATCGCGCGGCGCGGCGTAGCGCTGATCCCGCAGGGGCGGCGGATCTTCCCATCACTCACCGTGGAGGAGAACCTCACGCTCGGCGCCCGCGGCGGCGCGTGGACCCTGGACCGTGTCTATGACCTGTTCGGCAACCTGAAGGAGCGGCGGCGGAACCGGGGTGGCCAGCTGTCCGGCGGCGAGCAGCAGATGCTGGCCATCGGCCGGGCCCTGCTGACCAACCCCAGCCTGCTGCTGATGGATGAGCCATCCGAGGGGCTGGCCCCGGTGATCGTCGAGCAGATCGGCGGCATCATCGCCAGCCTGCGCCGGGACGGCCTGTCCATCTTCCTGGTCGAGCAGAACTACGGCCTGGCCACCGACGCGGCCGACCTGATCTACATCCTGTCCAACGGCCGGGTGGTCTGGCAGGGAACGGCCAGCGAACTCGACCGGACGGCCGAGGTGCGGGAGACGCACCTGGGCATCTGACCGCGACGCCAGCAGGAAGGGCAGCCATGGCGAAGGCGTTCCACACCGCGCACCGGTGGGATCTGGACTGGCAGGACGACGTGGATGTGCTGTCGCTGCGCGGCGGGGTCCAGGTCAAGGTGTTCCACTCCGACCCCGAGCTGGGCGTGGCCGACATGCTGATCAAGTTCCCGCCGGGCTATGTCGAGCCGGAGCACGCGCACGAGAGCAGCCATTCCATCGTGGTGCTGGAAGGCGTGCAGATCGTCAAGGGTGTGCACCTGCGCCCGGGCGACTATGTCTGGGCGTCCGGCCCACAGCCACACGGCCCGTATGAGTATCCGGAGGGCTGTGTGGTGTTCGCCTCGTTCCGCGGCCTGTCCGCCCGGCACCGCTATGACGGCTCGCCCGCCGGCGAGATCTAGCGCCGCGGCGCGTAGACCAGCTCGAGGATGCCGGACGGGAACGCCCGGCTGCTGACCAGCTGGAGCGGTAGCAGGTGGTCCAGGCCGGCGAACAGCGCCGCGCCGGTCCCGGCGGCGGCGGGCAGCACCCAGAGGTGATACTCGTCGATCAGGCCGAGCCGGATCAGCGACCGGACGAACTGGGTGCCGCCGTGCGCGATGATCGGGCCGCCGGATTCCTCTTTGAGCCGGGCGATCTCCGCCGCGGTGTCACCGCGGGCGATCCGTGCTTCCGGCCAGCCGGCCGAGTCCAGGGTCCGGGAGAACACGACCTTGGGGATGTCGTTCATCGGTCCGGCGATCGGATCGTCGGACTTGGGCCAGAACTCAGCCATCCCCTGGTAGGTCGTCCGGCCCATGATGTGCGTGCCTGCGCCGCGCAGCCAGCGGACGAAGTACTCCTGATGGTCCGGATCCTCTATCGCCTCCATCAGCTGGCTGAGCTCGGTGCCCTCGTCCCAGATGTAGCCGTCGAGCGAGATCCAGAACGACAGAATGACCGGCCGCATCCCGTGCCTCCATCGATAGTGCCCATGCTGGACCGGTTCCAGCCGGGACCTGGTCATGGAGACGGTGGGCGACGGCCAGAATCATCGCGCCAGCAAGCCGGCCTTGGTCACTCCGGGGCCCCGCGCATACCGTCCAGGCCGAACAGCCGGGCCGCGTTGGCCGCGCCGATCTGCGCCCGGAGCGGCTCGTCGAACGCCTCGGCCAGCACCGCGTCCGGCTCGGCCAGCGCCATGTCGAACGGCAGGTCCGTGCCCAGCAGCACGTGGTCCGCACCCACCCGCTGCACCAGGTACCGCAGTGCCGCGACGTCGTGGGTGATCGTGTCGAAATACATTTGACCGAACGCCCGCCACACGTCGGCCGCCGTCACCGGGATCTCGGGGCGTACCCCGCTGGCGTGGGCCAGCCGGCCCGCCTGGTACGGCAGGAAGCCGCCGCCATGCAGCACGACGAGCCGCAGCGATGCGTGCCGGGCGAACACTCCGGCGCAGATCATCCGCTGCACCATGACGGTGGTCTCCAGCGGGTTGCCGATGACGTTCTGCAGGTAGTAGGGGTCCAGCCCGGGATGCGGCTGGTTGAACGCCGGGTGCACCAGCACCGGCGGGCCGAGTTCCGCGGCGGCGGCCCAGAACTCGGCGAACATGGGCTCGTCCAGCCGCCGTCCGGCGATCGAGGTGCCTATGGCCGCCCCCACGCAGCCCTGCCGCAGCGCGGCCCGGTACAGCCGCACCGCCTGCGCCGGATCCTGCATCGGCAGGTTGGCCAGCCAGCGCAGCCGGTCCGGGTAGCCGCCGCACAGCTTGGCCATCCCGTCGTTGGCCGCGGCGCAGAAGCTGGCCCCGCGGTCGCTGCTGACGTCGTAGCGCATCAGCGGCGGCGGGCAGGAGACCACGGCCGAGCCGATGCCCCGGGCGTCCATCTCGGCGATCTTGCCCGCCGGGTCGTGGAACGCTGCCGCGATGGTGAACGGCACGTGGTGCCCGCCGGTCCACCGGTCATCCTCGATGGTGACCCCGTACCCGGGATCACCGCGCAGCACGTCGAGCGCCTCCATGGGCATCACATGGTTATGGATGTCGATCAGCATCTGCGCCTCCACGCCTGGTCAGCAGCTCGGCTCAGCAGCTCGGCCCAGTAGCTCGGCTCAGTGGCTCGGCGGGCTGACCGCGGTCTTGGCGAAGATCGGCTCCCACTCCGCCTTGCTCAGCGTGCCCCAGGGCGGCACCGAGGGGAAGGTGAGCACCGGCACGTTGCGCAGCGTGCCGTGCACGCTCTGCACCTTGCAGATGTACTCGTTCTGCACCGGCGACCAGGTGCTGTGGTCGAACGAGACCGGCCCGCGCGGCGCGGTGATGTGCACCGCGCGCATCGCCGCGGACAGCGCCTTCTCGCTGCTCACCTCGCCGTGCAGCGACTTGAGCGCGGCCACCAGGATCTGCGCCTTGGTGTAGCCCGCCTCGGAGTAGTAGGACGGGTAGACCCCGTACGCGGCGTGATACGCGTTCGCGAACGCCTGGTTAATGGCCGACGGGTTGCCGTCGCAGTACTGCGCGTCGGTATAGATGCCGACCGCGGCCGGGGTGTTCTCGGCGGCCAGCGCGGCCTGGTCGGTGAGCGTGGTGATGCCCATCAGCGGGATCTTCTTCTTCAGCCCGAACGAGGCGTAATCGTTGACGAAGTTGGCCGCCTGCGAGCCGGACAGCACCACGAACACCGCCTGCGTGCTGGCCGGGATGGCCGAGACGTAGGACGACATGTCCACCGTGTTGCTCGGCACCCAGATCTCCTTGTCGATCTTGCCGCCCAGCTTGGTGAACTGCTCGGCGAACCCGGCCACGCCCTGCCAGCCGAACGAGATGCCCAGCCCGACCGTGGTGACGTGCCGCCAGTGCATGGAGTCGTAGGCCCAGCGCCCGCCTACCGTGGTCGGCGCGAAGCCGTCCCAACCGGAGGTGAAGCCGGTGCCGTACTTGGTGTACGCCTGCGCCTGCTCCGGGCTGGCCAGGTACAGGTCATCCTCCGGGATGCCCTGGCCGAGCACGTATGGTGCGACGACCGCGATGGAGCTGGACAGCAGCGGGCCCTCGACGGCCTGGACATGGTCGGCGGTGACCAGGTGCCGGGCTTCCGACAGGCTCACCGCGGGCTCACCCTGATCGTTGGCGTAGGTCACCTGGATCGGGTGCCCGCCCACCGAGGTGCCGAAGCGCTTCAGGCCCAGCTTGAACCCGTCCTGCTCGCTCAGCCCGTTCTTGGTGAACACGCCGGTCAGCGGGAGCAGGTAACCCACCTTGATCGGCGTGTGTGCGGAGCCGCCTGAGCCGTTGGAACTTCCTGAGCCGCTGCTGCCGCAGGCGGCCAGTAATACGGCGCAGGCGGCCAGTGCGAGCTTGGCCGGCCAGTTCCCCGCGGGCCGCCAGTTCCGCCCGGGCCGCCAGTTCCGCGCGGGCCGCCAGCCGTGCCGGGCCTGCCAGCTATGCCGGGCCTGGCAGCTGCGCCGGGCCCGGCCCCCGTTTAAGCTGCCGCTGGTCACGATCTCGGCGTTGCCCAGGACCACACTCTCCGGCCCGGCGGGCCCGGCGGTAGACGTTGCCGCGACTACTGATTTGCTTTCATGCAATCATGTGGCCCGCATCGCGGCCAGCCGCCAAGTGAATAGTGACCGGAACGTGATTAAGATGCTCAATCACTAATGCGGCGCTTCAGGTGATTAAGCTCGGTGACTGGGTGCAGGCCAGGCGGCGCCGCGACTGGCCTGCTGGCCGGGGTCAGCCGAGCGTCGGCCGCGCCGACCGGGTGCATGGTCAGCGCCGACGGTGTGCCGTCGAGGTGCCGGATCGCCGCGTGCGCCGCGGCCTCCGGGTCACGCGCGATGATGGCCCGCAGGATCTCCGCGTGCTCGGCGTTGGCCCGGCCGGCCCGGCCGGGCACGGTGCGCACCGAGTGCGTGATGTACCGGGCGGACAGCTCGCGGAGGTTGCCCAGGATCGCGACCAGCCGCGGACTGCTGCCCGCCTCGTCGATGATCTTGTGGAAGCTGGCGTTGTGCTCGACCCACTGGGCGCCGTCCGCGGTGGCCTGCATCACGCTGAGCAGCTCGCCCGCCCGGATCAGGCTGGCCGGGCTGGCCAGCCGGGCGGCCCGGGCCGCGGCCATCGGCTCCAGCATCATCCGGATCTCGTAGATGTCCTCCAGTTCGCCCCGGCCCAGTTCGCGGACCACCGCCGCGCCCCGGCCGTCCAGCCGGACGAACCCCTCCGCGGCCAGCTCACGGAGCGCGTCACGGACCGGGCGGGTGCTCACCGCGAGTTCTTCGGCGATGCACGACTGGACCAGCCGGGTGCCGCCCGGGATGGTCCCGGTCACTATGCCCCGGTGCAGGACCAGCTTGACCCGGCTGCGCGCGGGCATGGCTAACGGCCTGCCCACCTCCCGGGCGGTCCGGCCCGCCCGCGGCGGGATGAGCTTGCTCATGCCAGGCCTCCTTCCCGGTCAGGCCGGGAGTAGCGCCACCTCTCCGGTGCTGCCGTCGATCGCCGCGAGCCAGCCATCGCGGGCTGGTACCGGGCCGGTGACTAGTTCGGGATGGCACCCGGTCACCATGGGCACGGCCAGGCTGCGGGCCACCTCGGCCAGGTGCGCGCCGGCCGCGCCGCTGCGGGCGATCACCCCGCGGGCGGCGAACAGCAGCGGGGCCAGCGCGGGTACCGGCCGGTCCACCAGCAGGATGGCGTCCCGGCAGCCCGCCGCCGGACGCTCATGCGGCCGGCAGGCGACCAGCCGTCCGGCCGCCTGGCCCGCCGCGGCCGGCCGGGCGGCCAACCTGCTGCCGCCGGCCTGCACAGCCGCGGCGAGCAGCGGCATCAACTCCCGCGTCGGGTAGGCCAGCCCGGGCTGGCACTCCGCGCCAGCACCGGCCGCCACGGCCGGTACCGGCGGAGGCGCCGGTTCCGGCGGGGGCGCTGCTGCGGGTCCCGCGGCCATCGCCTGGAGCAGCCACACCGTCCCGTTGTCGGCCGCCCACTCGATGCTGGCATCGCCGAGTGCCCAGTACACCCCGGCGGCCAGCCGGGCCACCGAAGCCACCAGGTCCGCTCCCAGCAGCTCGGT
>DASXIN010000121.1:0-28261 GCA_036497945.1 Streptosporangiaceae bacterium | reverse complement strand
ATACTAGGGCACCTGGCGGGCCCCGGGCAGAGAATCCGCCAGTGCCTGGACAGGCGCGTTCCAGGCCGGGCAGGTCCCGGTCCACAGTAGCCTGCAAGATCGCGCGAGTGGTGCCGACGTGCCGGCGGGCAAGGTGGTCCCGGATGCGGGCGATCTGCCGCCACGGGATGAACGGCGGTGGCGAGCAGTTCCTCAGGGAGTGCCTTGACGGCCTCGCCGATTTCTGGCAGTCGGACCCGGACGGCGTCGAATATCAGGCCGTCGGACAGGTCGCCGCGCTGCAGGTGAGCGGATCGCATCGATCGCCGCCTTGATGTCGGCAAGTCGCTGGCGTTCCTGGTAGGTCACAGTGTGACCAGGTCACGTTCGACGCGTGCCCGGACGCCGGGCTTGAGGTCGGCTGCCGGATCAAGTCCACCCGGGCGCCGAGGATGGCTTCCAGGTCGGCTTTCGCCCGGCCCAGCCCGAGAAAAAGATCAAAGTGAGTGGCAGATTGAGTGGCAAACTGTGCTCGCGAGAGCCTGATTGGGGCTTGCGGGCGCTGGTCTGTGCTCGTGTTCTGGCTGCTCAGCAGCCCTGCCTGCGACTACGGAACCTCCCGGAGATCCATGGTAAGAAGAAGGTCTACGGTTCGATTCCGTAAGGGGGCTCCAAGGTATGAAGCTTTTTCGAAACTAGAACCGAGTACCTCCGCCGGGCGAGTGGCATTTGAGTGGCACACGCTGTATCGAGCAGGTACTTGTGACCAGGCGTTCTGCTGGGCGGTGGGGCACCTAAAGCGGCTCCTCTTCGGGGAAGAGGTCCTGGGCTAACTCTGGCGGCCGGTACAGCCACCCCTGCGGCCCGGGTCCTATGCAGAGTGACGAAGTCGCCGGCTCCTCATTCTGCTGTCTGCCTGGACACCTTTTTCGCTTAGAAGATGGCCATAGTGAGCCGGCCGTATCGGTGCCGCCAGAAGACTGTCCTGGGATAGGCCTGACTCCGTCGCCAGGCTTACTGGTCGCCGCCGTGCCTTTCCGCCGTCACGGCCACAGTGGGCGCTCGCAATGTCCGTACTTCCTGGCCCTGCGGACGATCACCCGCATCCCCCTGTGGCCAGGAGGACAGGTCCAGTTGGCCGGGTGTCCCCGGCGACCCAGGCGCACGGCCGCACCTGGCCGTAAGCGTCATAGACAGGTTCCCAGATCCGGTCAGGGAGGTTGAGGATGGCCTCTGCGATGTGCACGATCCGCGACCGTAACGCTGGCACCTGCGACGTCTCTACCGTTGCTGCCTACTGGTGCGCTTCTTATGCGATGAATGGACCGTCCGCCCTGCCGCTACGAACAAGGCGCCCATCATGGCGGTCACGAGCACGAAGAACAATCCAAAGTGACCGGTCAGCACAGGTGCCGCCAGCACGAGTATCGCAAGCGTCGCACATGCGCATGAATTGACCACCTTGTTCTCCGGGTGGGGGGGCCGCGCCCGGGCAGGCTTCCGCGGTGACTGGGCCCCAGTCAGCCCGGCGGGGATGTCGGCAGTGAGCGCGGCCAGTTCTGCGTAGGTCCGCGAAGCCAACGTCTGGCCCACCCGCATATCAAACTCGTCCTTGGTCAGCCGACCCTGCACGAACGCGGCCTTGAGCCGTTCGAGCACGTGCTCGCGGTCGGCATGAGACGCCCGGAGACTGCCGCGGCGAGCCGTGGCTGCTGCCATGTCGTCTTCCCGCTTTGCCGTCATCGGCGCCTCCCGATGCAGGAAAGCGTAGTGCGGTTTGCCGGTAGTGGCTATCCTCGCAGACGCCGAGGCGGGAGAGGGCGGTGGTCAGGGATGCTTCGAAGCCGACCCTCCGCTTTGAGGAATTCTGGACGTCATATTCACATCGCTCCACTGGCAGCATGGAGATGTGAACAGGCTGTGGGATTCCTGCCTCGCAGCCCGACATGTGCTCACCCGCAACATCAAGGTCAACTATCAGCGTTACGTGGGCTGGTCGGATGCGACCGCAGCAATCCGGGCTGGCGATGCCGTCAAGGTGACCCGGTGCGTAGATTGACCTACTCAGCCCGTGCCGACAGCGTGCCGCCGGTCCGGGACTGGCATGCGTGGCTGCCGGGCTACGTGAGGGTGCTGGCTGACGATGGTCACGGCTCGTGGTGACCTCGGTTCCCGGGGTATTCAGGGCGCAGGCTGGAAGATTTCGATGGGGCAGTGGGGCCCGGGGGCTCGTGCGAGTTTCTGGTCGCCGGTGAGCAGTGTGGTGTTCATGGCTTCGGCGAGTGCTACATAGGCGGCGTCGTAGATGGTGAGGTTGTCCCGTAGTTCCCAGCAGCGTGCGAGCAGGGGGCGGTGCGGCGCGCGCCGGGCTGGCAGTGCGGCCAGGTCGTCCAGGGCGAGGCGGGCGCGCCGGGCGTCGAGGAGGCCGGCTCTCAGCTGCCGCCGCAGCACCGATGCGACCTCCAGGTCGGCGAGCTCGGGTACTGTCAGCTGCTCGCCGCGCAGCCGGGCCCGGGCCTGGTCCCCGTCGGGGCCGTCATCGGCCAGGGCGACGACCAGGACGCTGGCGTCAGCGACGATCACGGTCGTCGCGGATCGCGGCTACGGCGTCCTTGAGCGGGACCGATCCGCCGGACCGGCCACCCGCACGGTCGAGGATCTCCTCTAGCGTCGGCTGGTCTGCTTCTTCGATCAGCCGGGCTCGCAGGTATTCCTGCAGGGACTGGTGAGCGGCAGCCGCGCGCTGGCGGAGGATCGCATGCGTCCGCTCGGGCACGTCCTTGATCTGGATACTCGTCACGGCGCCATTATGGCGCTAGCAGCGCCAAAGTGCAATCAGCGTGAAGGGGTGGCCCTGCTGCCAGCTGAAGTCTTCGCTGGCTGGGTCTCCGCCCATCCGGCTGAAGACGTCCGCAGGAGCACTGGCGGCGTCGCCTGCTGCGGCCCGGCCAAGATCGAAAGTGAGTGGCAGATCGAGTGGCAAACGGCGCACATGAGAGCCTGTCCCGGGCTTGCGGGCGCTGGTCTGTGCCCGTGTTCTGGCTGTTCAGGCGCGCTGCCGTCGGCCACCTCATCGACATGGGCGCCGGCAGCGGCCCGGACGGCGGGCACATCCTCGCGGCGGGGACCCCTGAGGACGTCGCGCGCGCCCCGGACAGCGTGACCGGGCCGTGGCTGGCCGAGCACCTGGGGCTGCCGGAAGCTCACCAGCACAGCCTCCTGCCGCAGGGCCAGAGCGGATAAGGAACGGTCACCGGAGCCGGGTCCGGAGCCATCAGCGCGCACTTCACACTGGTGTGGCTGCCCGGCAACGGGTGAGGCGGCCGTTTTCCGGCACACGCTGCAAGCGCTGTAGGTGGGTGGTGGATTGCGCGGTCAGGCGGACCAGCGAGTAGTGCCCAGCGGCGGCGGCGACCCACAGCCCGTCCCGGGCGACCCACAGGCCCTCCACAGCGCGGGGGAGTGCCGCGGAGGGCCTGCGGCCGTGCGGGATTCCGCTGCCGCGGCGGGTGAAGGTAACGGACGGCTGGCCGGCCTCGGCGGGCACGTGCCCGATGGCCAGAACCCACCACCGCCTGTGCCCGGCCGGGTCGCGGGTGCAGCCGCGCCAGCCTGCGTCGATGGACAGGATCGGTAGCCGGCTGCTGGCGACCAGGCCGGCCAGCGTCCCGTCGGTGTCAGTTACTTCCACGACGGTTCGGCCGTCCCGCTGGACCCGGAACCCGACCTGCCATCCGCCGGCTGGCAGCCGCACCCGGATCGGCGGCCCGGAATGGCCCGTAGCCGGGATCCGACTGGTGACGGGTGGAAGCGTTCTCGTCTCGGTCATGCGCCAGTTCGCCGCGCCTAGCATGTGCCCCACCTTCAGTACCCGTAGCCGCCGGACGGGGCGGCCGGGACCGATGGGCCGGGTGCCGCGGACATGGCTGCCGGAGTTAGGCCGGCGGTGGCCACGAAGAAGTTCTGGAAGCCCTGGCCGGTCACCTGGCCCGCGCGGTCGCCGGCGAAGGTGTACAGCAGGTGGCCGTTGTAGCCGACCTGGTCGCCGTGGGCGTCGTGGATCACGGTAAGTTTGCCGGTTACTCCGCTGGCGGCGGTGGGCGCAGCGGAGGTCAGCGGCGGCCACAGCCTGGCCAGTCCTCCGCTGACCAGCGACCTGGTGGCCGTATCGGGCCGGTAGTAGTACAAGGGCAGCCCGTGCGCGTTGACCAGGATCGCCTGGGTCCTGTCGCCCACCGCGGCCTGTGCGGTGTGCACGGTCGCCGTCGCGCCGGGACCGCTCGCCGGCGCGGACGCGGCGGGCGTTGTGCCACTGGGGGGCGAGCCCGTTCCGGCCGCGGCGGTGACCCCGCCGACGGCGGCTATGGCGGCCAGGCCGATGCCGCCGATGATGATTCTTGGGTGTCGCATGGGTGCTCCTGATGGGTATCGACTTGCTACTAATCTGAATAGTAGAGCTGCGCGGTTCAACCGGGAGGGCGTGGCGTTCTAGCAGATTCGCCGGCTACCCGGTCAGTGCGTTCGCTCCCGGAGCGGCTGGATGCCCGGCGTTGTCCCTGGCCCGGGCGGGCCGGCTGGACGAGGGCGCGCACCTGGTCGCCGGTAATGGTTTCCCGTTCCAGCAAGGCGGCCGTGAGCTGGTTGAGGGCCTCGATGTGCTGGGTGAGCAGGTCCCGGGCGCGGGTTTCGGCCGCGGTCAGCAGGGCAGCGACCTCACGGTCGACGAGGCGTTGGGTCTGCTCGGAGTGGCCGCGGGGCATGGCGAGACCCGGATGCGCCTGGGCGGGCGTCCCTCCGTAGCTGACCGGGCCGAGCGCGTCGCTGAGGCCAAACTCGCAGACCATCTGGGTGGCCAGGGCGGTCGCGGCGGCCAGGTCGTCCGAGGCGCCGGTGGATGCCTCGCCGCGGATCAGCCGCTCGGCGGCGCGGCCGCCCAGCTTGACGGCGAGGGTTTCGGCCAGGTAGCTCTCCCCGTACAGCCGCCGGTCGTCGGCTGGGAGCAATTCGGTGAGCCCGAGGGCGTGTCCTGCGCCCAGCACGGTGACCCGGCTGACCGGGTCGGCGTGCGGGGACAGGGCGGCGACCAGGGCATGCCCGGCCTCGTGGACGGCGACGGTGGCTAGTTCGTCCAGCGTCAGCGTGACGGTACGGTCTCTGGACCCGAGCAGCATGCGGTCGCGGGCGTCGGTGAAGTCGGCGGCGGTCAGTCTGGTACGCCCGCCCCGGACCGCGGTCAGTGCCGCCTCATTGACCAGGTTGGCCAGGTCGGCTCCGGAGAACCCAGGGGTGGCGGCGGCGACCTGGCCGAGGTCGACGTCGGGCGCAAGGTACTTGCCGCGGGCGTGGGAGGCCAGGATGGCGCGTCGCTCAGGCCGGCTGGGCAGCGGGACCAGGACCTCGCGGTCGAACCGGCCCGGCCGGCGCAGCGCCGGATCCAGGGCTTGCGGCCGGTTGGTGGCGGCCAGCACCACCACCCCGGGGGCCTGGTCGAACCCGTCCATCTCGGCGAGCAGCTGGTTGAGGGTCTGCTCCCGCTCGTCGCTGCCAGCAAAGCCGTCGGCGCCGCGGCGGGCGCCAAGCGCGTCGATCTCGTCGATGAACACGATCGCAGGTGCCCGGGTCCGCGCCTGGCTGAACAGGTCCCGCACTCGGGCGGCGCCCACGCCCACGAACATCTCCACGAAACTGGAACCCGACACCGACAGGAACGGGACATCGGCCTCACCGGCGACCGCGCGGGCGAGCAGGGTCTTGCCGGTGCCGGGCGGCCCGGCCATGAGCACCCCGCGCGGACCCCGCGCCCCGGCCGCCCGGTAGCGCCCGGGATCGCGGAGGTAATCCACCACCTCGCCGACCTCGGTTTTCACCGCCTGGTAGCCGGCCACGTCCGAGAACAGGGTGGCTGGCCGCTCTGCATCGATGACCCGCGCCCGCGCGCTGGTCAGACCGGACGGTCCGCCGAACCCGCGCAAGCTCGCGGCCTCCTTGCGGGCGCTGCGGAAGACGAAGAAGAACAGGCCGATCAGCAGCAGCGGCAGCAGGCCAGGCAGCGCCGACAGCAGCGTGGCGGGCATGGCCGCAGTAGCGGTGATCTGGACGTGGCGGGCGGCCAGGAGCCCGGCCAGGGTGCGGTCATCGAGCGCGACCGGGATGGTCGTGGTGAACGGGTGCCCGCTGGCCAGGCGGCCGGTTACCTGGCCGGCTGGGGCGATCGTCACCGCGCGTACCATGCCGGTGGTGATGTCGGCCAGGAACCGCGAGTAGCTCAGCACCGTACCCTGCGGGCTGCCGTTCGGAAGGGCCAGCAGGGTGACGATGACCGCGATGCCGCCTACCGGCAGCAGCCACCGCCACCAGGTGGCTGGGCGAGCCTGGCCGTTCGGGCCCGGCTGGGACATGCGCATTGTGGTGCTCCTTCGGGCTCCGGTCAGTACGGAGCGCGGTGAGTCTGGTGGAGGTCTGGCCGGGGGCGCCCGCCCTGGCGTTCCCGCTCAGCCGGCATGGCTGTTTTCAGGAATCCGGTTTTCACGTATCCGGTGCGCAGCAGGCCGCGGCGGGAGGGCAAGGGCCGTGGGACGACTGCGGGTGAGGACGTAGCCACCCATGGCGGCGGCCGCCAGGCCACCGGCGGCGCCCCACACCAGCCAGTGCGACCGGGCAATCATCAGCCCGCCGACCGCGACCGCGGCTGTGATGATCATGAAGTACCGGCGCCGACCAGCGGCAGTGGGCCGAGTGTGCCCGGAAGGTCCACCACGTGGATCATCGCCAGGGTGGCCAGGGCCACCCCAGCGACCGCACGGGCGATCAGATCGGTGGCCTGTGCACGCGGTGAGGTGACAAGACGATCAGGCATGTAGCTGTCCCCTATCTGCGGCTTCTGTCCCCGGGCCAAGCGGTGCGGCCACCAGAAGTGATGTCGCCTTCAACTACTAACACGTATAGGAGACGTGGCTCGTTCAGCCGGATGGCGTCCGTGTGGTGCGACTTGAGTCACAGTGCGTGGGCCATGTTCTGGACCGGTTGCGGTGCTGGCGCCGGTCACAGGTCCGGTTCGAGCAGAAATGAGCACCTCATCGTGATGCGCCAGTTCAGGCCGGGGATCCACTGCCGGGTTATCCACCTCGAGTCGAGGATCCAGTTACTGGTGATACGGAAGGGCAGCGAGTCATCGGGCGGCTCGCCGTCACGGTCCACGTCGAGTTGGCACGCCAGTTCATGCTCGGTGCCCTTGACCTGCAGGCGGCCGACCGCCCGCCATCCGGCTGGCACCCAGGCCAGCAGTTCGGACTGGAAGCTGATCTCCGGGAAGGCCGCTGCGTCCAGGAACGTGGGCCCGGCCAGCAGCCGGTCCAGCACGGGATATCCGGTGCTGACCTGGCTCGCCCTGGCAGCCAGCAGCGCCGTGGAGTCCTCGATCGGCTCAGCAATGAGCACTCGCCCGGTCAGGGACAGGCGTCCCTGCACAGGCCGGCCGGCCATCCGCGCGGCGAAGAATGCCTGCGACTGTGCCGGATTGACCCGCCAGCTGCCCGCCGCCGGTCGTAGCGGCGCTCCGGGGTTGGGCTGAATGCAAGGCCTCATCACGGTCACCGAGCAGCTCCTTCGCGTGCCGGCCAGCCAGCTGAGGGGCTCCAGGCAAGGCACCTGGCGCGTACCAGCAAAGGCAGACCTACCGAGCGTCTAGCTACTAACACGAATAGTAGGCTGACTTTGTTCATCGAGAAGGTCGTCGGCTCGCCACCTGGCAGACGGTCCACCCGGCATGGTCGGCCGTACGTTGCTTCCGGCGGGCCGCCGTTGTGGTCCGGTTTGCATACATAACGCCAGCGCCTGGCCGCCAGCCGTCGGCCGGTCACGCGTCGTCGGGGCCGGCGTGGCCGTACCGGCCGGCTAGGCGGCTGGTACCCGGCCCAATGCGAGCGCCACGACGGCCGGGGTCAGGGCCACCAGCACGGGGACGAGGGCGAGCGCGGCGGCGGCGACCCGCAGCAGGTGCCGGCGCAGCCGCCCGAGTGGTTCGGCCGGCCTCAGGATCCGGTGTATCCGCTGCACCACATCGGTGGCGGCGGCGGCGAGGGCAGGCGTAGGGGTGGCCTGGGCCGGAGTGGCGAGAACGACCAGAGCCGTGGCCAGTGCCCGAGGGTCGGCGGCGCGGATGGCCGCGTCGTCGGCGTGCAGTTCGGCCAGCCGGGCCACGTGCGCCTCCGCGGCGCGCAGCAGCGGCAGGAACGGGAGCACCTGGCGCCCGATGCGGGCGGCGGCTTTCAGCGCGTGGTGACGCCCGGCCAAGTGCGCTCGTTCATGCGCGAGGACCGCATTGAGCTGCCCGGAGTTCAGTGCCGCCATGGCGCCGGTGGTCACGATGACCGTCGGGCACCGACCGGCGACGCAGTAGGCGGCCGGCTGCGCGTGCTCCAGCACCACGGCCCCGAGGGCCGGCTCATGACGCCCGCTCAGCCGCGCGCCCTGCGCGTGCCGCAGCGCCTGGCGCCCGGCGGTGCGGAGGTGGCCGGCGGCCGTCAGTGCGGTGCGGGCCACCACGGCGCCTGCCAGGACGAGGCCGAGTTCGGCCACGGTGGCGCCGCCGGGGGTGGCGTACAAGTCGCGCAGCCGCCGAACGCACGCCCCGAGCAGAAGACTGAGCCCGCCGCCGAGGGCGGTCGCATGCACCGCCAGCGTCAGGCCGGCCAGCCCGACCGCGGCCACTACCGACCATCCGGCGGCCAGGTAGGTGAGGATGCCCAGCAGCGGCGCCCGGGCCGTCCACCGGGCCCGGCCGAGCACCCGCGCGCCGAGGGTGCCAAAGCAGCCCGCGTAGGCCAGCAGCACCACCGCGACGGTCACCGGGCCTCTTCTTCCTCGGGCTCGGGCCCGGCCTGCTCGAGCGCCTCGCGCAGCAGTGCCGCATCGTGCGGGCTCATCTGGAGCACGAAATGCGCCAGCGCCGTGCGCCGGTCGCTGCTGGTGGCCAGTGCGTCGTTCATCAACCCGGCGGTGTACCCAGACCGGGAGCCGGTGGGTTCGTAACGCCAGGCCCGGCCGTCCCGTTCCCGCCGCAGCCACCCCTTGCGGTGCAGGTTCTCCATCACGGTCATCACCGTGGTGTAAGCAAGCGGCCGCTGCCCATGCAGATCCTCGACCATCTCACGGACCAGCATGGGCCGGCCCTGCTCCCAGAGCCTGTCCATGATCACAGCCTCCAGCTCACCGAACCGCCGCATCCCTCACTCCCGCAGATCGCCACCGGCAGAGCGCCTACCTACTATCACGCATAGAGTCAGCGTCTGGTTCAGCGAGCACCGGATTCCTTCCGAACGTACCACCTGCCTCGATCTGGCCGTGAACAGAGTAGTCTTACTATCCGTGATAGTAGATGTGCCTGACAACAGAGATGCCCCCGGCAATGATCTGCTCGGGGACGCAGACGACGCGCTCCGCCAGCTCTACTCCCAGCACGCCAAGGCTCTGCATGGGTTCGTCTGGCGGTTCTGCCCGGACCGGGCCAGCGCCGACGACATCATCCAGGAAACCTTCATTCGCGCCTGGCGGCACCTGCCCCAGCTCCGCGCCGACAGCCGGCCCGTCCGGCCGTGGCTGTTCCGGGTGGCGCGCAACCTGCTGACCGACGCTGACCGGGCCGCCCAGTCACGGCCGGTCATGGTCCCGGCGTCCTCGGCCGAGGACCCGGGGGACGATTCAGGACTCGGCCAGGTCCTGGACCGGCAGCTTGTCTGCGATGCCCTCCAGCACCTGTCTCCCGCGCACCGGACGGTGCTGGTGGAGACCTTCTACCGGGGCGGGAGCACGGCCACGGTCGCCCGCCAGCTTGGCATACCAGACGGCACGGCCAGATCACGGCTGCACTACGCGCTGCACGCGCTGCGCCGGCACCTCCAGGACCAGGACACGACCCGATGCCGGTTAACGACCGCGTGCCGGTAAACGACCGGACCTCCGCGCGCCCGCCGGCCGCCGGGGCTGATACCGGGCCCGGCGCATCCGCGGCCGGCAGCCGCGCCGCCCAGTCGCTGATCGCCGTGCTCTTGCTCGCTGCGGCGGCCCTGGACCTGACCCGGTGCGGACTGGTCCTGGCCACCGCCCGGCATCCTGCTCCGGCTGCCGGGCTGGTCGCAGCCGGGCTCACCGCCGCCGCATTCAGCAGCTGGACGGCGCGCGGGTGCCTCGCCCGGGGGCGCTGGCCGACCTGGGCCGCCCTGCTGATCGGCGCAGCGTCGGCACCGCAGGCCGCTGCGTCCGGCTTCGCTGCCCCATACACCGTCCCAGACACTGCCACTTCCACGATCGGGATCCTGCTGGCCGTGGCCGTCCTGGCCACGGCGGGCCGGACCCGGCCGGGGCAACACACCGAAAACCCATGCGCCATCGACAAGGAGGTCAACCGATGACCCGACCAGCCGCGACAGCACAAGACCCTGAGGAGACCGCTACTGCGGCGGGCGTCGACTACGGGTTGTTCGGGCCAGGATCAGCGACCTGGCAGCTCATGGGTGAGCCGATCCTGTGGGTAGCCGGGATCCGTGCCGTGTACTTGCAGGCACTCCATCCCAGGACAATGCTCGGGACCTGGCAGAACTCGGCGCTGGTGCACCGCCACGAGGCATGGCAACGGTTCCTGCGCACCACCGAATTCGTCCGCATCTGTACCTACGGCAGTACGCAGGAAGCAGAGCGGGCCGGCCGTCGGGTGCGCAAGATCCACGCCTCATTGACCGGGACCGACGCCGACGGCACCGAGTTCCGCCTCGATGAGCCAGACCTGTTGCTGTGGGTGCACTGCGCAGAGGTCGATTCCTATGCCGACATCTGCCGTCGCTGTGGCCTGGGTGCCACGCCGGACCAGCTTGACGCGTTCGTCGCCGAGCAGTGCCGGTCGGCCGCCATGGTCGGGCTCAACCCGCAGCGTGTACCAGCCTCGGTTGGCGAGCTTGACGCTTATTACCAGCAGGCGCGGCACCAGGCGCGTGCCTGCGACGAGGCGAAAAAGAGCCTGCTGATGTCGTTCGACCCGCCGGTTCCCCCAGCGCTGGCCCCGCTCAGGCTGGTGGTCCCACCCGTGAACACCCTGGCGTTTGCGGCGCTGCCGCGGTGGGCCCGCAAACTCTACGGAGCACCAGGAAACCCAGCTACCGACGTGGTCACCACCGCAACCCTCAAAGCGCTTTACCAAGCCACTCGGCTGGCCCCGGACCGGCTCCGCTATACCCGCACCGTGCGGCAGGCCAGGCAGACAGTGCGTGAATACGAGCGACGCCAGCACACGGCCTCCTGAGTCGGCCGCCGTATCCAAGGCTTGCGGGTGGTGGTCTGTGCTCGTGTTCTGGCTGGTCAGGAGCCCTACCTGCGACGGTGTGGCCTGCCAGGGACGCGCTGTCCGCGTGACCTTCCAAGCATGGTCTCACCTGTTCCTGCACGCGGCGGCAAGCGCGCCAGTCCGGTGCAGGGCGTTCGTTGCCTCGAACCTCCGGGGAGGGTTAGCCGGGGGGACATGACCCGTTCCGCGGTGGAGTCCGGCCCTGCTCTGGCGGTGCGCAGGGCAGGCGCCCGGCTCGTCCGGGATTACTGGCCGACGCGGCCGTCGATCCGCTCGCGGAGCAGGTCGGCGTGGCCGAGGTGGCGGGCGTACTCCTCGACCATGTGGAGTATCACCTCGCGCAGCGCGACGGTGGTGCCGTCTTGCATGGGGCTGCGGATGGCGAGGTCAGGCGCGCCGGCGACGAACTGCTCCGCGAAAGCGACCTCCTCACGCCAGGCCCGCCAGGCGCCGTCCACCACCGCCGGATCAGCCACCGCCCCCGCCCAGTCAGCGTCCTCGGCATCATCAGACCAGAACAGCGGCGGCGCGTCGGCCCGGGCCATCACCCGCCGGAACCAGTTGCGCTCCACGTCGGCCATATGGCGGACCAGGCCGAGCAGGGACATGGTGGAGGGCGGCACTGAGCGCCGGGCCAACTGCTCCGCGTCGAGGCCGGCGCACTTCAGTTCCAGCGCCAGCCGGTAGGCGCGCAGGTAGTCCAGCAGCGTCGCCCGCTCGCCGTCCAGCTCTGCGCCTGCCGCGAACCTCGGGTCCTGCGCCGGATCCATCCACATGTTGGACTTCGGGCCAACCGCGTTCCAGCGTCCGGGTACCGCGTCCCCGGTGCTCTGCTCCGTCACGGCGACCACCCTGTCATCCCCTGCCCGGGGTGGCCAGCAGAATGAGCCCGCAAGACGAACCCCAGGTTCTGGTGCTGGCCCGCGTGCCGTGGCAGCTGGGCCGACCTTACGGTACCGTTCATCCCCGGCTACGACATCGCCGGCGTCGTCGAGAGCCTCGGGCCCGGGGTCCGCGGCCTGGCCGCCGGGGACCGCATCATGGCAATGACGCATTTCCCTGATGGCGCCGGTGGCTATGCGGAGCTGGCCGTTGTCGGGGCCGATCAGGTCGCGCCGATCAGCGTCGGCACGTCGTTCGCTGATGCCGCCGCCACGCCGCTGGCTGGCGGCACCGCCTATTCGGTCTTGTCCCGGCTGGCGCTCAGCCCGGGCAGCCGGCTGCTGATCCTTGGCGCCAGCGGCGGGGTCGGCCTGTTCTTGCTCCAGCTCGCCCCGGCCGGTGATAAGCCACCTGCTACCACTGTCCAAGGCTGCGCAGGGGCATCGCATTTCGGAGGACAAGCACCCGGGCGGAAAGATTGTGCTCGCCGTAGCGTAGCCAGCTAACAAACGCTCACCGTACTGCTGGTAGGTACGTCCAGCGGCTGCTCTGCAGGCGGCCAGTGTCGCGCGCAGAGCTGGCGGTGCGAGTTCACTGATCAGCAGCCACGCTCAGCCAGGGAGCGACCACTGCTGACGGGGATTGCCAGCTCGTACTACTGCAACATCCCATTGCCGTCCGGGAACAATACTAAGTATGCTACTCGGCATGAGATCGAGTATGGGCGGCTTAGCAGCGTCCGGCATGCGATGCTCGCGCTGCTGAGCGAGGGACCCCAGTATGGGCTGCGGCTCGGCGAGGACTTCGAGGACCGCACCAGCGAGGTCTGGCCACTGAACGTGGGCCAGGCCTCCACAACGCTGCAGAGGCTGGAGCGCGACGGACTTGCCGGGCCCGATGGGAGCGGCGCTCACCCGGCCGGCCTCACTCGCGGACGCCGGCGGGAGCCGGATGCCTGACACACCGCTCGAGCCGCAGGCCGGGACGTCGCTCGAACGGCCGGCCGACCGCCGGACCGCGCGCCGCTCCCTCTCCCGCTGGGCGATCCATCTCGGTCTCCTATGCTCGGCAGCGGCCGCACTCGGCACACTGCAGCTTCTGCACGTGCGGATCGCCCTCCACACCGACATCGGCCTTGTCTTCGTCGGACTGGTGGTCGTGCACCTGGCCCAGCGCCGCCGGACCCTCGCCCGCATGACCACCCAGATCGTCCGGGCCCGGACGATCGCCGGACGGAGGATCCGCCTCACCGTCTCGGACCTCCTGCTCCTCCTCATCACCCTGAACGTGCTCGTGTCAGGCGTCCTGGACTGGAGCCGCGGCGTGCCGATACGGTTGCCGCTCCCCAGACCCTTTGGCAGGTGGCACCTCCTCTCCGGGGCCGTTCTCGTCGTCTACCTGGCGGTGCACGTCTGGCGCCGGAGGAAGCGCCTCCGGCGATCGACGATCCGATAGCCAGCGATGCCGGGTGGCGCCCCGGCCTCGTAGGCAAGCGCCTATCCGTGGCCCGATTTCAACCTGCGACGTCTCGTTAATTCTGCCCGGAGAGACGCTTCCAGTCCCGAGATAGCCGATGGCTACAGAAGAGGTGTTTCGGTACGCGATGGAAGCCCGCCTTAAAGCCCTCCGTGAACTACCGATTCGGCGATCGGCGCCGAAACCCGTAAGGCCGTAGCCCGCCACCGCTGACTCTCAGCGACCATCGGCCGGGGCTTCAGCCGATGGTCGCTGCCGGCCAGATCCGGGTGCCGCTCGCACTCGGTCGCCGAGGAAAATGACAGATCGGTGAGAGAAAGCCGGTGACACACCCCCCTGGCGGGCCTCGTCGCAAGCATGACTGCAACATCAACGTCCAAACGCCCAGACGCTGACGCCAGGAGCGCCCGTTACAAACGCGCTGCCGAGTCGAAGGGGGTAAGTCTGGGCACCTCTCGCCACGGCATCGGAGACCTCTGCGGTCAAGTCCGGGCGCCCGTTTGCTTCCCTTGCGGATGACCGTGGTCATCTCGACCAACCGGAAGACAAATGTTCGTGGGCCAGTGCTTGTTCCCTGGTCTTACCGATGGAAGACCCGGCGCAGTAGTCTCGTGCGGTAATCGTAACCTGAGTTGCTTGGGCTGCAGGGACGCTAGGCGGGAGAGCGTGTGAGGGCATTGTGATTACCGTCGCTGAGCTGGCCACGATTCCGCTCTTCTCGACGCTTGCGGAGAATGAGCTGGAGTACCTCGTCGGCTCTGTCGAGGACATCCACCTCACCGCCGGGGAGTACGTAGCCCACGAAGGCGAAGGTCGATTCCTGGCGGTCGTGGTCGAGGGGAAAACGGAGCTGACGAAGCTTGTCAACGGCGTCGAGCGCGTGATCGGAATCCGGCTTCCAGGGGAACTCGGAGGCGAGATCCCGATGATCCTGGGTACGCCGTTGCCCGCAAGCATGCGGGCCGTCGAGCCTTCGCGCGTGCTCAAGCTGAGCGTCAACGTGTTCCACACGCTCGCCGCCATGGCGCCCCAGGTCTCGGCAACGGTGGGCGCCGCCGCGTTGGAGCGTCAGGAGATGCTCAGGGCGGCCACTGCCCAGCCGCTCGAGCCGGCGATGTTCGTGATCGGTCCGCCGCTCGACCCGGGAGTCCACGCCGCTGAGAGCTTCCTGCATCGCAACCAGATTCCCCACGATCGCCAGGACCCCGACGATCCCGCCGCGGTTGCACGCGCCGGAGCTGGAGCCGCCGTGGCCGCCCCCTATCCGGTGGTGGAGCTGCGCGACGGCACGCGCCTGGTCGCGCCGACCATGCGCGTTATCGCCACGGTCGCTGGACTGACGGTTGCGCCGAGCCGGGCGCTCTACGACGTGGTGATCGTGGGCGGCGGGCCGGCGGGTCTGACGGCGGCGGTCAACGGCGCCTCCGAGGGCCTACAGACGGGGCTGATCGAGTCCTTCGCTCCGGGCGGGCAGGCCGGTACCTCGACCCGGATCGAGAACTACACGGGGTTCCCATTCGGCGTCTCCGGGGACGATCTCGCGAGTCGTGCGCTGCAACAGGCGAAGCGGCTGGGCGCCGAGATCGTGGTGACCCGTCGGGTCGAAGGCATCGACCCGGCCGAACTGACCGTCAGGCTGGATGGAGGCGACGTTCTCCGAACGAGGTCGATCGTCCTCGCGATGGGCGTGGAGTGGCGGCGCCTTGAGCTCGATTCGGTCGATCGGCTTGTCGGCTCCGGTGTCTACTACGGTGCGGCGCGCAGCGACGCCGGTCTGGCCCAGGGAAACGATGTATATCTGATCGGGGCGGGCAACTCTGCCGGCCAGGCCGCCATCTTCTTCTCCAGCCACGCCCGATCGGTGACGCTCCTCGTACGTGGCGAGTCGCTCGCTGCGAGCATGTCTCAATACCTCATCGAGCAGATAGCGACGAAAGCGAACATCCGGGTGGAAACGCGATCCGAGGTCGTCGCCGTGCACGGAGACGAACAACTCGAGGCGATCGAGGTCATCGATCGAAGGGCCGGCACGACATCTCGACGGGATACGACGGCGCTCTTCGTCCTCATCGGCGCCGACGCGGCGACCGACTGGCTCCCCTCGGAGATCGCACGCGACGAGCACGGCTTCGTCTTGACGGGAGCCGACGCGATGAAGGCGGGACAGTGGAAGGCTGATCGCGAGCCGTTCGCTGTCGAAACGAGCGCCCCGGGAATCTTCGCCATCGGCGATGTCCGCTCCGGATCGGTGAAGCGCGTGGCAGCGGCCGTCGGCGAGGGCGGCATAGCGATCGCCTTCGTCCATCGCTACCTCTAGCCCTCCTAGCCGTGGCCGACCTGCCCTTCAGCCCGCCTTTCTCGCCCGTTCGAGTTGTTCGGCGAGCCCAGCGAGGGCGGCGCTATCGAGCGGGTGCGAAATCCCCGGCCCACGACTGCGGATCACCGTAGAGGCCGTCGAGTGAGACCAGGCTGCTCACGATCAGTTTGCGCATATCGCCTCCCATGGCTGCCGGGCCGGCATTACCCATGCGAACAGCATGGCAAGATCCCGCGACACTCCGGCCACATCCGACACCATGCCCGGCCCGCACGCCCACCAGGCAATCGTGCCACCGGCCCGGCCCGCCGGCAATCACTCTGTGTGACAGCCAGGGCCGCGGCGATACGGTCACCGGCGGGCCGCTCACGGCGCCCGCCGCACCCGGTCGCTGGGGAAAGGACAGATCGATAAGAATGATCATCGGAGCTTTCCACCGGGCTGTTGGCGGCTGCCCGTAGACGGCCCGTCTTTGTCACTCAGCGTGACCGATGGCCCAGACGCTAGCGACGATATCCGCCGATCGGCACGGCCGACTTGGGTGTGGCGCTTCACCGTGATGCGCGCAGATCTGGGTGATCTGCGTGCCTACCGCCGCGGCTGCCGATGCTCGGCCGTGGCTCATTCTGTGTCAATAGGGTGGTCGTTCCTGCCTGGGCCGGCGTGCTCCGGTCCTCGCCGCGGTCAAGCAGATTGCGCTTGACGGCGGCTGCGGCCCGGCGCTGGCCGTGGAGTGCGGCCCCGCTCCCGGAGGCGCGGGCTATGAACCGGCACGGTTCATGCGGGACTAAATGCCCTTGGCCTGGAAGTCTGGCGCGGGACACACTGTCCGGGTGGGTGTGCGGCCGGAGCGCAGGTGGCTCGGGATCCTTGGCCCGGTCGAGCTGGTGGGTGAGGGACCGATTCGGCTGGGTGGGGTCAAGGAGCGTTGCCTGCTCGCGGCGCTGGCGGTGCATTGTGGTGAGGCTGTCAGTGCTGCCTATTTGGCGGATGCGCTGTGGGGGGATGATCCGCCCCGGACGGCCGTGAAAACGCTGCAGAATTATGTGCTTCGCGTCCGCCGTGCGCTGGCCGGAGCTGAGGGTTTGAGCATCGTGAGCCTGCCAGCTGGGTACTGCCTGCGGGCCGCGCCGGGCATGGTGGACGCGGGGCTGGCGGAGAGCCTGATCGGTGAGGGCCGCCAGGAGATGGCTGGGGGCGACCCGGCCGCGGCCGCGCGGCTGTTGAGGCGGGCCCTGGGCTTGTGGCGGGGCCCGGCGCTGGCCGAGTTCGCACATCGCCCGTTCGCGGCCGCGGAAGCGCTGAGGCTTGAGGAGCTGCGCGAGGCGGCGCTGGAGGATCTGTTCGATGCGGAGCTCGCGCTGGGCCGCCATCACGAAGTGGTGGGGGGCCTTGAGGCCTTGGTGGCCGGTGGTCCTTTGCGTGAACGGCGGTGGGGCCAGCTGATGGTCGCGCTTTACCGCGACGGGCGGCAGGCGGAGGCCCTCGACGCGTTCGGCCGGCTGCGGCGGGTCCTTGAGCAGGATCTGGGGGTCGATCCGGGCGCTGAGCTGCGTCACCTGCATCAGGCGATCTTGCAGCAATCGGGCGGGCTCGTTTGGCATCCTCAGCAGCGGCCGCGGGAGAGGGCCGGGCGGGGGTATTTCGGCCGCGGCCCTGAGATGTCTCGTCTGCTGGGACGCTTCGAGGAAGCGGTCACCGGGCGGGGTGGTGTGGTTCTCCTGGCGGGTGAGCCTGGGATTGGCAAGTCCCACGCGCTGCAGCAGCTCGCCGATGGCGCGCGGGCCGGCTCGGCTGTTGTGCTTGCTGGACGCTGTGTCGAGGGCGCGTGGGTGCCGCCGTTCCGCCCGTTCGCCGAAGCGATCACCGGGTACGGCGAGTCGATGGGCCGGGGGCGGCTTGCGGCCGATCTTGGCCCGGCCGCCTGCGTGCTGGCGCAGATCGCGCCGCGTCTGTCTGAGCTGCTGCCTGAGCTCACCCCACCGCCAGCCCTGCAGCCGGATGAGGAACGCTTCCGGCTGCTTGACGCGGCGGTGCAGTTCTTCACGGCTCTGTCCGCCGGCGCGGCGGTGCTGCTTGTTCTGGATGACCTGCAATGGGCTGATGCGGGCACGGCGATGATGATGCGTCATGTTGCCCGCAGCTGCGGGCACCGGCGGCTTCTGATGGCCGGGGCGTACCGCACGACCGAGATATCGGCGGAGGATCCGCTGGCAGACGTTCTAGGTGCGGTGCAGGCAGAGACCGAGTGCACGACGATCCGGCTCCAGGCGCTGGGCACCGAAGGGGTCGGGCAACTGGTTTCCGCTGAGGCGGGGGCGCCGGTTTCACCGTTGCTGATCACGGCCATTGCGGCGCATACGGGCGGTAACCCGTTCTTCGCCAAGGAAATGATCCGCTACCTCATGGAGGAGTGCGCACTGGCTGAGGGCGGCTCCGGAGCCCTGGAGGCGAGCCTCCCGCTGGTGGCGGTTCCCGAAGGAGTGCGGCAGGTCCTTGCCCGCCGCCGCGCGCGGCTGCCGCCCGAGGCGAACTTCCTCGCGGAGTCCGCATCCGGGTTTGCCGGGCCGTTCCTTTTCCCGGTCGCCGCCGCGGCCGCGGACCTTGACGACAGCGCCGCGCTGGCCGCGCTTGACGAGCTGCTCGCCGCGGAACTGATCCGGCCCGGCGAGGCCCCCGAGCGCTACGAGTTCGGGCACGCCCTGGCCCGGCAGGCGATCTATGACACCCTCAGCCCCTCTCGGCAGGCCCGGCTTCACCGGCGTCTGGCGCACGCCCTTGAGACGGCCCGGGCACGGGTTCCCGCCTGCGCGGAGCCGGCCGAGATCGTCGCCCAGTACGCACTCAGCCGGGCCCTGCCAGGCACGGCAGCCGGAGTTGGCGCTGCGATCGAGGCCGCGGACCTGGCGCAAGCCGCGGGAGCGCACGAGACGGCCGTCGCCTTCCTCACCACCGCCGCCGATCTCGCCGGACCGGACGACGATCGGCTCACCACAGTCCGGGCCCGGCTCGGGCTGGCACTGGCCTGGGCGCTGCGCTTTGACGAGGCGGTAACGGCAGCCCGCGCCACCGCGGAACAGATAGCCAAGGGTGAAGGCGCCCACGCCGCCGCGGACTATCTCGCCGAGGTCACCTCCGCGCTGAGCGCGGCGGGCAGCAGCGCGCACGCCTGGCTACTCGCGCCGACAGGCCTGGTCTACGCCGGTTCTTCGCGGAACGAGGCGTGGGCGGCGCTCACCTTGCTGGCCCTGGATCGCAAGGAGGCGGCCGACCCCGAGCACGTCGGCCTCCCCTTGGACCAGCCGCGGCGGCGGCAGGCGCTGGCCATCTTGTACCGGTCACCCCGGATGGTCTCGCGCAGCGTCGACCTCGCCAGGTACGCGGTCGCGGCCATCTATGGCAGGCGGGAGAGCGTGCCCGCCGAGGCCGCGCAGGACCCGACGGTACTGCTGTATCTCCTGGGCGCGTTGCGACCCGCGCTACCGGTCTTCGAGGAGGCGGCGGCGCAAGCCCGTTCCCGCGGCGAGCTGGCCAGGGAAGTCCACTGCCGGGCGAGCATCGCCCGCGCCCTGGCCGCGCTGGGCGATCTCCGGGGCGCGCAGGCGGCGCTTGCGGAGACACGCGAACTGGCGGACCGCATCCCAGGCACGGGCTGGAGCTGGGAACGGATCCACGTCGAGGGTGCGCGGGACGCGCTTACCCTCGCAACCGGCGAAGACTGGGCCGGCATGCAGACGGTATTCGACGAACTGGCCGGCACCGAGGACCCCGTGCCGCGCTGGGCACGCGCCCCCATGCGCGCAGGCTGCGCCCGGACCGCTGCCCACCTTGGCCAAGGTGAGAAGGCGATGGCGATGCTCGCGCTGCCCGTCCAGGCGCTAGCACGAGCGCCGGCCTGGGCCCTGAACTACACCCGGACCGCCTCGGACACAGCAGAGGCATTGTGGCTGCTGCGCCGCCGCGACCATCTGCGGCCCGTCGAAGCCGCCCTGCGCCTCAAGGCCCTCCCCGCCGACTTCCGGTTCCCGATGATGGACCTGCGGCTGTCCCTCGCCCGCCTGTGCGCCGTAGATGGCCGCCCGGAGGAAGCCAGCCAGTGGTTCGGGCAGGCCCGCTCGGCGCTCGAAGAACAAGAGGCACGCCCACTGCGGGCCATCACCGACTTCGATCAGGCGCTCATGCACACCCGGGATGAACGCTATTCCAGCGCACGCCCGCTGCTGGAGGCAGCAGCCGGCCAGTTCCAGCGGATCGGCATGACCGGGTGGCTGCGGCGCGCAGAACAGCTCGGCGCCCTTGTGTCCTAGCTCGCCGGGGGACTGCGACCAGGCCGCGACCGCACCGCGACCACCGGGGCGCACGCTGGGGCTCCCTGGAAGGAGAGCATCCATGAAGGCGATCCGAGTGCACTCATACAGGCAGCCACCGCAGGTGGACGACGTGCCAGAACCCCAGGCGACCGGGCCGGACGACGTCGTCGTCAGGATCGGCGGCGCCGGGCTGTGCCGCACCGACATCCACATCATCGACGGCTGGTTCGCCGACGTCATCCCGGCCGAGCTGCCCGTGATCCTCGGGCACGAAAACGCCGGCTGGGTCCACGCCGTCGGTCCGGCGGTCGAGCACCTGGCCGTCGGTGATCCCGTCATCTGCCACCCGAACCTCACCTGCGGCGTATGCCCCGCCTGCCGGGCCGGGGATGACATGCGATGCGCGAGAGGACCAAACCTGCCAGGCCTGATGTGCGCCGGCGGGATGGCCGAACTGTTCAAGACCAGCGCCCTGGCCATCGTCAAGCTCCCCGCCAGCGCCGCGCCAGCCGAAGTCGCCGCGCTAGCCGACGCCGGCCTGACCGCCTACCACGCGGTCAGCAAAGCCGTCCCGGCGCTGGGCCCGGGTTCCTCCGCTGTCGCCGTGGGCGCCGGCGGGCTGGGCCACATCGGCATCCAGTGCCTCAAAGCCATGACCTCAGCGCAGGTCATCGCGGTGGACACCAGCGAGGATGCGCTAAAGCTGGCCCTTAACTGTGGCGCGGATCACGTGGTCACCGCTGACGGGCAACAAGCGCAGCAGGTTCGTGATCTCACCGGCTCGGGCGCCGACGCGGTCTTCGATTTCGTCGGAGAAGACAACACGATCAGCGACTCCGTCGCGATGCTGCGCACAGGGGGCACGTACTACCTGGTCGGCTACGGCGGCACAGTCACGCTTCCCACCATCCAGCTCGTACTGGGCGAAATCAGCATCGTGGGGAACCTCATCGGCACCAACCCCGACCTCGCCGGTCTCGTCGCCCTCGCCGGCCAAGGCAAAGTGGTGCTCCACTCCACCCGCTACCCCCTGGAAGCCGCCAACGACGCGATCGATGACCTCCGCCACGGCCGGATCCGCGGCCGGGCGATCCTCATCCCCGGCTGAGGCAGCGCTCGGCGGTGTGTGGCCCGTTGTCGGCTCTCGGCGGGAACCGGCCCGGATGGCCCGGGTCCGCGGTGGCGTCGGCCGTTGGAGGCGAGATCACCAGGTCCTATGGCCGTGTCGGCCGGGGGAGTTGCGGGCCTGGTTAGAGCCGGCCGTCAAAGCCTGCCCGAAGCGCCGGATCCTGGCTGCCCCCCGGTTGGTGGAAAGATCATTCCGGGGGCAGTTCAGGGGTCCACGGGAACTAAACGCTGGACTGCCAGGAACGGTGCCGACTACTGCGGATTGGCGGTCGCCGGGGGGGCAGACTGGGGGGCAAGATCTCAGTGGGCGCTAGTTTTGCCGGGAATCGCGTGTCCTGTGCAGCCGCCGGGCCCGTCACAGGTGTGTTGCGCGGACGCCCCTATGGTGCCGAAGTCCCGCTGCGCCGGAGCCTGCATCAACCGGCCGCTGGCTGGCCAGCCCGGGCAGGCGGTTCGCTGGTGATCGGTCTTGGGACCGTTGTACGACCGGCCGGCCACCGCCGGGTTCGGGGATCTACCCGATATCCGGCGGCTGACAGGCACGCGCGGGCGGGGTGCTCGCTGCTCACCAGGCCGCTACCCATGGCGAACATGGCGGCGGCACCGCAGCTCAGCGACCATGATGCGGTTCCGGAGCCCCTGCAGGGACACCAGCGCCGGGGTTAAGGCCGTCTTGTCCGCGGCCGGGATCACGCCTCCGGCCGGGCGCGAAACATTGGGGTCGGCCGCGGCCGGGCGCCGGCCTGGGCTTCCTCCGCGGGAGTTACTCCTCGCCGATGTCGGCCAGGCTCTGGCGCAGTTCGGTGATCAGCGGATCGCCGTCGGGCAAGATGCGCTGCAGGCGGTCGACGGTGTCGCGCAGCAGCGCGCGGGCGTCGCCGTAGCGCCCCAGCTGGCGGTATACCTGGGCCAGCCCCGCGCGGCTCCGCAGCGTGTCAGGGTGACGGGGGCCGAGGACCCGTTCGAGCCCGGCCCAGGCCTGTTGGCAGGCCAGTTCCGCCGCCGCTGTCTTGCCCGTCTGCTGGTAGGCGGCGCCGAGGTTGTTCCGTGCCGTGAGCGTGTCCAGATGATCGGGCCCAAGGACGCGCTCCCGGTCGGCCACCACCCGCTTGTAGGCCGCGACTGCCTCTTTTGCCCGGCCGCTGGCCAGGTAGGAGTCGGCCAGGCCGTGACGGGTAGTCATCGTCTGCGGGTGCCGGGCTCCCTGGGCGCGGTCCCGGTCGGCCAGCGTGCGCCTGTAGAGGGTGATGGCGTCGGAGTACTGGCCCGCGGCCAGGTAGGCGGCGGCGAGTTCGTCCCGCGCGCCGAGCGTGTCGGTATGCCCGGGCCCGTAGACCTGCTCGAATTGGGAGACGGCGCGTTCAAGGATGGTGATCGCGGCCGGGAGCTGGAGCGCTGCCACGAGGGCATGGCCCAGGCGGCGCCGCGCCTCGATCACATCACGGTGGTCCGGCCCGAGCTTGTGGGTCAGCGTGTCGAGGACCCACTGGAACCACGGGATGGCGTCGGCCGCGCGCCCGGCCGCAAGGTAGGCGTCGGCCACCCGCTGGACGGCCAGCATCGTGTCCGGATGCTCGCCGCCGAGCAATCGGCCGCTCGTCGTGGCAAGGTCGCACCAATGGTCTACCGCAGGTTCGGTCAGGCGGGCGCGGTCCAGGCTGTCCCCCGCCCGCACCAGCACAGGATGGCAGCCGCCGTCCCACAGCCGGTCTCCGGCGATCCGCCGGAGGGTCGCCACGCACGATCGCAAACCGGAGGCAGGCCAGCCAGGCTGCTCCTGTTCTGGCCAGGCCTGGAGCAGTGCGTCCGCGACCGAACGCGCCGCCTGATCCGGCATGCCCTCGGGCATCGCGGCCTGCAGCGCGGCCTGCAGCAGTGGGCTGATCCGGACTGTCGGCGGTGCGGTCACCCGTTCGACGGTCAGCTCGCCGGCCTGTTCCAGCGCTGCCAGCGCCGCGCGGGCGCTCTCGCTGTCGGCCGGGACGTCACCGCCGCGCGCGAGGAAATCGCCTGCCGCAGGAGCCATGAGGATGGTTTCGGGAATGCCGTGCCCGTCCAGCAGGGCGGCCAGGGCCAGCAGCAACTGGGCCGATCGGCCCGGCGCCAGCTGGTCCGCCCGTCCGAGCGAGAACGTCCATGTCACCGCGGCTGCTGACGGCCGTGCGCTGGCGGATTCCGCCAGCTGCTCTCTCCTGCGCACGAAATGGGCCCGGTACTCGCGGCATGACAGCGGGGTGTTGGCGATCACCGCGCTGGCCTGGGCCAGCGCGACCGGCTCCAAGTCCAGGTCCTGAGCCAGTTCGATCACACCCTGCCGCTTGTCCGGGTCGGCCGCCAGGCGCCCGCTCAGATAGCTAATGGCCTCACGCAGGTTGAACGGCCCGAGCGGCACGGCCCGCATGCCGCCGGGGACGGCCGCAGCCTCGGCAGAGGTCACCAGCACCCGGCCAGTCGGGCCGGCCGGCCACAGACCATCGAGGTTCGCCGGGGCGGATAGGTCGTCGAGTACCACCAGCCATGAACGGCTGGTCTCGCCCAGCCAGCTCAGGAACTGGGCAGCGACTGACTCACAGCTGCTCGCCTGCTCCCGGCCGGTCACGGCGGCCGTCGCCGCGGCATAGCCGGACAGCACCGAGGCCCGGCTCGTGGCCTCGATCCAGACCAGCAGGTCCACACCGCCTGAGTGCCACAGCGCCTCGGCGAAGGACGCGGCGAGCTGGGTCTTACCCGATGACCTCAGCCAGTCCTGCGCATCGGGAGCCGGCAGCGGGCCCGGGCGGATACCCGGTGCCGCCGCCCGATCGGGGACGAGCGCAACCGCGGCCCCGGCCGACAGCGCAGCCGCCAGGCCGGGGGACGTCTCCGGCCTGGCACTAAAACCGTCGGCCAGCGCCGGCACTGTCCCGGACCGGATGGGCCAGGACGGCCGGCCGCGGGCCGCGCCTGCCGGGCCCGCGGGCGGAACTACGCTGGTCACGGCGCGCTGCCGCGGGCGCGCCGTCCGTGGATCCGTGGTATGGCGGGCCCCAGGCGGGCCGGTGCGCGGAGCCAGATCCGGCTCATCGGCTGCACCGACATCGGCGGGCCGAGTTGAAGAGGCCATGTCGTTTTCCCCCCTGTCCCCGCCGGGTCCGTCTCGGTCGGCGAGATCAGCTAGCGGCCGGGCTGCACCATCGCTGCCCTAGCCTGCCAATTGTCGGCGTGGATAGGTAATTCCTCCAGTGACTAGGCCGTTCCCGGGTCGGCGGCATCCGGATTCCGCCCGCCCGGGCAAGATGCGGCCCGATCGGGGGACCCCGTGAACAGCGTCCCCGACGTCCCCCGGGGCCAGCTGCTGGCTGGTCAGGCCCCGGCTTGGTGCCCGGCGGCGGCTGACCCGGCGCCGGCGTAGCTGACAGCTCGTGGTTAAAGCAGCTCCTTGTTAGAGACGAGCACGGGAGTGGTCCTGGTGAGTGTTTCGTTGCGGAAGAAGGCGGGGGCGGTGACGCGCATGAAGGCAAAGCTGATCACTCCGGCCGCCGCGGCCAGCGCGGCGATGATGAAGATACCGCCGACCTGCCAGTGCAAGACCGGCACCGTCCACGTGGTGTAGCTGTTGGACGCGACCCAGTCGCTTTGCAGGCTGTAGAAGCCAGCCGCGTACATGATCAGCCCGCCCAGCCCGGGCAGGATGCCGCGCATCCACAGATTCCAGGCGCTGCTGGTCAGCGTGGCCCGGTAGTACCAGACGCAGGAGAACGCGGTCAGCCCATAGTAGAACGCGATGTACAGGCCAATCGCGGTGACCGCATCAGCGATCGGGTTGCCGCCGGAGATGTAGTTCAGCGGGATGTACAAGATGATCGAGACCGCGCCAATCACCAGGGTGGACACCGTCGGGGTCAGGTACCTGTGGCTGATCTTGGCGAACGACTCGGGCAGCGCCTCGTAAGCGGCCATCGACAGCGTCGTACGCGCGGACGGCAAGATCGTGGTCTGGGTGGAGGCGGCGGCCGAGCTGAGCACCATGAGGAACAGCAGCCGGGACAAGACCGTGCCGAACCCGGAGCTGCCGAAGATCGCGCCCCCGGTGACCGACAGCACGTCGAACTGGTGCGCCGGATTCGTCAGCCCGACGCCCTTGCCGCCGATGCCAGCGAACGCCTGCACGGCGATGATCACGATCACGTACGTGACGAGCAGCAGGACCGTCGAGATGATCCCCGCCCGGCCCGGCGTCCGGGACTTGTCCGCGGTCTCCTCATTCACCGACAAGGCGGTGTCCCAGCCCCAGTAGATAAACAGCATCAAGATGAGCCCGGACACAAAGGCCGAGACGGGCAGGTGCGACGGCGACAGCCAGTTGAGGCTCGGGTGCAGCGACCCTGGCGGATGACTGCCGTATACCCGGATCAGCGCCGTGACCGACAGGACCAGCAAGATGGTGATCTCGATGGACAGCAGCGTCTTCTGGACCCTGGCCGAGACCTCGATGCCGCGGTAGCAGAGGTAGGTCATCGCGGCGATCCACAAAATGCCGACCAGCAGCACCCACCCGCCGGAGGCGCTGCCACCGATCGCGCTGTTCGGTCCCTGGATAAGGAAGAACAGGTACTGCCCGGCCACCTGGGCCAGGCTGGTCATGACCAGCACGTCGGCCGCCACGATGGCCCAGCCGCCGGCCCAGCCGGTCCTCGGCCCGAACGCCCGGGCCGCCCAGATGAACGTGGTCCCGCAGTCGGGGTCGGCCTTGTTCAGCTCGCTGAAGCCGACCGAGCACAACAGCATCGGCACGAACGCCAGCACCGCGACCAGCGGGGACTTCAGCCCGACGGCGGCCACCACGAAAAAAAGCGTCGCGGCCAGGCTGTAGGCCGGGGCGGTCGAGGCCATCCCGATGGCCACGCTGGACGCCAGGCCAAGAGCGCCCGTCTTGAGACCCTTGTCCCTGGGCTCTTCCACTGGCCGCAGGCCAGGACTAAAGACAGCCATGGCTCCCCCCCTGCTGTCACCCAAATCGCGCTGCGATTCCGCCCGAGCGTGCCCGGGCGCGCCAGCGCGGGACCGCCGCCGGCGAGTTGCCAGGCTACAGCGAGTCGCTGCAGGACAGATGGTAAACGGGCTAGGTCCGCGTTCGTCGTGGATAAATCGGGATCGGCCATCCTCACGATGACCACAGGAGTCGACCCCCGCCAGTTCCGCACCATGGAGATCACCGCCGAGGCGCCGGGCAACGGCAGCTTGCACGGAACGATCCTTCTCACCCCGCCAGACCCTGTAGCCGCCACCCCGGGCATGTCACGGAACCACCCCGGCCGGGCGCTCTCGCTCATTCTCGCCGCGTTGCTCGGGCAGTCGCCGCCGCGGCGGCGAAGTTGCTGCACATCCTTGTTATCGTCTCTGCGGTCAATCGGTGGCCTCGGCCTGGCCGGCGAGGCGGCCCTCGTGGCCCTCCGGATGCGCCACAGCTGTGAGGCAGGCTAATTGGCGGCGAAAGTCGGACATGTCCATGGTCACGTGCCCGGCAGCCGAAACTGCCGCAGCACGGCTGCCACATACGACCCCCTACCGGGAGTCCTGCAGCTCAGAGGTATGGGAGATAAACACCCGCCACCTGGCGGCCTCACTCGAACCGTCGGAGCCAGCTACCATACCCCACATTGGTAAGCACCAACGAACAACTCGCAGGCAACCAGCACCCCTGGCGCGCCCAGACTGCCGGAGCGACATAACGACCGTTCGGCGCGGCATAGGCGATCACCCCTGCGACCCGGGTTGCCGCACCGATCGGCGGGTCGGCGCGCGTTTATTTGGCCTTTTATCGCTTCATCAGCGTTCCGAGCATCGCGGGCGTCCACGGCAAAGGACGGGCGTGCCTGCATGCTTATATAAGCCGCGCCGTGCCCAGAAACGCTCGGTCATGCCGCTGATGGTGTGCGTTTGCAGTCGTGACCCCCGCACGCAGCAGCAACTCCACGACATCGAAGAAGATGGGAAGTGTCCGCATCGTCAGCTCATCGCCCGGCGCCGCTACGAATCCGGGATTGGGATGGGCCATGCCTTCCTTGATCTCATCCCGGCAGATGGCGCCGCTGACAACCACCAGAGTCGGTAGGGAGGGCACTCGACAGTTATAGCCAATGCAACCCGGGCTCATGGACAGCTCTCTGTTTGGGGCGCTGGGAGCGCCCGCTCATACCGCTGAGCGTCGGTTCGACGGGGGTCTGGCGTTATCAGCGGACGTGGGCGGCCCAGGCCCCCTGCCGCCTGTGGGCTCGGGGCTCGGGCGAGTCGGCTATCGCGATGCCGAGCGAGGCGCCGATGCCATGTCTGGTAGAGGCCGCTGCCGGCGCCGACCGCTAGGACCTGGCACTCCGGCCAGGGTCAGGCTCTGGTTCGGCCGCGAGGGTTATTCCGCCGCCGACCCCGGCGACGAAGAGCGGCGCTAGTGGCCGCCCAGCGGTGCCCTGGTGGACACCACGCTGACCCGCCACGGCGCTGCCGGGGGAATCTAGCGAGCATTAGCGCGAGCCCGGCAACGACCAGGTCCTGGCCGTGCCGGGTTGCCTGTGATCCGGCGATTGCACCGGACAAGGCTGTTGCCCGGCCGGACCGGCCGGCCCTACGCCGCGTCGTCCCGTTCGTGGCCTACTTCCCGGGACGACCCTCAGGCGGCACGGCCTGGTGCCATGTCCTCAGCGCCCAAGATTCCCCTCAGGAACTGGCCGGTGTAGCTGTCGTCGGCCTGGGCTACCTGTTCGGGGGTGCCGGTGGCGATCACCTCGCCGCCCCGTGACCCGCCGTCTGGGCCGAGGTCGATGACCCAGTCGGCGGTTTTGATCACGTCGAGGTTGT
>DASXIN010000120.1:0-144348 GCA_036497945.1 Streptosporangiaceae bacterium | reverse complement strand
GGCATCGACTGTTCCGCCTCGCCCAACGGCGGCCGCGGCAATCACATCCTGGGCCACCTGTCGATGACCGGCCTGATCTGCATCGGCCCGGTGCGCCGCGGGCAGCCAGTGTTCGTGCTGCTCGACGAGTGGGCCGCGGCGCCGCGCCAGCCCGCCGAGCCGCTGGCCGAGCTGGCGGTGCGCTACTTCACCAGCCACGGCCCGGCCACCCTGCGCGACTTCGGCTGGTGGTCCGGGCTGACCCAGGCCGAGGCCAGGCGGGCCATCGAGCTGGCCGGCCCGGCGCTGGCCGCTGCAGACCGCGACGGCGACCTGTACTGGGAGGGCGCAGGTTCGCCCAACGACGCGGTGGCGCCGCTGGAGGGGGCATACCTGCTGCCCGCGTTCGACGAGTACACCGTGGCCTACAAGGACCGGGGCCTGCTGCTCGACGGCCGCCCGGTGCCGTCCGGTGACCTGCTCAACCCGGTCATGCTGCTGGACGGCCGGGCCGCGGGGCTGTGGAAGCGGGTGGCCAGCGCCCAGTCGGTGCAGATCAGCCTGGCCCCGTATGGGCGCCTCAGTCGGCTGGACCGGAGCCGGCTGGTGGCGGCGGCCGAGCGGTACGCCGAGTTCCTCGGTCGGCCGGCCGAGATCAGCTGGGCCGACCCGGACAACGTGCGCCGGATGCGCTGGGGGTGACGGGCGGGGGCGGGCCGAGTGCCCGGATGCGCTGGGGACGTCGCCGGACACCGGCCGAGTGCGCCGGCCGGGTAGCGGCGTTAAGCCTCGGGGTCGTGCCGTTCCCGGTTGTTGTGACCCGGCCGGATGTGCCCCGCCTCGGCCACCCGGAGCGGGGTGAACGGGCCGCTGGCCCGCGCGGCCACCGGCTCGGTGAGCACGGTCACGTGGTCGCCGCCCTCGTCCAGCAGCGCGATCCGGCGCGCCGCCAGCCAGCGCGGGCACCGGGCCAGCAGCGGCACGTCACCCGGCCCGGGCGTCACCTGGAGGCCGGCGAACTTGTCCACCGTGTCCCCGGTCTGCCCGCCGAACAGCTCGGCCAGCGGCAGGTCACCGGCGGCCAGGAAGTGGATGGCCAGGTGGCTGGCCCGTAGCGCCACGCCGTAGGTGTGGTTCGCCTTGGACAGGAACACGCAGTACCGCTCCGGGGCCATGCTGGACTGGCCGTGGAAGCTGACCAGGCAGCCCGCCCGCTCACCCGCGGCCGCGGTGGTGACCACGGCCAGCGGCGGGTCCAGGGCGGACATCAGCGTGCCGAACACATCATCGCTCATCGCGGCCTCGCTCGTAGCGCAGGAACAGCGTGTCATCGGCCTGCAGCACGTGGCGCAGCGCGAAGTGGCGCAGCGGCGCACCGGGTGGGGTGACCGACACCGGCAGCGGGTCGCCGCCCATCAGCGGCGCGATGGTCAGGCAGAGCTCGTCCAGCCGGCCCGCGCTGACCAGCTCGCCCAGCCAGGTCGGGCCGCCCTCGCACAGCACCACATGGTGACCGAGCCCGGCCAGCATGGCCATCGCCTCGACCGGCTCGACCCGGTCCTGCCCGGCTACGATGACCTCGGCCACCTCGCTGGCCCGGGCCAGCCGGGCCGGGTCGGCCGCGGCGCAGGTGAGCACCAGCGTCCGCCGGTCCGGCGGGGCCCCGGTGAACGCCGGGGCCGACCAGTCCAGGTCCAGCGACCGGGTCACCACGGCCAGCGGCGGGGTATCAGGCCGGCCCGCCGCGCGCCGCACCGCCACCCGGTCGGCCGGCAGCCGGACCGGGCCGTACCGTTCCTGGCGCACCGTCTCCGCCCCGACCAGCACCACGTCGGCCAGCGCCCGCATCAGGATGAACAGCTCCGCGTCCGGTGTGGTGGACAGGTCGCCGACCCGGCCACCGATGGCCGCGCAGCCGTCCAGGCCGCCGACCATGTGGGCCATCAGCCACGGGCCGCCGTCCGGCCGGGTCCGGTCCACCCGCGCGTAGGGTTCCAGCGGGTCGCTGATCAGCCCGCCTGGTTGCAGCATCCGCACCCGGCTCATTGTTACAGTGAATACGTGACTCGTTTCGGCCTGGGCTGGTGGCTGCCGCGGTAAGGCGGTAGCTGTCCCCATGCGCTTGACGGCCCGCCTCCGGCGGGCCGGTTTCGTGTCACCAGCCGGTCGCGGCCGGAGGCCTGAACTCAGGAGGCCCCCATGCTGGCCAACACCGTGCCCGCCAACACCATGCCCGCCACTCCACTACTCGACCCCATGCCGGCCGCTCCGGTAGCGCCGTCGCTGGCCGCCGCGCAGCGCCGCAGCGCGGAACTCGAAGCCGCCATCCGGGCCGACCCCGGCCGGTTCCGGGTGCTCACCGGGGACCGGCCCACCGGCCCGCTGCACGTCGGCCACCTGTTCGGCACGCTGCTGAACCGGGTCCGGCTGCAGCGCCTCGGCGTGGACGTGATGGTGCTGGTGGCCGACTACCAGACGATCACCGACCGGGACTCGCCGGACACGCTGCCCGCCGACGTGCTCGGGCTGATCGCCGACTACCTGGCGGCCGGGCTGGACCCGGACCGGTGCACGATCTTCGCGCACAGCCAGATCGCGTCGCTGAACCAGCTCATGCTGCCGTTCCTCAGCCTGGTCAGCGTGGCCGAGCTGAGCCGCAACCCGACGGTGAAGGACGAGTCCACCTCGGCCGGGGCGATGTCCGCGCTCATGTTCAGCTATCCGGTGCATCAGGCCGCGGACATCCTGTTCTGCCAGGCCAACCTGGTCCCGGTGGGCCAGGACCAGTTGCCGCACGTGGAGGTGACCCGGGCCATCGCGCGCCGGTTCAACGAGCGGTACGCCCCGGGCCGGCCGTACTTCCCGGTGCCGGACAGTCTGCTCAGCGACGCTCCGCTGCTGCTCGGCGTGGACGGCGGCAAGATGAGCAAGAGCCGGCGCAACGCGATCGCGCTGGCCGCCAGCGAGGACGAGACGGCCCGGCTGATCCGGGGTGCCCGGACCGACGGCGAGCGGGTCATCAGCTACCAGCCCGATCGCCGGCCGGAGGTGTCCAACCTGGTGCTGCTGGCCGCGTTGTGCCTGGACCAGCCGCCGGCCGAGGTGGCCGCGGGGATCGGCGACGGTGGGGCGGCGGCGCTCAAGCGGCTGGTCACCGAGGCGCTCAACGAGCGGCTCGGCCCGCTGCGCGCCCGCCGCCGGGAACTCGCCGCCGACCCCGGCTACCTGCGGCAGGTGCTGGCCACCGGAAACCAGCGGGCCCGCGACATCGCCGACCGCACCCTGTCCGACGTCCAGTCCCTCATGCACACCAAGTACTGACCGCCGGGCGGCCGGTCAGGACGGCAGCAGGCGGGTGGGCAGGGCGGTTTCCTCGACGGTGCCGTCGGGGCGGCGGGTGATCCGCCAGGTGCTGGCGCCCGCCACCTCGGTGACGCAGTCCACCAGCTCGGTGTTCTCGAAGATCAGGGCGGTGCCGTTGTCGGTGGCGTAGCCGTCGGGCAGCGTGCCGTCGCCGATCAGCCGGTGGATGGTCGGCCGCCGCTGTTCCTCGGCGTCGTGATGCGGGCTGTTCGAGTACGGCAGGAAGCCGAGGCCGTTGGTCACCGGGCGGAGCGGCAAGCCGAACGAGTCCGTGGTGCCGCCTTCGAACCAGCACAGCGAGCCCGCCGATACGCCCATCAGCACCACGCCGGCCTGCCAGGCCGCGCGCATCGCGTCGCCCACCCCGTGCAGCCGCCAAAGCGCCAGCAGGTTGGCCACGCTGCCGCCGGCCACCCACACCACGTCCTGGGCCAGCAGGTACTCCGCGATGTCCGGGACGTTCGGCTCGGTAAACAACGCCAGGTGGCTGGCCCGCCAGCCGGCCCGGCCGAACGCGCAGTACATCGGGGCCAGCCAGTCGCTGGCGTCGCCCAGCGCGGTGCCCACGATGCTCACCCGGGGGCAGTCGCCCGCCCGGGCCAGCGCCGCGGCGTGCGCATACGACGGGCCGAGCTGGAAGTCCATCATGCCGTGCCCGGCGGGCCGGAACCCGATGCTGGTGGCGACTATGGTCGGAGTTCGCGCAGTCATCCGGCGATTATCCACCCGCACCGCGGAGGTACTGATGAGCCCCCAGATCGCCCGGGCCGACCAGGTCGGCCGGGAAGAGTTGCTCGACTTCATCCGGGACCGGCATCACGTGGTCCTGGTCACCACCAAACGGGACAGGACGGCGCAGCTGTCCCCGGTCACCGCGGGCCTGGATGACCTCGGCCGGATCGTGATCGCGACCTACCCGGAGCGGGCCAAGACGCACAATGCCCGCCGCCACCCGGCGGTGGACGTGCTGGTCCTGTCCGATGACTTCGGCGGCGCCTGGGTGCAAGTCAGCGGGACCGCGGAGGTGCTCGACCTGCCCGGGGCCATGGAGCCGCTGGTGGACTACTTCCGGTGCATCGCCGGTGAGCACAGCGACTGGGATGAGTACCGGGCCGCTATGCAGCGGCAGGGCAAGTCGCTGATCCGGGTGACCATCGAACGGTGGGGACCCATCGCGACCGGCGGCTTCCCGGCCCGGCTGGCCTGAGCGGGCCGCCGTGACCGACCAGGCGGCCGGACCCGCCCAGCGCAGCTTCGCCGACCTGGTAGCCGAGGGCGCGGCCGAACCCGTCGCAGGCTGGGACTTCTCCTGGTTCGAGGGCCGGGCCACCGAGGAGCGGCCGCCCTGGGGGTACGCCCGGATGATGGCGGCCCGGATGGCTGGCGCGCAGGCCGCGCTGGACGTCCAGACCGGCGGCGGCGAGGTGGTGGTCACGGCGCTGACCGCGCTGCCGCAGCCACCCCCGGTCCTGGTGGCCACCGAGTCCTGGCCGCCGAACATGACTATCGCCGCGGCCAACCTCCGCCCGCTCGGCGGCCGGGTGGTCCAGGCAGCCGACGATGGCGGCCTGCCGTTCGGCGCGGAATCCTTCGACCTGGTGGTAAGCCGGCACCCGGTCGAGACGGTGTGGCCGGAGGTCGCCCGGGTGCTCCGGCCGGGCGGGCACTACTTCTCCCAGCAGATCGGGGCGGGCACCAACCGGGAGCTGATCGAGTTCATGATCGGACCCGTGCCGGTCAACCCGGCGCGCGACCCGCGCCGCGCGGTGGCCGCCGCGGAAGCGGCCGGCCTGGTCGTCACCGACCTGCGCGACCAGGCGCTGCGCACGGTGTTCAACGACGTCGGGGCGGTGGTCTACTTCCTGCGCAAGGTGCTGTGGACGGTGCCGGGCTTCACCGTCGAGGCCTACCACGAGCAGCTGCGCCGGATGCACGACCAGATCCAGGCCGAGGGGCCGTTCGTCGCACACGCCCGGCGGTTCCTGATCGAGGCGCGCAAGCCGTGATCTGCGTCGCAGCCTGAGATCACGCCCGGCCTGCCGCGCTTTGTAGGATCAGGCTGTTGCCGAAGGAGGCATCCATGATCTTCATCGTCGTCAAGTGGACGATCAAGCCGGAGCGCAGCGGCGAGTGGCTCACCCTGGTGGATGACTTCACCCAGGCCACCCGGGCCGAGCCAGGCAACATCTTCTTCGAGTGGTCCAAGAGCGTGGACAACCCGGACCAGTTCGTGCTGGTCGAGGCGTTCCAGGACGACGCGGCCGCGGCGCACGTGAACTCCGGGCACTTCAAGGAGTTCGTCGGCTGGGCACCGACCGCCGTCGCCAGCACCCCGCAGATCATCAGTGTCCAGGGGGTACCGGGCAGCGGCTGGAGCGAGATGGCGGAGGTCCAGCCCGCCTAGTCCGGGTCTGCGACCACCAGCCCGGCCTGCTCGGCCAGCAGCGGGGCCAGCTCGGCCAGCTGCCCCGGGCTGATGGTGGCGCCGCGCAGCGCGCCCGGGGTGATGATCAGGCCGAGTTCCGCGCCGCGCAGGTCCACCTGCTCCAGCGTGACGTGGCTGAAATCGGCCGCGCGCAGCTGCGTGCCGGGGAAGGTGCAGCGGCGCAGCGTGGCCGCGCCGAAATCGACGTCGCGGAGCAGGCAGTCCACGAAGCTCACCTCGATCAGCGTCGCGCCGCGCAGGTTCACCCCGTCCAGTTTGCAGTTCCGGAACGTCACCCGGCGCAGCTGGGCGGCGTCCGCAGTCACCCCGGCGGCCACGCAGCCGGCCAGGATGGCGTCTGTCCAGGCCGTCTCGGTCAGCTCGGTCGCGGTCAGCCGGGCCTCGGACAGCCACACGTCGTTGAACCGGGCCAGCCGGAAACGCCCGTCCTGGACCGTCACCCGGGTGAACGCGCACTCCAGGAACCGGCTGCCCGCGCCCCGCGGCGCGGCCAGGTCCAGCCCATCGAAGTGCAGCCCGTCATAGTCCGTGTCGGCCGCCAGCGGGCCCTGGTGCGGGCTCAGCGTGGCTGCGTAGGGCAGGTCGGCCAGGGTTTCCGGTGTCATCGCGCCCACCCTACGTTGGCGCTACGACAGATACCGGGCCAGGAAGGCCAGGGACGGCGGCTCCTGCTGGGCGAAGAACGGGCCGGTGTGGCAGCCCGCGGAGATGATCACGGTGGCCGTGCTGGGCAGCACCCGGGCCAGCACGGCGACCCCGGGCTGGAACGGGTCGTCCAGGCCGCTGGCTACCCGGACCGGCTTCCCGGCCAGCGCCGCGGCGTGCGTGACTACGTCGTTGGCGGCGAAATCGGCGGCCGAGGCGTAGGCCTGCCGGTTGACCGCCTGGGCCTGCTGGTAACTCGTCCACACGGCCGGGCCGATCGCGGCCACCGCGCTGATCAGCCGGGGGAACTTCTCGGCCAGCAGGATCGCCCCATAGCCGCCCATCGAGATGCCCATGGTGGCGATCCGGTGCGGTGGCCGGCCCAGGCCGAGCCGCCGGCAGAACGGGATCAGCTCGTCGATGACCATGCTCATCGGGTTGTCCCCCGGGTGCGGGTTCCAGTACCCGCGCCCGCCGTCGGCGGCCACCATGGCCATCGCCGGCAGCGGACGGCCATGGATCCGCAACGCCGGCGCCTGCGGTAGCGTCATCCCGGACAGCACCTCGGTGTGATTGCGCCCCTCTCCGTGCAGTATGACCACCAGCGGCAGCCGGCTGCCCGGGCCGTGGCCGGGCGGGTAGGCGATGGTGTACCCGACGTCCCGGCGCCGGGCATGGGAGTAGAACCGGCCGGACAGCGACCGACCCAGCCGCCCGAACGCCAGCGGCGGGCCGGCCACCGAGCAGGCGCCGTCGAGCTGGGCCAGGTCCGTCTTGCCCGGCAGCACACCGTGCTCGATGAGTTCCAGCCCGGCCGCAACGGCCGCCGCCACGCCGGCCGTGCCGAGCCCGGCGGCGAGCAGCCGCCGGCGGGTCAGCCCGCTCACCGCGCGGCCGTCCGGCGCAGCGCGTGCCAGCCCACCGCCAGCGCGAGTGCCATCACGGCCAGCGCGGCCACGTCGATCGCCCCGGGCCGGAACAGGTTCCCGGTGCCATCCGCCCCGGCTAGCACCCAGCTGGCCGCGGCGGCCAGGAAGACGGCCATCCCGGCCGCGGCCAGCTGGCCCAGCCGGGCCTGATAGCGCAGCATCCGCGGCGCCAGGTCGAGCCGGCGCACCAGGCTGGCCAGCCCGGCGGCCAGCCCGGCCAGCGCGGCCGGGCTGACCACCATCCAGGCGATCTCGGCCGCCGGGAAGGCCAGCAAGGCGGCCGGATGTGCCCAGTAGGACGTCACCGACAGCGTCGTGGCCCAGCCGAACGCGGCCACTCCTCCGGGCACCAGGCCGCGCTGCGGCCACGGATGACCGCCGGTGCCCGGCCAGCCGTTGGCTATGTGCCGGCCCCCGATGACCAGCACCAGCAGGCTGACCGTGATCAGAGCAGTGCTAGCCCGGGGGGACGACCCCCCGCTCTGCTTCCCCGGGGGATTACCCCCGGAACCCCCGGCCCCCGGGATCGCTGGCTCGGCGGGAACACGCTTCCGGCGCGCCCCGCGTCGCCAGCGAAATGCCGCCCGAGGTGCCCCGGATCCGCGCCGGGCCAGCTGCCAGCCGATCGGCGCCGCGGCCAGCACCGCCAGGATCAGGAAGAACAGCAGTGTCCCGGTCATCAGCACGGTGGCCACCGCGGCGGCCCGGGTGCTCGGCGGCGCCCACTGCCAGCCGATGAGCAACTGGGACCACACCGCGGTGCCGACGGTGAGGAACACGGCCAGCGCGCCGCCCAGCGCGGCCAGGCTGGCCCGGGCCTGGTCGGCCGGCGCTAGCCGCTGGCCGCCCAGGCCGGCCTGGCTCAGCCGGGCCAGCGTGCCGCTGACCGCCACGTCGGCGGTACGCCGCCAGCAGCGTGGCCGTTCGGCCAGGTCGGCCACGAGCAGTTCGGTGAACTCCGCCCCGTAGCGCACCCGCCAGCTCGCCGGGTACCAGCGAACGAGCCGGGCCGCCCGGGCTTCTGGCGCGGTCACGTGAGACCCCAGCCCTTGGCCAGGCGGCGCAGGCCGACGTCGGCGACCTGGCGCTGGGCTTGCAGGTGTTCCTGCAGCGCGGCGGCGCCGGTCGCGGTGAGCTGGTACGGGCGCCGCCGGTCCGTGCTGGGCAGCGGCTCGATCAGGCCCTTGGCTTCGAGCCGGCTGAGCGCCTCGTACAGCGTGCCCGGGGCCAGCCGCACCCCGGCGAACGCGGCGATGTCCTTGGTCAGCGCGTAGCCGTGCTTGGCCCCATCGGCCAGGCTGGACAGGATGAGCGTGGCCGGGCCGGCGTACCGGCCGAATGTGCCCAGCGTCATGCCCAGCACACTACATCGGGAGCCGATCTATCGTCAACCGGAGTAGTGATTCGGTCAAACAGGACGTAACCTGGCGGTTAACGCACAGCGACCGGGCACCGGGGGTGCTGGTGAGGGCTGACTGTGCACCGGGGGTGAGGGCATGGGGAAGGTTTCGCCGGGTGTGCTATCGGCGCCGCATCAGGTACTGACACCGGAGGAGTGGCGCAGGCAGGGCCAGGAACGGCGCCGGCTCGTGCCCCGGGCCGGTCACGCCGACTGGTCGCCGCCGCCCGGCCGCCCGGACCCGGTCAGCATCCTGGCCGAACAGGCCCGGGAGCGAGTGCCGGATCTGGTGCCGATCCGGCACGGGCGGATGGCCGCCTCGCCGTTCTCCTACTACCGCGGCGCGGCCGCGCCGATGGCCTGGGACCTGGGCCACCTGCCGTCCACCGACATCCGGGTGCAGTTGTGCGGTGACGCGCACCTGCTCAACTTCGGCATGTTCGGCGCGGCGGACCGGCGGCTGGTGTTCGACGTGAACGACTTCGACGAGACGCTGCCCGGCCCGTTCGAGTGGGACGTCAAGCGGCTGGCCGCGAGCGTCGCGGTGGCCGCCCGGGACAACGGTCTCGGCGCCCGGGCCGAGCGCACCGCGGCCCGGCGCTGCGCGCACATGTACCGCACCGAGATGGACAACTTCGCCCAGATGCGGTTCCTCGACGTGTGGTACTCCCGGATCGACGTCGATCAGGTGTGCCAGTTGCTGGACGCGGTGCAGCCGGCCAAGGCCGTCCGGCGGCGCAACGCAGACGTGCACAGGGCCTACCGGCACACCAGCCTGCAGGCCCTGGACAAGCTGTGCCACGTGGTCGACGGGGAGTACCGGATCAAACCGGTGCCGCCGGTGGTAGTCCGGTTCGGCATCGAGCACGAGCCGGCCATCGCCGACGAGCTGCGCGGCGTGGTCGACCGGTACCGGGAGACGATCCAGGCCGACCGCCGCGAGGTGCTGCGCCGGTACTACTTCGGCGATTTCGCCCGCAAGGTGGTCGGGGTCGGCTCGGTCGGCACCGAGGCGTACATCTTCCTGCTGGTCGGCGACCGGCCGGACGAGCCACTGTTCCTCCAGCTCAAGGAGGCGCAGGTATCGGTGCTGGCCCCGTTCGCCGGGCCGAGCGAGTACAAGCACCAAGGCGAGCGGGTGGTCCGCGGCCAGAAGCTGATGCAGGCCGCGGGCGACCCGTTCCTGGGCTGGACCACCGGGCTGCAGCTCGATGGCGCCCCGGCCAAGGAGTACTACGTCCGGCAGCTGCGGGACATGAAGGGCGCGATGAACGTGCCGGCCATGGACCCGCCGCAGCTCACCTACTACGCCGGGCTGTGCGGCTGGGCGCTGGCCCGGGCGCACGCCCGGACCGGCCGGGCCGCGATGATCGCCGGTTACCTGGGGTCCAGCGACCGGTTCGACCGGGCCATCGAGGAGTTCGCGGTGGCCTACGCGAACCAGAACGAGCACGACTACCAGCGCCTGCTCAACGCGATCGAGCGCCGCCAGCTGCCCGCCATCGTAGGCATTTAGCTGCCCAACGCCGCTACCCGGCGGCTCCGGTCCAGATCGCCCGGACGGCGTCGATGGTGTCCGCCGCGGCGGCCGTCTTGTCCGGGCGGTAGCGGAGTACCCGGGCGAACCGGAGCGCGACGCCGCCCGGGTAGCGGGGACTGGCCTGCACCCCGTCGAACGCGATCTCGACGACCAGTTCCGGCCGGACCCGGACGACGCCGTAGGCGCGAGCCGGGTCACCGGCCGGCTGGGTGGCCTGCTCGGCCAGCTCCAGCAGCCGGCTGGTCTGCCAGCCGAGCATCTGGTCGGTCAGGCCCTTGAACGTCTTGCCCAGCATGACGAACCCGCCCGCCGGATCACGGGCCCCCAGGTGCAGGTTGGACAGCCAGCCCCGGCGGCGGCCGTGCCCCCACTCGGCGGCCAGCACCACCAGGTCGAGGGTGTGCCGCGGCTTGACCTTGATCCACTCGCTGCCGCGGCGGCCGGCCGCGTACGGCGCATCCAGCGACTTGACCACGACGCCCTCATGCCCACGGCCGACCGCGTCGGCGAAGAACCGCTCCGCCTCGGCTACGTCGCTGGTCACGATGCGGGGCACCCGGACATCCGCGGGCAGGACGGCGGCCAGCAGGTGCTGGCGTTGGGTAGCTGGCTCGTCGATCAGATCGCGGCCGTCCAGGTGCAGCAGGTCGAAGAAGAACGGGGTGAGCGGGACATCCGCCCGGTCCGCGCCGGGCGCGCCCTGGGTGCCGGCCCGGCTGGCGGTCACCTGGAACGGGCGGGCCCGGCCGCGGCGGCCCAGCGCGATGGCCTCGCCGTCCAGGACCAGGGAGTCCGCGGTGGCGCCGAGCACGGCGGCGGTGATCTCGGGCAGCCGGGCGGTGATGTCATCGAGGCTGCGGGTGAACACGGTGACCTGGCTGCCCTGGCGGTGCACCTGGATCCGGATGCCGTCGATCTTCCATTCCACCGCGGCCGGCGACACCCGCTCGAAGGCGGCGGCCACGGTCGGCGCGGACGCGGCCAGCATGGGCCGCAGCGGACGGCCTACCTGCAGGTGGAACTCGCCTAGCGCGGCGGACGCGGCCTCGGGGCCGTCCCCGGCGGACAGCGCAGCCTGGGCCACCGCGGGCAGCGAGCCACCGAGCAGGTGCGCGCGGCGCACCTCTTCCGGCCGCACCCCGGCCGCGCGGGCCACCGCGTCGCTCATCACGCCTTCCAGCGCGCCCTGGTGCAGTTCGCCGCCGAGCAGCCGGGTCAGGAAGGAGCGTTCGGCCGGGGTGGCCCGGGTGAACACGGCGCCGAGCAGCCGCCGCCGCTCGGCCTGGGTGCCGGGACCGCTGATCGCGCCGATGGCGGCGAACGCGGCGTCCACGTCGGCCAGCGTCAGCGGGGGTGCTGTGTGATCAGACGCGCTGCCCGGCGGCTGATCCGGATCCGGTCCGTCCGGGCTGGCGTAGGCGGTGTCGCCGAGCAGGTCCCGGATGGCCGCGAAGCCGACGCCGATCTGCCGCTGCCGGAGCTCGCCGGACAGGAAGGCCACCGCCACCGGCACCTCGGCGGGCGCCGCCTGGCGGAGCAGGTCGGCGATCGCCTCGATCTTGGCCTTCCGGCCCGGCGCCCCGGCCACCGCCGCTGACGTGCGCACCAGCTCGCTAAGCAGCACACTTCCATTATTCCGGGGAGACGACCCCCCTGGACCCCCCGATCGCCGCTGCGCGCCGAACGCCTTCTCGGCGCACCCGGCGGTCCCGCCTGCCCTCACCCTCACGCAGGTGAGTAATTCCGATCGGATATTTGTTAGCTAAAGCCGCTTGCGCACTGTTACTACTAGGCGGTAACTTCCTCAAATCGCTCCGCTGTGGGCTGTCTCCCGCGCGGCCGGGGCGATCCGACAAGGGTGCCGGCGCTCGACCCCCCTCCGCAGTGCGGCGCGCACCATGGACCCAGCACCATGCACTACCAGTGCCAGGAGCCGCCATGCCCCCCACCGACACCTCGCCAGCCGCCGGACCCGCCCCCCGGGGCCGGGTCCGCTGGCGGCGGTTCGCCATCCTGTTCGTCCCGGCCATGGCGGCGGCCGCCACCATGGTCGTGCTGACCACCGAAGGCGTGCTCGCCGCGTCCATCTCGGTGTCCGGCAGCGCCTTCGAGGTCAGCGCCAACCAGCTCAAGGGAACCGGCTTCGAGCAGTTCGGCGGCGTCGTCACCGACGGCAAGGGCAACCCGCACCCGGTGGCCATTTCCGCCATTCATCACGCCACGCTCAGCAACCTGTGCCAGAGCGTGAGCGTGGGCGGGGTCACGCTGCGCATCTCGGCCGGTGGCGGCAGCTCGCCGGCCGTCGCCGACAACCTGATCGTAGACGCGGACCAGCTGTCCGGCGACGCCACGTTCAGCAACATCACCATCGGCCAGGACGCGGGGACGCTCAGCGAGGACCCCGGCGTCAGCGGCCAGTCCGGCGGGTTCGGCCAGCAGGCGGACGGCGTGACGATTGACAACCTCAGGCAGCACACCTGGCTGACCACCGCGGGCACGTTCACCCTGCCGGGCTTCTCGCTCAGCTTCGGAAACGCCTGCTACTAGTGGACACGCCAGCCGACGAGGTCCAGCCGGCCAGCGCCTGGCAGCGGTTCCGGGACTGGCGGCACAGCCGCCCGTTCTGGGGTGGCCTGCTGCTCGCCCTGGCCGGGCTGGAGCTCATCGCGATACCGCTGCTCAGCATCTTGGCCCACGGTTCGGTCAAGGTGGTCATCTACATCGGCATCGGCGGCGTGTTCGGCGTGCTGATCGGTGGCCTACTCGTGGCCTGCGGGCTGCTGATCTGGTTCCATCCGGTGCAGCGGGTGTTCTACTCGGTGGCCGGCGTGCTGCTCGCGGTCGCCTCGTTCGTGGCCACCAACCTGGGCGGCTTCTTCGTCGGCATGCTGCTCGGCGTCACCGGGGCCTCGCTCAGCTTCGGCTGGACTCCGGACACCGCGCGCACAGGTGGCCAGCACCGGCCGCGGCGGCCGCGCCGTGCGTGGCCCTCCGAAGGGCTGGGCCTGGTGCTGCCCGGCCGCCGGGCCCGGGACACGGCGCTGGAAGACCCCGCAGTGGCGGAACCGGACGCGGGGGAACCCGGTGCGGGGCAGGAAGATAGCCCGGACACGGTCATCGAACGCGGCACCGAAGCGCGGAGGGCGTGGTGAGGAGGCTCGTCCTCGCCGCGGCGCTGCCGCTGGCCGTGCTCGGCCTGGTGCTGCCCGGGCTGATCCAGCCGGTCCGGGCCAGTGCCGCCGCTACGGCGCCGGCGGCCCCCGCGCGGCCGGACTGCCTGATCCCGATACCGATCCTGTGCCCGTCGCCCAGCCCGACCCCCACGCCGTCCTCCGGGGCCAGCCCGGCCCCCACCCCGTCGGCCTCGGCCGACCCGAGCCCGTCGGCTGGCGCCAGCTCGACCCAGGGCAGCAAGCACCGGTCCCGCAAGGGCCACAAGAAGAAGAAGGCCAAGGCCGGCCCGAAGAAGGCGTCGTCCATCAGGGCCACCGACCCGAGCGGCTTGGAGATCAGCGAAGCGCAGTTCGGCCTGACCACCGGCACCGCGGTGATGAATGGGGCCCGCTACGACGGAACGGCCGAGGTGCCCACCGCCAGCGGGGCGAAGGTCAGGATGCTGAAGTTCAGCATGTCGTCGCTGACCCTGACCGGCGCGCCTACGCTGACCGTCTCGCAGGGCGGGCAGTCGGCCGAGACCAGCGGCTCCTCCATGCATTTCACCGGCAACGTGGTGCTGTACGTGACGAAGCTGTCCGGGCACCTGCTGGGCATCCCGCTCACGCTCACCCCGGGTAGCCCGCTGGCCCTGTTCACCAGCTTGCTGAACGGGGTTCCGCTGACCGACGTGACCACCAACCAGCCGCTGATCTCGGCGGATTCGCTGGCCATCTCCGGCCTGCAGGTGAACGCGGGCTGACCCGGCTGATGCGCCCCCGGCCGGTGCGCCGCGGGTGGCCAGCTAGCCGCTGACCACCCGCCTGTCCCGATCGGTCAGGGCGTCCTGACCTGCCCGTTGGCGTCCACCTGCGTGGCGTCAGACGGGTCCTGGCTGCTGGCCGGCCCATTGGCCGGCGGTTCCGGCGACGGCGGTGCCTCCGGGGCCGGCTCGGCGCTGAACCGGTTGGCGCGCTGGCCGCGCAGCAGGATGGCCGCGACGGCGCCCGCGGACACGGTCACGACCCCGGCCAGGATGACCGGCCAGCGGCGGCGGCGCCGGGCGGAGACCGGCTCCATCCGGCGCGCGGTGGCGATCATGGCGGAGGAGACCCGGGGTGCGATCCGCTCCTGCACGGCCACCCCGGCCTGCTCCACCCGGGGCGCGGCCCATGTCCGGGCCTGCTGCACCCCCTGGCTGGCGGTCAGCTGAGCGCTTCTGGCCAGCGGCGTGAACTGCTCCTTGGCCTGGAGGGCGCGTCCCTGCACCCGGATCGCCTGGGCCTTGGCCTGTATCGCTCGGGCCTGGGCCCGGGACTTTACGTCCTCGCTGTTTGTTCTTGAGACCACAATGAACCTCCCCGAGTAGCTCGCCCCGCCACTCAGTTCCCTAGGAGACAACACTCAACCCTGCCTTCCCTGCGCAGACGTGCTCAACCCTGATTCGCCCCCCATTCGCCGCTGGTTCATCCGATTCGCCGCTGGTTCATCCGCGCCGTAGGGTACGAGGGATGGCCCAGCGGCAGCGCCTGCTGGGCCGAAACGGCGAACCCGAGCCCGCTCCGTGCGAGGATTTCTGCTATGACAAACACGCTCACCGCGACGCTGCGGACGAACCAGGGGACCATCGTGGTCCGGCTCTTCCCAGATCAGGCACCCAAGACCGTGCGCAACTTCGTCGAGCTGGCCGAAGGCACCCGGGACTGGACCGACCCGCGGACCGGCAAGCCAAGCCGGGAAAGCCTTTACAACGGGACGATCTTTCACCGGGTGATCCCGGATTTCATGATTCAGGGCGGCGATCCGCTGGGCACCGGAACCGGCGGGCCCGGCTACCAGTTCGGTGACGAGATTCACCCCGATCTCGCGTTCAGCCGACCGTACCTGCTGGCCATGGCCAATGCCGGGCCGGGCACCAATGGCTCCCAGTTCTTCATCACCACCGTGCCCACGCCCTGGCTGAACGGCAAGCACACCATCTTCGGCGAGGTCATCGAGGGCAGCGACGTGGTGGATGCGATCACCCACGTGGACCGGAACCGGCAGGACCGGCCGGCCAAGGACGTGGTGCTCGAGTCGGTCGATATCTCCCGCGGCGACGGCGCATGACCCAGAGTCTGGCCACGGCAGGCTAGCGGTGGACGACCTCCCGGCTCCGGACGCCGCGGCGTCCGAACCGGTACCAACCTGTTTCCGGCACCCCGGCCGGGAGACCTATCTGTCCTGCAGCCGGTGCGGCCGGGCAGCCTGCCCGGACTGCCTCCGGGCGGCGCCGGTCGGCCAGCACTGTGTGGAGTGCGTCCGGGAGGGCCACCAGGGGGCCCGGCGGCCGACCGCGGTGTTCGGCGGCCGGCCCGCCATGAGCTCGATCGTGACCTGGGTCATCGTCGGCCTGAACGTACTGTTCTACCTGGTCGAACTGGGCTATCCGGCGCTGGCCGACAACTGGGCCATGGTGGCCAAGTTCGGCCCGCACATCGGGGTGGCCGACGGGCAGTACTACCGGCTCATCACCTCGGCGTTCCTGCCGCCGACCGGGTCCAGCGGGCTGCTGGACATCGCGTTCAACATGTGGGCGCTGATCCTGGTCGGGCCGGCCCTGGAGCGGCTGCTCGGCCACCTGCGGTTCACCGCCGTGTACCTGCTGAGCGCGCTCGGCGGGTCGGTGCTGTACTACCTGATCGCCCCGCCGCTGCAGCCCGCGCTCGGCGCGTCCGGGGCCATTTTCGGCCTGTTCGGCGCGTGGTTCGTGGTGTCCAAGCGGCTCCGCCTGGACAGCCGGGCCATCGTCTTCCTAATCGTGCTGAATCTGGCCATCAGCTTCGTGTGGCGCTCGTCGATCGCCTGGCAGGCGCACGTCGGTGGGCTCATCGTGGGCAGCCTGCTCACCGCGGCCTATGCGTACGCGCCGCGGCCGCACCGCACGCTGATCCAGGTCGGCGCGACGGTGATCGTGCTGGCCGTGCTGATCGCCGCGATAATCGCCCGGACCCACGCGCTGAACTGACTGGCGGGGGCCTCCGGGGGGTCGCCCCCCGGGCTAACACAGATCAGCGCCACCTGGTGGACAGCACCACGCCGCCGATGATGAAGGCGAACCCGACCACCAGGTTCCAGTCCCCCAGCGCGCCGATCGGCAAGCTGCCCTGGGTGACGTAGAACAGCGCGATCCAGGCCAGCCCGATCAGCAGGCAGGCCAGCATGGTCGGCACCAGCCAGCGCGGGCTGACCTTGGACTTGGCCGTCCGGGGCGGCGGGGTGTAGACCGCCTTGGACCTCACGCGGGACTTGGGCACGGTGCTCTCCTGGTCAACTAGCTCTGCCCGAGTCTAGCGCTGTCCGTTCCCTCCGCCCCCTCCTCCTTGGTGCGACGTCGCGGTCGCGGTCGGGGTGGGCGTCGCGGACTGGGTCGGGGTGGGCGAAGCGGTGGTCGGCGGGCTCGTCGGCTGGACGGCCGCGGCCACAAAGATGGTCACCGTGGAGCCGGTGGGCGCGGTGGTGCCGTTGGTCGGCTGCTGGCTGAACACCGTGCCCGGGGTCGAGCCCGCCGGCCCGGCCGTCGTGACCACCTTGACCTGGAATCCCGCGTTGCTGAGGATCGACTGGGCGGTGGACTTCGGGTCGCCGATGACCGACGGTACCTGGGCACCGCCGCCGGAGACGAACAGCGTCACCGTGCTGCCCTGCTTCACCTGTGTGCCGGCGGGCGGATTCGTCTTGGCCACCTTGCCCAGGGGCAGGGTGGACGTCGGATCCGCCTTGGTCGTCACGTTCAGGCCCAGGCCCTGCAAGGTGCTCTGCGCCGAGCTTTCCGATTGGCCGATCACGTTCGGGATGCTGACCTTCTTCGGCCCAGCGGAGACGCGGAGCGTCACCGTGCTGTGCGGCGCCACCTTGGTGCCGAACTGCGGGTTGCTGCTCACCACGATGCCGACCTTGTCCGAGGACGGCACCTTGACCACGACCGGCACCAGCCCGGCCTTCTTGACCGACGTGACGGCCTGCGCCTGGGTCTGGCCCACCACGGACGGCACCGAGGCGGTGTTGCCCCCGCCGCCATTCAGCAGCAGGTAGGCCAGCACCGCGACGATGATCACGCCGACCGCGCCGAGGATCCACCACAGCGCCCGGCGGCGGCCGCCGCGGCCGTCGTCGTAGCCGTCGTCCGGCCCGCCGTAGTGCGACATCGTGCCGGTGGGGGCGCCCCCACCGGCCAGCATGGTCTGCTGGCCCATTCGCTGCGTGCCGGGCGCGTACATCTCGGTCTGCAGCGGCGCGGCCACCGGCACCCCGGACAGCGCGCGCTGGATGTCGGTGCGCATCTCGGCCGCCGACTGGTAGCGCTCGGCCGGGTCCTTGGCCATCGCCTTGAGCACGATCGCGTCGGCCCACGACGGGATCTCCGGGTCGACCCGGGACGGCGGGATCGGGTTCTCCCGGACATGCTGGTAGGCGATCGCCACCGGCGAGTCGCCGGTGAACGGCGGCCGCCCGGTGAGCAGCTCATACAGCAGGCAGCCAGTGGAGTACAGGTCGCTGCGCGCGTCCACCCGCTCACCGCGGGCCTGCTCTGGGGACAGGTACTGCGCGGTCCCGATCACCTGCGCGGTCTGCGTCATCGTGGCCTGGGTGTCGCTGATCGCCCGGGCGATGCCGAAGTCCATCACCTTGACCTCGGCGGAGCGGGTCAGCATCACGTTGCCAGGCTTGATGTCCCGGTGAATGATGCCGTTGCGGTGGCTGTAGTCCAGCGCGCGGAGCACCCCGTCGGTGATCTCCAGCGCCCGCTCCGGGAGCAGCCGCCGGTCGTCGCGGAGCAGTTCCCGCAGCGTCCGGCCGTCCACATACTCCATCACGATGTACGGCACGGGGGTCGAACCGCTCATGTCCTCGCCGGTGTCGTACACCGCGACGATCGACGGGTGGTTCAGCGACGCCGCGGACTGGGCCTCGCGGCGGAACCGGGCCTGGAAGGTCTGGTCCCGGGCCAGGTCCTCGCGGAGCGTCTTGACCGCGACGATCCGGTCCAGCCGGATGTCCCGGGCCCGGTATACCTCGGCCATGCCGCCTCTGCCGACGACGCCGTCGAGTTCGTAGCGCCCGCCCAGGAGCCGCGGCTGTGTCATGTCTCGCACGTCAGTAACCGTTCCGCTGCGTCGTTGCCGTCATTAGTTCCCCACTGAGGCCAGGTAGGCCTTGATGATCTCCACCGCGATCGGCGCGGCCGCGTCGGCGCCCTGGCCGCCTCCTTTAACCACGACGCCGACGGCTATCTTCGGGTTGCTGGCTGGGGCAAAACAGGTGAACACCGCGTCGTCCAGGCCACTGTTGTTGATCCCGTTCTGGGCGGTGCCGGTCTTCGCCGCGATCACGATCCCGCCAGTCGCCTGCGTGCCCGCGCTGACGTGCGCGGTGCCCTGCGGCGACTGGGTTACCTGGATCATCATGTTGGTCACATTGGTCGCGACGGCCGGGGTCACCGGATGGCTCAGTACGGTCGGCTGCGTGGTAGACAGCGTCGTCAGGTCGGGCGCGGTGACCTTGTCGACCATATAGGGCTTCATCAGCGTGCCCTGATTCGCGATAGCCGCCGCGATCATGGCCTCCTGCAGCGGGGTCACCGTGTCGCTCTCCTGGCCGATGGCCGCGCCGGCCCGCTGCGCCGGGTCGGGGTACAGCGGGAAGTTGCTCGGCGTGACCGGGAGCGGGATGGTCAGGTTGGCGTTGTTGAAGCCGAACAGGTTGGCCTGCCGCTGCAGCTGGGCCGCGCTCAGGTGCAGGCCCAGGTTGCCGAACGCGGTGTTGCAGGACAGCGTGAACGCCGTGATCAGCGGCACCCGGCCGCTGCCGTTGCCGCACGCCTCACCATCGAAGTTGACCAGCGGCTGAGGGGCGCCGGGCAGCTTGAGCTGGGTCGGCGCGAAGATCTGCGTGTTCGGGTTGATGCCCTTGTCGGTCATCGCGGTGGAGCTGGTCACCACCTTGAACGACGACCCGGGTGGGAACGTGGCGTTGAGCGCCCGGTTCAGCAGCGGCTGGTTCGGGTCCTTGAGCAGCTGCTTGTCGTTGGCGATCAGCTTGGTGCCGTTGAGCGTGGCCAGCTGGTTGGGGTCGAACGAGGGGTAGGAGGCCGTCGCCAGCACCGCGCCGGTCTGCGGGTTCAGCGCGACCACGCCGGCCTGCTTGCCCTGGGTTTTCAGCGCGTTGTACGCGGCCTGCTGGGCCACCGAGTTGATGGTCAGCTCGACCGTGGCGCCCTTCTTCTGCTTCCCGGTGATCAGGTCGATCAGGTTGTGCACCGCCAGCGCCGGGTCGGACCCGGACAGCTCCTTGTTCTCGGTCTGCTCGATCCCGGTCTGGCTGAACAGCGTGTCGTACCCGGTGATCGGCGCGTACATCTTGCCGAACGGGTAGTGCCGCTGGTACTCGCCGAACGTCTTGTTCATCTTCGAGTAGGCGACGGTTTTCTGGTCGGCGGTGATGATCGAGCCGCGCTGGAACTGGAGCGTGGAGGTGAAGGTGCGGCCGTTGCCCGGCTCGTTGGCCAGGCTGCTCGCCTCGAACCCTTGCACATAGTTCACGTTGACCAGCAGGAGCACGAACAGCACCAGGCAGATCAGCGAGACACGGCGCAGCGCGTGGTTCATCCGGCCCGCACCACCTGGGTCATGCCCTCGTCCTGGATCGGCTGCGGGGCCGGTCTGCGCGCCGTGTCACTGATCCGCATCAGCAGCGCGATCCCCATCCAGCTCGATATCAGCGACGAGCCGCCCTGGGACAGGAACGGCGTGGTGATGCCGGTCAGCGGGATCAGCCGGGTAACCCCACCGACGATCACGAACACCTGGAGCGCGACCACGAAGGCCAGGCCACCGGCCAGCAGCTTGGAGAACGGGTCCCGGACCGCGATCGCCGCGCGCAGCCCGCGCTGCACGATCAGCCCGTAGATGATCAGCAGGGCCATCACCCCGGTCAGCCCCAGCTCCTCGCCGAACGCGGTGATGATGAAGTCACTTTGCACCAGCGGGGTGTTGTACGGCGCGCCCTGGCCCAGGCCGCGGCCGAGCACCCCGCCGAAGCCCATCCCGTACAGCCCCTGGACCAGCTGGAAGGAACTGGGCACCACGGTGTGCACGTACTTGAACGGGTCCAGCCAGACGATGAACCGGTCCCGCACATGCTGGAACAGCTCGGCGGTGACCACCGAGCCGAACACGAACAGCAGGAATCCGATGATCAGCCAGGACGAGCGCTGGGTGGCGATATACATCATCACCACGAACAGGCCGAAGAACAGGGCCGACGTGCCGATGTCGCTCTCGAAGATCAGGACTACCAGGCTGGCGCCCCAGGCGATGAGCACCGGGCCGAGGTCGCGGGCCCGGGGCAGGTCGATGCCCAGCACCCGGCGCCCGGCCAGGGCCAGTACGTCCCGCTTGGCCACCAGGTAGCCGGCGAAGAACACGGCCAGCGCCAGTTTGGCGAACTCCTCGGGCTGCACGGTGAAGCCGCCCAGCGATATCTGGATCTTAGCTGTGGTACCCGGCACCTCACTGATGCTGTTCGGCAGCAGGGCAGGCAGGGCCAGCAGCACCAGGCCGATCGCACCCAGCGTGTAGGTGTACCGCTGCAGCGTGCGCGGCTGCCGGACGAGCGCGAGCACGGCCACGAATGCGGCGATGCCCGCCGCGCTGTAGGCGACCTGGAACGCGGTGGTATTCGAGCTCATCGTGCTGATCTGCACGCCGGGGTTGCCGCCGCGGCCGGCCAGCTGCAGCCGGTAGATCATCACGATGCCGAGCCCGTTCAGCAGGGCGGCCAGCGGCAGCAGCAGCGGGTCGGCCCACGGGGCCAGCCAGCGAACCGCCACGTGCGCGGCGCCAACCAGCGCGGCGAAGGACAGGCCGTACGCGAACATGCCGGCCGGTACCTTGCCGTTCAGCCCCAGCCCCACGTTGGCGTAGGCGAGCATCACCACGCCGACGACGAAGGCCAGCATGAGCAGCTCGGTCCGGCGCCGGCCTTGCGGCATGGGCGCGCTGGCCGGCTGGCCATCCTGGGCGGCGGCGTCTCGGCCGCCGCCCAGCGGCTGGTCCGACGGGCTGGCGATCGCGCTCACGACTATCCTCCGGTCCCGGCGGCGGTGCTGGCTGGTGCCGGGCACTCGGCCGGGATGATTGGCTTCGGTGGCTTGACCTTCGTGGTGACGGTCTTCCTCCCGACCTTTTTCTTCTCGGTCTTCGGCGGCGTTGCCTGCCACGTGCGCAGCGCGGCGTACGCGGCCTGGCAGCGCTGATAGTCAGTCTGGATGGTCTGCACCGACGCCCGGGCCCCGGCCAGGCCGGAGTTGGACGTGATGGTGGCCCGCACGGTGGTCGCGTCCATGCTCGGCAGGCTTGCCACCGGGATCTTGAAGCGCTGCGCCACGCTGTACAGCTTGATGCCGACGGCGCTCTGGTTGATGCCGCGGAAGATGACGACCTGGCCGCCGTCCTCACCCACGTAGTACTGGCTCTGCGTGTACCGCCAGCCGGCGTACGCCCCGCCCACCACCAGCACCACCAGGATAACCAGGGCCGACGTGACCAGCGGGAACCGGCGCTTGCGGCGGCGGTGCCCGCCGTGCCCGTCGTCGTCCTCGTCGGCGGGCCGGCCCGGCGCCGGGTCGTCGTGCGCGATAGCCACCGCGACCTGCGGCGCGGTCCGGGTCAGCAGGTGGGCGCGGCCGGCCGGGCTGTCGGTGCGGAACGGGCCGCCGCCGCTGCCGTTGGACGCCGCCCCGACCATCACCGAGGCCTCGGTCGGCGGCAGCAGGGCGGTCGCGCTGTCCACCACGTCGGCCACGATGCAGGTGATGTTGTCCGGGCCGCCGCCCCTGATGGCCAGCTCGACGAGCTGCAGCACCACGTCGTTCAGGTCCTCGACCTTGGCCAGCGTCCGGTGCAGGGTCTCCTCGCTGACCACGCCGGACAGCCCGTCCGAGCAGAGCAGGTACCGGTCGCCCAGCCTGGCCTCGCGCACCGACAGATCCGGCTCGACGTCAGCCCGGCCGTCCAGGGCACGCAGCAGCATGGACCGCTGCGGGTGGGTGGCCACGTCGTCCGGGCTGATCCGGCCCTCGTCGACCAGTGTCTGGACCAGCGTGTGATCGTGCGTGATCTGGTGGAACTCCCCGTCTCGCAGCAGGTACGCACGGGAGTCCCCGATGTGCACCAGGGCCACCCGGGAGCCGGACCAGAGCATGGCGGTCAGTGTGGTGCCCATGCCCTCCAGCACCGAGTCGGCCAGCACCATGTCGTGCAGCGTGTGGTTCGCGTCCGCCACTGCGTCGGCCAGCGCGTCCACCAGGTCGTTGCCGGGTACGTCGTCGTCCAGCCTGGACAGGGCCGAGATGGTCGCCGCGCTGGCTACCTCGCCGGCGGCATGGCCGCCCATGCCGTCCGCGACGGCCAGCAGACGCGGCCCGGCGTACGCCGCGTCCTCATTCCCCTCCCGGAGAAGACCGACGTCCGAGCGAATCGCGTACCGGAGTGCAAGTGTCATCTGCGCAATTCCAGAACGGTCTTGCCGATGCGGATCGGCACGCCTGTCGGCACCGGGGTCGGCTGGGTCACCTTCTGCCTGTCGAGGTAGGTGCCGTTGGTTGACCCGAGGTCCTCGACGATCCATTGACCGTCTTGAGGGAACAGCCGGGCATGTCGGCTCGAAGCGTAGTCATCGTTGAGCACCACCGTGGCGTCATTTGATCGACCGATGGTGATTTGCTGCTCAGTGAGGGCCAGGCTGGTCCCGGCCAGCGCGCCCGCGGTCACCAGCAGGCGCTGCGGATCACCGCGGCCGGCCCGTGGCGGCCGGGCCGGCCGGGGCCGGGCTTGCTGCCGCTGGCGCTGTCGCTTCTGCTTGCGGGGCGCCTGGCCGAACAGGTCCGTGCGCACTACGCCCACCGCCGTGATCACGAACAGCCACAGGACCGCCAGAAAGGCGAGCCTGATCAGGAGGAGGGTCAGCGTACTCATCGGCTCATGTGTCCTTGGGTGCCTCGCCATTACGGCCTGAGGGGTCGGGGGTGCGGGATTCGGGGTCAGGGTCAGCTCAGCCGGTTCCGGTCAATAGATACCGTCCCTGCGGAATACCAGCGTGGTCCGGCCGAGGGTGACCTGAGTGCCGTCAGCCAATGTCACGCGGCGCACCGGCTGTCCGTTCACGAACGTGCCGTTGGTCGAGCCTAGGTCGACGAGGACCACCTCACCGTCTTCGACCCGCAGCTCGGCGTGGTGCCGGGATACCCCCGGATCGACCAGCCGCAGATCGCAGTCGGTGCCGCGGCCCAGCATGGTGACCGGAGCATTCAGCTCGTAGGTCCGCTGGCTGCTGCCGTCGGGCCCGGGTTCGGGGCCGGACACCAGCAGCCGCGGCCGGCCGCCGAACGTGCCCGGCGGGCGCGGCAGGTCGCTGGCCGGGCGGCGGATCTCGCCGCCTTCGACGGTGGTGCCGCGGATCACCCCGGACCGGATCCGGAACGTGCCGGTGGTCAGGTCCGGCACACCCTCGAAACGCATCCGCACCGGCCCCACGAAGGAGTACCCCTGCTCCCTCGCGTGCTCCCGGGCCAGTGTGGCTAGTTCCACACCGAGACTGTCCGCGTAGACCTCAAGGCGGTCGAAGTCGGTCTCGGCGATCTCCACCACGAAATCGTTCGGCACCAGGGTCCGGCCCTGGGCGACGATCGCGGCCCGGTCATCCATCTCGCGCTGAACCGCGCTGGCAACCTCCACTGGCTGCAGCTCGGACTTGAACGCCCGCGCGAAGGCACCCTCGACCATGCCTTCGAGCCGCCGTTCGAAGCGCTGTAGAACTCCCACCGCGGGGTACCTCCTTCCCCTATCCGCATCCGATGGTATCGGCGGTCGGGGTGCTCTTGCGGACGTGCTAACCTGACTCACTGCGTAGGGCGGGTGGCGGAACGGCAGACGCGCACGGTTCAGGTCCGTGTGTCCGCAAGGACGTGAGGGTTCAAATCCCTCCTCGCCCACAGGTTGTCTTGATGATCATGCGGCTGGTGGTCCCGCACCCACGGTCAAGCAGGCACGTGCTGGTCTGCAAGCTTATGCGGGGACCGGCGGCTTGCGGGGGGTCTTCGCAGGTCAGCGACTGCACTGTTACCACGAGGCAATCATGTGCCCGCGTGGCGCCCGGGCAATCCCGTGTCAGCTGACCTGATCGCGGATGTCGCCGTCGTGGGCGCGGGCGCGCTGGGGCTGAGCACCGCGCTGCACTGTGCGCTGCTCGGCCGGTCGGTAGTCGTGCTGGACCGCCGGGCACCTGGGTCACAGGCTTCCGGCCGGGCCGCTGGCCTGTTCAAATCCGTGCAGGGCGATCAGGTCCGCACGTTCCTGGCCCGGCGCAGCATCGCCAAGGTGCGCTCGTTCCCGGACTGGGCCGGGGTTCCGCTGGACGTGGCCACGGCCGGCAGCCTGCTGGTGGCGCGCAGCCCGGGGCACCAGGCACTGCTCGCGGCGGAAGCCGGGCAGTCCCGCCGGTGGGGCGTTGAGCTGGCCGAGATCAGCCCGGGCGAGGCGGCCGAGCGCACCGCCGGTTACTACCAGGCGGCCGGTGACGAGCACGTCGTCTGGTGCCCGGAGGACGTGTACATCGAGGAACCGGGCGCCCTGGTGGCCGCCTACCTGGCCGCCTGCCAGCGGCTCGGGGTCCAGGTGCTGGCGGGCGAGGAAGTCACCGCGGTACGGTGCCGCGCCGGCCAGGTGGCCGGGCTGCAGACCACCAGCCGGCCGGTGCGCGCGGCGGCCGTAGTCGACGCGGCCGGGGCGTGGGTGCGCCAGGTCGGCGAACTGGCCGGGGCGTGGGTGCCGGCCGCGCCGGTCCGGCACCAGTTGCTGGTGACCGACCCACTCCCCGAGGTCGCGCCCAGCGCGCCAATTTCCAGAATTCTGGATTCTGCCGTGTACCTGCGGCCGGCCCGCGGCGGGCTGATGATCGGCGGGTTCGAGGCCGATCCGCTGCCGGTCGATCCGCGTCGCCAGCCGCCCGGCTTCGACACCGACTCGGTGCCACTGGACCTGGGTGTGCTGCGCCGGATGGCGGATCAGGTAGCCGGCCTGGTCCCGGCGGCCGGCCCGGTCGGCGAGGGGATCGGGGTGGCGGAGCACCGCGGCGGGCTGTTCACGATGAGCCCGGACGGCCGGTTCCTGGCCGGGCCGGTGCCCGAGGTGCCTGGATTCTGGGTGGCCAGCGGCTGCAACGGGTCGGGGTTCTCCTCATCCCCGGCCCTGGGTGAGGCGCTGGCCACCTGGATCACCACCGGCCAGCCGCCGGACGGGCTGGCCGGGCTGGCCCCGGCCCGCTTCGGCCGGCTGCCGGACCAGGACCTGATCGAGCGGGGCTGCTGGCAGTACGCGCATTACTATGACCCGCTGGCCGCCCCACCCGGCTGACCCGCCGGGCCGGGCTCGGTAGCTCAGGGCACCACGATGACCGGGCAGTGCGCGTGCCGGGCCAGCCACCCGGGCACCGAGCCGGCCAGCTGGTGCCACACGTGCCCGGGGGCGCCGATGACCAGGGCGTCGGCGTGGAACTCGTCGGCCGCGGCGGCCAGTTCCCGGGCTGGGCTGCCCTGCCTGGTCACGATGCACACGTCCAGCCCGGCGCGGTCGCACACCTCGTCCAGTTCGGCCAGCAGCCAGCGGTGGGTTTCCGTGCTGTCCCGGACCGGCGCGATGACCTGGCCGGTCAGCGGCTCGCAGAACAGCGCGGGACTGGTGATGTACGCCACCAGCAGGGTGCGGCCGAGCCGCCGGGCCATCCCGGCCGCGTAGGCCAGCGCGTTCCGGCTGGGCGCCGACCCGTCGTAGCCGACGACCACCGGGTGGTCCGCCTCGGTCAGCGGCTGCCGGGCAGCCAGCCGCCCGGCGCAGTCCGCCGGGTCCGGCTGGACCTGGTCCGGCCCGGCCGGTTCCGGCTGCGGCCGACTGGCCGGCTCCGGCTGGGATCGGCCGGCCCGGTCCCGCGGGGGCGACGGCTGGTCACGCTGGGCAGGCCGGCGCCGCGGCGGCCAAGGCGGCCGGGGCCGCTCAGGCCGGCCCGGGCGGGGCTGGGGCTCTGCCTGGTCCATGGCTTCTCATCCTCGCGAATCCATGCCCGCTCGCTGGTGCTAGCTACCGCAAGCTCTGTTAGTTTTGCTTAAACAACTAACTCAGCTCATCCCATACCAGCGAGGCGTTCTGGGTAATCCAATACCCACGACGGCGGCTATGTTGCATCTTTCGGCCCAGTCGGCGCGCCGGCCTGCCGTTCCGCCTGGGCCGGCCCTGGCCAGACAAGCCCCGGGGACCAGGCAGAATCGATATCGTGCCAGAACTTCCTGAGGTCGAGTCGCTCGCGGTCTTCCTCCGCGAGCATGCCTCCGGGCGCGTCATCGACCGGGCCGACAGCGCGGCCATCTCGGTGCTCAAGACGTACCGGCCGGACCTGTCCGAGCTGCACGGCCGGGTCATCAGAGAGGTCACCCGGCACGGGAAGTTCCTCGACCTCACCGCGGCGGTGGCCGACGGCGCGGCCGCGGCGGACCCGCTGCACCTGGTCATTCACCTGGCCCGGGCGGGCTGGCTGCGCTGGCGGCAGGATCTGCCCGCGCAGCCGCCCCGGCCGGGCAAGGGCCCGCTCGGCTTCCGGCTGCGGTTCACCGACGGGACCGGATTCGACCTGACTGAGGCGGGCACCAAGAAGCGGCTGGCCGTCTACCTGGTCACCGACCCGGCCGAAGTGCCCGGGGTGGCCGCGCTCGGCCCCGACCCGCTGGCCGACTCGTTCACCGTGGCCGCGCTGGCCAAGATGCTGGCCGGCCGCCGCACCCAGATCAAGGGCGTGCTCCGCGACCAGAAGATCATCGCGGGCATCGGCAACGCCTACTCGGACGAAGTGCTGCACGCGGCCCGGATGTCCCCGTTCCGGCTGGCCGCCAGCCTGACCGACGACGAGGTGGCCGGCCTGCACGCGGTCATCGTCAGCACGCTGCGCGAGGCGGTGGACCGGTCGGCCGGCCTGGCGGCTGGCGACCTGAAGGCGGAGAAGAAGTCCGGGCTGCGCGTGCACGGCCGGACCGGGCAGCCCTGCCCGGTGTGCGGCGACACGGTGCGCGAGGTGTCCTTCGCCGATTCCGCGCTGCAGTACTGCGCCACCTGCCAGACAGGCGGCAAGCCGCTGGCCGACCGGCGGATGTCCCGGCTGCTCCGCTAGCTCCGCGCCCTGTATCCGGTGGTTGGTACCCGGTGGTTGGTACTTCAGTGCACCGGCGATCCCGAGACGGCCTGGACCGGCTGGCTGGAGCCGAACACGACCCCAAGCTTGGCCCAGCGAGTGGCCCCGCACGGGCTCTGCTGGGTGAACGTGCCGGACACCGGCTTGCCGAAGTACACGCCGGACACCCGGGCCATGCCGGCCTGCGGCCCAGCCGGGATCATCGGGCACATGATGCCGCGCGGGATCGGCGCGAACGGGTTCTTAGCCGCCAGCAGCTGGCGGCAGGCGGCTTGGGCGTGCGGGTGCGTCCCGCCCACCGGGTCGCAGGTCAGCGTCCACCGCTGCGGCTTGGCGCCGGGATGGGTCTTGACCACCACGGTGAGGGACACCTTGGCCGCCGCGGCGGCCTGGCGGTGGCCGGGCGATGAGCTGGGGGCAGCGGCGGAGCCGGCCGGCCCCGTGCTGCCGCAGGCGGCCACCGCGACCAGGCTCAGGATGGCCAGCAGCAGGTATGCGGGGGCGAGCTGCCGGTGCCGCGAGGGGAATGTCATGCCCATGTGACGCGGCAAGTGGCCGTCCGGTTCCAGCCAACTGGCCCGCCATGTCCCGCCACGGCCCGGGAGCGGTCAGGGTGCTCACCCGCCTAACGGTGCCCCGGCCATTCGCAGCCGTCCCAGGGGCACCGTGCGCTTCAATTCCTGGTTCTTTGTGCTGATCCCAGCATAGAACGGCACAAAACGGCCACGAGCGGATCCCGCGGCCACCGGCGGCGCTGGGATAACGGGCCTGGTAGGCGGGCCAGCCAGCGGGCTCACCGATTATGGGCTACGCCATACTGCCCAGTTAGCAGTAATACATCGCTTTAGTTTTTGCGGGGAATGATTTACGCGTGTGTTCCATTGCAGGCTTCCGTCCGGACAGGTAAGAAAGGGAGGGTATATGGCCTGAGGGGCCGGGCGGATTCCCATACGGGGGAGCATCGACAGGTGCTGGGAAGGAATGCTCATGGCTGCGTCACGTCTTCGATCGTTGCTGCGGGCGTGCTGGCCGGGCCGGGGGGCGGCGGCGGCCACCGCGCTGGCCACGCTGGCCGGCCCGGCGGCGGCCGTGCTGCTGGCCGGGCCCAGCGCCGCGGGCCAGCCGGGTGACCGGTACAACGTCGGCGCAACCCACTCGCCTCAGCTGCTCGCCCAGCTGGCCGGCCCGGCCGGGGCCGGGGCCGCGCAGTCGGCCAGCAACGCGCCCGCCCAGCCCGGCATGCGGCGGGGCGTCGATGTGGCCGCTTATCAGCACCCCAACCGGGCGGGTATCAACTGGCGCAGGGTGGCCCGGTCCGGCATCAGCTTCGCCGCGGTCAAGGCCACCGAGGGCACCTACTATCGGAACCCTTACGCGCTCAGCGACCTAGCCGCGGCGCGGGCGGCCGGGCTCTCGGTCGGCGCGTACGCGTTCGCCATCCCGAACGGGAACGGCGGGCGGAGCAGTCCGGTGGCCCAGGCCGACTTCCTACTGGGCTATCTGGGGCGGCTGGCCACCAGCGTGCCGGTCATGCTGGACGTCGAGTTCAACCCGTATTCCGGCGGGCTGTGCTACGGCCTGAGCGGGTCGCGCATGGTGACCTGGGTGGCCAGGTTCAGCGCCGAAGTGCACGCCAAGACGGGCCGGGTGCCATACATCTACACCCCGCAGGGGTGGTGGAACCCGTGCACCGGCGGCAGCGCGTCGCTGCACAAGAACCCGCTGTGGGTGCCGAACTACACCACCGCGAGCAGCCCAGCCATGCCGGGCGGCTGGGCGACGTGGAAGGTCTGGCAGTACTCCAGCGCCGGTACCGTCCCGGGGATCCATGACCCGGGGTTCACCGACCTGGACCGGCTGCAGCGCGGGGTAACCTCGCTCGGCTCGTAATCTGCCCCGCGCGCGTAACACCGGCCCGGTCCGCGGCGCTGTTACCGGCGGCTCCGCTTTGCCCCGTTTCGGGTGACTTGCGGGAAAACTGATCATCTCTGGCCTACGTTCGTGGGTTGCTTAAGGAGGAGACTTCGTGCTCGTGCGCGCTCACCGCTGGTCAATGTCCGCTTGCTGTGCCGTGGCCAGCGTGGCTCTGCTCGGCCTGGGCACCACCCCGGCTGGTGCGGCCAGCTCAGCCGGGCCTGCCGACCGGGCCAACGTCGGCGCCACGCACTCGCCGCAGTTGCTCAGCCAGCTCAGGAATCGGTCCGGGAACGTCCCGCTGACCGGCACGGGAGAGATGGCGCCGGCCGTTACCGCCTCGGCCGCCAACCCGGCCGACGAACAGGGCGTGGATGTCGCGTCATTTCAGCACCCGAAGACCACGCAGTATCCTAACGGCGCGCCGATCGACTGGTCTCAGGTCGCCGCGTCCGGCATCGGCTTCGCCGCGGTGAAGGCCACCGAGGGCGATTACTACCAGAACCCGTACGCGCTGACCGACCTGGCCGGCGCGCAGGCCGCGGGCCTGTCCGTGGTGGCCTACGCGTTCGCCATCCCGAACGGGAACGGCAGCAGCAACAGCCCGGTCACCCAGGCCAACTACCTGCTGAAGTACCTGGGCAGCTACGCCAGCACCGTGCCGATCATGCTGGACATCGAGTACAACCCCTACGCTGGCGGCCAGTGCTACGGGCTCAAGGGCGCCAGCATGGTCTCCTGGGTGGCCGCGTTCGACGCCCAGATCCAGGCCAAGACCGGCCGGATGCCGATCATCTACACGCCGCCCACCTGGTGGGGTAGCTGCACCGGCAACAGCATCGGATTCGGCCCGGACCCGCTGTGGGTGCCGTCGATCACGACCGGCAGCCCGGTGCTGCCGACCGGCTGGGCGAACTGGGCAATCTGGCAGTACTCCGGCACCGGGACCGTGGCCGGCATCGCCGCGGCCAAGGGCACCGACCTGGACCAGGCCAACGCCGCGTTCCTCGGGCTGCTCAACCCGGGCACCCAGGACCAGTCCGACGGCGCGCCGGCCGGCCTCCAGCTGCGGCAGGCCATTCCCACGCCGGGCCAGACGGTGAGCTACACCGCGACCGGACTGCCGCCCGGGGTGTCCCTTACCTCGTCCGGGAACCTCACCGGCTGGCTCACCCGGGCCGGCACCTTCCCCGTGCACGTCAGCGCGTCTGACGCCGCCGGGGCCACCCAGTCCCTGTCGTTCAACTGGACCGTCACCGCCGCGTCCGGCACCGGGCCGACCGGGCCGGTGCGCTTCGGCGTGGGCGGCAAGTGCCTGAACGACGTGGGCAACAAGTCGGCCAACGGCACCGCCATCACCCTGTGGACCTGCAACGGCAGCGCGGCCCAGCAGTGGACCGCCGCGGCGGACCGGAGCCTGCGGATCCACGGCAAGTGCCTGTCGGTTTCCGGGTCGGCCAAACAGAGCGGGGCCAAGGAAGTGCTGGAACCGTGTTCGGCTTACGCCAGCCAGCAGTGGGCCGTCGGCACCGGCGCGCATCTGGTCAACGGCACCGCGGGACTGTGCCTGAGCGGTTCAGCCAGCGGGACTAACGGCAGCCGGGTGTGGCTCGGGTCGTGCTCCACCGGCGCCAGCCGGGCCTGGACGCTGCCCGCCGGGCCGGTGCAGTCGCAGCTCCCCGGCCAGTGCGTGGCCAGCCAGACCAGCGGCTCGGCCGTGGTGCTCGCACCGTGCCGCGCAGCGGCCGGGCAGCAGTGGACCGCCCAGCCGGACGGGACCGTCCGGCAGGCCGGCCAGTGCCTCGAGGTGGCCGGGGCGGGCACAGCCAGCGGCACCGACGTGGACCTGGCCGCCTGCACAAGTGGCCCGGGCCAGCAGTGGCACATCAACCCAGCGGGGGCTGGCCAGCAGCTGGAGAACCCGCAGTCCGGGCTGTGCCTGGCTGATCCCAATGACAGCGTGGCCAGCGGGACACAGCTGGTCATCGCGTCGTGCGCGGGAGGTGACCCGGGAACCGGCTGGCGGCTACCGTGACGTTGCTCACCGCTGATTGCCCGGCCGGCGCCGTGGCTTGATGACACCATGAGGTGGTGGCCCTGGACCAGCGAACCGGACAGACCCGGGTGGATGCGACTGCGCGCGCGGTGGTGGAGAGCGCCGCTGACGCCATCGTCGCGTTCAGCACGGACCGTTCGGTGCTGCTGTGGAACCCAGCCGCGGAGCGGATGTTCGGCTGGCCCGCGGCGGAGGTGCTCGGCCTGGAGCCGCCGATCATCCCGGATGAGCTGCAGGCCGAGCACAACGCGGTGCTGGAACGGGTGCGCAGCGGCGGGCAGATCTCCTTCGCCACCCGGCGGACCTGCAGCGACGGGGCGCTGATCGACCTGCGCATCGACACCAGCGCGCTCACCGGCCGGGATGGCGAGATGCTCGGCTGGGTGAACGTCTGCCACCGGATCGGCGCGGAAGAAGCGGCCCGGTACCAGATCGCGCAGCGGGCCCGGGTGGTGCGCAAGCTGGGCGACGTGGTGGCCGACATGAACGCGCAGCGCGACCTGGAGGCCGTGCTGGACCGGATCGCCGCCAGCCTGCGCGAGCTGACCGGGGCCGACGCGGGCGGCTTCGTGCTGATCGAAGAGGACAAGCTGCGCCTGGTCAGCATGGATGGCTTGCCCGGCAGCCTGCGCGGGCGCACCGCGGACCTGGAGTCCAGCCTGGTCGGACAGCTGATGCGGTCCGGCCAGACGGTGATGATGACCACCGGGGAGTCGGGTGAGTTCGACGACCTCATCTGGTCCGCGCTGCCCGGCCTGCACACGATCGCGCTCAGCCTGTCGCACGTGGCCGGCCGCCCCTACGGGGGCCTCTACGCGCTGTACAGCGGGCGCAAGGTGGGGCATGTCGAGCTGGAGTTGCTAGAGCTGATGGCCGGGCACGCCAGCGTCGCGCTGAGCAACGCGATGGCGTTCGAGGAACTGATCCGGCAGCGGGCCCATGAGCGCGCCGTGATCGACGCCAGCGCGGATGGCATCGCCGTGCTGGACAGCACCGGCCTGATCCGGCAATGGAACCCGGCCGCGCACGACCTGACCGGCCTGTCCGCCCGGGAGGTCACCGGGCGGCCGCCGCCGTTCCCGGTGCCCGAGCCCGGCGGCGGCAAGCTGACCCACCGGCTGCCCCGCGGCCGCTGGCTGGACGTGCTGTGCAACGAGTTGGACGGCCGTGACGAGCGGGTCATCGACTTCCGTGACGTGACCGCGGCCAAGGAACTGGAGGAGGCCAAGGACCTGTTCCTGGCCACCACCAGCCACGAGCTGCGCACCCCGATCACCGTGGTGCAGGGCTTCGCCAGCACGCTGGCCCGGCGCTGGGACAACCTGGCCGACCCTGAGCGGCGCACCGCGGTGCAGACCATCGCCGACCGGGCTGGCGTGCTCGGCCGCCTGGTCGAGCTCCTGCTGCTTGGCTCGCGGGCCGGGGCTGACCAGCTGACCGTCACCAATGGGCCGTTCGACCTGGCCGCGCTGCTGCACGGCACGGTCATGGCGTTCCGCCCGCTGTCCGAGGCGCACACGCTGTCCGCGGACATCCCGGACCGGCTGCCGCCCGCCTACGGTGACCCGATGGCCACCGACATCATCGTCGGCCAGCTGCTGGAGAACGCGTTCAAGTACTCGCCCAACGGCGGCTCGGTCAACGTGGCCGCCCGGCTGGCCGGGGCGTGGATCGAGGTCAGTGTGGAAGACCAGGGGATCGGCATTGCCCCGGGCGACCACGAGCGGATCTTCGAGCGGTTCGTCCAGGGCGAGACCGGCGACCGGCGCCGGTTCGGCGGCATCGGTCTGGGCCTGTACATCGTCCGCCAGCTGGCCCGGGCGCAGGATGGCGAGGTGGCCGCCGCGTCCCGGCCGGGCGGCGGCACCTGCATGCGGCTCCAGCTCCGCCCAGCCGCGGCCAAGGGCTAGCCGGCTAGTCGGCGGCGGCCGCCGCGAGCTCGCGGAACCGCGGCTCGCCGCCGGAGGCCACCAGATAGTCGTCCAGGATGCCGGGCACGTCGTCGCCGGCCTTGACGATCTGGCCCTTCTCCAGCCAGATGATCCGGTTGCAGGTCTCGAAGATCTCGCTCAGCTGGTGGGCCACCAGGAACACGGTGCCCGCCTGCTGGCGCAGCTCGTCGATCCGGGCGTGGCTCTTCCGCTGGAACTCGGCGTCCCCGGTGGCCAGTGCCTCGTCCACCAGCAGGATGTCGTGGCTCTTGGCCGACGCGATGGCGAAGCGCAGCCGGGACCCCATGCCGGTGGAGTACGCCTTCATCGGCAGGTTGATGAAGTCGCCGACCCCGGAGAACTCCACGATCCGTGGCTTGGCGTCCTTGGTCTCCTGGGGGGTCATGCCCATGGCCAGGCAGCCGAGCACCACGTTCCGCTCGCCGGTCAGGTCGTCCAGCAGCGCCGCGTTCACCCCGAGCAGCGCGCCGTGCCCGTCGGTGTACACCGCACCCTGCTCGGCGGGCAGCAGCCCGGCGATCGCGCGCAGCAAGGTGGACTTGCCGGAGCCGTTCCGGCCGATGACGCCGACCGCGTCACCCCGGTAGGCCACGAACGAGATGCCGCGGATAGCGTGCACCTCGCGGATGGATGGCCGCCGCTGCTGCTTGATCAGCCGGAGCAGCGCGGTGGCCGCGGTGCCCTTGTCCGCGTTGCCGCCGTACACCCGGTAGACCACGTGCAGGTCGTCCACCACCACCATGGGCCGATCCTCAGCCACGGCCGTACCTCGCCTCCGCGCGCCAGAAGAACAGGAACCCGACGACCGCCGCCGCCACCGCCCAGCCGACGCCCCACAGCCACAGCGAGGACTGGCTCACCACCGCGTGACAGTAGGCGCTGTCGTACACGAAGTGCTTGTTGTTCAGGTGCGTGTAGTACTGGTGGCACATCTGCGCGCTGTACGGCTTGGAGCCGGGCATGGCCAGCCGCTGCGACTCGAGCAGCGTGTTGCGGACCAGCGAGATGTACACCGCCGCCGGGTTGATCTGCAGCAGGTAGGTGATCTTGGGGTGCGGCCGCAGGCTGGCCAGCGTCTGGATGCTGAACAGCACACCCGAGACGTACATCCACGTCCGGACCAGGAATGGCAGGAGCTGGCTGACGTCGTCGATGCTCGCCCCCCAGCGGGCCAGGATCAGGCCGCCGCCCACGTTGAACAGTGACTGCAGGATCAGTGCGGGGATGATCAGCAGCCAGTACCAGGTCACCGGTTCGCCGGTGATCAGCACGATGACGATCAGCACGGCGAAGGACAGGATGAGCTGCTGCAATTCGATCAGCACGTAGCCGAGCGGCAGGCAGGCCCGCGGGAAGTACAGCGCCCTGATCAGCGGCAGCGTGTCCCTGATCACCTGGGACGAGGTGATGAACGCCCGCTGCGTGAAATTGAACACGAACACGCCGGTGACCAGGAAGGAAAGGTAGTTCGGGACGCCCCGGCTGGCGTGCAGCAGCACGCCGAAGATGAAGAAGTACACGCCTGCGTTGAGCAGCGGGGTGAGCACCTGCCACAGCTGGCCGAGCCGGGCCTCGGTGTACATCGCGATATTCCGCGCGGTGGCGAAGCCGCTGATGAAGTAGCGCCGCTTCCACAGCTCAGCGGCGTAACTGCGCAGCGGCGGCCGGATCGCGGCCTGCTGCAGCCCGTGCTGCACGGCCAGATCACGCAGTGACCCGGGCGGCACCAGGTGGTTGTCCTCGGGGCGGTCCACGGTCGCGGTGCCCGAGGCACCGTCCCCATCCGCCGCGCCGCTCAGCCTGCCCGGAGCGCTTAGCCGGCCTTGGTTATTCACGTCCGCGAGCTTACGGGGGGAGTGTCGCGGTCAGCCGGTGAGTTGTATGGGGCAACTGTCACGCTGAAAATGTACCATCCGGCCAGTTGTGCGGTACAACTGTTGGGTGAACGTCTCGGCCGAGGACTCCGAACTGGTCCAGCTGCTCACCCAGCTGCTGCGGGTGGTGAACCCCGAGGGTACCGGACCGGGGAACCCCACCGCGGGAAACGGCCACCCCAGGGCGAGCCGCCCGGAGGCCGCCGCCCCGGATTCTGGCGCCCCGGATTCTGGCCGCCCCGATTCTGGCACCACCGCGCAGCCGGCCGCGCCCGGGGCGGCTGCCGGGCCGGACGAGGCCGACCAACCGCCGCTGCCGGTGCTGTCCACCTCCGAAGCGCGCGCCCTGATCGAGCTGGTCGCGGCCCGGGGCATCGCCCAGGGCCAGCTGGGCACGCTGCTCGGCCTGGAGAAGAGCACGGTGAGCCGGCTGGCCGCCGGGCTGGAGCGCAAGGGCTGGATCAAGCGCGGCCGGGACGAGACCAACCAGCGCTACATCCGGCTCTACCTCACCCCGGAGGGCAGCCGGGTCGCGGCCATGGTGTGGCGCGCCTGGCAGTCCCGGCAGGCCCGGATCCTGTCCGGGCTGTCCGGCCGGGAGCGGGAAGGTCTCGCGGCCGGCCTGCGCGGGCTGATCCGCGAGCTGGCCGCCGAACGGTCGGCGGGCGACCTGCCACCGGGCTAGCACTGGCTACCGCCCGCCTGCCCGCGGGTCGGCTGGCCGGTACACCGGCACGCCGTCGGCCTGGTAGGCGAACCGGAAGCCGGTCAGCCGGAGCGCGCGGAGCACCGGCCTGGTCTGCCGCCAGACCAGCACCCAGCCGACGTTCATCCGGCGCGCGCTGGCCGCGGCCGCGGCGAACTGCGCCGCCGTGGTCCGGTGCTGCCCGCCCTGCGCGTTGAGCAGCACCGCGTAGAACGGGTTGTGCTCGATGCCGGCCAGCGTGCCGGCCGGGATGCGGGAGATGAACGCGTCGGCCAGCGGGTGCTGGTCGGCCGTGGCCAGCACCAGGGACTCGGCCGGGAAGCTGCCGCCGATCACCGGCAGGCCGCCGCGGATGCCGAACGGCACATCGACCACGATCGACCTGGTGTGCTGCGCGGCGATCGGGCCGTCCAGCCTGGGCAGCGCGGTGGGCATGGTGCCGATGCCCGGATTGCCGGGCCAGCCGGCCTCCAGCACGGCCAGGGTCAGCACCGGGAACAGGGCCGCCTTGGCGTGCGCCCGCAGCCACTCCACCGCGGCGCCCGCCAGCAGCGCCGCGGGCAGCAGGCCGAGCTCGGTGAACCGGTTCGCCTCGCGGAAGTCGGACAGCCCGGGGATGCGCACGAACCAGGTGAACGGCATGATCAGGGAGACCCGCACGCCGTGCGTGACCGCGGCGAACGGGATGTAGCCGTGCCGCCCGATCCACAGCTCGGAGCCGAGCGACAGGGCCGCGCAGCCGGCCCACAGCCGGGCCAGCGTGCGCGCGGTCCGGCGCCGCCAGCAGACCGCCGTGCCGAACAGGGCCAGCGCGGTCAGCACCGCGCCGAACGTGACCACGGCCATGCTGTACGGGCCGTGGTAGTAGTACCGGCTGACCGCGGTCAGCCCGTACTCGGCCACCCGCGGTGACGGCGCGAACAGCTGCTGCAGGGCCGCGCCGGAGGCCACGTAGTTCGTGGCCAGCAGCGCCGACCGGGTCGCCGGGATCCGGTCCGCCGTGGCCTGCTGAATCATCACCACGATCTGCGGGCTGGCCACGGCCAGCGCGGCGAGCGCGGCCAGCACCACGAGGCGCAGGCGGGCCACGCCCGGCCAGGCCGGACCGTGCTGGCCCGGGGGGACGACCCCCTGGAACCCCCCGATCGCCGCTCCGCGCCGAGGCCGGCGTGGCCGGCGAGGCCAGCGTGGCCGGGGCAGCAGCCAGGGCAGCAGCACTAGCCCGGCCAGGATGGCGGCCAGCACGGCGGACTCCTGGTCGGTGAGCAGCGCGGCGCCGAGCACCGCGCCCAGCGCCACGGCGGCCCGGGCCTGGCCGCCGCGGCGCAGCCGGACCGCGGCTTCCAGCGCCAGCGGCAGGAACAGCGCGCCCAGCGCCAGGTTCAGCTCGTACCAGCTGCGCCAGGCCAGCACCGGGGACAGCCCGAAGAACGCCCCGGCCGCGATCGCGCCGAACTGGGTGCGCAGCCAGAGCCGGGCGGCCCGGTACGTCAGGTAGCAGAGCAGGCCGGGGCACAGGACGGAGAGCAGGTTGTAGCTCGCGCTGGGGCCGAACGCGACGGTGACCGGGGCCAGCAGCACGCCGGGCAGCGGCATCAGGGTGTGGTAGCCGAGGCTCGAGCCCACCGGCGCAGCCAGGTAACTGGTGTCCCACGGGCTGGACAGGTGGCTGACCTGGCGGGCCACCCACCAGAAGTCCCAGACGTAGCCGCCGACGTCCCGGGTGTTGGGCAGCCTGCCCCACAGGTAGCTGACCCGGGGCCAGGTCACCGCCAGCCCGGTGGCCAGATAGCAGGCCAGCAGCACCAGCTGAGCCCGTCGGCCGGGCTGAGCCGGGGCGGCAGGCTGGACCGGGGTGGCGGGCTGCGCCGGGGCGGACAGATCCGGGGCGCCCGCGTGAACCATCGCCACCTCATTCCCGGTCCGTCACCAATTGCGTCGCATCGACGCATTGATTATGGAAGCGTGCGGCCGGGCCGGGAAGGCAATTCCACTTACAGATCTCGAATGAAATTCTTACAAAATTAGAAAGATCTGGTAAAGCAGGTGAAATAGCTGATTAGCGGTCGACGGGCCGGTACACCGAAACCCCGTCCGCGCGATAGTCGAGCCGGAAGCCGGTTTGACCAAGATATTGCACAAGCGCGGGATTTGCGTACCAGAGCAGCACCCAGCCGATATCCAGCCGCTGCGCGTTCCGGCGGCCCGCCGCCACTTGCGCCGCGGTGAGCGGCGTGTAGGCGGCCGGCATCCGGTCGAAGAGCGGCAGCTTCGCGCCGGGCACGAGCGGGGCGTTGTCGGCCCGCGGCGTGTAGTGCTGGGCGTGAATGAGCCACGAGTAGAACGGCTGCCGTTGTATCCCGTTGATGGTGGGCTGCGGCAGCCGGGACACATAGGCGATGGCCCGCGGGTGGCCGTCCGCGGTGGCCAGCACCAGCGCCTCGGCCGCGAATCTCCCGCCGGCCTCCGGAATGCCGCCGCGCAGCCCGAACGGCACGTCAACCACGATGGACTGGGAGTGATCCGCGGCGATCGGGCCGTCCAGCCTGGGCAGCGCGGTGGGCATCACGCCGACCCGCGGGTTGCCGGAATACCCCGACTCCAGCACGCCGAGCGCGACCACCACGGCGATCAGCGGCCGCGCGTGATAGCGCATCCAGTCCACCGCGGCCCCGGCCAGCAGGGCCGCGGGCACCAGGCCGAGGAGGGCCAGCCGGTCCGCCTCGCGGAAGCTGGACAGCCCGGGGATCCGGACGAACCAGGTGTACGGCAGGACCGGCGAGACCTGCACGCCGTTCCAGGTCAGCGCGAACGGGGTGTACTGCTGCTTGCCCACCCACAGCGAGGCGCCCAGGGCGAGCGCGCAGCAGGCCAGCCAGAGCAGCGCGAGCAGCTTGGTGTTCCGCCGCCGCCACGCGACGATGAGGCCGAGCAGGGCCAGCGCGGTCAGCGTGACGCCGAACATCGGCAGGTTCTCGTTGTTCCGGCTGTGGATGAACGGCTCGGCCAGCCCGGTCAGCCCGAAGTCCGCCACCCGGGGCGACGGCGCGAACATGCCGGGCAGGCCGATCCCGTACAGCTTGTCCGTCACGGCCAGCAGCGGGGGTTTGATGGCCAGCCCGCCGCGGGCCATCTCCTGGGCCATCGAGATGAGCTGCGGGGCGGCCACCACCGCGGCGACCAGGGCGGCCAGCCCGGCCGGCCACAGCCGGGCCAGCGACGGACGGCGCAGCAGCCAGGGCAGCAGGACACACAGCGTGAGGATGGCGGCCAGCACCGCGGACTCGGAGTCGGTGAGCACCGCCGCGCCCAGCGCCACGCCGAGCAGCAGCGCCTGGCGTACCCCGGGCGAGCGGCGCAGCCGCACCGAGAGCTCCAGGGTGATCGGCAGGAACAGCGTGCCGACCGCGATGTTGATGTGGTACCAGTCCTCCTGGGCCAGCATGGCCGACAGGCCGAAGAACGCGCCCGCCGCGATCGCCCCGGTCTGCGACCGGAGCCACAGCCGGGCCGCCCGGTACATGGCGTAGCTGGACAGCCCGGGCACCAGGATGACCAGCAGGTTGTATGACGCGCTCGGCCCGAACAGCAGGGTGACCGGGGTGAAGATCAGCCCGGGCAGGGCCATCAGCGAGTGGTAGCCGAGCGACACCCCGACCGGCGCCGCCATGTGGTTGGTGAACCAGGGGTTGCCGAGATGGCTGACCTGCTCGGCCATCCACCAGAAGCCCCAGACGTAGGAGGCCGAGTCCCGCGAGGAGGGCAGCTGGCCGGCCAGATAGCTGGCCCGCGGCCAGGTCACCGCCACGCCCGCGGCCAGGTAGCAGAGCAGCAGGATCAGCTGGCCGACAGCCGGGGGCACGGTACGCAGCCGCCGCCGCGCCGTATCCGACATATGTCGGGTACCGGCGGCCAGGGCGCCACCTGGCTGCGTTCCGTCCCCGGCTGGCTGAGCTGGGGCCCGGTCCGCGGTCAGCGGGTCATGACCCGCTCGCTTCATCGGTTCACCCCGTCCAGTGTCCGTCGGCCCTGGCCTGGCCGTGCAGGCCCGCGCCGTAGCGGAACGCAGCGAGCCGGGCCGCCCCGCGCGACCACTTTTTGCTTACGGCGACATCAGTGCCACTCATGCTAAACGGGATTGCATCCAGACTGCGCCCGAATGGTGCTGGCTCGGCGGCCAGCACGGGCGGCTGGGGCGGTTTCCGCGGCTGCCCGGCCGGGCATTCCCGGTCGCGAGAGGAAGCTACTACTGGGGCCACCGGGCGGGATGTGCAAGGAGGTGAGGGCGGCGAGCGTCGTCGTGCTTCCGTTTGTTCCGGCCAGTGTCGCGGTCGCGCGGGGAAGGCTCCGCGCCGAACTGCGCAGCGCCGGAATCGTCGCCGCGCCCGCCGCCGATGCCGCGCTGGTGATGAGCGAACTGCTGAGCAACGCGATCCTGCACGCCCGCCCGCTGCCTGACTCGCTGGTCCGGGTGGCCTGGGAACTCAGCCCGCCCAGCCTGGCGGTCATGGTGAGCGACGGGGGCAGCATGACCCGCCCGCATGCCTCCTGGCCGTCACTCTCCGCAATCGGCGGCCGGGGCTCAGCATCGTCGAGCAGCTGTGCTCGAGCTGGGGCGTGCGTGCCGACGAACGCGGCACCACCGTGTGGGCCGTGCTGCCCGCGCCGTGCGCGGCCGAGGGCGGCAGCGCTGGCCCGGGCACCGTCCCGGCACCGTAATGATCACCACGTCTAGTAATCATTGGATGGGCATGCGTAATCATCCACCGCAGTGGTGATACTCCCTCCGAGGGGTCATCCGTGCGCCCGGGGGCCACGGCGGGATGGCAAGGGGGATCGTGCCGCACAGCCATGGCGCGGACAGCGAAGTCGGCCAGCTCAGGACCGTGCTGCTGCACCGTCCGGGAGCGGAGCTGAGGCGGATATCTCCGCACAGCCGGGACCGCGTCCTGTTCGACCGGCTGCCCTGGGTGGCAACGCGCTGTCACTGGGCCGCGGGCTGGCCGTGTGCGACGAGCGGAACCGGGACACCAACGACCGGCTGGCCGCGGCGGGCGTGCAGGTCGTCACCGTGCCTGCCAGTGAGCTGGGCAGTGGGCGGGGTGGGCCGCGCTGCCTGTCCTGCGTGCTAACCAGGGACCCGGCCGACGAGCGAGCGGCTGTCCCGGCTCCGCCCATGCCCGACCTGGTGGCGACCCGGGGTGGCCTGCCGCCGATGCCGCGGCCGGTGCCTTCGGTCAGCGACCCGCGTGGCCTGCCCGTGCGCCGCCCGGTCGCCCGGGTACGTTAGCCGGTCGGCTGTGCTATCCCGGGGGGACGACCCCCCGGACCCCCCGATCGTCGCTCCGCGCCGAGGCCGGCACCGCCGGCCGGCCGGATCAGCTGGCCGGGGGGTGGCCGACGACTTCGGCCAGGATGCTGAACGTCGGGCACGGCCAGCGCCACATGCAGCTCCGGCAGCGCCGCACCGGGCTCGCCGGGTCGGTGCTGATGCCGCCGGCGTCCAGCGGCTGATGCAGGTCGATCAGGCGAACCGTCAGCTCGCTGAACCGGAGCATCTGCTCCCGCGCCTCGGCCAGGAAGGTCAGGTCGCTCGCGGTCATCCGGGCCGTCACCGGCAGCACGCCGTCCCGGTTCAGCAGCTGGCCGTAGTGCTGGCTGCTCTGCAGCCAGGACGTGGCGGCCAGCGCCCGGTCGCTCAGCCCGCCCATCTCGTCCCGGATCTGGTCACGCTGCCGGTCCTGATCCGGCGCCCAGCCCGGCGCCGGGACCACCGGCGGCTCAGGCTCGGCCGACTCCGGGCGGTTCCGCGGCTGGAACAGGTCCCCAGCCAGCGGGGCGGCCAGCGGCGCGGGCGCGGCTGACTGCATGTCGGGCAGCGGCCGCAGTCTGGCCGTCTGTGGTTCTGACTGCTCGGGCAAGGGGTACATCCGGGGACCCACCTCGCTGGTGCTGGGTACGTCCTCCCCAGCTTGACGCACAATCGACCAGTCCGCCTGCGTTTCGCTGTGTGCTCTGGGTAAGGATCTAGTCCTGGCGCGCGCAGGGCGATAGGGTGCGGCTCGTGGAGCTAAAGGTCTCGAGCCGTAGTGAAGGTGATCGTGTCATCGTCGCCCTGTCCGGCGAAATCGACCTGTACACAGCTCCGAGGCTGCAGAGCCAGCTGGCCCAGGCGCTGAACACCGACCAGGCGGTGCGCCTCGTGGTGGACATGTCCGGGGTGGATTTCTGCGACTCCACCGGCATGAACGTGCTGCTCGCCGCGCAGCGGCTGGCCCGCGAGCACGGCGGCAACATCGAGCTGAGCGGGCCCCGCCCGGCGGTGCGCAAGATCCTCCAGGTGACCGGGCTCGAGTCCGTGTTCACCGTGGTGGAGAGCGGGGCAGCCGTTTCCGGCCAGTAGCCCGGGCCGGGCCGGCCTAGGATCGTCGCATGCCACCGCGCGGTGACGTCGCCATCGTCATTCCAGCTAAGAACGAGTCCGACCGGATCGGGGCCACGGTGAAAGCCGCCGCCGAGACACCCGGGGCGGACCTGGTCGTGGTGGTGGACGACGGGTCGCGGGACGGGACCGCGGCGGTGGCCGAGCGCGCGGGCGCGATCGTGCTGCGGCATTCCCGGTGCCGGGGCAAGGGCGCGGCTCTGGAGACCGGCGCCGAGGCGGTCATGCTGCTGGAACGGGACGACGACCAGCCCCGGCATCTGCTCTTCCTGGACGGCGACCTGGCCGGGTCGGCCAGCCACGCGGCCGCCCTGGTCCAGCCGGTCCGGGCGGGCCAGGCGGACATGACCATCGCGGTGTTCACCGACCGGGTGCGGGCTGGCGGCCATGGCTTCGTGATCGGCCTGTCCGGGGCCGGCATCAGGCGGGCCACCGGCTGGTCACCGGCTCAGCCACTGAACGGCCAGCGCTGCCTGACCCGGGCCGCGTTCGAGGCCGCCCGTCCGCTGGCCGCGGGCTGGGGGGTGGAGACCGGGCTCACCATCGACCTGCTCCGGCAGGGTTTCCGGGTGACCGAGGTGCAGGTGCCGATGGCGCACCGGGCCACTGGCGCCGACTGGCGGGCCCAGCTACACCGGGCCCGCCAGTTCGCCGGGGTCGGCTGGGCACTCGCCGTCCGCGACCCGCGGGCGCAGGCCGTGCGCCGGGCCATCCGCCGCGCCGGCCAGGGCTGACGGGCGGGTACTGGCGTTAGGCAGATTGCTCGGTGGATTCTTCCGGTTCGATGCCGTGCCGCAGCAGCAGGTCCTGCAGGCGGTGCACCTGGTCCCGCAGCCGGTCGATCTCGCGGCCGAGCGCGGCCACGTCGGCGTGGGCCGACCAGTCCGCGATCAGCTGGTCCCGCTCGGCGATGAGCTGCTTCTCGGTGCCGCGCGCGGCGGCGGCCTGGCCGGTGTCGCCCGCGTCCAGCGCCCCGTCCTTGTCCCGCCGGGCCTGGGCGATGCGCAGGTCGTAGTCCCGGATGCCGGGCGGGACGACCGGCTCGTCGGCCTCTTCCGGCTGGCCGGACAGCTCGGCCAGCTGCGCCCGGATCGTGTCCGCATCCACCCCGAGCTGGGACAGCACCTGGCCGGCCACGCCGTGGCCCTCGCGGAGCAGGCCGAGCAGCAGGTGCTCGGTGCCGATGTACAGGTGGCCGAGGTGGCGGGACTCGCGGAGCGACAGTTCCAGCACCTTCTTGGCCCGGGGGGTGAACGGGATGTGCCCGCGGACCGCGTGGTGGCCGCGGCCGATGATCTCCAGCACTTCCTGGCGGGCCGCCTCCGTGCTGACGCCGGCGGCGCGGAGCGCCCGGGCGGCCACCCCGGAATCCTGGCGGAGCAGGCCGAGCAGCAGGTGCTCGGTACCGATGTAGCCATGCCGCAGCGACCTGGCTTCCTCCTGGCTGCCGACCACCGCCTCGCGGGCGGCTGGGCTGAACCGGTGGAACGGGCTCGCCTTGCGGTGGCCGGACCTGCTCCGGCCGGGTAGCCATCCGTGCATCGGTGCCTCCTTGACACATGTTTGGGAGAGCCGGGGCGCCAGCCAGGTGGCCAGGCCGGCCGCGTCCAGGCGGCCGCCGCCGAGCGCGGCCACCACTTCCCGCGCCGCCTCCGGCGGGTCGAGATCGGCCTGCCAGCCGTTCAGCGCCAGGAACGTGGTGGCCGCGGCGACCGCCACCGGGCCCGTGCCCGCGTCCCAGGGGTGGTGCCGGACCAGCGCGGTGAGCAGCGCGGCGGCGGCCAGCGCGGGATCGTCGCTGTCCGCGGCCGGGGCCGCTTCGGACACCGCGGTCTGTGCGGCGCTCAGGTCCAGCCGGTCCAGCGCGGCCTGAGTCCCCAGGCCCAGCGTCTTCCCGGCGATGACGACCAGGTCGGCCACGTCGAGCGGGTTCACTGGTCCTCCTGGAGCATCTGCAGGATGCGCTGGTGCCGGGCCAGGTTGTCCTCCAGCAGCCGGATGAACTTCTTGTCCCGCTGCCGCGCTGTGACCAGCGTGGTGATCGCCTCGCGCACCACATCGGACACCGAGCGTCCCTCGACCTCGGCCACCGCCTCCAGCCGCTCGGCCAGCTCTGGGTCGAGCCGGAGCACCATGTTCTTCGTCCGCACCAGCCCTCCTCGCCAGGCACCGGAGCCATCGCGGGCCCGGGTGCCCTCTAGCTATCGTGATATCACGATATCATGGATGCGCCGCACCGGCCAGCCCGGGGACCTGGGGGCGCTGGTATCCTCACGCCGGTGCGGTACGCATACCTGGGGCCGGAGGGCACCTTCACCGAGGCGGCACTGCTCGCGTTCGACGCCGCGGCGGCCGGGCAGGCGCTGCCCTGCGTGAGCATCCAGGCCACCCTGGACGCGGTGCGCAGCGGAGCCGCGGAGCGCGGCATCGTGCCCATCGAGAACTCGGTGGAGGGCGCGGTAACCGCCACCCTGGACGAACTCGCCACTGGCCCGGACCTGGTCATCTGCGCCGAGCAGCCGCTGCCGATCGCGTTCGCGCTGCTGACCCGGCCGGGTACCGAACTGGCCGACGTCAAGACGGTGGGTGGGCACCCGCAGGCGCAGGCGCAGTGCCGGCACTGGCTGGCCGGCCACCTGCCGGATGCGGGGTGGCGGCCGGCCGCGTCGAACGCGGAGGCGGCCCGCCAGGTGGCGGACGGGGAACTGGACGCCGCGCTGGCCGGCGCGTTCGCGGCCAGCACGTATGGCCTGGCCGTGCTGGTGCCCGACGCGCACGACCGGCCGGACGCGGTGACCAGGTTCGTCGTGGTCACCCGGCCCGGCCCACTGCCCGCCGCCACCGGGTCGGACCGGACCTCGCTGGTCGCGTTCCTGCGCGAGGACCACCCCGGTGCGCTGATGGAGATCCTCACCGAGTTCGCGGTGCGGGGGGTCAACCTGAGCCGGATCGAGTCCCGGCCGACCGGCGACGGGCTGGGCCGGTACTGCTTCTCCATCGACTGCGAAGGGCACCTGGACGACGCCCGGGTCGGCGAGGCGCTGATGGGGCTGCGCCGGGTCTGCGCCCAGGTCAGGTTCCTGGGCAGCTACCCGCGGCACAAGGGCGGGCCGACCCAGGTCCGGGCGGGCACGTCGGACGCCGAGTTCGCACAGGCGGCCGCCTGGCTGGCCCGGCTGCGCTACGGCCGGGTCTAGTCACAGGTACGGGCCGGACGCCCGGCCCTGCTGCGGCTGGCCGTCCTCCCCGCCGGGCACCATGCCGGGTGACATGCCCGCTGGCAGCGCGCGGCGCATCTGCTCAAGCTGGGCCCGGGCGGCCATCTGCTGCGCGAACAGCGTGGTCTGGATGCCGTGGAACAGGCCCTCCAGCCAGCCGACCAGCTGAGCCTGGGCGATCCGCAGCTCGGCCTCGCTGGGCACCTCGTCCTCGACGAACGGCAGCGACAGCCGCTCCAGCTCGTCGACCAGCTCGGGGGCGAGCCCGTCCTCCAGCTCCTTGATCGAGTTCTGGTGGATCTCGCGCAGCCGGGCCCGGCTCTTCTCATCCAGCGGCGCGGCCCGGACTTCCTCCAGCAGCTGCCGGATCATGCTGCCGATCCGCATCACCTTGGCCGGCTGCTCGACCATCTCCATCACCGGGCGCTCGCCGCCGGCGTTGCCCGCCGCAGCGTCGGCGGTGGCGTCCACGGGCATGCCGTCCGGGCCGAGTACGACGACTCGGGCGCCCTGGTCTGCTTCCGGGTTCCGTTCGCTCATGGTCTTAGTCTTGCGCCTCCACCGGGGTGCCCGGACCGCCAGATCGGCCAGTTGGCTAGTTGGCCAGCAGAATCTTCCCGACGTGCGTGCCCTCGTCGAACAGCCGGTGCGCCTGCGCCGCGTCGGCCATCGGCAGCACCCGGTCGATGACCGGCTGCACCTTCCCCGCGCTGATCAGCGGCCAGGCATGCCCCCGGGCCGCGGCCACCACGGCGGCCTTCTCGGCCGGCGGCCGGGCACGCAGCGTGGCCCCGCAGATGGTGGCCCGCTTGTGCATCAGCAGGCCGAGGTCTATGTCACCGCGCGGGCCGCCCTGCACCGAGATCACCACCAGCCGGCCCCAGGTGGCCAGCGCGGCCATGTTCCTGGCCAGGTGGGGCGCGCCGACCACGTCCAGGATGACGTCGGCGCCGCGGCCGTCGGTGAAGTCGAGGATGGTGGCCACGAAATCCTGGTCGCGGTAGGAGATGGCCAGGTCGGCGCCGAGCTCGCGGCACCGGGCCAGCTTGCCCGGCGTGCCGGCGGTGCAGGCCACCACCGCGCCATCCGCCTTGCCCAGCTGGATCGCGAAGCTGCCCATCCCGCCGGCCCCGCCGTGCACCAGGTAGACCTCGCCCGCGTCGAGGTGGGCCTGCTGGTAGACGGTGCCCTGGATGGTGCAGGCCGCCTCGGGCAGGCCCGCCGCGTCGGTCAGCGGTACGCCGTCCGGGACCGGCAGCAGCTGGCCCTGCGGCACGGCCACCTTCTCCGCGTACCCGCCGCCGCCCAGCAGGGCGCAGACCTCCTGCCCGGTCTGCCAGCCGGTGACTCCGTCGCCGAGCGCCGAGATCCGGCCGGAGCACTCCAGGCCGGGGTAGGGCGGCGCGCCGGGCGGCGGCGGGTAGAAGCCCAGGCGCTGCATCAGGTCGGCCCGGTTCACCCCGGCGGCCCTGATGTCGATGACCACCTCACCCGGCCCCGGCACCGGATCGGGGACTTCTGCCCAGCTCAGGACCTCGGGCCCGCCAGGCTCGGTGATGACGACCGCGTGCATCGGGCCTCCTGTCCGAATCAGCGCGGTTCATTGTGCCGTACCGGCGGCAATGCCACGTGGCCGGCCGGGCACAATGCACCGCACTGATGCGTCAGCAGGGGGTGCGGTCGTCGGCGCCGGCCTCGATCCAGTGGTACGCCGCGTCGATGCCGTCGGCCAGCCCGGTCGCCGCCTGCCAGCTCAGGTCGCGTTCAGCCAGGCCCACCGCGAGCACGCTGCGCTGCAGCTCTCCCGGCCGGGCCGGGCGCAGCTGCGGGCGGAGCGGGCGGCCGGACACCTGGGCGATGATCCGGACCAGGTCCAGCACGCTGGTCTCCACGCCGGTGCCGATGTTCCAGCTGCCCGGCCGGCCGGTGTCGGCCGCGGCCAGGAAGGCGCGCACCACATCCCCGACGTAGACGTAGTCCCGGGTCTGCGTGCCGTCCCCGTAGACCGACGGGTCGCGGGAGGCCAGGGCGGCCGCGCAGAAGATAGGGATCACCCCGGCGTCGCCGCCCGGGTCCTGCCGCGGGCCGTACACGTTGGCCAGCCGCAGCACCGAGTGCCGGGTGCCGTGCAGCCGGTTGTACAGGCCGATGTACTGCTCGGCGCAGTACTTGGCGATGCCGTACGGCGACTCGGGCAGCGGTGGCACGTCCTCCGGCGACGGGACCGGCGCGTCGCGCCCGTACAGCGCGCCGCCGGACGACGCGAACATCACCCGGGCGTCCACTTCCCGGGCCGCCTCGAGCACGTTGACCGTGCCGACCACGTTGACCTGCGCGTCGTGCGCGGGCTCGGTGACCGAGACCCGGACGTCGATCTGCGCGGCCAGGTGGCAGATCAGGTCTGGCTCGGCCCGGGACACGATCGCCCGCAGCGCCACCGCGTCCGAGATGCTGGCCTTGTGCACGGTGGCCGCCTCGTCCAGCCGGGCCGGCCGCCCAGCGGACAAGTCGTCGACCACGGTCACCTCGTCGCCGCGGGCCAGGAACGCATCCGTGAGGTGGGACCCGATGAATCCCGCCCCTCCTGTCACCACAATCCGCATGCCGGTCCCCCATCCTGTTCCGTTTCGGCCTGTCCTGTCGTCGCGCGTCCGGTCAACTGGCTCACGTCGCCCGGGTGACCCGGATCTTCGGCTGGTGATCCCATGGGTCATACCAGTCGTCGAGCAGCCGGGTGCGCAGCCCATGCCGCTCGGCCAGCGCGAACAGCGTCTCGGGCCGGTAGTAGAAGTCCTCCCGGAGCACCTGGTAGTCCCGGTCGTCGTGCGCGTAGAAGGTGAAATCGAAGAAGCCGTCAGGTGTCATTATGCGGCCAATGTTGGCCAGGCACTCCTCGATGATCTCGATTGGGCAGTGTGTGAAAACGCTGTTCGCGTGCACCACGGTGAAGTAGTCGTCGGGCAGGAAGTCGAAGGTCAGATCCCCGGTCAGCGCGAGCCGGGGCAGCTTGTCCTGCAGTCCGGCCTCGCTCAGCACATGCTCCGCTGATATCAGGATGTCACTGGAGATGTCGATACCGTAGTAGTTCCCGGTATCCAGGTAGTCGATGAGCAGGCGGCCGGCCCGGAGGTTCCCGCAGCCGATCTCCAGTACCCGGTCCGACGGCCGCAGGCCGTGCTTGACCAGATAGTCGAACTGCATCTTGCCGAACTCGAGCCATTGCTCGTGGCTCCGGCTGCCCACCGCCACCTCGACGCCAAGCGCGGTAGCCTTGTACTTCATTATCCTGCGGTAGTAGCTGACGTGATCGCCGCCCCTTGCCCGCAGCCACGCGTCTACGCACACCCGGCGGATGTACGGCGTTATCTGGTTGGGATGACGGGCAGCGAAAGCCATCTTGTAGGCCAGGCTCGAACGAGCCAGATTCCGCGTAGAATTCATTGTGTACCCCCGAACCTGGCGGCCGGGTATCCGGCGGCCGGGTAATATCTGTCAGCAGGCTGTAGTGGTCGCCCAGCCGCCGAGCGGTCCGGCTGGGCCCGAAGCGGCCAGTCCTCGCAACCCGTGGCCGGCGAGAGAGAGTCACTCGTGAGAGCACGACTGGTCACCGCGATGCTGGTCGTCGGTTGCGTGGCGGCGGCCGGCTGTAGTGTGCCGGGCACCGGTACTGGCTTGCCGACGGTATCGGGCCGGCCTACGGCCAGCTCGGCCCGGCATCCGCCCAGCGCAACCAGTAAGGCTTTCATGACGCAGGTGAACTGCGGTGATACGCCGGCCGACGCCGGTGCGCTGCAGCAGGCCATCGATAGCAGCCCGAACGGCTCGGTGATCCAGATCGGTGGCACCTGCCTGCTCGACCGGGGCATCGTGCTGCTGCCCAACCGTACCTACACCGGGGCCAGCCGCACCGGCACCGTGCTCAAGCAGGACGCCGCGATGCCGTATGTCCTGGTCTCGTCGGCCTATGTGGATAATTCCGCGACCACGGGTTCCCCGCTGGCTATCCAGCAGCTGACCGTGGCCTGCTCTGGCCGCGGCAATACCGACGGTATCATCATCATGAATTGGCAGACCGACGTCCAGCAAGTAGACGTCAGTAACTGCGGCGGCGATGGGATCGTTGATACCAGCCAGACGCCGAACGGCGCGACCATTGGTAATACCAGCGTGAACAGCCGGTTCGCGGATAACTTCATCACCGGTAGCGGCGGCAGCGGCTTCCGGGTCATCGACCACGGAAACTCCGTGACCGACGGCTATCTGCTGGATAACCGCATCGCCGACTCTGGCGGTGACGCTGTCCTGATGGACAACGCGGCCGGCTGGGATATATCCGGTAATCATCTCTATAATGACAATTCTGACGGGATCATGGCCAACCGCCTGTATGGCACGACCGTATCCGGTAATTACATCGAGGACTTCGCCAGCCGGCGGACGGCTGGCCAGTGGTACGGCATAGCGGGTACCGTCCAGGGTGGCAACGGATCCACCATATTCGGCAACCGGATCTTCAACGATCTCGGCGAAACCGGTTCGGCCACGCATATCTACATCGGCATCACCTCGGTGAACGGCCGGTCCGGCAACATCGCCGTCAACGGGAACGCGATTCGTGGCGCGGGCCCGCGTGACGTCGCCCTTTCCTTCAGTGCCGGGGCAGGCAGCCTGACCGTCGCGGCGGCGGGCAATGTCATCACCCAGGTCGGCACCACAGCACGGCATTTTGGTGCCGTTCATCTCTCTCCCGGGAGCTGACCGCCCGGCGGCAGTGGGCCGCCCGGGCCGCCAGGACCGCGCGGACCGCCCGGCGACGAGCGGCGCACCCGGCGGGACATCGCGGCGTGCGCCGCGCCGTACCGCTTCAGCAGCTGATCGGCGGGCTCGTAGAGCCGCGGGTGGGCGCGGATCGTGCGCACCGCCCACTGGGCTGGCGCGATGTGCGCCCGGTGCAGCTGGCCCAGCGGCGACCGGCTGGTCACCGCTCCTTCGCCGACGTAGATGTCGCTGCTCTTCAGCTCTTCCTTGTACCGCTTGGCGCCCTTGCCCAGGTCGATCAGCTCAACGCCGATGGACGCCGCCGCCTCCACCATGCGGACGTGCTCGATCAGGCCGGGCGAGTACTGCGCGTAACCCGTGTCGTAGGCCGGGAACCAGTGCGCCACCATCGGCCCGCACCGGACGCCGAGATGCGCGGCGACCGTCGCATCACCCGCGTACAGCACCGAGAACAGGCCGCTGAAGTGGTCTCCCCGGGTCTCGAACAGATCCTCGATCAGGCCGACGATCCACGGGTGGGCGAACCGGTCGCTGCGCCCGGTGCGCCGGTACTGGTCCGACTTCCAGGCCATCAGCGCGCGCAGCGCCGCCCGGTCAGTGGACCCGGTGACCAGCCGGACCGGGCCGGCCTCCCGCTCCAGCTTCCGCGTCTTGCGCGCCACCGAGCGGAGGAACGACGCTGACCGCACCTTAAGCTTGGCCTGGTACGCAGCCCACCCGTCGGCCAGGTCGATGACCGGCGACGGCGCGGTGGCCGCCAGGTAAGGGCGGAACGGCTGCTGCTCCGCGGCCAGGTGGTCGAACGCGAACCCGGACAGCCCGGAGCCGCGCAGCAGCTCCCGCGGGTCGTACTCGAAGCCCGGCACGTGCACCAGGCCCTGGCAGTCGGTCAGCCCGGCGCCGATCGGCAGCCCCATGCCGAACTTGTGCTTCTCGAACGGGAAGAACCCGGCGACGCTGCCCCCGGTGCCCCGGCTGCCCCCGCTGCCCCCGTCGGTCAGCACCGCGACCCGGGCGTCCGGCCGGTGGCGGCCGACCGCCTGGGTGAACTCCGGGCTGAGGAACGGATTCCGCAGCCCGGCCGGCCCGGTGCAGCGGCGCTGCATGTCCTGCCACGCGCTGACCTCGGCTGGCCCCAGCTCGCTGGGGTGGATCACTGAGATACGCATAGGCCGGCCCCGCCTAGCCCGCCGGGGCGGCCGCCGAGGCCACCCGGTGCGCCGCGAACCCAGCGCCGCAGACGAAGCGCATGACCGGGCCGAACGTGGCGGCCGCGGGCAGCCCCACGAAGTGCAGGCCGCGCACCGACGACTCGAACGATCTGGACAGTGCCGGGAAGCTGCCGGTCAGCCGGATCCGCTGCTGCAGGCCGGTCTCCAGGAAGCCCAGCTTGGCCAGGTCGACGCGGTAGCCGGTGGCCGCCAGCACGTGGTCCACCCGCAGCTCGGCATGCTGCCCGTCGGAGCAGGTGGTGGACAGCAGCACGCCGCCGGAGTCCAGCGAGGCCTGCCGCACCGCGTGCTGGTTCAGCACCGGCAGCACGCCTGCCACCCGGTCGCGCAGCCACCAGGCGCCCAGCGGGCCGAGCACCCGGCGGACCAGGTTCAGCCGGGTCTGCTCGGGCAGGTAGTGGAAGTACCCCGGGGCGTGGCTGAACGGGTAGATCCGCCAGGTCGGCCCGAGCGGGGAGTGCGGCTGCGGCAGCCTGCCGGCCAGCCCCGTCGGGTGCTCGGGCGGGGTGCCGAACCGGGCCGTCCGGCGGACCAGCACGGTGACGTCGGCCCCGGCTTCGTGCAGCAGCGCGGCGCTTTCCAGCGCGGACTGCCCGGCGCCGATGACCGCCACCCGGCGGTCGCGGAACCCGGTCAGGCTGCTGTGCTGCGAGGTGTGCGAGACCGCGGCATCCGGCGACGGCTGCCCGCCCGGCGCGAGCGCGGCCAGCTCGTCCGGGACGTAGTCGACGTGGCTGACTCCGGTGGCCACCACCACGGTGGGGGTCAGGATCTCCTCCCCGGTGTCCAGGGTGACCACGAAGCCGTTCCCGGCCCGTTCCACGTGCGTCACGACGGACTGCTCCACCTGCGGCACCAGCTGTTCCTGGAACCACTGCCCGTACCGGGTGAACAGCTCGATCGGGATGATGTCGTCGCTGGCGTCCTGCAGCGGCCGGATGCCCTGGCTGGTGCAGTAGTCGGCCAGCTGGTAGCCGGGCTTGGCCGCGCTCAGGCTGGACGCGTCCGGGGTGGACTTGAGGCACATCCCTGCGGGCATGTGGCTGCGCCAGCTCGACATCACTTCGCCGAACACCCGTGGCTGGCTGCCCCGGGCACTGAGGTGAGCGGCGACCGACAGCCCGTAGGGCCCAGCCCCGATGACGACAGCGGGTGTGTGCGTGGTCATGGCGTTTCCGTCCTTGTCAGGTGTGCTTTGCGCCGCCAGCTCTGCTTCAGGCGGCCAGTGAGATAGGACAATGCGGGTGGAACGAACCTCGGCAACATGGCGAGGAAGGGCAACGGGTCGTCCGGCGCCAGCCAGGCGAGCTCGGTTTCGGTGCTGTGGCCGGGCGCGGACGGCGTGCGGTAGCCACTGCCGCGCTCGCCCAGCCGGGATAGTGGGTGGATGTGCTCGACCACGATCCGGCGGCCATTGACCTGGTCGCCGGGTGGCACCGGCTCGCCGGTGAGGTCGAGGTACTGAGCGCGGATGACATCCATCCCGCCCGGCGTCTCGAACAGCCGGAACTGGTTGCCCATCCGCGGGTTGAAATCGACCAGCTTGTACTGCTGGTCGCGCCGGTCGAACCGGACGTCGAGATCGGCCACGCCGTGGAAGCCCACCGCCTTGCAGAACCGCTCGACCTGGTGCGCCAGGGCCGGGTTGGGCACCGCGATGCCGGACGCGGTGGCCCCGGTGTTCGGCGGCCATGACCCGGTCTTCACCCCGGTGAACAGCGCCAGGCAGTTGCTGTCGGCGTCGCAGTACAGGTGCACGATCCAGTCCTCAGCCACCTGGTGCGGGATGTATTCCTGCAGCAGCAGGGCCGGTGCCTCCTGGGTGGACGAGGCCACCGCGATCAGTTCCGCGGCCGAGCCGACCACGGTGGTGCCCGCGACGGCAGGCGCCCGGCGGCGCACCCAGGGCGCGGCGTTCTTCACCACGACCGGGAACGCCGCGGTGGCCGCGAACGCCGACACCTCATCCGGAGTGGCCGCGAAAGCCCACCGGGGCACCGCGAAGCCGTGCTCCTGGCCCAGCGCGGACAGCTCGTGCTTGCTGGCCAGCTTGCGGATCAGCCCCGGGTCGGCCAGCCGCGGGAACAGGAAGTACTCGGACAGCTCGTCGGCCTGCTCGGCCAGCAGCACGGCCGCCTCGTCGTCTACCGGCACGGCCACGGCCGGCCGGCCGATCTGCCGCCCGATCTCGGCCAGCCCGCCGACCAGGTCGGCTGGGTCCTCGCAGCCGGTGGTCCGCCAGCGGATCGGGCCGGTGCAGTACCGGGAGACCGCGGCCGGGGTGAACCGGTCCTCGGTCGTCGCGTACACCGGCACGCCCATCCGGCCGAGCGTGCGGATGGCACCGACCCCGCCGGAGTGCAGCGGATAGTGGCCGATCTTCAGGATCAGCGCCGGAATCTGTCTGGGACGCGGCACAGCTCTCACAGCAACCCCCCGTGAATCGATGGCAGCAGCGCGAAGCGCACCACCACCACGGCAAGCGTCAGGAACAACAGGGGGTACGAGGCCAGGGTGAGTGGGCGGACCAGTTGGCGGACGGCCGGGCCGCCGATCCGGGCGAACTCGCGTGCCGCCAGCACCAGGATGGTGGCCAGCACGACGAGCAGTTCGGCCGCGCCCAGCAATGCGGGGTAGCTGGCGTGGCCGGATCCATTGGGTGGCAGCGGATAGGGTTTGGCCCCGTGTGGCCAGTGCAGCGTGTAGATCACGGAGTCGCTGTTGGCGAACACCACCTTGATCCCGTGGGCCGCGCTGAGCTGCTGCCGGAAAGTGTCTTCCCAGCCGGCCGGGTAGCCGGCCCCCTGCTGCAGGTAGGTGTCCTGGGTGCGGGTTTCCAGCAGGTAGGCGCCCGGGCCGCCACTGCGCAGCGCGGACAGCACGCCCTTGACCGCGGTTGGGTCCCGTGGTGCCTGCACCGGGACATAGAGGACCCGGTTGAGGTTCTGGTAGGCCCAGGGCATCTCCGGGGTGATGTCGACCTTGGTTGACGAGCTCAGCCATTGCAGCTGGACTCCGTGCGCGTCGTGCGCATAGATCCAGTTGGTGGCGGCCAGCTCTCCCGGCGGCACCCGTTCGAACGCCTCGTTCCCGTAGCGCACCAGGATGAACGAAACCGGAAAAATTACCGCACACAACGCCAGTACCGGGAACAGCCGCCAGCCGGCCTTGGCCGCCGCCGGGTTCGGGAAAAAGAAGCAGGCGGCCAGCACACAAGCCGGCGGAAGCAGGAAGAGATAGATGCGCAGCGCGATCTCGCCGCCGTAGCTCTGCAGCCCGACGGTGAGCATGGGCAGGATGAACAGCGCGATCAGCACCCGGTCGTCGAAGCCGCGCAGCCGGCGGCGGAGCAGCCCGAGCACGGCCAGGCCGACGATCGCCCCGGCCACTCCGACCCGGGCGTGCAGCGTGAGCAGGTGGGTCGCGGTGCTGCCGGCCAGCCGCCCGCCGACGCTGCTGGTCAGGTTGCCGCCCAGGTTGCCGACCCCGCCGAAGATGGTGGACAGGTGACCGGACCAGTAGTCCACCGCCGCGAAGTTGAGCCAGGCCACCACCAGCACCGCGCACAGGATCCACAGCCCGGACAGCTGATTGCGCCGGATCAGCACCAGCGCCAGGCAGGCGCCGGTCATGTAGAACGGCGTCAGCTGGTGGCTCATCACCGACACCAGGAAGACGCCGATCAGCACGGCGAGCAGGAACACCCGCTGCCCGGTGCCGGCCGGCCGCGGTCCCAGTTCGCCGGGCTCGAGCCGGCCGAAGACGAACCGGTGCACCCGGTGCAGCCCGCTCGGCCGGTCCTGCGTGCCGCGGCTCAGCCCCGGGTCGGTGAACCAGTTCACCAGGATGGCCAGGAACACCAGGTAGAGCACGTAGTTGAGGGACTGCGGGGAGAAGTAGTCCTGGCCCACCCAGTTGCCCACCACGAGCAGGAACCCGGCCAGCCACTTGGCCCGCCAGGAGATCCGCAGGTTGCGCATGAGCAGGAAAAACGGCGGCAGGGTGAGCAGGTCGATGAACATCGGCCAGAACCGCATCAGCTCCAGCACGCCGTGCATCCCGGCGGCGCCGCGGATGAACGAGATCAGCGCGAAGAATCCGGGCCAGCTGAAGTACGCGGCCAGCTCGGGCGCGGCCTTCCCGGTCGCGCTGATGTACTGCACGTAGCCCGCGATCTGGTATGAGGTGGCGAACCGGGCGGTCGGCTCGATGAAGCTGGTCACCCCGTCCAGGCAGATGACCAGGCCGACCAGCGCGGCGCCGAGCAGCACCGGGTGCACCCGGCGCAGGGCGAGCCCGAACACGAAGGCCAGCGCCAGCAGGGTCACCCCAGCCAGCGCCCGGTGCGGCAGCACCGACAGCAGGCCCAGCCCGTTCATCCGGCCCAGCTGCACGTGCCGCAGCGAGCCGAAGAACAGCACGAACCCGGCGGCGGCCAGCAGTCCGACCAGCGCCGCTGGCCAGCCCGGCAGCCAGCCAGAGCCAACCAGCGGCAGACTGGCCCGGCGGGCGGGCAGTGGCTGCCCCTGGGCGGTTCCCGTGTCAGCGGTCACGCTGGCCTCCTGGGCGGTGCCGGCCTCTGCGGTGGCCACCGCGTCGATGGCGGTCACCGGGTCGATGGCGGGCTCGGTGGCCCGGACCCGGTCACCGGTGAGCACCCGCCACAGCGCGGGGCTGATCATCGCGGCCACCACGAGCTGCGTGACCACTGCAGCCACGCCCGCGCCGATCAGGCCCATCCTCTCGACCAGCCAGACGGTGAGGCTAAGCATCAGCACCGCGCGGGTGCCCTGCACGATGGCCACCATCCGGGTCCGGCTCTGCGCCCGCAGCGCGCCCAGGTAGACCTCGGTCAGCGTCTTGGGCAGCGTGGCCAGCGCCAGCAGCTGCAGGATGGGTGCGCCTTCCTTGGCGTATCCAGGCCCGAATAGGCCCAGGCCCCACGGCGCGAGCAGCGCGATCAGCCCGGCGGCCGGCACGACCAACAGGCTGATCTTCTTGAGCGCCTGGCGGCAATGACGCGCCAGTGACGACGCGTCGAACGAGCCTTCGACGGTCAGCGAGATGGCCATGTTGACCGCGACCAGGTCGAGGATGCCGCCGACCAGCCAGGCCATGTAGAAGTACGCGGTGTTCTTCACGTCGCTGATCATCGCCGCGACCAGGACTGGCACCAGGTTGCTGGTGGCCAGCAGGAACATCGCCCCGGAATAGTCGCCCGCCAGGAACCGGCCGATCTGCCGGTTGGACGGCGGTTCGACGTCGATGGTCGCCGCGGTGTGCCGGGGCACCAGGCGGCTGAAGATCAGCAAGTTGATCAGCGGCACGACCAGCACGCACGGCACCATCCAGGACAGGTAGATGCCCAGGTGCGTGAAGCGGGACGCGAAGATGATCAGCAGCACGACCTTGGTGATGCCGAAGACGGTGTTCTCCAGCAGCACCCAGTGCGCGGTGCGCAGCCCGGCCAGCACGCTGTCCTGCAGCGTGAAGATGGCCCAGCAGACCACGCAGCCGATGAAGAACAGGCCGGTGATCGGGTTGCCGAGTTCCGAATAGGACGGGCCCCAGAGGTGGATGCTCAGCAGAAACGGGATCGTCACCAGCACCGAGGCGACGGCGCTGACCAGGTACGAGTGCTTGATCAGCTTGGCCGTGTGCCGCCCGGCCTGGGGCAGGAACCGGGTCAGCGCGCCGTTGAAGTTCAGCGCGGTGAAGCCGGCCAGCAGATTCATCGCCGCATAGGCGGCCGACGCCCGGCCGACCGTGTCGGTCGGGTACAGCCGGGCCACCAGGACCCAGTAGACCAGCCCGGAGAGGCCGGTCGCGCCGGTGTTGGCCACCAGCGCGTACCCGTTCCGGGCCAGCGGATCGGCCCACTGCCGGCGCAGTCCCTCCATGCCCCGGGCACCCGGGGAGATGGTCCTAGTGGCCACGGCGCACCTGGCCCAGAGCCGCCCTGGTCCGGCGGACCATCGCGTAGCCCTTGGTCAGGGTGCGGTCCTTGCGGAAGATCATCGGGATGTTCCTGCTCTGGGTGATCTGCTGGAAGGTCGGCAGCGTGGTGGACCGGCGCACCGTGAGCCGGGGCAGCGCGAGTGGGTCGCTGCCCGGGCCGGGCAAACTGTTGCCGACCGCGCAGGCGTACCCGTGGCCCGCGTCGCGGGCCTCCGCGCGCACCGCGGCGCTGGAGTACCCGAACGGGTAGGCCAGCCCAGGCACGGGCCGGCCGAGCCGGTCCTCGAGCTGGGCCTTGCTCACCCGGAGCTCCTCGCGGAGCTGCTGGCGGGGCAGCTGATCCAGCTGCGGGTGCAGCCGGCTGTGCGCGCCGATCTCGATGCCGGCCCCGGCCGCCTCGGCCACCTGGTTCCAGCACAGCATCCGGCCGGGCCGTTGCCCGGCGGGCAGCGGTCCGGCGTCCTGGACCCACCCGGTGGTGACGTACAGCGTGGCGGTGAAGCCGTACCGGCCCAGCAGCGGCAGCGCCTGCCGGTGGAAGTCCTCGAAGCCGTCGTCGAACGTGAGCACCACGGCCCGGTCCGGCAGCCGCCCGCCGCCGCCGTTCATGATCTCGGCCAGCGTGCCCGCGGTCAGCGTCTGGAAGCCCGCGTCGCGCAGGTAGGCCAGCTGGCTGGCGAACGCGCTGGGAGGCACGGCGAGCTGGCTGTCGGTCTCGGTCGGCCCGGCGATCTCGTGGTACATCAGGATCGGCACCGGCGGCCGCGGCGCGGCGATCATGCCGGCCGCCCCGTGCTACCCGGGCGGTCTGCGCTACCCGGGCGGTCTGCGCGGCGCGGCTGACCCGCCCGCTGGAGCCTGCGCTGCTGCCTGTACTGCTGGATACTGCCGGCCGCGTAGCCGACCGCGGTCGCGGTGACCCCGGCGACGATCGCGCCCGCCCGGCCCAGTCCGGCCCGGTCGCCGTGCACCGCGTCGGCCACGCCGCGGGCCACCCCGGTGGGCAGCACCCTGGTCGTGTACCGCCGCTCGGTGGCCAGCCCAGCGCCCGCCCCGACACTGGCGGTGACCTGCGCCTTGGACAGGCCCTCGGCGTAACAGCGAGCGCGGAAGTAGCCGAACCGGCAGCGCTCGGCCGGCACCACGTGCCAGATCACCGCCCGGTTGTCGTACAGGAAGACCACGCCCGGGGCGCGCTGGCTCAGCCTGATGCAGAACTCGGTCTCCTCGCAGCCGAGTGGCCGCTTGGCGGCGGACCGGCCGATCCCGTTCTGGAATCCGCCCGCGATCTCGAACGCTTCCCGGCGGAACGAGGCGTTCCCGCCGAGCAGGTTGCGCACCGGCGCGCGGGTCTCCGGCATGCCGCGGTAGGCGGCGCCGACCACCCAGGCGAACTCGTCCGGGAACCAGGATGGGCGGGGCGCCAGCCAGTTGGGCAGCGTGCGGCCGCCCACCCCGATCACGGCGGGATCGGCGTACGAATCGGCGAAGTACTTGAGCCAGTCCTGGTCGGCGACCGCGTCGTCGTCCAGGTAGGCGACGATGTCACCGCTGGCCACTGCGACCCCGGTGTTCTTGCCGCCCGACAGGCCGCGCGCTTCCCGGTTGGCCACCACGGTGACGTCGGGCAGCGCCTCGGCCAGGCCGGCCTGCAGCTCCGGATTATGGTCGACGACCAGAATGATTTCCCGGCTGGGCAGGCTCTGCGCCCGCACCGACGCCACGGCGGCGCACGTCTCGTGCCACCGTTTCTGAGTATGCGCGCAAATGACTACGGAAATACTAAGGCTGCTGGCCACGCTAGTCCTTGCTGACATCAGCCGTTACCGCGACCGACGGCACGGAAAGTTCGGGCTCAGGAGTGGCGGCTTCGCGGCGCATCCGGGACCGGCTGCGGCGGCTCGCCAGCGTTTCGGCGGCGATGACTTTGAAGATACGCCAGCCGTCGAATACGACACGGAGATTGCTCGTGCCATGCACCCGGCACTTTTCGTGACTGGGTATTTCCTGTACCCGAAGGTCCGCCCGGGCGGCCCGGATATTCATCATGGTTTCGATCTCGAACCCGATGCAATCGAGGTGCAGCGAGGGTAGGACCCGGGCCCAGAATGCGTTGTAGCCGTAGCACAGATCGGTGTACCTGGTGCCCATGGCCACGTTCACCATGCCGCACAGCACGCGGTTGCCCAGCCGCCGGTGCCAGGTGATGTCGTCGCTGCCGCCACTGCTGGCGAAGCGCGACCCCTTGGCGTAGTCCGCTCCGGCCAGCAGGGCCGCGACGAACCGGACGATCTCCTTGCCGTCGGTCGAGCCGTCCCCGTCGATCATCACGATGATGTCGCCAGTGCAGGCAGCAAAGCCAGCCCGCAGCGCATCGCCTTTGCCCGCGCCGACCTGATGCACGACCTTGATTCCCGGGTAGCACTCTTTGGCCACCGCCACCGTGTCGTCCACCGAGCGCCCGTCGACCAGAACGACCTCGCTGATCCAGTCCGGCAGTGTGTCGAAGACGATCGGCAGGTTCCGCGCCTCATTCTTGACTGGGATGACCACGCTGACCTCGGGGGCAATGGCAAGCCCCGCATCGATCGGCCGGTACCGGCTACGCGTAAGTTTTGCCGTATTGCCGTCCGAGCCGTTTGGGCTGAACGTTGTGCTGGAAGCCCCGCGCAGTTCGGGCGTGCTGCCGCCCGGGTACGCAAATGCGCACATTGAAGTGTTCCCCCCACTCATCGACGTTCCCGCACTTCAACGGTTCGCCGGCGGTTGTATCGATCGGCCCCCGCTTGCTAACCGACCGCATTCACCAAATTACTTAGCGTAATCAAGCACCGATACGCAGTCAGGTTACAACACGTGGCGGCATGCTCGTAAGGACGGAATTTCCTAACCTATTCGGCTGAGCAGAAGTCATCACCTTTTTGCTGTAGGCTGTACCGTCCCCGGCCATCAGGTGCTAGCGCGGAACCCCAGCGTTCCCACACAATCCGGGCGGCAGCTCATACGTTTGAGGTACGCCGTTTTGCTCACGGGTGAGTAACCCATACTCAGCTCATTTACGTAGCGCTAGCCAACTGTTAATGCGGCGTGGTCGGCCCGGCCCGCGCGCGGCCGACGGCCCAGTTCAGCCCGTGCTCAGCCCGAGTTCAGCCGATATTGCGGCCCGGTTCAGCTAGATACCCGGCCGCGGGCCCTGGCAGCCGGCCTGAGACCGGCGCTGCCCCCCGATCCCACTACGTGAATGCTTCAGTCAGGTAGTGCTGAGTACATGGATGCAGCATTCATGTAGTGGCAGGCGCCCTGGGGCGGTTGGGTGCTGAGGCTTGGGGATGGCGTGGGCGGGCTCAGTCGCGGATCGCGGGCAGCGGGGTGGTGACTTCGGTGGGACCTGCGGTCTCGGCCTCGGCGGTGGTCTCGGCCCCGTCCATCTCGGCCCCGCCCCGCTCGGCCCCAGCCAGCTCGGCAGCGTCCAGTTCGGCAGTGTCCAGCTCGGCCTGGCCGTTCCTGGGCAGCTCGGCCGTGTCCGCGTCGGCCTGGCCGGTCCCGGTCCCCTGGGCGGCTGCCTCGGCGGGCAGCAACTTGACGTGGCCGTTGCCGTGCACCTGGGCGGGGGCCCCGGCGGTCCCGACCGCCTCGGCAGCGGCCCCGGTGGTCCCGGCGGCCTCGGCAGCCGCCGCGGCGGCTCCTGCGCTGCGCACGCCCGGTATGTGCCGGAGTAGCGCCTGCCAGCCTGGCCTGGCCCAGGCGGCGACCCGGGCCCGGACGGACGGCCGCTGCGCGGCCAGGCAGGCCACGGTGATCGCGGCCACCACGAGCAGTTCCCCGATAGGCGACCAGAGGCCTGCGGACAGCAGGATCACGGCCACGATGCTGAGCACCACGATGGTGCTGACCACGGCCAGGATCAACCGGGCGAATGGGTCGAAGCTGCCCAGCAGCCCGGCGATGGCGCCCGTCGGCGCGACGGCCAGGAAGACGAGTACCAGTCCGGTCCGCACCGGAGAATGCACACCGGCGAGGGCCAGGATCACGACGCCCGCGCCCGCCCCCATGGACACTCCGACCAGGAATCTGGTCACCCCAGCCATCTGCTCAGTGCGCCCCTCACGTCTCGCACACACACCCCCACAGAACGATAACAACCATAGTCTCGGTTCAGTTCCGCTCCTGACCGATCAATTTCCCCCGGCTTCCGGCCCGGCAACCCCTGCTGCGTAAGGCGATGACGATACTGCCGCCGATGGGGCACCTTCCCCATTCGCTTCGGTTGCCGCATGATCGAGCCAAGGAGCGACAGTGCAGACAACTCCAGCAGAGCCCCGGCGGCCCGACAGTCATGCTATGAAACCGCAGCGGCAACCAGCGCGATGCCGGTGCGGGCATGACCGGGAGGCGCACTCCCACTACCGGTCCGGCACCGACTGCGGGCTGTGCACCTGCCAGCGCTACGCGCCCCGGCGCTGGTGGCGGCTCCGGGCGTTCCGGCCGGGCCGGCAGCCCTTACCACGCTGCGTTCACAGCCGCGGGTCAACCGGCTCCGACTCCAGCGCCAGCACGCCGAACACCGCCTCGTGCACCCGCCACAGCGGCTCCCCGCTGACCACCCGGTCCAGCGCCTCGAGGCCGAGCGCATACTCCCGGACCGCCAGCGACCGCTTCCGGCCCAGGTTGCGATCCTGCAGCCGGTCCAGATTGCCGGGCAGCGCGTAGTCCGGGCCGTAGATGATCCGCAGGTAGTCCGGCCCGCGCACCTTGATGCCGGGCTGGGCCAGCCCGCGTACGCCCTGGACCTGATTCGCGAGCGGCTTGACCACCATGCCCTCGCCGCCGGCCGCGGTCAGGTCGGTCCACCAGGCGACCCCGGCGGCCACCGAGTCCGGGTCCGTGCTGTCCACCACCAGGCGGCGGGTCGGCTGGATCAGCCCGGGCGCCGCGTCGGCCAGCCGGTCGGCCAGCGTCAGATGCCAGCCGTGCTCCCGCTGGTAATACGTGTCCCGCTCGGTGGCCAGCAGCTGGAACGGGGCCAGCCGCAGCCCGTCCAGCCCGTGGGTCGGCCAGCAGTACCGCCGGTAGGCGGCGCTGAACGCCTCCGCGCCGGCCAGCCGGGCCGCGGTCCGGTCGGCCAGTTCGGCCACGTCGAGCCCGCGCCCCTGCGCCTGGCCGAGCAGTTCGGCCGCCGCGGGCAGCGCGGCCCGGGCGGCCGCGCCGACCGCGGCGTACTGCTGCCGCAGCAGTTGCTCCGCCTTGACCGACCAGGGCATCAGCTCGCAGTCCAGCAGCAGCCAGCTGGTATCCAGCTCCTGCCACAGCCCCGCGGCCGCGATGGCGGCACGTACCGCGTCCAGCAACTGCCGGGACCGGGCCGCGGCGAAGAACGGCCGCCCAGTCCGGGTGTACACCGCGCCCGGCTGATCACCGCCCACGCCGAACCGGCTGGCCGCCGCCCCGGCCGGCGGGTCGTCCCGGCAGGCCAGCACGATGGCCCGCGAGCCCATGTGCTTCTCCTCGCAGATGACCTCGGCGATGCCGTCCGCCGCATAGGCCGCGAACGCCTCGGCCGGGTGCTCGAGCAGGCCAGGCTGGGCCGAGGTGGCGCACGGCGCCATCGTCGGCGGCAGATACAGCAGCCAGCGTGGATCGATCGCGAACCGGCTCATCACCTCCAGCGCGCCGGCCGCGTTCTCCTCCCGGACCGTGATCCGCCCGGCCGTCTTAGTCTCGATCACCCGCTTGCCCAGCACGTCGCTGATATTGAGGACGCCTGGGTCGCGGCCTGCAGCGCCCGTGCCTGAGCCGGTGAAGGCCATGGTCTGGCGAGGGGGGGCACGCCGAAGGCGTGTTCCCTCCGAGTCAGAGATCCCGGGGGGTCCAGGGGGGTCGTCCCCCCGGACAGATAGAGCCTTTACCGGGTCGTACCAGATCCGCTCGGCGGGCACCGAGACGATCTCCCGCTCCGGATAGCGCAGCGCGGTCAGCCGGCCGCCGAACACGCACCCGGTGTCCAGGCACAGTGTGTTGTTCACCCACTCCGGCTCGGGCACTGGCGTGTGCCCGTACAGCACCATGGCCCGGCCCCGGTAGTCAGCCGCCCACGGGTAGCGGACCGGCAGGCCGTACTCGTCGGTCTCCCCGGTGGTGTCGCCGTACAGCGCGAAGCTGCGCACCCGGCCCGACGCCCGGCCCTGGTAGGCCTCCTTCAGCCCGGCGTGCGCGACCACCAGCCGTCCGCCGTCCAGCATCAGGTGCGACACCAGCCCCCGGCAGAACTCACCGACCTGGCGGCGGAACTCCTCGTCCTCGGCGGCCAGCTGGCTCAGCGTCTCGGCCAGGCCGTGACTGACCTGGACGTTCTTCCCGGACAGGGCCCGGATCAGCTTGTTCTCGTGGTTGCCCGGCACGGCCAGCGCCTGCCCGGCGGCCACCATGCCCATCACCAGCCGGAGCACGCCGGGCGAATCCGGGCCGCGGTCCACCAGGTCGCCGAGGAACACCGCGGTCCGGCCCGCCGGGGGCACCGCACCGGTTGGCCGCCCGGCGGTGTCCCGGGTGATCTGGTAGCCGAGCCGGACCAGCAGCGCCTCCAGTTCGGCCCGGCAGCCGTGCACGTCGCCGAGCACGTCGAACGGCCCGGTCCGGTCGGTGTAGTCGATCAGCAGCCGGTGCCGCGCGATGCTGGCGCCGTCCACTTCATCGGCCCCGCGCAGCACATGCACCACGCGGAACCCCTCCCGGCTGAGCGACCGCAGTGACCGGCGCAGCTGTTCATGCTGCCGGTGAATGACGTGGCTGCCGAACGACCGGTCAGCCCGGCCGGCGTTGCGCTCAATGCATGTTTTTTCCGGCACGTCCAGCACGATGGCGACCGGCAGCACGTCGTGCGCGCGGGCCAGTTCGATGAGCGGTTTGCGCGCCTCGGCCTGCACGTTGGTCGCGTCGATCACGGTCAGCCGGCCCGCGGCCAGCCGCTTGCCCGCGATGTAGCCGAGCACGTCGAACGCGTCCCGGGTGGCCGCCTGGTCGTTCTCGTCGTCGGCCACCAGGCCGCGGCAGAAGTCGCTGGAGATGACCTCGAACCGGCCGAAGTGCTGGCCGGCGAACGTGGACTTGCCCGACCCGGACACGCCGACCAGCACGACCAGGGACAGTTCGGGGATTCCGTAGTCAGTCACGGGTGAACACCGCCAGCTGGGTCGGCGGGCCGACCTCGGGGTCGTCGGCCCCCACCGGCCGGTAGCTGACCTGGTAGCCGCGCCGGGCCGCCACCCCGGCGGCCCAGTCCCGGAACTGCGGCCGAGTCCACTCGAACCGGTGGTCCGGGTGCCGCATCGCGCCCGGGGCCAGGCCGCGGAACCGCACGTTGTGCTCGGCGTTCGGGGTGGTGACCACGACGGTGCCGGGCCGCGCGTAGCCGAACACCGTCTGTTCCGCCGCGGCCAGCCGGGACGGGTCGATGTGCTCGATCACCTCCATCAGCACCGCCGCGTCCAGCCCGGTGAGCCGGTCGTCCGCGTACGTCAGCGAGGACTGCAGCAGGCTGAGCCGGTCCCGCTGCCGGTCCGGCATGGTGTCCAGGTGCAGCCGCTGCGCGGCGCGGTCCAGCGCCCGGTGCGACACGTCCACGCCGAGCACCCGGCGCACGGAGGGTTCCCGGAGCAGCTGCGCGACCAGCGAGCCCTCGCCGCAACCCAGGTCGGCCACGGTGCCCGCGCCAGACTCGCGCAGCACGTCCAGCACGGCCAGGCGGCGCTGCACGGCCAGCGGCGGGTCCGGTCGGTCGGCGTCGCTGGGGTCCGTGTCGGGCACCGCGTTGTCCAGCGCCTCCGGCTCGGTGTCGTCCACTTCGGCCAGCCGGCCCACCGCGCTGAGCACCAGCCGGTTGCGGTGCGCCAGGTACCGGCGGGTGATCAGATCGCGTTCCGGGTGCCCGGCCAGCCAGCCACTGCCCGCCCGGATCAGCTTGTCCACCTCGGCGTCCGCCACCCAGTAGTGCTTGGCGTCATCCAGCACCGGCAGCAGCACGTACAGCTGGCTGAGCGCATCGGCCAGCCGCAGCCGCCCGGTCAGTCGCACGCTGAGGTACGCCGAGTCGCCCCACTCCGGCAGCTCCGGGTCCAGCGGGACCGGCTCGGCCTGCACCGCCCAGCCCAGCGGCCCGAGCAACCGGTCGGCCAGGCCGGCCCCGCCGCGGCAGGGCAGCGCGGGCAGGCCGATCTCCAGCGGCAGCGCGCGGGCGGCCAGTTCCGGCCGCGCCTCGCAGCGCCCGCTGAGCGCGGTCCGGAAAACTTTGCCCAACGCCACCGCCAGCATCGAGGACGCCGCATACGGGCGGTCGTTGACATACTCGGCCAGCGAGAAGCCGTCCGGCCCCCCGGTGCTTTGCTGCCCAGTGCGCCGGCCCCGGTGTTTGCGGACCAGCCCAATCGGGTCCACCTCGAGCAGCAGCACCGCCGTGCACCGCCGCTCGGTCGCCTCCGGGTAGAACACGTGCGCCTGGCCGGCCGACACCGCGAAGGACTGCACCCGGCCGGGATGCTTATGCAGCAGGAAGCCCAGGTCGGTCGCGGGCACCTCGGTGCACGTGATGGTCAGGAGCATGGATCGATTATCGGCGCACCGGCCGCCCCGCCGACCGGATTATTTGCCCGCTGCGCCGGGTCTGGCCGTAAACCTCCGACCCCGGCGCTGCGTCCCCCTTGTCAAGGAGGGAGCCGCCACGTGGGTGATGAAAGAGGCCAGCCGGAAACCGGTATCTGGACACGAGCCGCTGATCCGCATCCGGTTCGGCCTGGCGAGTACCGGCCGCGGCGGGCCAAGCCCGAGCCACCAGACCCGTATCTGCCGCGCTCGGAACATCCGCTGCGATCCGGGCCCTACCTGCGTCCCGGTGCGGGTTCGGACAGCGAGCGGTTCTCCCCAGCGCGGCCGGATCCGCTGCGCGACCCGTTCCAGCCGCCGGCTCCGCTGCGCGACCCGTTCGAGCCGCCGGACCCGGCGCCCACCCGGGGGCAGGCCGGTCCGCCGCTGCCGGGCGGCGCGTTCGGCTGGTGGGATGACAACGGCGACTTCGCTTCCGACCGGGAGCAGCCACCCCGGGAGCAGCCACCCCGGGAACAGCCAGCACCGTGGCACGCCGGGAAGCGGGATACCCCGGACGAGCCGGTCCCGGTCCAGCCCAGCGATGCCCCGGCCGGCGGGCCGCGGCCGGACGCGGACCGGTACCCGGCCGACTTCCCGACCCAGGTCTTCATGTCCAGCGCCTTGGCCGCGTGGCAGCAGCCTGCCCCGCCCGCGCCGTCCGGCAACTGGCCCCGGCAACCCGCGCCCGACCCGTTCCCTGGCGCTGACCTGGCCGGAGAGCGGTCCGCGCGCGCTGGCCGGCCCGGGCCGCCGGTGCCGCCGCCCGCGGACGCGAGCCGGCCGCCCATGCCCGCGCCGCCCAGCGGGCCGCGCCGGGCGCCGGAGCAGTCCCGGCCGGCCGGGCTGAACCAGGCGCGGGACCGGGGGCCGGCCGCCGGCCGGTTCCCGTCCGCGGAGCGCTATCAGCCGGGCGGCGCGCACCGGGCCGTGACGCAGCTCCAGGAAGCGCCGTTCCCGCCCGCGCCGGACCCGGCCGACCTGTACGCCCGGCCGCCCGGCGTGGCCCGGCCTGGCGCAAACCCGCCGCTCCGGTCCCGGGCGGACCAGGACCACAGGCCCCGGCGCGGCCTGCTGATCGGCCTCACCGTGCTGGCTGTCCTGGTCGCCGTCGCTGTGCTGATCGCCGTCGGCTGACCCGGCGGCTCAGGGCGCCCCGGCGAACTCGATGACCGCGAGCACGGCATGGTGGTCGGTGCCGGGTACCCGGATGGGCCGGGCCTCGCGCACGGTGGTACCGGTGGGCCTGACCAGTATGTGGTCTAGACGCATGATGGGTAGCGCCCGCCAGTCGGGGAATCGCCTGTTCTCCCGGTCGGAGTAGAGGTCCAGGGACGTCGGCCAGGTGAACCCGGGCCAGGTCCGGTGCTCCGCGGCGTCGGCGCAGTCCACGAATCCGGCGGCCAGCAGATCCCGGAGCGGCTGGTGATCCCGGCTGGCGTTGAAGTCGCCCGTCATCACCTGCGGCTCGCTGCCGTGGGCCAACGGCAGCAGCCGGGCCAGGTCGCGCTGCCAGGGATAGCCCCGCTCGCGCATCGGGGTGAGCGGATGAACCGAGGTCAGCACGACCGGCCGTCCAGGGACTGGTTCCGTGCGGGCCCGGGGGGCGGCCGCCACCAGGCCGGGCACCGACGGCAGTGGGGTCAGCGGCCAGCGGGCCCACAACCCCACTCCCGGCGAGTCAGGCCGCGGGTCGAGGTGGGCGTGCGGCAGCAGGTCGCCAAGACCAGCGTCGTCCAGCCGGTGCACCATGCCCCAGGTCAGTTCCTGCACGGTTAGCACGTTCACCGCGTGCTGGCGCAGCACGGCCAGCAGGGCGGCTGGGTCGGCCGAGCCACCCCGGGCGTTCAGCGTCAGCACCCGCACCGTGATAGCGCCCGGCCGCGATCCCGGCGCGCGGCGCAGGGCGACCGGCCCGGCATGGGCGTTGGGCCGGAAAGGGGGTAGTTGCCAGGCCAGCAGGATCGCGGCCGGTATGGCGAGCAGCAGGGCCAGCCCCGCACCATCACTGGCCGCGGCCAGCGCGACCGCGGCCAGGGCGGGCAGCGTGGCCACCGGAGCTAGCGCGGCCAGTTGCGGGCCGGGGCTCGGCGGGTGCCCGCCGATCAGCCGGGCCAGCAGCGAGGGCAGCGCTACGGCGGTGAGCAGCAGGGCCAGCAGCCCGGTCACGCCGCGCCTCACCTCACTCCCGGTCCGGGCAGGTCGAGCATAATCGACGCATTGCCTGATCAGCTGGGCACGCCCGGCGCGGAACCACTAGAACTCAGGGCATGACGGCTGAATCCGGGGCGCCGGAACCGCGGCGGATTCTGGTCGCCGGGGACTGGCACGGCAACGAGGACTGGGCGCTCAGCGTGATCAGCCGGGTGCCCAGCATGCTGGCCCACGAGCCGCGGCGGCTGATCCTGCAGCTAGGCGACTTCGGGATCTGGCCGGACCGGGCTGGCCAGCACTACCTGGCCCGGATCGCCGCGCTGCTGGCCGAGGTCGACGCGGAACTCTGGTTCATCGACGGCAACCACGAGGACTTCCCGCAACTGGCCAGGCTGGCACGCGGCGACCGCACTCCGGATGGGCGCGTGCTGATCCGGCCGGGGCTGTTCCATCTGCCCCGCGGCTACCGCTGGACCTGGCATGGGCTGCGCTGGCTGGGCTGTGGCGGCGGGGTGAGCCTGGACCGGGCCAGCCGGACCGAGGGCGTGGACTGGTGGCCGGCCGAGGAGATCACCGACGCGCAGGAGGCCGCGGTCATCGCGGGTGGCCACGCGGACGTGCTGGTCAGCCACGACTGCCCGGCCGGTGTCGCGCACACGTTCGGCCGCCCGCCGCCAGACTGGGATCCGGCCGACCTGGCCCGCAGCGACGCGCACCGGCGGCGGCTGCAGCGCATCGTGGACGCCGTCCAGCCGTCCCGGATCATGCATGGCCACCTGCACCGGGCCTATCAGCGCAGCTGCGATTTCGGTTACGGCCCAGTGCAGGTGACCGGACTGGACGCGGACAACCGGCTGCGTAACTTCGCCGTGCTCGATGTCGCGGAGATGCGCTGGGAGTTGCGCGAAGGCTGGTTCGGCCGGCTGCGCCGCCGAATGATCCGGGTCGACTTAGCTCATTGAGGACAATCGCTGCGCCGCGGCGGGCGTCTTGTAGTGGGTTGCGGGTCCAGGCAAGGAGACCCGGTCGCGGGTCGACCTGGCGCACGCCGAACGCACGTCGGTCTGCCTGGAGGGGGAAGCTCGACAGAGCACGCGAAGCGGTGGCAACGGCGCCTGTGTGGAGGTGGCCGAGCTACGCACGCTGATCGCGGTTCGCGACTCCAAGGACCCGGATGGACCCAAGCTGCTGTTCCCCGTGGCCGAGTGGCGGTCCTTCACCGACGCCGTGCAGCTGGGGCGCTTCGAGCTGGGCTTGGCGGGGGTCAGTTGAAGAGGCAGAGCTCCATGATCAGAGCCTCGACGGCTCCTTCACGCTCGTCCGGATTGCCGTACCGGACGGTCTGGCCGAGTTCGGTGCCGACGGTGAACTCGGCCAGGTAGCGGAAGATGCCCTCGCGGCCATGCCCTAGCGCGATGTCGTAGCCGAGCAGCAGGGCAGCGTGATGCATCTCCCTCGTGGCTACCCGGTTGAGGATCATGCTTAGCACGCGGCCGCGGAACCGGCGGGCGTGCTTGGCGGTCGTGGTCCACTGGTTACGCAGGCGATCCCGGACGCCCTCGCGCATCAGTAACATGCCCTGGCCCTTCTCATCAGCGACGTCGAATCGACGGCGGCCAGGTTCCCCCCCAGCCGTACAAACATTTCTAACAAAGAGACGCGCGACGGTCGCTCTCGGTGCACATGGCAGCGTTTCAGAAAGGTCTCAACTTCAGCAGGACGGATTCTGGGCTCAGACCAGTGCGGATTCGCTGATCCCGGCCTCGCGCATGATGGCCGCCAGCATCCGCTGGTGCTCCGGGATCAGGCCGCCCTGGTGCTTGGCGGTGAGCTGCGCGGCCCTGGCCAGCACCGGCTGACCCACCGCGCCGAGCGTGGCGTCGAGCAGGGTCCAGGACAGCTGGTCCAGGGCGGGGCGCAGCGTGGCCGGATCCTCCGTGCTCTGGCATGCCTCATCGAGGGCCTGGAGCCGCTGCTGCAGCTCCGCGCTGGGCGTGACGATCAGCGGGAACGCGTCCACCGCGCCGCCGGGCATGGCTTCGGCCTTGGCCGCCTCGAACGCGCTGAGCAGCGGGCTGACCTCGCCAGCGAAGTGGTCGAGGCGGTGGACTGTTTCGGCAGCGACGACGGCATCTGGAGCTGGGCCGACATGGGTTACTCGCACACCACTGGCGATCACTTCGTGATCCGGGACAGCTATATCCACAACCTCACGACGCGGACGTCCAACGGCCACGAGGACGGATTCCAGACCGAGGGGGCCAGCTTCGGGGTCATCGAGCACAACACGGTCCGGATGACCACGATCGCGGACAGCGCGCTGGCCATCTGGGACTCGCTGAAGAGCTCGCACGACATCCTGGTCAAGGACAACCTGATCACCGGGGGCGGGTTCGCGATCTACGCCGAGGACTACAACCCGGGGGACGGCGGGCCGGGTGACCCGCCGGCTACTGGCGGCTTCACGGTGACCGATATCAGGTATATGGACAATGCGTTCAGCGCGTTGGCGTCCGGATGTGTGGGGGCGTTCGGGGTGTGGTTCGAGCGCACCTGGGCGCCGTTTGGCGGCGGCCCGACCGATGGCTGGCGCCGCCATGGCAACCGCGTGCTGGAGACCGGACAGGACGTGGACAGCGCGAATCCGTCCGGGGCTGGCCTGTCCTGCGGCTGACCCTCGGCCGTCTTCCGGCCGTCTTGCGGCTGGCCTCCGGCTGTCCCGGAGGCTCGCTTCCGGCCGTTCTCGGCTGGTTTCGGACGTCTTGCGCCCGACCGGGCGCCGGGATTAAATCGGTCCTTTAACTCCGCTTTGCTGAACTGCCGGGCGGGCGGGGCCGTGAATAGGGATGGATCCGTGGCCCCGGGGGCCAGGGATCCTCGTTTTACCGTCCGGCGGGCCGCCGCTGTCAGCAGGCCACGGTGACGGGTCTCGTGCACTGCCGACGATGGGAATGCCGATGCCGCTGGTCGCCTTGCTTACCTGGATCCTGACCGCCTCGGGCGGTCTCTACCTGCTGACCATCTGGCTGATCGAGTACGACCGTGAGTTCCAGTCGGTGGCGGCCACCCGGCTGCCGATACCGGTGATCAGCACGCACGCGCTGCTCGCCGTCACCGGCCTTGGCGTGTGGGCCCTCTACCTGCTCACCGACCGGGACGAGCTGACCTGGCTGGCCGCCGGGATCCTGGTCGTGGTGGCGATCCTCGGCCTGACCATGGCGGCGCGCTGGATCGGCGTCTACCGTGCGTACGGTTCCCAGTCACGCCGGGCCCACGTGTCGGCCGCGGTACCCGTTGGCGTGGGGGCCGGCTACGGTGCCCATCCGGGCAGCAGGATCGCCATCCCCCCAGAACGCCACTTCCCGCTGCCCGTCGTCATCCTGCACGGTGTCTTCGCGGTGGCCACCGTCGTCCTGGTGCTGCTGACCACGCTGACCAAGAGCTGACCGCTTAGACGTAGTGCAATTCGGTGTCGTCCGGTTCGTGGTCCACTAGCTGGTCGCAGGTCGGGCAGTACCAGCGGACTTCGACCGGGGTGCCGCAGGCGTGGTGCCGCGGCGCGTCGGCCGGGTCGGCGTGCTGGGCCCCCCAGTGCGCCAGCAGGCGGAGCGCGCCAGCGAGTTCCTTGCCCTCGGCGGTCAGTTCGTAGGCAGCCCGCGGCGGCCGCTCCGAGTAAGGCCGGGCCACCAGCAGCGCCTCACGTTCCAGCCGCTTGAGGCGCTCGGACAGGATATTGGCCGCGATACCGGGGATCAGGCTGAGCAGTTCGTTGAACCGGCGCGGGCCCGGCAGCAGCGCCTCCACGATGAGCAGCGTCCACCGGTCGCCCACCCGGGCCAGCGCCTCGGCCAGCGGTGAGGAACTGTCGGTGGGTTCGGCCATGAGCGGAATCGTATCCTGTTGACTCTCGTGTAGTTGATAGTAAGTTGCAAGTTACTAGCTACTAGAGCTTACGGGAACCTGCTGGAGGCAGTCATGTCCTTCCTGGACGAGGTACAGACGAACATCAGGCAGCTGGCCGAGGGAGCCGGCGCCTCAGTAGTAGGAATCGGCCAGCGCTGGGGCGTCGGCTCCGGCATCGTGCTCGGCGACGGCCGGGTGCTGACCAACGCGCACAACGTGCGTGGCGATCAGGCGACAGTCACCTTCGCCGACGGGCGCACCGCCGAGGGGAGCGTGGCCGGGCACGACGTCGACGGCGACCTGGCCGTCATCCAGGTCGACACGGCTGGGGCGGCCGCACTGCCGTGGGCCAGCGGCACCGCAGCAGAGCTCGGCATGCCGGTGTTCGCCCTGTCCAACCCGGGCGGCCGTGGGCTGCGGGTGACGTTCGGCTTCGTCTCCGGCATCGAGCGGACCTTCCGCGGCCCGCGCGGCCGGCGGATCACCGGCAGCCTGGAGCACACCGCACCGCTGCTGCCCGGCTCGTCCGGCGGCCCGGTGCTGAACGCCGGCGGGCAGCTGCTCGGGATCAACACCAACCGGCTCGGTGAAGGCTTCTACCTGGCCATCCGGGCCGACGAGGCGCTCCGCGGCCGGGTCGACGCGCTGGCCCGCGGCGAGTCGGCGGCCCCGCCACCGCGGCTGGGCGTGGCACTGGCTCCAGGTCACGTGGCCCGGCGGCTGCGCCGCTCGGTGGGCCTGCCGGAGATCGACGGCGTGCTCATCCGCGGGGTGGAAGAGGACAGCCCGGCCGCCCGGGCCGGTCTGGCCCAGGGCGACCTGATCGTGGCGGCCGCCGGCCGGCCGGTGACCGCCCCGGATGACCTGTTCGACGCGCTGCAGGCAGCGGCTCAGGCGGGCACGATTCAGGTGAACGTGGTGCGCGGTACCGACGAGCGGACCATCGAGGTGACGTTCGGCGGCTGACGGTGCTGGGTGACGGCCGGCCGGCTGGGCAGCAGATCCAGCCGGGCCGGCCGTCCCGGCCGTCCCATGGGTAAGTCCGCGTCGTGGGAATCCCGGTGCCGCCCGCTCTTGGTGGGCGCGCTCTTGGTCGCCGCGCCGGACACATCTTCCCGGCTTACCTTCTGGGCCGGCTGATCCAGCGGCCCGGGATAAGCGGCTTCGGCCCGGTCGGCGAGCCGGTCGAACTGGCGGCGAACGACGATCAGCACGGCGACAATGGCGATCACGGCCGCGCCGCCTAGGATCCAGTTGATCGTCGTGGAGGCCCGCTGCAGGGCATTGCCCGCCAGGTATGAGGCGAGCGTATAGATCCCGGCCCAGATGATCCCGCCCGCTGCGTTGGCGGGCAGGAACACCCGCCAGCGCATCTTGCTCACGCCGGCCAGGAACGCGGCGTAGGCGCGCAGCACCGACACGAACCGGCCGAAGAACACCACCACCACGCCACGCCGGTCGAACAGGTAGCGGGCCGTTTTCAGCTTCCGCTCGTCGAGCCGCACCTTGGACCCGTACCGCCGGGCCAGTCGGTAGCCGCCCTGGTCACCGAGCCAGTAGCCGATGTTGTCGCCGATGATCGCCGCGGCCGAGGCCACCGCGAAGATCACCCAGGGGTTCAGCCGGTGTGTATGCCCGGCGTAGGTGCCCGCGATGATCAGGGCGGTCTCGCCGGGCAGCGGCACGCCCAGGCTTTCCGCAGCCACCAGGACAAACAGCAGCCAGTAGCCGTAGGTCTCGATCAGGTGGCTGATGTTCACCTGGCGCACCTCCGGTGGCGTCCCGCGGGATCGGCGTCGGCGGCTGTGCCGCCGGCCGGCCGATGTCCGGCGCGGCGGGCCGCCCCGGGTCCACGACGAGACGCGGAATCCGCAGCTGCCAGCGTATCCGGCACGGCCGAATGACCTCGCGCAAGGTGGGCTTGGCCGCCCAGCGAGATGAGCTACGACCTAGACCGCAGAGCCGTCAGGCACCGGGGATACGGATGGCACCGCCGGTCACAGTCTGTCCGGCGAGTATGGCACGCATCTCGTCCGTGACGTCGTCCGGGTACCTGTCGAGCGTCGCTTCCAGATCGCGCCGCTGGGCCGGGGTTGAGTACCCGGCCAACTCGTGCGTCAGTTTCGCGTGCCGCATCCGGTCCGCCTTAGGGCTGGCCGGGATGAACGGGGCGGACACCAGGAAAAGCAGGCCGGGCAGGAGGACGACGCCGGCCGGCTCGGCACGGTAGATGACACCAGCCACCGTGAGCACCACCCCGGCCAGCACGGGCCGCCAGCGCAGCCGCACTTCATGGGCTAGCGGCATCAGGCTGACGATGGTGAGCAATACGCCAGTGCGGATCCATCTGCGGATCCGCCTGGTCCGTGCGGGCGAAGTAAACGGAGCGGGCGCATGCCGGCCAGCTGAGCCAGCGGACTGGCGCCACAGCACCAGATTCCGCCGATGCGGTCGCAGTCCCATCGCAGCCCCCTGTGTCATCCAAGGCTCCGGCTCTGCGTGTTTTCAATCGTACGCTCGGTGCTCGTCACGAGCCATGCAGCACAGCGCTAGACCGACCCCGCGAATCTGCGGCACGTCGGCCGCCAGGCGGAGGGTGTGGGATTCGAACCCACGAGGACACTCGCGCGCCCTAGCGGTTTTCAAGACCGCCGCCATCGGCCACTAGGCGAACCCTCCCGCGGACAACCATAGTGCCGCCCGCAGGCCCGGTGCCCGCGCGGCAACCACAGTGCGGTGGGTCCGGGTCGCCGACGACCCGTTATCGACCGCGCGGTCGCAAGGCACCGGCCGGGCACTTCTCCTACACGCGGTAGTGAGTAGGCTCACCAGTAAGGAGGTTCCATGCTGCCGCCCTTTGGCTGGCAGGCCGTGCTGCAGCAGTGGCAGTTCGCGCCCGTCGTAACGGCTCTCACCGCCATCCTGGCCGCGCTCTACCTGTGGGGTGCGTGGCGGGTCGGTCGGCGGCACCCGGCCCGGCCGTGGCGGTGGTGGCGGACCGCCTTCTTCTTCGCCGGGCTGGCCGTCATTGTGCTGGCCACCGAGAGCGGCATCGGCGCCTACGACGACGTGCTGTTCTGGGACCACATGGTGCAGCACCTCATGCTGATCATGGTGGCCCCGCCGCTGCTGGTGGCCGGCCAGCCGGTCACCTTGCTGCTGCACGCCAGCCGGAACCCGTTGCACAGCTGGACCAAGCGGGTCATCCGGTCCCGGGTGGTCACGTTCCTCACCTGGCCACCGTTCACCCTGGCTGCGTACGCGGCGGTGATCGTGGCCACGCACCTCACTGGCCTGATCACCACGACCATCACGCACCCGGTGCTGCACGACGCCGAGCATGCCGTCTACCTGGTGGTCGGTTACCTTTTCTTCCTGCCGATCGTGGGCAGCGAGCCGATCCGCTGGCGGCTGTCCTACCCGATCCGGTTCCTGCTGCTGGCCGTGGCCATGCCGGTGGACACGTTCACCGGGCTGATCCTGAGTATGCAGAGCAGCCCGCTGCACGCCACCGACGGCCCGGCGCCACCCGGCTCGCCGAACCCGTTGCAGGACGTGCACTGGGCCGGGGCGATCATGTGGGTGGCCGGCGACGCGCTCATGTTCGCGTTCATGATGCTGGTGTTCCTGATGTGGGCCCGGGCCGACCGGGGCAGCGCGTCCAGCCTGGGCTGGCTGGAAAGGGTCCGGTCCAACAGCTTCGACAGCCTGGTCACCCCGAGCCCGGTCACCGCCAGCCCGGCCACCGCCAGCCCGGCGGCCGTCAGTACGGCCGCAGCCGCCCCGGCGGCCGGCAGCACGCACGCCACGATCGACAACGACGACGACCTGGCCGCCTATAATGACTATCTGGCCCGGCTGAACCAGTCCGGTCACGGCCCGGCCGGCCGCCAGTAATAACCCGGCCGGCCACAAAAATCACCCGCTGTCGGCTGAACCCGTTACGCGCCGTACCCGTGACACAGGTGCGGCACGGGGAGCGGGGCGTTCGCTGCGCGATTTTAACCTGCTCTCGCGGCTGCACCACGGCGCCCACCGACGGGCCGCCGTGGCCACCAGGGAAGGGGAGCGGGAGACATGTCAGTCATTCACCGTGCCGTCGTGGCCTCGGCCGCGACGGTGGCGACCGCCGCTACGGCGGCCTTCGTCCTGGCGCCTGCCGCGGGGGCGCAGGCGCGATCCAGCGGATCCTCGTTCATCGGGCACTTCCACCACCTCAAGACCATTGCGTCGACGGTGCCAGGCAACGGCGATGTCAACCCGTACGGCACCGTGGTCATCCAGCGCACCCACGGTGACCTGCGGCGCGGCAACGTACTCATCAGCAACTTCAACAACAAGAAGAACCTGCAGGGCACCGGCCGGACCATCGTCCAGATCACCCCGGGCGGGAAGCTCAGCGTGTTCGCCAAGATCAGGCCGAACCACCTGCCGGGTCCGTGTCCCGGCGGGATCGGCCTCACCACCGCGCTCACCGTGCTGAAGGGCGGCTGGGTGGTCGTCGGCAGCCTGCCCACCAGCGACGGGATGGCGGCCACGGCCAAGGCGGGCTGCCTGCTGGTGCTGGACAACACCGGTCACGTCCGGGAGACCATCTCCGGCCATGGCATCAACGGGCCGTGGGACATGACCTCGGTCAGTTTCGGCAACCTGGCCCAGCTGTTCGTCACCAACGTGCTCAACGGCACCGTCGCGGCCAATGGGAAGGTCGTGCACCGGGGCACCGTGCTCCGGCTGATCATGGCCCTGCACGGCAGCCAGCCGCCTGCGGTGAAGGACATCACGAAGATCGGCTCGGGCTTCCCGCAGCGCACCGACCCGGCCGCGCTGGTGATCGGCCCGACCGGCGTGGCGCTGAGCCAGGGCACGCTTTACGTCGCGAACAGCCTGGTCAGCAAGATCAACGCGATCCCGAACGCGGTGCTGAGGGGCAGCTCCGCCGGCACCGGCATGGTGGTCACCTCCGGCGGCAAGCTGAACGTCCCGCTGGGCCTCACCGTGGCCCCTAACGGGAACGTGCTGACCGTCAACGGCGCCGATGGCCGGATCGTCGAGACCACGCCGAGCGGCATGCAGGTCGCCTCCCGGTTCCTCGACAAGTCGGGCACGCCGCCCGGCGCGGGTGCGCTGTTCGGCCTGGCCGTGGCCCCGTTCGGGACCGGCGTGTACTACGTGGACGACGCGGTCAACACGCTGCGCCTGCTGCACTGAGATAGCACCACCGGGTTCGCCGGCGCGCGCCCCACCAGGGGGCAGGGCGCGCGCCGGTCCACCCCACCCGAGCCGCATGGGGAACGGGGGTAGGAGGAAGCGCTGCCGGCGACACGCCGGCAGCGCTTTCTACGTGACTCTACGGTTGAAGCTAGACCCGCGCATAGGCTGCTAGTCCGTGGACCCTGTACGCAATCCTTATGCGCCGGGAGCCGGCCAGCGGCCGCCCGAGCTGGCCGGCCGGGACCGCGAGCTGAGCCAGTTCGAGGTGGTGCTCGAGCGCATCGCCCGGGGCCGCCCGGAGCGCAGCATGGTGCTCACCGGGTTGCGCGGCGTGGGCAAGACGGTGCTGCTCAACTCGTTCCGCTCGATGGCCCTGCAGCGGCTGTGGGGCACCGGCAAGATCGAGGCCCGGCCCGCGCAGTCCATCCGCCGGCCGGTGGCGGGCGCGCTGCACATGGCGGTCCGCGAGCTGGCCCCGCGGCACCGCGCCCCCGACCGCATCGACCAGTTCCTCGGCGTGCTCAAGGCGTTCGCCGCCCGGGACCCGAAGGCGCCCAAGGGCACCTTCACCCCGCACCTGGGTATCGACGTGCCCGCGGTGCGCGGCCGGGCCGACTCCGGCGACCTGGAGATCGACCTGATGGAGCTGTTCACCGACGCCGCGTCGGTGGCCGCCGACCTGAGCGTCGGCATCGCCCTGTTCATCGACGAGATGCAGGACGTGCCCGCGGACGACGTGTCCGCGCTGTGCGCGGCCACCCACGAGCTGTCCCAGAACGGCGGCCCGCTGATTGTGGTCGGGGCCGGCCTGCCGCACTTGCCCTCCGTGCTCTCGGCCAGCAAGAGCTATTCAGAACGCCTGTTCCGATACGTGTCGATCGACCGGCTGGACAGGTCCGCGGCTGATCAAGCGCTGCTCGCGCCCGCCCAGCGGGAAGGAGCCGACTTCGAGCCGGACGCGCTGGACGCGCTGTACGAGGCGGCCGACGGGTATCCGTACTTTGTCCAGGCCTACGGCAAAGTGACCTGGGATGTCGCCGCGGCCAGCCCGGTGACCGCCGGTGATGTCGAGGTGGCCAGCCCGCAGGCCGAGGCCGAGCTGGCGGTGGGTTTCTTCGGCAGCCGGTACGAGCGGGCCACGGTGGCCGAACGCAAGTACATGCGGGCCATGGCGCTGCTCGGTGACGACCCGGTGCAGACGGCCCAGGTCGCCGACGAGCTGGGCGTCAAGCCGTCCAGCGTGTCCCCGGCCCGGGACGGCCTGATCAAGAAGGGCCTGATCTACAGCTCGGAACGCGGCCTGATCGCGTTCACCGTGCCGCACTTCGGCCGCTTCCTCCGCACCCAGCCCGCCTAGCGTCTCTCGGCTCCCATACGTCTTTCTACCCCCACGCCTAGATCCCCTTAGAAACCCGCAGACCCCCGCGCCGCTCTCGCCACCCCAGTCCTGGCCGCTACAAGAGTCTCGGCCTATCTACTCCCCGCCGTAGAAGACCCGATATTCCGCGAGACGGCGACGAGGACATGAGCGAGGCGGAGATCGCCGACGTGCTCGGGGTGAGCCAGGGCACGGTGAAGAGCACGGTGTCCCGGGCGGTGGCGAAGCTGCGCATCGACTCGGACCTGCTCGGAGGGTGACGTCCCGGCCGATGACATGACACGATCCACACAAAGCGCCGCCGGACTGGTGCAGTTCGCGCCGGGCGAGATCACATGGAGGTGGGTCGTGCTCAGCACGATGATGGACGTGCCCCTGACGGTGACCGCGCTGATGCGGTACGGCACGTCGGTGTACGGCGACAGTGAGGTTGTCACCTACACGGGAGACGGCGTGACGAGCCGGTCCTACGCGCAGACCGGGGCCCGCGCGGCCCAGCTGGCCGGTGCGCTGCGCGAACTCGGCGTGACCGGAGACCAGCGGGTGGCCACCCTGCTCTGGAACAACGCCGAACACCTCGAGGCGTACCTGGCTGTGCCGTCGATGGGTGCCGTGCTGCACACGCTCAACCTGCGGCTCGACCCGGCGCAGATCGGCTACATCGCCAACCACGCCGAGGACTACGCGATCATCACGGAGCCAACGCTGGTCCCGCTGCTGGCCCAGGTGCTGCCGCACCTCAAGACGGTCCGGCACATCCTGCTGACCGGCTCGCCGGCCGGCCCGGAAACCGCCGCGGCGGACGACCTGGTCGGCCACGGCCACGAAGTGCACATGTACGAGGAGCTGCTCGGTTCCGTGCCGGAGGAGTTCAGCTGGCCAGATCTTGATGAGCGGACCGCCGCGGCCATGTGCTACACGAGCGGCACCACCGGAATGCCCAAGGGCGTGGTGTACAGCCACCGGTCGACCTACCTGCACTCGATGGGGGTGTGCCTGGGCAACGTGTTCGCCCTGTCCGACCAGGACCGGGTGCTCCCGGTGGTGCCGATGTTCCACGCCAACGCGTGGGGGCTGGCCTTTGCGTCGGTGCTGTCCGGCGCGGACCTGATCATGCCGGGACGGTTCCTTCAGCCCGAACACTTGGTCCGGCTGATCGAGGCGGAACGGCCCACCATCGCCGGGGCGGTGCCGACGATCTGGACCGGGCTGCTGCAGTACATCCGGGCGCACGGCGGCGACATCTCCTCGCTGCGGCTGGTGCCGTGCGGCGGCTCGGCTGTGCCGCACTCGCTGATGGCCGCGTTCGAGAAGGAACTCGGCGTCACCATCCTGCAAGCCTGGGGGATGACCGAGACCTCGCCGCTGGGCAGCGTGGCCCGGGCCCCGCGCGGGATGACCGGCGATGAGGCCTGGCACTACCGGGACACCCAGGGCAGGCTGTTCTGCACGGTGGAAGGCCGGCTGGTCGGCGACAGCGGTGCGGTGCTGCCCAACGACGGCGTCGCGGTCGGTGAGGTCCAGGTGCGCGGCCCGTGGATCACCGGTTCGTACCACAAGGACGACGACCCGGCCAAGTTCGACAACGGCTGGCTGCGCACCGGCGACGTGGGCACCATCGACCGGCTGGGCTACGTGACGCTCACCGACCGGGCCAAGGACGTGATCAAGTCCGGCGGTGAGTGGATCTCCTCGATGGAGCTGGAGAACTGCCTGATGGCCCATCCCGACGTCAGCGAGGCCGCGGTCATCGGGGTGCCGGACGAGAAGTGGGGCGAGCGGCCGCTGGCCGCGGTAGTCCTCCAGCCGGGCGCCACGGCGACCCCGGAGGAACTGCGCGCGTTCCTGGCCGAACGGGTCCCGCGCTGGCAGGTCCCCGGGCGGTGGGCGTTCATCGACGAGGTGCCGAAGACCAGCGTCGGCAAGTTCGCCAAGACCCGGATGCGGGACGCCTTCGCCCGCGGCGACTACAAGGTCGTGCTGGTTGAGAATCGAGTGCACTGAGATTCCGCGCTGATCATGCCGAACTGCTTTGGCGCGTGAGGCAGCCGGCCGGTACGCTGATGCGGACCGCTTGGTCGGGGAGGCTTCGCCTAGTCCGGTCTATGGCGCCGCACTGCTAATGCGGTTAGGGTTTACCGCCCTTCCGTGGTTCAAATCCCCGAGCCTCCGCTCCTCACCTGGGAGTCCGTGTACGTTGCGCGGGCTCCCAGGTTTCGCGTTGATTTCCCGCGCCGCGCCGTCACGGCGCCGTGGACATGACCTGGCCGAACTGGCCGGCCACGGAGACCAGCGGGCCGGCCGGGTCGGCCGCGTGCCGGACCTGCTGCACGCTGCCGATGACCACGACATCGCTGGGGTAGCCGTAGATCAAGTCGACGCCGCACTCGAACGAGGCCAGGCCGTCCATGAGCACCGGGGAGCCGGTCGTCCCGCACGCCCACTGCCCGTGTAGGAAGCGGTCCGCGTCCAAGCTGCGCCGGAGGGCGAACGCCTCGGCCACGGTGCGCTGTTCCTGGGACAGCAGGTTGACGCAGAACCTGCGGGTGCGGCCCAGCTGCTGGCCGATCGGGCTGCGGCGGCGGACGCACGCGATCAGCGTGGGCGGGTCGACGCTCAACGCGCACACCGACGTGGTGGTCACCCCGTACCACGCGCCGTCGTCGTCCCCGGATGTCACCACGGTGACCCCGCCGGCCAGGTGCTGGATACCCTGCCGGAACCGCACGGCAGTCAGCAGAGCAGGCTCCGTTTGATCTTCCACGTCGGTCAGGCCGGCCGTGGCTACCGGGCCGGCGGGTGCGAGGCGCTGCGAGTCGACGAGCACGTTGTCCTCCACTGAACGTGGCCAGTCCATGTGGTAACCACTGTGGTCTGAGTCACTCTCGCTGGGCATGGGGACAATCACCTACGGGCACCCCTATAGGCCCTACCGGCGGTCCGCGCCCTCGGTCACCGACGTGCTCATCTCCACCACCCACGCCGCGACCTGAGTCCGCGACGAGAAGCCGAGCTTGTCGAGAATGTGCTCGACATGCGCCTCCACTGTGCGCTGGGCGATCACCAGCTTGGCGGCGATCGCCTTGTTGCTCAGCCCTTCGGCGATCAGCCCGGCCACCTCCATCTCGCGTGGGGTCAGCACCGTCCCGTTGGCCTCGCCCGCGGCGTGCCCCACCGGGGCCGTGCTCTCCTCCAGCGCAACCGAGATGGCCTGGTCCAGGTTGGTCTGCTTGCCCTTGCCGAACTCGGCCTCGAAAGCTGCGCTGCCCAGCATGCCGCGTGCCCCGCCGGTGCACTGCTCGTGGTAGCGGAGCAGGTGACGCATGCCGAACAGCGGGGCGCCGATCCGGTGCCAGATGCTGTCCGCGCAGCCGAGCAGGTAGGCGGCGCGGCGATGCCTGAGTTCGGCGTGGGCGGCCCACGCCAGCAACTCGACACAGAACGCGATCGCCCATTGCTCGTTGAACTCGCAGGCCAGCCGCAGCCCGTCCCGTCCGGAGGCGGCCGCCCGCGTGCAGTCGCCCAGCTGCCAGGCCACCAGCCCGAGATCCCACAGCATGTACGACTTCAGCCAGCGTTCGCCCTGCGAGTCGCACCGGGCCAGCGTTTCCTCACACAGGGTGGCCGCCCGGTGTGGCTCGCCGAGCAGGGCCACCACGGCCACCAGGTAGAAGCAGACGTCCACCGTGCCGATGTCGTCCCGGCAGGCGTAGTGCCGGGCCAGCCCGTCCTCCAGTTGGGCGCGGGCCGTGGCCAGCTCGCCCACGGACATCGCGGCCATCCCGCACAGCTGCACGGCCCAGGCCACGGACTCGGCGTCGCCGTGCTGCTCGGCGGCGCGCCGGCACTCGGCGATCCGGGGCTCGGCCCAGGCGATGTCCTCCTGCAGGATGCACAGGTAGGCACACACCCACAGGGCCCGGTTCCGCCAGGTGCTCGGGGCGGCCTCCAGCTCGAGCAGCCGCTCGAGCCAGTGCCTGCCCTCCGCGGTCAAGCCGGTCGCGATCCAGAAGAACCAGAGCGCCCCGGCGATCTTGAGGCCGGCCTCGGCCTGGCCGGGTTCGGTGAGCGAGTAGTCGAGGACGCCCCGGATGTTGTTGTGTTCCCGCAGGATGCGCGCCATCCAGCGCTGCTGGCCGGGTCCGCACCACTCGTCGCGCGCCTGTTCCACCAGTTGCTCGAAGTGGTCGCGGTGCCTCTTCCGGACGGCCGGCTCGGTGCCGCTTTCCCGGAGCCGGTCGCGCCCATACTCGCGGATGGTCTCCAGCATGTGGTAGCGGATCCGGCCCTCGTGCTCGTCAGCGATCAGGATCGACTTGTCCACCAGAGTGGCCAGCGTGTCGAGCAGGGTGCTCGCGGTCAGCTCGTCGGTGGCGCAGACCGCTTCCGCCGCGGGCAGGTCGAACCCGCCGGAGAACGCCGACAACGCGGCCCACGCCGCTTGTTCCCGCTCCGAGCACAGGCCGTAACTCCAGTCGATGAGCGCCCGCAGCGTCTGGTGCCGGGGCAGCGCGCCCGGGCTGCCCGCGGTCAGCAGCCGGTACCGGTTCTCGAGCCGTTCCAGCACCTCGTCCACGGACAGCGCGCGCAGCCGCACCGCCGTCAGCTCGATGGCCAGCGGCAGGCCGTCCAGCCGTTGGCACACCCGGGCCACGGTGTCGGCGTTCGCCTCGGTGAGCACGAAGCTCGGCTTGACCGCGGTGGCCCGGTCCAGGAACAGGTTGACCGCCTCGTACTGGTGCAGCGCGGCGGGCGGCGGGTGCCGGTCCCCGTCGGGTACCGACAGGGTGGGCACCTGGAAGATGTGCTCGCCGGTGAGGCCGAGCGCCTGCCTGCTGGTGGCCAGCACGTGCAGCGCGGGAGCGGCCCGGAGCACGGTCTCGGTGAGCACCGCGCAGGCGTTGCGGAGGTGCTCACAGTTGTCCAGCACGAGCAGCATGTGCTTGTCGCTCAGGTACTCGGCGAGCGCCGAGACCGGCCAGCGGGCGGTGCGGTCCCGGAGGCCGAGCGCGCTGGCGATGGTCTGGGTGAGCAGGGCGTGGTCGTCCAGCGCGGCCAGTTCGACGAACCAGACCCCGTCCGGGAAGGCGCGGCGCAGATCGGCGGCCACCCGCAGGGACAGCCGGGTCTTGCCCGCGCCGCCCACACCAGTGAGGGTGACCAGGCGGGATTCGGACAGCAGCCGCCTGATCTCCGCGACCTCGCGACGTCTTCCGACGAAGCTGGTCAGCTGGGCGGGAAGATTGCCCGCTCGGCGCGGCGGTTGAGGGGCGGGCATAGCGTTTTGATCGTAATTGCGGCCTTGACGTCGGACAACCGTTCAGCCCTCCTCGGCGAGCCTTCTGGTCGCCTCGCCAGCGCGCGCCGCGCGACGGGCAGGTCCCGCAGGCTGAGCCTGGGCACCCAGTCTACGGGGAAATGGTGATCTTGGCCACGCACTGCCGGACGCACGTAGCCTTCTCGACACGCCCGCACCGTCCAGCTACGATCCACTTACACTAAACATTGTATCTCAGCAAGAAACGACACCGAGAGGGCATTGAGATGGCATCACGAGTCGCCGTGATTGGCGCCGGACCATGTGGGCTGGCCCAGCTGAACGCCTTCGAGGAAGCTCGCGAGCAGGGCGCCGAGGTACCCGAGATCGTCTGTTTCGAGAAGCAGAGCGACTGGGGTGGGTTGTGGAACTATACCTGGCGCACCGGGCTCGACGAGTACGGCGACCCGGTGCATGGCAGCATGTACCGCTATCTGTGGTCCAACGGGCCCAAGGAGTGCCTGGAGTTCGCCGACTACACGTTCGACGAGCACTTCGGGCAGCCGATCCCGTCCTTCCCGCCGCGCGAAGTGCTGTACGACTACATCACCGGGCGGGCCAAGAAGCGCAACGTTCGCCAGTTCATCCAGTTCAGCACCGTCGTCCGGTGGATCAGCTATGACCCGGCGGCCGGCAAGTTCGCGGTGACGGTGGCGCCCCGTGACGGTGGCCCGAGCCGGACCCAGGAGTTCGATAAGGTCATCGTCGCGACCGGGCACTTCTCCACGCCGAACATGCCGTCGTTCCCGGGGTTCGACCAGTTTCCCGGCCGCATCATGCACTCCCACGATTTCCGGGACGCGCAGGAATTCGCCGGCCAGCGGCTACTCGTCATCGGCAGCAGCTACTCCGCGGAGGACATCGCGCTGCAGTCCAGGAAGTACGGCGCCCAGTCGGTGACCGTCTCCTACCGGACCGCACCGATGGGATTCACCTGGCCGGCGGGCATCGCCGAGGTGCCGCTGCTGACCAGGGTGGACGGCAACCAGGCGCAGTTCGCTGACGGGACCACGCGCTCTGTGGACGCCATCGTGCTGTGCACCGGGTACCAGCACTCGTTCGGGTTCATGGCCGACGAGTTGCGGCTGCGCACCCCGAACGTGCTGTACCCGGACCACTTGTACAAGGGCGTGTTCTGGCTCGACAACCCCGATCTCATGTACCTCGGGATGCAGGACCAGTTCTACACGTTCACCATGTTCGACGGGCAGGCGTGGTACGCGCGGGACTACGTGCTGGGCCGGATCGCGCTGCCGTCGCGCGGGGACATGGGCGCCGACATCGCGCACTGGCGCGGCCGGCTGGCCGAGTGCGCGGGGGCGTTCGACCAGATCGACTTCCAGGGCGACTACCTGGTCGACCTGTACAAGGACGTCGACTACCCCAGCTACGACGTCGACCTCACCCGGGCGCACTTCAAGGCCTGGGAGCACGACAAGGAGGCGAGCATCACCCGGTACCGGGACCAGTCCTTCTCGTCGCCCTGCACCGGGAGCGTCGCGCCGGTGCACCACACGCCGTGGTGGCAGGAACTCGACGACTCGATGACGACCTTCCTGGGCGACCCGGCCTAGCGCTCAGCTCCAGGGGAACGGCGAGTTGCTCGTCGGGTGCAGCCTCCCGGTCGAGTACCGGGCGAACCGGAACGGCTCGAGCAGCGACTGAGGCGTGCCGGTCAGTTCCTCCGCGACCAGCGCGCCGACGCCGATCATCTTGTAGCCGTGGTTGGAGTCGGCGATGACGTAGGCGTTCTGCCGGAACGTGTCGAAGACGGGGAAGCTGTCCGGGGTGAACGCGCCGATGCCGCCGGACGGCTCCCGGCGGTACAGGTGCCGCTTGCCCGCGAACCGCTTCTGGCAGTGCGCGAGCGCCGAGGTCCACATCCGGATGAAATCCTCACCGACGGTGAACTCAGGGCTGGCCGGGCCGTACGGATCGACGGCGATCTCGTCCGCGGCGCGGTCGAGCCGCTGCGGTGAGGCCCCGCCCTGCACACCGCCGAAGGAGAAGTCGGGCTTGTAGTAGATGCCCCACATCCGGTCGGTGACCAGGCTTCCGTCGATGTCGTCGTAGAGCGGCTCAGCGGAGTCGACGTGAAGCACGGGGGGCAGCCCGCCGCGGTTGTCGGTGAACTCGTGCGGGTCGACCTCCAGGGTGCCCTCCTGCAGGGCCCAGTACGTCCACATCGGCAAGTCCGGGTGCACGGTGCCGTCCGGCGTGGTGACCGGAATGCGGCTGGGCAGGTCGAGCATGGTCCAGATATCGCGGACCCACGGCCCGGCCGCCACGATCAGCTGCTCGCAGGCGATGTCGCCCGCCTCGGTCTGCACGGCGGTCACCGCGCCGCCGTCCACCCGTAGCCCGGTCACCGTGACCCCGGCCTGGATCCTCACGCCTTCGCTCTGCGCCTTGGCGGCCAGCCCGCGCAGCGAGGCTAGGTTGTTGGCGTATCCGCCCCGCTTCTCGTGCAGCAGCACCGAGATCCCGGGGGCCTGCCAGTCCGCGAACAGGCCGGTCAGGTAGGCCTGGCACGGGCCGGAGCCGTCCACCAGCTCGGACTCGTATCCGATGGCCTGCTGCTCGGTGTAGATCTGCCCGACGTCGGCCCGCATGGCCTCCGGCGCGATCTGCAGGTAGCCGACCGGATGGTAGGAGAACGCCTCCGGATCGGAGTCCCAGACGCCCACCGAGTGCGCCATCAGCTGGCGCATGGCCGGCTGGAAGTAGTTGTTGCGGATCACCCCGCAGGCCACCCCGGACGCTCCTGCCCCGACGCCGGTCTTGTCGATCACCAGGATGTCCTGGCCGCCGCCCCGGCCGGTGGACCGCAACCGGCGGGCCAGGTGCCAGGCCGTGGACAGGCCGTGGATTCCCGCGCCGATGATGACGTACCGGGCCTGCTGCTGAGTCACGTTGCTCACCCCTGACGGCCGACGTGGCTTTGCATGATTGCCTCTATGGAGATACCATCTCCATAGATAACATACTAACATGGCGACCGGTGGCTGCCCAGTGCTGGCTGATCGGTGCTGGCTGACCGGTGCTAGCTGACCAGGGGAGTTCAGCGGTGGCCAGGACGGGCAAGCCGGCGGTCCGGCAGGTCGGATCGGTGCAGCGGGCCATCGCCGTGCTCAACATGCTGGGCGAGGCCCACGGCGAGCTGGGCACGAACGAGATCGCCCGGCGCACCGGGCTGAACGTGAGCACCGTCTCCCGGCTGCTGGCCACGCTGGTGGACGGCGGCTTGGTCCGGCACATCCCGGCCACCGGCCGCTACCGCCTGGGCATCCGGGTCCTGCAGCTGGCCAGCGTCGCCCGGGAGAACCTGAACATCCCTGTCCTGGCCCGGCCGTATCTCGAGGAGCTCAGCCAGCTCACCGGAGAGACAGCCACGCTGTCCATGCCGGGCGAGCACGACGTGCTGACCGTGGACTTCGCGCAGAGCGACTCGTCGGTGCGCAGTGTGGCCGCGATCGGGCGCAACAGCGTCGCGCACGCCACCGCGGTCGGCAAGGTGTTCCTGGGCTGGGGCGGCCGGCTGCCCGAGGGTGAGCTGGCCGCGTACACCGGCCGGACGGTCACCGACCGGGCCGCGCTGGCCACGGAGGTCGAGCAGGTGCGCGCGCAGGGCTGGGCCCAGGCGGCCGCCGAAAGGGAAGCCGAGCTGAACGCGGTGGCCGCGCCGGTGTGCGACGCCACCGGCCGGCTCGTGGCCATCCTCGGCGTGCAGGGCCCGGCCACCCGGTTCTCCCAGCGCGCCATGCGGGCCGCGGTCGGCGCGCTGCGCGAGCGCGCCGACCTGATCTCCTCGATGCTCTAGGAGCGCGGGCGCAGCTTGTCCGGGTCGTAGAACGGGAACCGCACCACCTGGGCCGGGATCCGCTTGCGGTGCCCGTCGAGCTTGCCCACCTCGACCTCGGTGCCGATCTCGGCGTGCTGCACCGCCATCCGGCACAGCGCGATGTTCTTGCGCAGGATCGGCGACCGGGTGGCGCTGGTGACTACGCCGACCTGGGAGCGCCCCACGTGCACGCAGTCGCCATGCGACGCCGGCTCGTTGCCCGCCAGCTCGAGACCGACCAGGGTGCGCTGCGGGTGCGCTTTGCGGGACAGCAGCGCCTCGCGGCCGACGAAGTCGTCCTCTTTGGTCTTCAGCGGCACGGTGAACCCAACGCCGGCCTCGAACGGGTCGGTCTGGTCGGTGAAGTCGTAACCAGCGAACACCAGACCAGCCTCGATGCGGAGCATGTCCAGCGCGTCCAGCCCGAGCGGGAGCAGGCCGTGCGGCTGGCCCGCCTGCCACACCGCGTCCCAGAGCGCGGGACCGTCGTCCGGGTGCACCCACAGCTCGTAGCCGAGCTCGCCGGAGTACCCGGTACGGGACACCAGCAGCGGGATGCCGTTGTGGTCGCCCAGCCGGCCGATGGCGAACCGGAACCAGGTCAGGTCCGCGAACGCCGTCTGGGTCGGCGGGGTCCAGATCAGCTCGCCGAGCAGCTCACGGCTGCGCGGCCCCTGGACCGCGAGGTTGTGCAGCTGGTCGGTGGAGTCCTTGACCCACACCCGGTTCAGGCCGAGCCGCTCGGCCTGCTGGCGCAGCCACAGCCCGTCGTACTCGTCGCCGCCGACGAACCGGAAGTTGGTGTCGCCCAGCCGGAACACGGTGCAGTCGTCGATCATCCCGCCGGTCTCGTTGCACATCGCCGAGTAGACGACCTGCCCGTGCGACAGCTTGCGGATGTTGCGTGTGACGCAGGCCTGCAGCAGTGCTTCCGCGTCCGGCCCGAGCACCTCGAATTTGCGCAGCGGGGACAGGTCTATCAGCGCGGCGCGCTCCCGGCAGGCCCAGTACTCCTCCAGCGCACCGTGATTGTCGAAGGTGGACGGAAGCCAGTAGCCCCGGTATTCGGTGAACTGGCGGGTGAGCTCCGAGGTCCTGGTGTGGAAGGCGGTTTCCTTGGTCAGCTTTGCTTCGGACTCGGGTGTGACCCGGCGGGCGATGGCCATGGAGAACTTCCGTTTCGCGTCATAGACACGGACGTGCACGTCGGTGGGGACCCAGGCGTTGGCCGGGTCGATGTCGTCGGGGCAGGCGGACGAGGCACAGACCAGATCGGTCATCGCGCGCATCAGCACGTAGTCGCCCGGCCGCGACCAGGGCTCGTCGAAGACCAGCAGGTTCGAATCGTCGAACGCGGTGTTGTAGAACAGGTTCAGCGCGGGCCAGCCCTTACGCGCGGCGACGCCGAAGTGCGCCAGTTGCGCGTTGAAGTTGTCCGTGCAGTTGACGTGGCCGGGGTAGCCCATGTCCGCGTAATACTTCGCGTTGCAGGCCAGGCCGAACGTGTCGTGTCGGCCGACGGTGTCCCGGACGATCTCCACCAGCGGCTGGGCGTCGGCGTCGTAGAACTTCCCGTACAGCCCGGGCTGCGGGTAGGCGTTGCCCATGAGGTAGCGGGTGGTGGTGGCGTCCAGCCCGCGCTCGACGCCGCCGTCCAGCTGACGAGAGTGGAAGGCCAGGAAATCCGAGCACTGGCGTCCTGCCACGTCGATGACCTGAATGAACTGCCCGGCCTTGACCTGGTAACTGGATGCCGTGGTGGCATCGACCCGCAGGTCCAGCACCGGCTCGGCGAGTGGCTCCGGCAGCTCGGCTGGCCGCGGCGGCCGGGCCGCGCCGCGGCGCAGTTCGAGTAGCAGCTCGGACGGCGGGTTGGCGGCCTCGTCATGCACGCTCATCCGGCGCGCCGGCGCGGCGACCAGGACGGTGATCGGCGCGACAGCCGTGAACGTCTCCCGGGCGCCGGCCGGCGACCACTCCCCGAACAGCCGGGTGGCGGTCGCCGTCGCCGGGCTGATGCCGAGCTCGGCCAGCGCAGCGAGGACGGCGGCGCGCCCCTCGCCGTCTCCGCCGCCGGTCATCGAGCGCAGCACACTCGCCGGGGCGTCCGCGGGCGCGCCCAGGCCCGGCCCGAGGACGGTCAGCTCGGCGGCCTGCCTGCCTGGGCGGTCGATGACGGTCAGCTCGTCGCCACCGTCGAGGCGCACCGCGGTCACCCCGCCGGGGCGCACCCAGTAGGTTTCCAGCCCGGGCTCTCGCGGGACGAGACCGGGCAGCAGGACGCGTGGTCCGGCCGGGGTGATCGTCATCGTGGTCCTCCCTGAAGTCGGTGGCTGGCGTCGCCGGGTGCCCGCTGGTTACGGCACGGTCTCGCCCACCATCTGCTTGCCCGCGGTGAGCAGACTCAGCCCGTCGAGCAGCGGACGGGTGGCCGCCACGCCCTGCGCGTGCCGGGCCGCGGTGATCGTGTTGCGCAGCAGCCACACGTCGGTGACCGGCCCGACGCCGCCCGGCACCGGCGTGACCGCCTCGGCCCGGCCGGCCACCGAGGCGGTGTCCAGGTCGCCGACCAGCCGGACCTTGCCGCTGACCGGATCGGCCACCGGGTTGATCCCGACGTCGACCGCGATTACGCCGTCCTTGACGTGCGCGGCGGACACCAGGCCCGGCACGCCGGTGGCCACGATGAGGATGTCGGCGGCCCTGGTGTGCTGGTAGAGCAGGCCGGAGGAGTAGCTGTGCACGTCGCACGACACCACCGTGGCACCGCGTTCCATGCCCAGGGCGATGGCGGGCTTGCCGACGTTGGCCGACCGTCCGACGACGACCACGTTGCTGCGCTCGTACACTGCGGCCGGATCGCGCCCGGATTCGATGAGGTAGCGGTCCACGAGGTGGAACGCCGACGCTGGGGTGGACGGGACGAAGCGCGGGCGGCCCAGCGCGAGCAGTCCCGCGTTGACTGGGTGCACCGCCTCGATGTCCTTGAGCGGGTCGAGCGCCCGGTACAGCGCGGCCTCGGACACCTGCGGCGGCATCGGCCGCAGGATGAGGATGCCGGACACCCGTGGGTCGGCGTCCAGCTTGCCGACCGCGGCGATCGCGTCCGCCTCGGCCACGTCCCCGGGCAGCAGTTCCCGGGCGTAGTGGATGCCCAGATGCTCGGCCAGCCTGCGCATCCGGCGCTCGTAGGCGTGGGCGGGGTAGCTGTCGCCGGCCAGCACGGTGGCCAGTCCCGGCCGTGAGCCCTGCCTGGCGAGCTCACGGACCTCGGCGGTCAGGGCGCTGCGCAGGTCGGCCGCGTAGCGGCGGCCATCGATCCGCCGCGCGCTCATGGTGCGCCGTTCTCGAGCTCGCGGTTGATGTGCACGAGCGCCACGGCGGCCTGCGTGGCACCGTCGGCGAGCAGGGCGGCCGCCTGCGCGTCGCCCCGCAGGTTCGGGTTGCCCTCGCGTTCTAGCCGGCCCGCCAGGGTGGCCACCTCGGCGCCGATCCGGGCGATCCGCAGCGGGATCTCAGTGGCCGCCGCTACCGCGCCGGCCAGCCGTTCCCGCCGGTTCGGATGGTCCCGGGGCAGCCGGGCCGCGGCGAGGACGGCGCCGTACGCCGCACCGTCCGCGTCCGCCAGCGGCACCACTTCCGCGCGCAGCCGGTCCGCCGTGGCGGCCAGCTCACCGAGCTCTCCGGCGCTGAACCGGGCCGCCTTGGCGGCCAGCGCGGCCGCCGCGGCCGCCGTTATCGCCGCGCAGGCCCCGGCGGCCGGTGCGGGCGCCCGCGCGGCGAGCGCGTCGAGGAACTCGCCGACCGGGGTGTCGCGGGCCGGTGCGATCTGGACGCCGTCAGGCGGCGCGGGGGGGATAGGGGGGTCGTCCCCCCTGGGCGGCACCGTCATGACAAGCCGACGATGGCACCACGGGAGTCGAGGTCGATCCGCGTGGCCGCGGGCGAGCTACCGAGCCCAGGCATGGTTCGCATGTCGCCGCAGATCGGGTACACGAATCCGGCGCCGACCGAGGCTCGCACCTCACGGACCGGCAGCCGCCAGCCGGTCGGCGCGCCCTTCAGCTTCGGGTCCGAGGAGATCGACAGGTGGGTCTTGGCGATGCATACCGGAAGGTGGCCGAAGCCCGCCCGCTCGTAGGTCTCCAGCTGCCGCAGCGCCTGCGTTGAGTAGTCCACGCCGTCGGCGCCGTACACCTTGGTGGCCACCGTCTCGATCTTCTCCGTCAGGCTGGCCTGGTCGGGATAGAGGAAGCGGAAGGCACTGGGCTCGTCGGCGGCCTCGGCCACGGCCTCGGCCAGCGCAGCCGCGCCCGGGCCGCCGTCGGCGAAGTGGGTGCACACCGCGGCCCGGGCTCCCATCTGGTCGGCGATCTGCCGGATCGCCTCGTGCTCAGAGGCGAAGTCGTCCGGGAAGGCGTTGATCGCGATGACCGGCGGAACGCCGTGCACCCGGATGTTCTCGATCTGCTTGCGCAGGTTGGCGGCGCCCGCTTCGACGTCATCCGGGCTCTCGCGGAGCAGTTCCGGCGGCAGCGGCTTGCCCGCCACGATCCGGTACTTGCCGGAGTGCGCCTTGAGCGCTCGCACCGTGACCACCACGACGGCGGCATCGGGGGTCAGCCCGGACGCCCGGCACTTGATGTTGAAGAACCGCTCCGCACCCATGTCGGCCCCGAACCCGGCCTCGGTGACCAGGAAGTCGCCGCAGTGGATGCCGATCCGGTCGGCGACCACCGATGAGTTCCCGGTCGCGATGTTGCCGAACGGGCCGGCGTGCACCAGCACCGGGGTGTTCTCCAGGGTCTGCAGCAGGTTCGGCTTGATCGCTTCGCGGAGCAGCACGGCCATCGAGCCGGCCACCTCGAGTTGCTCGGCGGTCACCGGCGTGCCGTCACCGTCGTAGCCAACCACGATCCGGCCGAGCCGTTCCCGCAGGTCCTCCAGGGACGTGGTCAGCGCCAGCGCCGCCATCACCTCGGACGCGGCGGTGATGTCGAAGCCAGTCTGCCGCGGCACCCCGTCCGCGCGGCCGCCCAGCCCGACCACGATGTTGCGCAGTGCCCGGTCGTTGACGTCCAGCACCCGCCGCCAGGTGATGTTGTGCTGGTCCAGGCCCAGCGTATTGCCCTGGTACAAGTGGTTGTCGATCACCGCGGCGAGCAGGTTGTGCGCGGCGGTGACCGCGTGCATGTCACCGGTCAGGTGCAGGTTGAGCAGCTCCATCGGCACCACCTGGCTGTAGCCGCCGCCCGCCGCGCCGCCTTTGATGCCGAACGTCGGGCCCATCGACGGCTGCCGGATGGCGACCGTCGCGCGCTTGCCGATGTGCTTGAAGCCCTGGCCCAGCCCGACCGTGGTGGTGGTCTTGCCCTCGCCGAGCGGAGTCGGCGTGATCGCGCTGACCACGACGTACTTCGCGGTCGGCTGGTCGGCGAGATCGTCGATCGCGTCGAGACTGATCTTCATCACGTCCCGGCCGTATGGCTCCAGATGGCGTGCGGGCAGGCCCATCTCGGCGGCGATGTCGTCGAGCGGCTTGAGCGACGCGGCCCGGGCGATGTCCAGGTCGGAAGGGAAAGCCATGATGAGTCTCCAGGGTCAGAGGGCAGGTGAGGTGGGGCAGCCGTCGATCTCGATGCCGAACTCCCGGCCGGCGTCGAGCAGGGTGTCGAACAGGTACTGGCCGGACGAGCGCTCGCAGTGCAGCAGGTAGCTGGGCAGGCCGTCGCGGTCGACGCGGACCATGTCGGTGACGAGATTCGCCACCCCGGTGCGCAGCGCCGCGCCGTCGGGGATGACCTCGTCGGACAAGTCGACGCCGCACACCTTGGCCAGCAGGCCGGCGCAGTCCCCGCCGCTGAGCCGGATCATGGCGCGGCCGTGCGTGAGGTCGATGACCGAGACGAACTCGCCGGTCTCGTCGGCCAGGGCCCGGGTCCGCGGCAGCAGCTTGTCCTGGCTGCCCGGTTCGCCGAGCACCAGCCACTCGCCGGGGCCGGAGCCGACCACGAGGTTGCCGTGGCTGTCCCGGGCGGACCGGCCGAACCTGGTGCCCAGCGCGGTGGCCAGCGCGCCGTCCGCGCGGCCTCTGACGCCGATCTTGGCCAGTGGGGTGTGGTCGGCGATGGTGAGCGCGGCCCGGCTGTGCCGGCCGTCGACCTCCCAGTCCGCGATGGCCGTCCTGAGATCACCGGACGCGATCGGGCTGCGGGCCACCGGCGCGGCGTGTGGCCGCAACTCGGAGGGCTGGCTGTCCACCTGCTGGCGCAGGCCGTCCGGGTCGACGTGGGCCAGGTGCGCGGTCACCCGGGCGGTGATGTTCCGGCCGTCGGGCAGCCGCACGGTTAGTTCGGTGCCCGGCGCGGCCAGGGTCGCGTCCACCTGGCCCAGGCAGATCGACCGGCCCAGGGTGGGGGACATCCGGCTGGAGGTGATCCGCCCGACGATCTCGCCGCGTGGCGTGATGATCTGGCTGGCCTCGGGCGGCACGATCTGGCTGTCCACCGGCTGCAGGCCGACCAGCCGGCTGCCGTCGCCGCGCTCGTGCTGCCGGGCCAGTTCCGGCTTGCCGGCGAAGTCGTCCTTGTCCAGCTTGACCGCCCAGTCCAGGCCCGCGCTGAAGGCTTTGGTCAGCCCGTCAGTGTCCTGCCCCACGATCAGGTGGCCCTTCTCCAGCCGCAGGATCCGCTGGGCCTCCACACCGAACGGGCGGACGCCCAGGTCGGCGCCCTGTTCCAGCAGCGCGGTCCACACGTGCAGGCCGTAGGAGGCGGGCACGTGCAGCTCGTAGGACAGCTCACCGGTGAACCCGATCCGCCACAGTACGCAGTCGTCGACGCCAGCCAGCCGGCCGGTGCGCACCTTCATGTACCCGAAGGCCTCGGCGGACAGATCGACACCGTCGGTGAGCCGGCCGACCAGCTCGCGGGACTGCGGCCCGGCCACGTTGATGCTGGCGTAAGCCGTGGTCACCGGGGTGACGTGCACCTGCCAGTCGGGATGCTCGGTCTGCAGCCAGTTCTCCACCCACTGCCAGACCGCGGCCGCGCCTGACGAAGTGGTGCTCATCAGGTAGTGGTCCGCATCCAGCCGGCCGGTGACGCCGTCGTCGAAGACCACGCCGTCCTCGGCGCACATGACCCCGTAGCGCACCGCGCCGATGGCCAGCTTCGACCACTTGTTGACGTAGAGCTGGTTGAGCAGCTTCGGTACGTCCGGCCCACGCAGGTCGAGCTTGCCGATCGGGGTCACGTCGATGATCGCGACGCTCTCCCGGACGGCGCGGACCTCGGCGGCCGGGTCGCCGTAGTGATCCGGGCGGATCCACTGCCCGGCGACCAGCGGCGCGGCGTTGTGCTGCTCGTGCCAGGACTGGATGGGCGAGTAGCGCACCGGCTCGAAGATCCGCCCGGCCAGCGCGCCCAGCGTCACCGGCACGTACATCGGGCGCCACGTCGTGGTGCCGGTCTCGGCGATGGTGCGCCCGGTGGCCTCGGCGATGACCGCGATCGCGTTGATCGTTTCCAGCTTGCCCTGGACCGGGCCCATGGTGGCGGTGGTGTACCGCTTGGCCAGCTCGGCCGAGTCGTACCCTTCCTGGACCGCCTGGTGGATGTCTTTGGACGACACGTCCTCCGAGTAGTCCACGATGCCGTGCGTCGTCCCGCGGAACAGCCCGGGATGCTGGTCCACCGGGAGCTCGGGGATGGCCGTGGCCGCCAGCGTGGGCTGGGCCGGCGGATGGCCGTCCCGGGTCGGGATCGCGCCCAGGTGGGTGTAGCGGCGCGCCGCGGCCCGGTGCGCGGCCTCGGTGCCGGCCGCGGCCGCGTGCTCGACCAGCTGGTCCAGGGTGCCGTCGCCCGCGATCCCGCCGACCGCGAACACGTCGCCGGCGGCCGTCTGGCCGGGCCGGAACCGCGCCGCGCGCGAGTCATACACCGGGACGTCGCCCGCCATGTTCAGCAGCGCGGTCGGCGCCGTCCACCCGGTGGCCGTGACGAACAGGTCAGCCCTGATCCGGCGGCCGTGGTTCAGCTCGACGGCCTGCACTCGGCTGCGGCCGTGCACCCGCAGCACGTCATCGCCCTGCCGCGCGTCGGCCACGTGCGCCACGTCGACCCCGGCCCGCTCCAGGTCGGCGACGGCGGCGTCGCCCGCGGCGTTCGCGGTCAGCACGACGGCCCGGTCACCCGGCTTGACCGCGTACAGGTTGATCAGCCGGCGGGCCGCGGTGGACAGCATGACGCCCGGGATGTCGTTGCCGGCGAACACGTAAGGCCGCTCGATCAGCCCGCCGGCCACGATGAGGCTGCCCGCCCGCGCCTTGATCAGCCGTTCCGGGATGCCCGGCAGGCCGCGCTGGACCACCGCGACCCAGTTCTCGTCGTACCGGCCGAGCACCGCGGAGTTGGTCAGCACTTCGACGCCCCCGGCCGCGCGCAGCTCGGCCAGCAGCCCGGCCAGCATCGCCGGGTCCGCCCAGCGCAGGTGCCCGCCGAGCTGGTGCTCCTCCTCGACCAGCAGCACCCGGGCGCCGGTGGCCGCCGCCGCCACGGCGGCCGCGATGCCGGCCGGCCCGCCGCCCGCGACAAGCACGTCCGGATGGGCGTACCGCTGGTCGTAGTAGCCGTGCGGGGTGCCCGGTGAAATCGCGCCGGCGTGCACGAACCGGCGCAGCACGTGCTGGTAGGCAGGCCAGAGGAACTCCGGCTTCATGAACGTCTTGTAGTAGAAGCCGGCCGAGAGGAACCGCCCGGCCAGCCCGTTCACAGCCTTGACGTCGAAGCGCAGCGAGGGCCAGGTGTTCTGCGCGGACACCCGCATGCCTGGTTCGGCCAGCCGGTGCGCGCCGCGCACGTTGGGCTCGTCGCCAACCTGCACCATGCAGCCCGGATCGTGGAAGCTGGCCGTCAGCAGCCCGCGTGGGCGGTGGTACTTGAAGCTGCGGGAGAACACCCACTCGCCGGACGCGGCCAGCGCCGAGATGATCGTGTCGCCCGGGTGGGCCTGGTACGGCGTCCCGTTCCAGGTGAACGACAGTGTGCCCGAGCGGTCAATGACCTCGCCCGGCTGCGGGGCAAGGCGGCGGCCGGCCGCGTGGGGCCGGCTCACCGCTCGCCTCCGGTGCCCTGGACCGGACGGGCCTCGTTCGTGCCGGTGTGCCGGCGGAGCCGGACGAAGCGCCGGCAGCCGGCCGTGTGGTACCAGGTCTCCTCCACCCAGCCCAGGGCGTTGCGCCGGAAGTAGAGATAGCGCCGCCATTCCGCGGCGCTGGCCGTGGCCACGTCGGGACGGCTGACGGTCTCGCCGTGGTGCTGGAACTCGCTGACATTGCGCGGGCCGCACCACGGGCAGGGAAGCTGGATCATGGAGTTCCTCTCCGGATTGCTGCGGCGGGCCGGGAAGCTGGTGCGCACCGGTCAGTGGCCGACCGCCGCCGCGCCCTTCTCGCCGACCAGACGTCCTTCGGTGAACCGGTCGAGGCCGAAGGCGGAGATGATCTCCGGTGCGCGCTGGTGGGCGATGCAGTCCGCCATGGCCTCGCCGGCCACCGGCCCGGCCTTGAAGCCGTAGGTGCCCCAGCCCACGTCCACGTAGAACCCCTCGACTGGGGTCGGCCCCATGATCGGCGAGAAGTCCGGGGTCATGTCGCACAGGCCGGCCCACTGCCGCAGCAGCCGCATCTTCGACAGCGCGGGCATCAGCTCGAGCACGTGCCCGGCCAGCCCCTCGGCGAATTCGAGCGAGCCGCGCATCGAGTACGAGGTGAACGGATCCACGCTGGCGCCGAAGACCAGTTCGCCGCGGTCGGTCTGGCTGACGTACACGTGCAGGGTGCCGGACACGATGACCGGGCCGAGGAACGGCCGGACCGGCTCGGTGACCGCGGCCTGCAGCGGCGACGTGCTGACCGGCAGGTCCACGCCGGCCATGTCGGAGATCAGCGTGCACCACCCGGCCGTGCAGTTCACCACGACCCGGGTGGCGATCCGGCCGCGGGTCGTGTGCACCGCGGCCACCCGGCCCGCACCGGTCTCTATTCCGGTGACCTCGGTGTTCTGGTGCAGGTGGACGCCGTTGGCGTCGGCCGCACGGGCGTATCCCCAGACCACAGCGTCGTGCCGGATGATCCCGCCCGGCGGGTGGTAGAGCGCGCCGAGGATCGGGTAGCGGGTGCCCGGCGAGGTATCCAGGTAGGGCACCAGCCTCTTGATCTCGGCCGGGTCAATGACGTCGGAGTCGACGCCCTGCAGCTTGTTGACCTCCGCCCGCCAGCGCATGGTGCGCAGCGAACTATCGTTGTGGGCCAGTGTCAGGTGGCCGCGCCGGGAGAACATCACGTTGAAGTTCAGGTCCGCGGCCAGGTGCCGGTAGAGCTGCAGCGAGCGGTCGTAGAACCGGACACCCTCCGGGGTCAGGTAGTTGGACCGCAGGATCGCGGTGTTCCGGCCGGACCCGCCACCGCCGAGATACCCCTTGTCCAGCACCGCGACGTCCCGGATGCCGTGCTGAGTGGCGAGGTAGTACGCGGTGGCCAGCCCGTGCACGCCGACGCCGATGATCACTACGTCATAGCTTGGCTTGACTGGGTGCGCGCGCCAGACCCGCGGCCAATCCGAGCGCCGGATCCCGTGCCGGAGCAGGCTGAAGGCCGAGTACCGGGACGGCTTGATGGTGCGGTTCGGGTGGCCGTTACCCGCGGGGGGCATGGCGCGTACGCCAGTCATCAGAGCGTCTCCCACTGATCGGCTTCACGATGGCCGGGCATCAGGGCAGGGCCATCCGATGCCCCTCAGGCTACGACGCTGGGTGAACGAAGTCCACTGATAGGAAACGGCGGCTAAACGGCAGCGCGGCTATCCGCCCGAGCTGACCGACTTAATGGCCAGGAACTGGATCGGCAGGGACATCAGCTCGCCGGGGCCGTGCATGGCCTCGCCCACGAACTGCAGTGCGTCGCCGGGCTCCAGGAGGTACCGGGTGCTGCCACAGATGTACTCCATCTTCCCGGAGACCATGAAGATCAGCTCGGTGCCGGCGTGCTGGTACAGCGGGAACACGCCGGTCCGCTCGGTGAGCGTGACCAGCAACGGCTCGAGCGTGTCATGCGGAGCCCGGAGTGAGCCAAGCAGTTGGTAGCGGAGGCCGGCGCCGGACCCGGTGTGGTGGACTTCCAGGCCGCTGCCGGCCTTCACGAACACCACATCCTGTTCCTCGGACAGGCCGCGGAAGAACGCGGTCACCGGGACGGACAGCGACTCGGACAACCGGGCCAGCGTGGCCAGGCTGGGCGACGCCTGCATGTTCTCGATCTTGGACAGCATGCCCTTCGACAGGCCGCTCTCCATGGCGAGCCGGCTGACGGTCCAGCCGAGCCGGTGCCGGAACTCGCGGACCCGCTCGGCGATCACCGCGCCGAGGGCCTCCTCCAGCCCACCGAGTTCGTCGGCGTCGGAAATGGCCGCGGTGTCGTATTCCGTCATGGCGCTGCCACATCTCCTCGGTCAACCCTCGAACCGGCCGCCTCGGCGAGGTGCCCACCACTTTAGCCCGCCGGTGGGCGGCGGGCGGCACCGGTCCGTTGGGCGTGTTAGCAGGTCGTCAGGGGTGCTCCAGTCCGGTCCAATCGTCAGCCGCTGACCCTCCCGGCTGCGGCTGACGGCGGGACTTGTATCCTCATGCGACACACAGTTTACTGTGTGTGGACAGTAGCCTTTCCTGCACCGTGGAGGCGAATCCATGAGCACCGATCTCGAGACCTTCCTCGCTCAGCCCGGCCGGGAGGAGCAGATCGCCGAGGTTCGTCGGCGCATCGACGCTGCCGGGGTCAGGTACATGTACCTGCAGTTCGTCTCGGTCACCGGGCGCATCATGGGCAAGGGAGTCCCGGCGGCGCACTGGGAGCGCTTCGCGCACGGCGGCTTCCAGCTCGTCTACGGAGCCACCGCGAACCTGTTCATCGACCGGCACGGGGACTACATCGGGTATGGCCCCGAGGCCCGCGAACTGATCGGCATCCCGGACGTGGACACGTTCTGCGTGCTGCCGTGGGACCCGCAGACCGCGCGGGTGTTCTGCACCCTGTTCCGCGGCCGCGAGGAGGATGTCGAGCCGGGCGCCTACCTGACCTCCGACTGCCGGGGCAACCTGAAGCGGATCCACGCCGAGCTGGAGCAGGAGACCGGGCTGCACCTGCGGGTCGGCACCGAGCCCGAGATGATGTGGCTCAAGCTGAACCCGGACGGGACTCCGTCCGTGGAGGGCAAGACCAAGCCCTACTGCTACCACATCGACCAGTTCTCCGAACTGCAGCCGCTGATCCACCGGGTGATCGAGTACGGCACCGCGATGGGCCTGGACATGATCCAGGGCGACCATGAGGACGCCCCCGGCCAGCTGGAGCTGAACTGGCAGTTCGACCGGGCCGAGCACACCGCCGACCGGCTCACCACGTACCGCCAGATCTGCAAGCAGGTCGGCCGCGAGTTCGGCGCCTTCCCGTGTTTCATGGCCAAGCCGTTCATGGGTGTGTCGGCCAACGGCTGCCACCACAACATCTCGCTGTGGGAAGGGGAGGTCAACGCTTTCCTCCCGGACGGCGACAACCCGCGCATGCCGAGCAAGCTCGGGCTGACCGCGATCGGCGGCGTGCTCGACCACCTCGACGCGCTGACCTGCCTGACCGCGCCGACGGTCAACTCCTACCGGCGGCTGTGGGACACCGGGTTCTGGGCCCCGCTGTACGCCGACTGGGGGTTCCAGAACCGCACCACCGCGCTGCGGGTCAGCGCACCCGGCCGGTTCGAGTACCGCTCAGTCGACTCCACGGTCAACCCGTACCTGTCGATGGCCGGCCTGATCGTGTCCATGCGCGACGGCATCCGGCGCAACCTCGACCCGGGGCCGCCCGAGGAGCGCAACATCTACGACGCCATGTCAGAGGGCAAGGAGGTGCGCAAGATCCCGATGACCCTGGGCGACGCGCTGGCCGCGCTGCGCGCGGACGACGTGGTGCGGACGGCGCTGCCCGGCGACATGTACACCGTGTTCGAGCACTACAAGCGCGATGAGTGGGAGCGCTTCTGCACCGCCGTCACCGACTGGGACGTCAAGGAGTACCTGGACATCCTGCCCTGAGCAGGCAGGTCCCGCGCGACGCAGCGGGGAAAGGAGCAGCACCACGATGTGCGGTATCGCCGGCATCATCTACCGGCAGCGCAGCGGCCCCATCGGCGCCGACCTGGCCCGCATGCTGCAAGCGATGAAACATCGCGGGCCCGACTCGACCGGGTACGCGCTTTACGGCGAGCCGGGCGACCTGCTGGTGATGCGGTTCACGCTCGCCGATCCCAACGATCCGCGGGACTTCTCCTTCAGCGAGCGGCTGGCCCGCAACGTGCGGGAGGTGGAGGCCAGGCTGGCCAAGATCGGGGCGACGATCGACCGGGTGGACGGCGAGTCGGAGTACGCCTACCGCGCGAGCTTCCGCTATGACGGCGAGCTCAAGCCCCTGGCCGATTACGTCGAGGACGTCCCGGGCGCCGAGGTGCTGTCGCTCGGCCGCTCGCTGGAGATCATCAAGGATCTGGGCGATGCCGCCACCGTGGCGGAGCAGTACCGGCTGGCCGGGTTCGCCGGGACGCACGGGATCGGGCACGTCCGGATGGCGACCGAGTCTGATGTGGACATCGCGAACGCGCACCCGTACTGGGCCTACCCGTTCCCCGACGTCGCCGTGGTGCACAACGGGCAGCTGACCAACTACCACTACTGGCGCCGCCGGCTGGAGCGGCAGGGCCACCGGTTCCAGTCCGAGTGTGACTCGGAGATCATCGCCGTCTACCTGGCGCAGAGCATGGCCGACGGGCTGTCGCTGGAGACCGCCATGAAGCAGAGCCTGCGCGACCTGGACGGCGTGTTCACCTATCTGGTCGTCACCGAGAGCGCGCTGGGCATGGCCAAGGACGAGATGGCCGCCAAGCCACTGGTGCTCTACCAGGGAGAGGACATGGTGGCGCTGGCCTCCGAGGAAGGCGCGATCCGGGCCGTGCTGGACCGCGAGATCGACACGCACGACCCGTACGAGGGGGAAGTGATGGTGTGGAGCAGGTGATGGACGCCGAACCGACGACCCCGGAGGTGCGCACCGGGCGCTACGACGTCCGCGGGCTGGCCGACCCCGACGCCACCGCCCCGAAGACCTCGGTGATCAGCGGGCACACCGCGGAACTGGACGCGGCCGACCTGACCATCCGGCAGATCAACCTCGAGCTGCGCAGGCTGATGTACACCGAGGGCGTCACCGAGGTGACCGTGCTCAACCCGAAGGCCCGCCACTCAATCGCGGTCGGCCTGCTGCTGCGCTGCCGGATCCGGATCAAGGGCAGCCTCGGCTACTTCGGCTGCGGGCTGATCGACGGCCCGGAGATCCACATCACCGGGCGGGTCGGCTGGTCGGCCGCGGAAAACATGATGTCCGGCGTCGTGATGGTGGACAAGAACGCCGGCTCGCTCACCGGCGCGGCGCTGCGCGGCGGTGACCTGGTGGTCCGCGAGGACGTCGGGGCGCGCACCGGGATCGACCAGAAGGGCGGCACGATCATCGTCGGCGGCAACGCCGGCTCCATGACCGGGTTCATGCTGCAGCGCGGCCGGCAGATCATCTGCGGTGACGTGGGCCACGGCCTGGGCGACTCGATGTACGACGGAGCCATCTATGTCGGCGGCCAGGTCGCGTCGCTGGGCGTGGACTGCGTCGAGGCGGAGCTGACCGCGGCCGACCAGGAGCTGATCGACCGGAAGTTCCGGATCTACCAGCTCGACCGGCCCGGCGCGTTCCGCAAGTTCGTGTGCGGCCGCAAGCTGTGGAACTACGACAGCCTGGAGCCGAGCGAACGGAAGCTGGTCCTGTAGCCCGCCCGCCCAAGCCAGGAGTTCACCCATGGACGAATCAAACGGCGAGGTGTCCCGTCCCCTCGGGCACAGCCGGATCTTCACCCCTGAAGTCATCAGCGACATCCACACCAAGTCCGAGCTCGGCCGGTACCGGATGCGCGGGTTCTCGATGTTCAAGCCGATCCCGCACTGGGACGAGCTGATGTTCATGCCGGGCACGCTGACCCGGTTCGTGATCGAGGGCTACCGCGAGAAGTGCGTGACCAAGACGGTGCTCGGCGCCCGCTTCGCCAAGAAGCCGCTCGAGCTCGATATCCCGGTCTACATCACCGGGATGAGCTTCGGGGCATTGTCGCTGGAGGCCAAGATGGCGCTGGCCAAGGGGGCGTCGATGGCCGGCACGGCGACGTGTTCCGGCGAGGGCGGGATGATCCCGCCGGAGCGCGACCTGTCCACCAAATGGTTCTACCAGGTCATCCAGAGCCGGTACGGGTTCAACCCGCACCACCTGATGCTCGCCGACGGGGTGGAGTTCTTCATCGGGCAGGGCTGCAAAGTGGGCCTGGGCGGGCACCTGATGGGCCAGAAAGTGACCGAGCAGGTCGCCGAGATGCGCTCGCTGCCGCCCGGCATCGACCAGCGCAGCCAGGCGCGGCACCCGGACTGGCTCGGGCCCGACGACCTGTCGCTGAAGATCCAGGAGATCCGCGAGGCCACCGACTACCAGGTGCCGATCCAGCTGAAGCTCGGCGCCGCCCGGGTGTACGACGACGTGCGGATGGCCGCGAAGTGCGGCCCGGACACCATCTACCTCGACGGCGCCGAGGGTGGTACCGGCGCGGGGCCGCACATCGCCGCCGAGGAGACCGGGATCCCGCTGATGGCGGCGATTCCCGAGGCCCGCCGGGCACTGGAGGACGTCGGGCTGGCCGACGAGATCGACCTGGTGGTGGCGGGCGGCATCCGCAACGGCGGCGACATCGCCAAGTGCCTGGCCCTGGGGGCCAAGGCGGTGGCCATCGGGCACTCCGCGCTGATGGCGCTGAACTGCAACAGGGAGATCCCGGGCGTCACCGACTACGAGGGTACCGTCGGCGTCCCGGCTGGGCAGTGCTACCACTGCCACACCGGCCGCTGCCCGGTCGGCGTGGCCACCCAGGACCCGGAGCTGCGCCGCAGGCTGCAGGTGGACGAGGCCGCCGAGCGGGTCTACAACTTCCTGCACACGCTCACCCTCGAGGTGCAGATGCTGGCCCGGGCCTGCGGCAAGACCAGCGTGCACAGCCTGGAGCCGGAGGACCTGTGCGCGCTGACCACCGAGGCGGCCGCCATGGCCAAGGTGCCGCTGGCCGGCACCAACTACATCCCGGGCGTCACCGAGGAGCGTGCGCTGAGCGAGATCAAGGGCCTGCTGGAGAAGCACGTGGCCAACGACGGACTGCAGGGCGGCTGAGATGGATGAGCGACTGGACAGCTCCGAGCGGCGGCTGTCGGGCGGCAAGAGCATCGACACCGAGGAGCTCACCGGCCGGACCTTCCCCTATCAGTTCGACCGGTCGCTGGTCGAGGACATCGACCTCAACGAGGCGACGCCCGGCGACGATCTGAACTGGCTCGAGGACATCGAGCTGATGACCGAGGACGGGGTCAATGCCGTCTTCGACCGGTACACCAATGCGTTCCTGAAGATCTACTTCGAGATCCCGGCGGGCCGGGAGCACGAGTACGCCCGCAAGGTGCTGATCAAGCACCTCCGTGCGGGCAACTCCTACGGGATCTGGCTCAAGCACCAGCACGCCAAGTTCCCGCAGCCGGAGCTCGGTCCCTGGCTCGCCGGGTCGGCAACGGTGGGCGAGAACTGGAGCCCCCCGCAGCTGGACGGCTGGCAGAAACCGGTCGGCCACTAACCCGGAGCTGCCGATCAGCGATACAGCACACCATCACTGCGCCAGCCAGACCAGGCCGGTGACGCCGGACCGGAGGGCGCGCACGGCTCGCCGGTAGCGCAGCCGGGGTATCCGGCTGCGGTCGGGGCCGAACACGAAGATCCCCGCCTGCTCCTCGGCGCTGACCTGAACCATGGCCGGGATCGGATGAAAGCTCTTGATGCGCAGCCTGGTCACGGCCACACCTGACCCGGCAGCGAGGCGCACCGGTGCCGCCAGGGCCTCGGTCATCTCCGGGGTGTAGGGGAGGTCGTCGTAGCCCAGCATCGCGGACAGCGGCAGCGGCGGGCGCTCCACGAAGTTGGCCACGATCAGCCGCTCGCTGAGTTCGACGGCTGAGTCCACCGCGAAGGCCACCGCGTCGTCGTCAAACGGCACATCGAGCGTCGCGAGCAGGACGGGGCGGCCAGCCGCCCGGTCCGCGATCCGCGGCCTGGTGGGGTGCGGCGCGGCCAGCCTTACTCCGGACGGAGCTGCCACCTTCGCAGGCTCCTCGCGCGCGTCCTGACCTTCCGCCGCCACCGGGGCATGTAGAACATGAACCAGAAGCTCATCACGATCGGCAGCAGGATCAGCACCCTGATCCCACCGAACACGGTCAGCACCAGGATCGGGACCATCAGGCCCAGTGCCGTCCCGATGGCTACTATGCGGAACCGGCGCATCTCCCGCATGATGCCCCAGTATTCGTCGGCCGGGATCTGGCTGGTGTTCCACCGCCGGTGGCAGTCGTCGCACTCCCACTGGCCGCCGTAGGGGACGTATCCGATCGCTCCGCAGTCACAGCGGACAGTGATCTGGGCACCGCGCATGGCCGGATTGTAGGCACTGAACCCCCCGCCAGGGTAGACCCCGTCGCACCTGAGTAAATCGGACTATTTACGCAAATCGGTACATCCTGTAACAGGACTGTTACTTAGGCCCGTGATCTATAGACATTGCGGTCGTCCCATGCTAAACAACGTTCACCAGGAGTGAACGGAGGGCGCCGGCTATGGCTGAGGCTTTCGTCGAGGAACGGCAACTGCTCAAGTCGCTTCGGTGGTGGGACGGCTTCGTCATCGCGCTGTGCAATCCGGGCTTCCTGATCGCGTCACTTGGGTTCTCGATGGGCGCCCTGGGCACCTGGGCCGCGGTGTTCCTGTGGGCGGTGTCCGCCGGCGTCGGCATGCTGCAGACCTGGATCTACGCCGAGACGGCCGCCATGTTCCCGGACAAGCCAGGCGGCATCTCGCTCTACGCCCACGAAGGGTGGCGCGGGCGGTTCTCGCTGGTCGGCCCCATCGGCGCGTTCGGGTACTGGATCGGCTGGTCCGTCGTGCTGTCCATCTTCGGCGTGCTTATCGGCGACCTCATCCAGGCCCAGTGGTTCTCGGGCTCCACCTGGACGGTCTATGACGGCGTGGTGCACCTCGGGCTGCCCCAGTTCATCGCGATCGGCTGCATCATTCTGGTCTGGGCGATCAACGTCTTCGGGATCCGCCCGGCGGTGTGGATTTCCTACGTCACCGGGCTCGGGCTGATGGTCCCGCTGGCCATCTTCATCATCGGGCCCTACGTGACCGGGAACTGGCACAGCTCCAACATGACCTGGGAGCTGCACGGCTACAGCGGGTTCAAGCTCGCCATGGTCTACCTGTTCCTGTTCGGCTGGTCGTCCTACGCGGCCGAGATCTGCGCCACATTCGCGCCTGAGTATCACGACACCAGGCGGGACACGACCATCGCGCTCCGCTCGGCCGGGGTGTTCACGCTGCTCGTCTTCCTGCTGTTCCCGCTGGGCGTCGGCGGGATCTCCGGCGCGCCGAGCGCCGCGACAGCCAGCGGCCAGTTCTACGTGCCCGCACTGGCCAAGATCGTCGGCAGCGGGGCGGCCGGGGTGATCATCGTCCTGCTGATCGGCAGCCTGTTCCTGTCGATGATCTCCTCGACCGCCGACGGGTCACGGGCGCTGTATGGGATCGCCCGGGATGACATGACGGTCAAGCAGCTGTACCACCTGAACCGCTACCACGTGCCCGCCCGGGCGATGAGCGTGGACCTGGTCGTGAACGTGCTGCTGGTCCTGTTCATCGCCAACAACCTGGCCATCCTGTACCTGAGCAACATCGGCTACATGCTGTCGCACGTCTTCGCGCTGAGCGGCTTCCTGCTGCTGCGCCGGGACCGGCCCCGCTGGCCACGGCCGATCAAGGTGGGCCCGATCTGGGTCGGGATCGCCGGGGTGCTGGTCGTCTTCAACATCGTGCTCATCGGGTACGGCGTCACCAACCCGGCCCTCACCGGCTACGGCACCTGGAAGGACATGGTCATCGGCGTGGCCGTGCTGGCCGGCTCGGTGGTCCTGTACGCGTACCGCCGGATCGTGCAGGACAAGAGCCGTATCACCTGGCGCGAGAAGGTGCCGCAGATGCCCACGGCTGCGCAGATGGTGCTGCTTAACCAGGAGGAGGCAGTCGCGGCCGACTGACGGGCTAACCGCCGGGCCTGCCGGGGCGGCTGTGATCAGCGCACTGTCAGCGAGGCCGTTTCGCTAGCGACGTCCGGGAGGTGGCTGGGGTCATCGGCCAGGCCCTGGCGTTGGGCATGCTGGGGTTCGGTGGGGTGGCGGCGGGCGTGCCGGATGGACAGGACGGCCACCACGACTAGCACGGCGGCGATAAAGGCCGGCGAGGCCCAGGCGGGGACGGTGTAGACGTCGGCCAGCAGCAGCTTGGCCGCGACCGCGGCCAGGATCACGGCCAGCCCGGGACGCAGGTAGCGGAACTGGGCCGTCGCGCCGGCCAGCAGGAAGTACAGCGCCCGCATGCCGAGCAGCGCGAACACGTTCGAGGTGTAGACCACGAACGGGTCGGTCGTGACGGCCAGGACGGCCGGGATGGAGTCCACCGCGAAGATCACGTCGGTGGTCTCGATCACGATCAGGGCCAGCAGCAGCGGGGTGGCCAGCAGCCGGCCGCCGTCACGGACCAGGAACCGCTGGCCGTGCAGCCGTTCGGTCGTGGGCAGCGCCCGGCGCAGCACCCGCACCGCCAGGTTGCGCTCCGGCCGCGGGGCTGGCTCGGCGCGCATCATCTTCACGGCGGCGACCAGCAGGATCGCGCCGAAGACGTAGATGACCGGGTGGAACGACTCAAGCAACCTGACCCCGGCCACGATGAACACGGCCCGCATGACCAGCGCCCCGACGATGCCGAGCATCAGCACCCGGTGCTGATAGCGGGCCGGGATCGCGAACGCCGCGAAGATCACGGCGAAGACGAAGATGTTGTCCAGCGACAGGCATTTCTCGATCAGGTAGCCGGCCAGGTAGGCCTGGCCCGTGTCGCCGCCCTGCCACAGCCAGACCAGGCCGCCGAAGCCCAGCCCGATCGTCACCCAGACCGCGGTCCAGATGGCCGCTTCGCGCAGCGCCACCTCATGCGCCCGGCGGTGCAGCACCAGCAGGTCCAGGATCAGCATGGCCACGACGAACGCCGCGAACGCGGCCCACACCCAGACCGGGACGGTCGTGTGCTCAACCACCAGGGAGCTCTCCCAGGGTCAGCTGCACGGTGCGTTCCGCTCCGCCGCGGGTGAGGCTGACGCTGACCACCTGACCGGGCTCCCGGGTGGCCAGCACCTCGGCCAGCGTCGTGGTGTCCGGGGTGGCCGTGCCGGCCACCGCGGAGATCACGTCCCCGGCGCGCAGGCCGGCCTGGTCGGCTGGACCACCGCTGGTGATCTCCACGATGCCCACCCCGGCGGGCGCTCCGTCGGCCCCGCTGACCGTGCCGACCTGGGCGCCGATGGCCGCCCGGTGGGTGCTGGTGACCTGCCCCGACTCGATGAGCTGGCGGGCTATGTCACGGGCCAGGTTGGCCGGGATGGCGAACCCGATGCCCTGGGCCTGCCCGCCGTCCTGTGCGCCGGCGGCTAGCGTGGGGATGCCGATCACCTGGCCCGCGGTGTTCACCAGCGCGCCGCCGCTGTTGCCCGGGTTGATCGGCGCGCTGGTCTGGATGGCGTCCGGCAGCACCGCGCCGGACGTCCCCGCGACAGCCGGCTCGGACACCGCGCGGCCGGTGGCGGACACGATGCCCTCGGTCACGCTGCCGGACAGGCCGAGCGGGTTGCCGACGGCCAGCACGACATCGCCCGCCCGGGCCTGGTCGGAGTGGCCGAACGTGGCCGGCTTGAGACCGGTCCGGTCCTCGACCCGGATCACCGCGAGATCACCCGCGGCGTAGCTGCCCACCAGTGACCCCGGGCGGGGCCGCGGGTCACCGGCCAGTTGGACCTGGAACGTGCTGGCGTCCCCGGCCACGTGCGCGTTGGTGACGATGTGCCCCGCGTCGTCGAGGACCACGCCGGAGCCGAGCCCCTGGTCGGTACGGATCAGCACCACCGACGGCAGCACCTGGCGGACCACGTCGGCATAGCCTGCCGCCTGCCCGGATGGGGCGGTGGCGGCGGCCGGCCGGACGGTGTCCCCAGGTGCCGCCGCGGCGGCGCCGACGGCGACACCGCCGGCCCCGATGGCCGCGGCCATGACGGTCGCCACCGCGGCCCGGCGGGTTCGTTGTGACGGTCTCATCCGTTCGCTCCGTAGGTCAGTGGCCGTGCGGGCACGGCCTGCCGGTCCCATCGAGCGCCAGCCAACCGGGCGGATCTGGAACCGTCGTGCCGCCGCCGTGGAGTCCTTGTGAAGCCCGCGCCGAAGCCGCGCCGAAGGGGCGCGGGTACAAGCGCCCCGAAGGCGCAAGGAAGTACTTCTCCACCCGATATCCACACCGTCTCCGACTGATGTCCCGGTCGGCACGGTGAGCTGTGCACGTCACAGGTAGCGACTTCGGCGGCCACGGGAGGCCAAGTGAACAGCCTGTATGCGCTGGACGTTGGCTCGGTGCTGTCGTACCTGGCCGCGGTGCTGGTGCCGGCGCTGGACGCGCTGCTGCCCTGGCTGCCGAGCGAATCCGTGATCATCGCACTCGGCGCGGTGACGGCGGGCAGCACCGACCCGCGGATCGGGGTGCTCGTGGTGCTGGCCGCGCTGGGCGCCTTTCTCGGCGACAACGCCGCCTACCTGGTCGGCCGGCGATTCGGCCCGGCCGTGGACCGGCGGCTGTTCAGCGGGGAGAAGGGGGCCCGGCGCCGGGCCTGGGCCGAGCGGTCGCTGGGCCATTACGGCATGGTCGTGATCATCCTCTGCCGGTTCATCCCCGGCGGGCGCACCGCGGTGACGCTGACCTGCGGGGTGATCGACTACCCCCGGCGCAGGTTCGTGACCGCCACCGCCGTGGCCGGCCTCCTGTGGGCCAGCTATGCGTTCTTCCTCGGCCGGCTGGGCGGCCAGGTCTTCGAAGGACAGCTGTGGATCGGCTTGCTGCTTGGCTTGGGCCTGGGGTTCGCGGTCAGTGTGCTTATCGAGGTGGGCCGCCGGGTGTGGCAGTGGCAGACCCGCCGTGCCCGGCGGCGCGCTGGCCCGCATGGCGACGCGCCCGGCGAGCCGCCCGAGGAGGCGGCTGAGCTGGACGACCGATCGGCGACGGTTGGGTGACGACAGATGGCCTGGGTAATCGTCATCACCGCGGGCATCTTCGAGACTGGTTTCGCAGTGTTCCTCAAGATGAGTCACGGGCTGACCAGGCTGTGGCCCACGGTCGGCTTCGCCGTCTGCGCGCTGATCAGTTTCGGGCTGCTGACGCTGGCGCTGAAACATCTCGAGGTGGGCGCGGCTTATGCGGTGTGGACCGGGATCGGGGCGGTCGGTGCGGCCGCGGTCGGCATGCTTGTCCTTGGTGACCCGGTGTCCACCCTCAAGATCGTGTCGATCGGTCTGATCCTGTGCGGGGTTATCGGCCTCAACCTGTCTGGCGTGACGCCGTAGCTCCGGTTGCCGCCCGGGCCACCCGGCCCGGGCGGCAACCTGGCTGACCGGGGGCGCGTAACAGATCCATGCGGTGCGGCGCTTAACACCGGCGTAGCGTTTCCACCATTGCTGACGCCAGTCATCTGGGTCACCGTCTGCCGGCGCTCGGCGTCAGCGCCGGCCGGAACGAGGCTGCCAAGGGTGCCAGACCTCGAGCGGCTGAGACGCTGGTTCCCCGGCTGGTCGATCTGGCGGGGCGGGGCCACCGGTGAGTACTGGGCCATGCCGCCACGCGACCACCCCACCGCGCACGTGCTGCTCAGCGCCTACGACCTCGATGAGCTCGCGCGCCAGCTCGCCGCGGCCGAAGGTGCCGGAGGGCCCGCAGAGTTAGGAGCACTTGGTGAGCCCTGTGCAGAACCTGGACCGGCTGATCACCTCGTTTACCGAGCGGGTGCCAGCCGTGGCGCACGCGGCCGTGGTGTCGGCCGACGGCCTGCCGCTGGCCGCGTCGGCCGGCCTGCCCCGCGATCAGGCGGACCAGCTGGCCGCGGTGACCTCCGGTCTCACCAAGCTGGTGCAAGGTGCGGCCCGTATCTTCCGCGGCGGGCCGGTCGCCCAGGCCGTCGTCGTGATGGAGCAGGGCACGCTGATCATCATGTCGGTGGGCGACAATTCGGTGCTCGCCGTGCTGGCCGCGCCGGAGTGCGACATGGGCACTGTGGCGTATGAGATGACGCTGCTCGGCGAGCGGGCCGGTCCGACCCTGGCCCGCGTAACAACCCGCGCATGGTGGCGTTCTTATCGGTCGTAGCTCTGACTCACCTGGCTGATAGAAGGGCCGGTATATGCGATATCTGATCGGGATAGTCCTGGCAATCGTCATGGCAGCGGCTCTGTTCTGCGTTGCGACCTGGGGATACGTCCGGCTGGCGGCCCAGTCGTCCCGGCTGGGGAGCGGCGCCTCGCTGCTTTCCGATCACCATGCACTGCTCGCGTTCGGCGCCCTGGCCGGCACTGGCCTGCTGGCCGGGATCCTCATCGCCGCGCCGCGCGTGTCTCCGCTGGCGGCTGGGCTGCCCGGGCTGCTGCTGCTCGGCCTGACCGTGCTTTACCTGGTCAGCGTCCGGCGCGCGGACCAGCTGATCCCGCTGAAGTCGCACGTGTTCGGGGTGGGCTTCGAGACCCTGCTGGCCCGTGGGATCCTCGGCGCCACCGGGCTGGCGCTGATCGTCCCGCTGTTCGTGCCGTCCCGGTGGCGGGGCCGGGACGGCGCCCTCACGGCCGACGAGTTCGACCCGGCCGTGTCCGAGGACGAGGAGCTCGTCGGGGTCGTCACGGGCAGCAGCGACATGCCGATGGCCGAGGCGAACGCTGGACCGCAGGACGTTGGGGCGACGGCCCAGCCGGCCGTTGCGGCAGACTCGCGGTCCGCCCGGGCGGACGCGCGGCCCGCCGCGATGCACCATGCCGGGTTGCCGCACCGTACCCGGCCGCCGGGCATTGTCTACTGAGGTGCCCGGCGCTGGTGACCCGGGCCAGCACGTCCCGGGGGTGAGCGGCTGAGGCCGGCGGCCCGGCCGGCGGCCCGGAATTGTTCGGTGAGGTGCGATTCCGCTGCGGGCCGGCCGGGCCAGTCCCGATACTCACAGCTGTGATCGGCGCGGAGTTCACGGCGGTGCTGGCCGCTGCCCAGGGTGGCAGCGAGGCCGCGTTCGCCCGGCTGTGGCGGGACGGCAACCAGGCTCTGCTGCGCTACCTCCGGGTCGCCCTGCCGGACTGCGCCGAGGACATCGCGGCCGAAACCTGGCTGCAAGTAGTCCGCGGCCTGCCTGCCTTCCGCGGCGACGAGCAGGCCTGGCGGTCCTGGCTGTTCACCATCGCGCGGCGGCGCACGCTGGACGAGCACCGCCGCCGCGGGCGCCATCCCGAAGCGCCCTATGCCGAGCTGCCGCCAGGCACCGAACCGGCGGCCGCGGACGCGTCCGTGCTGGCTCTGAGCAACGTGGCCCTAGCCGAACTGGTTCAGGCGGTGCACGAACTACCCGCGCAACAGGCCGAGATCGTCCTGCTGCGGGTCCTGGCTGACCTGGACAACGAGACGGTGGCCCGCATCGTCGGCCGCAGCCCGGGAGCGGTCCGCATCGCCGCGCACCGTGCGCTGCGACGGATGGCCCAGACGCTGGTTGCGCGGGGTGTAACACGGTGACCGGCGGCGGCGTTCCTGATGGCGACATGCCGATCTCACTGAGGCCAGAGCGAGGCGACGTTCCCCAGCTCGGGGACCCCGCCTTCGACGCGCTGCTCGCCCGGGCCCTGCGGCCCGAGGAAGCGGTGGCCAGCCTGCGCCCGGTGGTGGAGGGTTTCGCCGCGCTGTACGCGGCCCCGGTATACAGCGGACCGGCCGCCGAGGCGAGTGCGCTGACCGCGTTCCGCGGCCTGGCCGGTCAGGATGGTGGCCGCACCAGCGTGGCCGGCACTGGTCTGGGCCGAGCTGGCGGGCGCCCCGCCGGCGGGCGCCGGGCTGGCGGGCACCGGGCTGGCGGGCACCGGCCCCGCCAGCATCGCACCGGCTGGTGGGTGCGGTCGCGGCTGGCCGGCGTCAGGCTCGCGGTGGCCGCAGCCGCCGTCGCGCTGACCGCAGGCAGTGCCGTCGCGGCCTATGCGGGCGACCTGCCCGCGCCCATGCAGCGGCTCGCGCACACCGTCATGGGCGCACCCCCGGCCGCCGGCGGTACCCCGCGACCTGACCCGGGTAGCCCGGCGGCGCCGCCGGTCCCGGGGAACGCGGCCTACGGCCTGTGCCGCGCGTACGAACGGGCGGTGGCCCACGGTCACCCCGGGCACAACCCGGTGACGTCCGGCAGGCTGGCCCGGGCCGCGGGCGGGGCCGGCCGGGTCGCGGCGTACTGCGCTCAGCTAGTCCACCCGGGTAACCCCGCGCACAGCCATCCGGCCCCGCCGCAGCACGGCAAGCCGTCGGCGCTGCCCACGCACCACGCGAAGCCCACACCGGCCGCTACCCACCACGGCAGACCGTCCACACTGCCCACGCCGGCCACCACCAACCACGGCAACCACACCAGCTAACCAGGCCGTTCAGTCGCCGGGTACCGGCTGGCCGTGGAACTGGGCCCACAGCGGTGCCCAGGCGGTCTGCGGATCGCTGATCTTCGCGATGAACTCCTGGACGAAGGTCGTCTCCGCGGCCAGCAGCGCCAGCCGGTATTCCTCCTCGATCAGGAACAGCTCGGGCACGCCCTGGCCGAGTGAAGTGTCGATCGCGCCGCGGATCTGCGCCCGTACCGTGGCCAGCCGGTCCAGCCGCTGCTGGAGCAGGCTGATCACCTCGCTCGGCGGTAGCGCCGCGACCAGCGACAGCGCGGCGACGAACTGCGGGTACTCGTGCACCGGTTCGGCGACCAGGTCACGCAGCCAGTCCTGGAACTCGGCCCGGCCGGCCTCGGTGAGCGCGTACACCGTGCGCTCCGGACGCTGCCCGTCCCGGCTGGTCTCCACCTCGGTGATGAACCCGGCCTTGGCCAGCTGCTGCACCACCATGTAGAGCGAGCCGTGATTGAACTTGATGCTCCGGTCGTCGCCGTGCTCGCGCAGCGTGCGGGCCAGCTCGTAGGGATGCATGGGCTGCTGCGACAGGTAGGACAGCACAGCCAGCGCGAGCAAGTTGCCGACCTTACGCTTCTGCGCCATCAGGACCTCCGGGGCGGGCCAAGTGACAGGCCGAGGGACGGGCGAGGGGCGTGCCGCCAGTGCGGCACGCCCCTCTACTCTGCTGGATGATCAGGCTGTGCGGGCCGGGTCGTCCACGGTCGGATACCCGCCCTCGCGATGCGCGCGGCGCAGGTCGGCCACGTACTCGCGGGAGAACATGGCCGACAGCATGGCGATGCCGCCCCGGTGCACCCGGATCTCGCCGTGCCGCATCTGGCCGGTGAGCACGACTCGCTTGCCGCCGGTGGCCCGGCCGCCTTCCGCGTCCTTGACCCGTCCCCGGCCGGAACGCTGCAGGTCCCAGTCGTCGATGACGGCGTCCTCCGGGAGGAGCAGCTTCAGCATGGCGTGGTCGAGGTCGATGTCGACGCTGATCTCGTCGGCCTGGATGTCCGGCGAGCGCAGGTCCAGGACGGCGTGCCCGCGGTGGGACCGGACCTGGAACCGGTCCGCGGTCGTCCAGTTGCCCAGCCGCTTGGTCACGGTGTAGTTCGCCGCGACACGGACCGGCTCGGTGGTGGTCTGCGTGGTGTTCATCTCAGTGTTCCTCCTCGGAATCGGGCAATCACCGACGCTGTGATCAAGCCCTACTATCCAGCACTGACTAGTCAGTATCAACTATTTAGCTCGAGATGATCGCAGGCGTACGAAAGAGCGGTCGTGTTAGCGACAGTGGGAGCGCCGGTTCAGGGCGTGACGCCGGACAGGTTGAGCCCTATTACGCCGGTCAGCACCAGCGCGATCGAGACTATTTTGGCCACCGAAACCGACTCGCCCAGCGCCGCCATGCCGACCACCGCGGTCCCCACCGCACCGATGCCGGTCCACACCGCGTAGGCCGGTCCTACCTCCAGTTCGCGCAGCGCCATGGTGAGCAGTCCGAAGCTGGTCAGGGCGCAGACGGCGAATCCGATGGTGGGCCACAGCTTGGTGAAGCTGGCGCTCTGCTTGAGCAGCACCGCGAACCCGGTCTCGAACAAGCCGGCCACCACGATGAGGAACCACGGCATGAGCTCACCCCGCTAAGCCGGGCGCGGCGCCCCCTGGCGTCCTGACGCAGCGCGCCCCCACTCGTCTGGTCGCAACCCCAGTACATCAGAGACCCAGATCTGGGGCCGAAAACATCAGTGCGGTGAGTTGTGCCCCGCCGGTGGGGTACAACTCACCGCACTGATGTCCGCTCGCGCGTCCGCCGGCGGTCTTGACCATTCCTGGGGGCGCGCTGAACATGGACGGTGCACGGCAGTGGCGCGATTCTCGGGCGATCAGCCGGCTCGAAGCTCCGCCGGGCAGCCACGGGCAGCCAGTCCGGGGCAGGCCCGCCACCACGGACAACGCACGGAAGGAGGATCACGGCGCGGACAGCCAGCGATGTGTGCGCTAACAAGAGCCACGACCAAGGCCGGGACCACCTACCTGACCGTGGTCAACCGGGGCACGTCGGCCAGCAGCGTGAGCGTGGACCTGAGCGGTATCAGCGGAGTTTCAGGAGGTACGGCTACCGTGCTGACTGGGGACCCAAACCGCGATGAACTCGCTAGCTCACCCGACCGCGATCAGCCCGGTCAGCCACCCGGTCGGCCCGCAAGCCGCGGACTTCCGGTACACGTTCCCGGCCAGTTCGCTCACCGTACTAGCCCTGTCCACCCACTAAAGAGCGCCGGCCGGCGCGGCGCCTAGTCCCCTCCCGGGCAGCCGCGTCGGCCGGCTCACACCGGCCAGGATTCCTCGCGGTAGCCCATGTCCCAGAACATCCACTCGTACCGGCTGGTGGTGCGGAAGTGCCGGTGCACCCGGGCCCGCTCGGCCGGGGCTAGCTCCGGGCCCAGCTGGTCGGTCACGTCCAGCACCGCCTGCACCACCTCACCGAACTCCTCGCCGCCGTACATGTCGATCCAGCGCTGGTAGCGCGGTTCCGGTGAGCCGCGGCGGAGCAGCTCCTTGCCCACTTCCCAGTAGATCCAGTAGCACGGCAGCACCGCCCCGACGCCCTCGGCGTAGGACCCGCCGTGCGCCGTGGCCAGCAGGTAACTGGTGTAGGCCAGGGTGGTCGGCGCGGGCTGGGCCGCGGCGGCCACCGCCGGGTCGATGCCCAGGTCGGCCAGCAGCGTGCCGTGCAGCGTGGACTCCACCGCGATCACGTCCGCCGCGTGCCGGGCGAACATTTCGGTGGCCGCGGTATCCGGCGCCCGGCCCGCGATGGCGGCCAGCGCCTTCGCATAGCTCCGCAGGTAGAGCGCATCCTGCACGACATAGAAGCTGAACGCCGGCTGGGGCAGGCTGCCGTCGGCCAGCCCGGCGAGGAACGGGTGGGCCAGGATCTCGTCGTAGATGTCGATGATGTCAGCCCACAACTCGGCGCTGAACCGGTCACTCATGGGTGGCTCACTGCGGGCGGTTGGCGACTGCGCCAACGAAGTCTGGCACATCGTGCAGAACGTGCACCGGCCCATCGCCGCCGCCGAGCGCCGCGAGCCCGTGAGCGACCGCGTCGCCAGCCAACTGAGCGGCCCGGCGGGCCGCCTCGGCCAGCGGCAGCCCGGCGGCCAGGCTGGCCGCCAGCGCGGCCGAGTGCGTGCAGCCGGCCCCGTGCGTGGCCGCGATCGGGTACCGGGCAACCGGGATGGGCAAATGCGCGGAGCCGTCGAACAGGTGGTCCACCGGTTCCGCGCCGTGCCCCCCGGTGATCAGTACCGCGGGCGCGCCCATGGCGGCCAGCCGCTCGGCCAGCTCCGCGCGGTCCTCGGTCTTGAGCTGGGTCAGCGCCTGCGCCTCGGGCAGGTTCGGGGTTACCACGGTGGCCAGCGGGAACAGCCGGCCGATCAGGGTTTCCACCGCGTCCTCCCGGAGCAGCCGGGCGCCCGAGCTGGCCACCATGACCGGGTCCACCACCAGCGGCAGGCCGCGCGGGGCCAGCGCGTCGGCGACCGCCTCGATCAGCGGCGCGGAGAACAGCATGCCGGTCTTGGCCGCGTCCGCCCCGATATCGTCCAGCACCGCGTCGATCTGCGCCCTGACGAACGCGGGCGGCACCTCGTGGATGGCGGTCACGCCCACCGTGTTCTGCGCGGTCAGCGCCACGATGGCGGACGTGCCGTGCGCGCCGCACCGGGCGAACGCCTTCAGGTCGGCCTGGATGCCCGCGCCGCCTCCGGAGTCCGACGACGCGATGGTCAGCACCCTGCTTATCTGCGCCTCCGGCGGCGCTGAATCCGCCTCCTTCCCTCGTCGCTCGGTCGCTCGTTCCTCGCTTCCTCGCTCCTCAGTCCAGTCGGCGGCGCGCCGCCTTCGGCGCGGGGCACCTCCTTCCCTCCTCGCTCGTTCCTCGCTCGTCGGTCGGTCGGCGTCGCGCCCCTTTGGCTCGCTCACTGGGGGCCCTCGGGCAGCCCGGCTAGCGGGCTGGACGCCTGGGCGTGCCAGCGCCGGGAGATGCGGCCGGCCGCCCGGGCGTCATGCCCGGCCGCCACGGCCAGCCGCATGGCGCGGGCCATCCGCTCCGGGTCGGCCGCGCGGGTGATGGCCGACGCGATCAGCACCCCGGCGCAGCCCAGTTCCATCGCGAATGCGGCGTCGCTGGCCGTGCCGATGCCCGCGTCCAGGATGACCGGCACGCTGGCCCGCTCCACGATCATCGCGATGTTGTGCGGGTTCTGGATGCCGAGCCCGGACCCGATCGGGGCGCCGAGCGGCATCACCGCCGCACAGCCCGCGCCCTCCAGTTGCCGGGCCAGCACCGGGTCGTCGTTGGTGTAGGGCAGCACGATGAACCCGTCGTCCACCAGCAGCCGGGCCGCCTCCAGCAGTTCCACCGGGTCCGGCAGCAGGGTGTGGTCGTCAGCCACCACCTCCAGCTTGACCCAGTCAGTGCCGAGCGCCTCCCGGCCCAGCCGGGCGGTGAACAGCGCCTCGCTGGCCGTGTGGCAGCCCGCCGTGTTGGGCAGGATGTGCACCCCGGCTTGGCGCAGCGTGCCGAGCAGCGACCCGGTCCCGCCCGGCGCGACCCGCCGCATGGCCACCGTGCTGACCGCGGTCCCGGAGGCGGCCAGCACCCGGCCGAGCACCTCCAGGCTCGGTACCCCGCCGGTGCCCACGATGAGCCGCGAGCTCAGTTCCCGGCCGCCCAGCAGCCAGGTATCGCCGTGGTCGGCCTGGGCGGCTGGCCCGGCAGTGGCGTTCCGTACCTTGGTCTCGGTCATTGTCATCCTCCCTGCACGGCCGTGACCACCTCGACCTGGTCGCCGTCCTGGAGCGCGGTGCCGGGCCAGGCGCGGCGCGGCACGACCTCGCCGTTGATGGCGGCCGCCACACCGGCCGTCTGGCCGGTCACGGTGGCGACGACCTGGGCCATGGTGGCGCCGTCCGGCGCCTCCCGGGGCTCGCCGTTGACGGTCAGCTTCATGCCGACCTGGCCGGGCTAGCGAACCGGTTCGGCGTGAACGGCGCCCACTCGGCGGCCGGCGGCTGGCCGGTCAGCCAGGCCACCGCGGCGTCCGCGGTCACCGCGGAGAGCAGGATCCCGTTCCGGTAGTGCCCGGTGGCCAGCAGTAGCCCGGTCCCGGCCGGCCCGACCACCGGGCCGTTGTCCAGAGTGCCGGGCCGCAGCCCGGCGCACGTCTCGGCCAGCACCAGCTCGCTGAGCACCGGGAGCACGCTGAGCGCGTCGCGGAGCAGGTCGTGCACGGCGCCGGCGGTCACCGTCTGGTCCGGGCCGCGTTCTTCCTGGGTGGCCCCGATCACCAGCTCGCCGTCGGCCCGCGGGACCAGGTAGACGTCGAGGCCGCGCACCACGGCGCGCACCGTGCGGCCGAGCACCGGGGGCATGGCCGCGGGCAGCCGCAGCCGGAGTAGCTGGCCCTTGACCGGGCGGACCACCTCGGCCAGCCGGCCCGGCAGCCCGGCGATCCCGGCTGAGGCCCAGCCTGCCGCTATGACGACGGTTGCGCAGCTGACGGCTGCGCCGCTGGCTAGCTGGACGCCGGCCGCCCGGCCGTCGGCCGCGGCGATCCCGGTCACCTGGTCCGGCACCATGCGCACCCCGGCATCCTGCGCCGCCCGGCGCAGCGCGGCCAGGTAGTGCCGGTTGTCCACCGACCAGTCGCCGGCGAACAGCGCGCCACCGCGGACCCCCGGGGCCAGGAACGGCTCCAGCTTGCGGATGGCCCGGCTGTCCAGTTCGGTGGCGTCCAGGCCGACCGATCGGCGGAACTCGGTCAGCCGGAGCAGCGCCGCGTGGTCGCCCGGGTCGTAGGCCACGGCCAGCGTGCCTTCCTGGCGCAGGCCGACCGGCTGGCCGGTGCGTTCTTCCAGCTCGGCCGCGAACGTGGGGAACCGGCGGACGGCCAGCAGGTTGAGCCGGAGCAGCGCCTCCTCGCCGAAGCTGCTCTCCGACACCGGGGCCAGCATGCCCGCGGCGACCAGGGACGCACCGTCCTCGCGGCCCGGATCGACCAGCACGACGCCGAGTCCGGCCGCGGCGGCGCGCCAGGCGATCGCGGTGCCGATGACGCCGCCGCCCACCACGACGACGTCTGCGGTCACAGCCATGAGGGGCTCCCTTCGCCGGTATGACCCGGATCAGGTTCGACGGTCGGAGGCGGATCAGCCTCCCTCTCAGCCCCTGCCTGGGACTCCCGTGGTCGGTACGTGCCGACGTGCAACAGTAACATTTGCGCCTCCGGGGGGCTTGGACCCGCCGCTCTGCTTCCTTGCGCCTCCGGGGGCGCTATACCCACCTCCTTCCCTCGTCGCTCGTTCCTCCCCGCCCGCCTCCCCATTCCCCCTTCACTGTCAGTCGGCGCCGGGTGCCTTCAGCGCGGGATGGTTTGATGGCGCGGTGACGATGGACCTGCGGGAGCGGCTGGCGGAGGCGCGGCTGTACTTGTGCACGGACGGCCGCCGGGACCGGGGGGATCTGGCCGAGTTCCTCGATGCGGTGCTCGCGGCTGGGGTGGACATCGTGCAGTTGCGCGAGAAGGGCCTGGAAGCGGGGGAGGAACTGGGCCTGCTCGAGGTGTTCGGCGACGCGTGCCGGCGGCATGGGCGGCTGCTGGCCGTGAACGACCGGGCCGACGTCGCGCTGGCGGCCGGCGCGGACGTGCTGCACCTGGGCCAGGACGACCTGCCGGTGCCGGTGGCCCGGCGGATCCTCGGCCCGGATCCGCTGATCGGGCGGAGCAGCCACAGCCCGGATCAGGCCGATGTGGCGGCCGCCGAGCCGGGGGTGGACTACTTCTGCGCCGGCCCGCTCTGGGTCACCCCGACCAAGCCGGGACGGCCGGCTACCGGCCTCGACCTGCTCAGTCACGTGTCCGGGCGTCGGCCGGCCCGGCCGTGGTTCGCGATCGGCGGCATCGACCTCGGCCGGCTGGACGACGTGCTGGCCGCGGGTGCCCGCCGGGTCGTGGTGGTCCGCGCCATCACCGCGGCGGCCGACCCGGGCGCCGCGGCGGCCGAGTTTGCCCGCCGCCTGCGCGCCGCCGCGCCGAAGGGGGCGCGGCGCCGACTGGACTGAGGAGCGAGGGAGCGAGGAACGAGCGACCGAGCGACGAGGGAAGGAGGCGGATTAAGCGCCCCGGAGGCGCAAAGCAAGCAGAGGCCCATAGCCGATGCGTACGTCTCATCGCAGAATGTGATCAGGGATACGAACTAGTGACTACTATGCGTGAGTGGTTGACTGCATAGTGGGGGGACGGGGGCGGCCGCGATGAACGGCGCGATGCCCACCGACCTGGCCGAAGCGGTCCGCAGCATGCCCTGCCGGGCCTGCCAGGCGGATCGCGGTGACTACTGTCCGTCCGAGGGCAGCCATCTGGCCCGGTGGCAGCTGGCCACCGCCGCCGGGCTGGTGTCCGAGCGGGACTTCGCCCGCGCCGCCGAGCTGGCCCAGCCGGGCCCGCGGGGGCTGGAACGGGGCCTGGCCGTGGTGCCGGAACTGTCCGGCGTGGTGTGCGCGGCGGCCGGGCACCCGCTGCGCTGGGCGGCGGCCGGCCAGCCGCCGCAGTGGACGCACACGGACCGGGAAGCCGGCCAGGCCTGCCCGGACGCGGTCACCCCGGTCCCGGCGCACGGGGAACCGTGCCGGTACCTGCGCCGGCACTGGTTACTGTCGGTACCCGCGGTGGCGGTAGCGGGCACCGTCCCGGCCTGCCAGCGCTGTGCCCGCAAGCAGGCCCGGCGCCGTCGCCGCTAGGCGGCTCGCGGGGCCAGGCTGGTGATGCGCTGCCGCAGATGGCCGAGTGCGTGCGCGAGCAGCCGGGACACGTGCATCTGAGAGATGCCCAGCGAGCGGCCGATCTCGGCCTGGGTCATGTCGCCGTAGAACCGCATCATCAGGATGCGCTGCTCACGCTGCGGCAGCTCGGCCCAGTGCGTGGCCACCGCCGCCATGCCCAGCATGTGCTCCATGGCCGGATCGTCCGCACCCACGGCGTCGGCCAGGGTGGGTGCGTCCGCCGCCTCGGCCAGCGGCGCGTCCAGCGAGGCGGGCTGCATCATCAAGTCGGCCTGCAGCGCCTCGCGAACCTCGGCTTCGGTGCAGCCCACCGACTCGGCCAGGTCCGCGTGGCTGGGCTGATGGCCAACCTGCTGAGCCACCTCGCGGGACGCCCGGCGCAGCTCGAGGAGCCGCTCCTGGACCGGCCGCTCCACGTGTACCTGCCAGCGCTTGTCCCGGAAGTAGCGCTTCAGTTCGCCGCTGATGCACGGCTGCGCGTAGGCGGCCAGATTGCGGCCGAAGCTGGGGTCGAAGTTGTTGATCGCCTTGACCAGGCCCAGGTAACCGACCTGCATCAGATCCTCGGTGGGTTCCGGGCTGCGCCGGTACCGGTTGACGCAGGCGCGGACCAGCCCGCGGTAGCGCCGGACGAGCAGCTCACACGCGGAGGACCGGCGGCCGCTGGCGGCGGGCAGCGAGTGGATAAGCTCCAACAGGTCAGCGTCGCTGATGGTTTCTGCCGTGGCTGCTGGCACGGCGGACTCATGTCGGCTGGCAAGCATTTCCATATGGCAATCTTTGCACGATGGACATCGGGCTCGCACACCGGGTCCCGTCAGCCCGGATCAGGGCGGCCGGGAATTGGCCCGGCTGTGCACCGTAGCCGCCCCGGGTGCGTCTTCTATGCGTCACCGCTGGGGGGCGCGAGAGGGAAGGCACGAATGCGATACCGGGCGATGGCCGTGACGGCGGCGGCGATCACGGCGGGACTGACCTTGGCGGCGTGCTCGGCGGCCAGCCCTGGCCCCGCCGCGAGCACCAAGCGGGCCCGCCCGGTACATACCGCACCACTCAGCGAGCCGGTGACGCTGGCCGCGGTGCGCACCGACGCGGCTGACTACCTGTCACTGGCCTCGGCCGGCCAGTTCGCCATCACCTATCAGATGCTCAGCGCCAGCGCCCGGCGGTCGATCACCCAGCAGGCCTGGGTGGCCGTCCACCAGACCTGCGCCGGGACCAGCTACAAGATCAAGCATCTGGCGGTGGCGGGTAAGACCGCCACCGTGACCGTCGGGCTGACCGGGGGGCACCGGGGCACGCTGACCGAGACGCTCAGCTACACGGCTGGATCCTGGGGGATCTCGCCCCGCGACCTGGGCCTGTACCGGCACGGCAGCGTGGCCGCCGACGTGGCCGCGGTCAAGGCTCAGGGCGGCTGCGCCAGCTGACCGGCCGGACCGGGAACCCAGGCTGGTGGCCAACCGTCAGCTCAGCGGTACCTTGTGTGCAGGTGGGTGAAGGAGACAGCCATGCGCTCAACCGGCCGGGGATTCCTCAGCCTGTGCGGGGTCGCCGTTCTCGTGGGCGGCCTGGCGGCCGCGCTGGCCCTGCTGTTCATTCCGCTGCGGCTGGTGGCGGTGCCCGGCGGCATCGGATACTGCGGCCCCGGCCTCAGCTCGGACGGCGCGCTGCAGGTCCGGGTCAACCCGGGGATCGTGAACACCGGGGGCGGCGGTGGCCCGCAGGCGTCCGCTGCCCAGCAACGGCAGCTCGAGCAGGTGTGCACCCGCCAGGCCAACGGCCGGGTGATCGCGGCCACGGGCACCGCGGCGGTGGCGCTGGTGCTCGGCGTGCCGCTGATCGTGGTCGGCCGCCGCCGTCAGGACAGCATCTCGGCATCCTCGTCCGGGCCGTCGTCGCTGAGTAGCTCCGGCACGTCCGGCAGCACCGTCTGGAAGTAGGACCGGGCGGCCGCCGCGGTGCCCACGTCGGCCCCGGCCGCCTCGGACATGTACCAGCGGTGCTCCAGGATCTCGTGGAAGATCTCCGCGGGCGGCAGCCGGCCGCCGAGCTCCGCCGGGATGGCCGCGATCACCGGGTCATACACGTCACCCAGCCACTGGCTGGCCGCGACCATCTCGGACACCGGGTGGCCGCGCCGCTGTTCCAGGTAGGCGCGGTAGCTGGCGATGTCGTTGAGCAGCCGACGGGCCTGGTTCTCCTCGGCGGCCAGCCCGGTGCGCAGGAACAGCTGGCGGCTGTGGTGCCCGGACTCGGCCACCCTGGTGCGCAGCCGCAGCCGGTTCCCGTCCGGGGTGCTGATCAGCTCGACTTCGTCTACATCGAAGCCCAGGTCGTTGAGCCGGCGCAGCCGGTTCGCGATGCGGAACCGCTGGTCGTCCGGGTGCAGCAGTTCTTCCCGGGTCAGCTCGTCCCAGAGCAGCGCATAGCGCCGGGGCAGCTCGGCCGCGATCTCCAGCGGGTCGACGTCCGGGCTGAGCAGCTCGCCGGCCTGCAGGTCGAGCAGCTCGCCGTAGACGCGCTCCTCGGCCAGGTCCACGTCGTAGTTCCGCTGCCCGGCGGTGAGCGTCGGGTGCATCTCGCTGGTCTCCGCGTCGACCAGGTAGGCCTCCAGCGTGCCCGCGTCATACCGGAACAGGGTGTTGGACAGCGAGCAGTCGCCACAGAAGAAACCGGCCAGGTGCAGCCGCACCAGCAACTCGACCAGGGCGTCGAGCAGCCGGTCGGTGGGCTGGCCGCCGCGCGAGCTGGAGAAGACGGCGCGGTAGGTGGTGGAGTAGTCCAGGAACCGGGTGACCAGGATCGCGTCCATGTCCGGCCCGCGGTCCACCACCACGCCCACCACGTGCACCGCGGGCACGCCGAGTTCGGCCAGCTTGCGGAGCAGCCGGTACTCGCGCCGGGCCAGGTCCTCGTTGATCGCCTTGAGCGCGTACAGCTCGCTGTTGTCGGCCACGAACCGGACGATGTGCCGGGAGATGCCACGCTGCCGGATCTCCACCAGCCGCGGGCCCTGCCACTCCTCGAGTGGCTGCGTCCAGGGCAGCGTGAGCAGGCCGGCCGCCTCCTCGGTGGGCGGGTTGAACACGAACCGCACGTTCCTCGCCTTCCTGGCCGTGGCCCGGCCGGGGCTGGCTGGCTGAATTCCATCGGTACAAGCAGATAAACCTCAGTTAAGTTCCTGGCCTCCCGGACATATCGATACTTTCCACGGTCTATGCTGCGTATCCGGACGGGCGCGATCTTCCCGGAGAGGAAGGCATGCGCATCACGGTAATCGGCACCGGGTATCTCGGGGCGGTGCACGCGGCGTGCATGGCGGAGATCGGGCACGACGTGCTCGGCGTGGACACCGATGTCAGCAAGATCACCGCGCTGGGCGAGGGGCGGGCGCCATTCTTCGAGCCGGAGCTCGAGGACATCCTGCTCCGCGCGGTCGGCTCCGGGAAGCTGCGCTTCGGCACCTCGCTGGCCGAGGCCGGCCAGTTCGGCGACGTGCACTTCATCTGTGTCGGCACCCCCCAGCTGTCGGGCGCCTCCGGCGCTGACCTGAGCCATATCGAGGCGGTCGTCGACGGCCTGGCGCCGCACCTGACCCGGGGCTGCCTGATGGCGGGCAAGTCCACGGTACCGGTCGGCACGGCTGCCCGGCTGGCGGCCAGGATCGCCGAGCTGGCCCCGGCCGGCCGGCGCGCGGAGCTGGCCTGGAACCCGGAGTTCCTGCGCGAGGGATTCGCGGTCCAGGACACGCTGCGGCCGGACCGGATCGTGGTGGGCTCGACGTCCGACGCGGCCGACGCGACGCTGCGCGCGGTCTACGCTCCGGTGCTGGACGCCGGCACGCCCTACATCGCGACCGACCTGGCCACCGCGGAACTGGTCAAGGTGGCGGCCAACGCGTTCCTGGCCACCAAGATCTCCTTCATCAACGCGGTGGCCAACGTGTGCGACGCCGCCGGAGCGGACGTGATGACGCTGGCCGACGCGCTCGGGCAGGACACCCGGATCGGGCGGCGTTTCCTGTCCGCCGGGCTCGGTTTCGGCGGCGGCTGCCTGTCCAAGGACATCCGCGCGTTCCTGGCCCGGGCCGACGAACTGGGTGTGGGTGACTCGCTGCAGTTCCTCCGCGAGGTGGACAAGATCAACGTGGCCCAGCGCGGGCTGGCCGTCCAGGTCGCCCGGGAACTAGTCGGCGGCTCGTTCACCGGGCGGAACGTGGCCGTGCTGGGCGCCGCGTTCAAGCCGGACACCGACGACGTGCGCGACTCGCCCGCGCTGAGCGTGGCCGCGGCGATCCAGGCCGAGGGCGCGGAGGTCCGCGTGCATGACCCGCGGGCCAGCTACAACGCACGCAAGGTGTGCCCGGCGCTGGACTACGCCGCGGAGGCGGTCAAGGCCTGCGAGGCGGCTGATGTCGTGCTGCACCTGACCGAGTGGCGTGAGTACCGGGAGATCGACCCGGTGCAGCTCAAGTCGGTGGTCCGGGAGCCGCGGCTGCTGGATGGCCGCAACGTGCTGCCGCTCGACGAGTGGCGGACAGCCGGCTGGACGGCACGCACGCTGGGGGCGGCCCGGCGGGCCTGACGCCGACCGGGCCGGACGGGGTCAGCCCAGGTTCGCGGCGGAGGCCAGGCGGATCTCGTCCGGCCGGGAGCGGAACCACTCCACGGTGCGGCCGAGCCCGTCCTCGGCCCGGATCTCCGGCTTCCAGCCGAGCACGTTGCTGGCCCTGGTGATGACCGGGCAGCGCCGGGTCGGGTCGTCCAGCGGCAGCGGCACGTTTTCCACGGTGGAAGACGACCCGGTGATCCGGAGGATGAGCCGGGCGAATTCGGCCACCGTGAATTCCTCCGGGTTACCCAGATTCACTGGGCCCCGTTCCGCGCAGTCGATCATGCTCGCGATGCCCCGGATAAGGTCATCGACGTAGCAGAAACTGCGGGTCTGGCTGCCGTCCCCGTAAATGGTCAGCGGGTCGCCGTTCAGCGCCTGGGTGATGAAATTCGTAACGATACGCCCATCGCGGGCGCTCATGCGTGGCCCGAACGTGTTGAAGATCCTGACGATCCCCACATTGACCCCGCGTGATTCCCCGTAGGCCTGGGTCAATGCTTCGGCAAATCTCTTGGCCTCGTCGTAAACACTTCGCGGGCCCACCGGGTTGACATTGCCCCAATAGTCTTCGGGCTGCGGGTGAACAGCTGGGTCGCCATACACCTCGCTGGTTGAGGCGAGCACGAAACGCGCGTGGTTGCGCTCGGCCAGGCGCAGCGCATTCTCGGTGCCCCGGCTGCCGACCGCGAGCGTCTCCAGCGGCAGCCGGTGGTAGTCCGGGGGCGAAGCGGGGCTGGCCAGGTGGGCGACGGCGTCCACCGGCCCCGGCACCTCGAGCGCCCGGCTGACGTCGGATTCCAGCAGGGTGAATTCAGGCAGGCCAATCAGGTGTGCGACGTTATCGGGCCGGCCGGTGGCGAAGTTGTCCACGCAAACCGCGGCGTCGCCGCGGGCAATTATGGCGTCACATAGGTGTGAGCCGAGGAAACCGGCACCACCTGTCACCACGACTCGCATGCTTCTCCCAGGGGAACTCCGGCTCGGAAATCGGCACAGGCCAAGGCCGGTATGTGTACTTTATGGCGATAATCTAGCCTTGCCCGGGTCTGCCCCGCGGCCGATCGACCCAGTGTAGCCACGCCCCCGGAGTCAGCTTGGTGCGGGCGGGACAACGACGATCATGGTCAGGATCACCGGTTCGGTCCCGTCGTTGCGGTAGGCGTGCGGCAGGCCGCCGGAAAACCGGGCGCACTGGCCCGCGCCGACCTGGTAGGTGGCCCCGGCCACGGTCAGCGTCAGCGTCCCGCTCTCCACCCAGGCCAGCTCCCGGGTGGCGGGGGTATGCGCGTCGCCGCCCCAGCCCTCACCGGGCTGCACCGTCCAGCGCCACAACTCGGCGGCCCACGGCGCGTCGGTGGCCGCGATGATGGTGCCGGTCCCGCCCGCCGGGCCGTGCCACAGTACCCGGCTGGAATCCGGCCCGGTGACCTGCACGCCGGGCTGGTCGGCGATCTCGACCAGCCTGGTCACCGGTACCCCGAACGCGTCGCTGAGCCGGGCCAGGGTGACCAGGTTCGGGTTGGACCGGCCCTGCTCCAGCGCGACCAGCACGCCTTTGCTCACCCCGGACCGGGCGGCCAGCTGGTCCAGTGACCAGCCCCGCTCGGCCCGGAGCAGCAGCATGGTGCCGGCCAGTGCGACGGTTATGTCATGTGCAGGCATCGTTTATCCGTTTCGCCGCGCAGGCTACGGTCGGTAGAGTGAACTACGTAGTTCATTGTACTGACCGAAGCCTTCCACCCGGGAGTTCTCCGTGGTCATTGTCTTCGCTCTGGCCGCCGCCGTGCTGTACGGGAGCGCCGACTTCCTCGGTGGCGCGGCGTCCCGGCGGCTCCGCGCCTCCTCCGTGCTGACCGTTTCGGCCCCGGTCGGGGCGCTCGTCCTGGTGCTGGCCGCGCTGCTGGCAGGCGGCCGGCCGGAGCTGGCCGGTATCCCGTGGGCGGCCGCGGCGGGCGCGTGCGGCGGGGTTGGGCTCATCGTGTTCTACGCGGGCCTGGCGGCCGGGCCGATGCGCCTGGTCGCCCCGGTGTCCGCGCTGGTCTCGACGGTGCTCCCGGTGGGGGTCGCGATCGCCTCCGGGGAGCGGCCCGGACCGGCCGTCTACGCGGGCGGCCTCATCTGCGTGCTGGCCACGGTGCTGGTCAGCATGGAAGGCAGGGCCGACCCGGGAGGGCGACCCTCCTCCTCGGTCACCTCACGCGGGCTGGGCTACGGGATCAGCGCCGGGCTCATGTTCGGCCTGTTCTTCGTCTTCCTGCGCGTCGCGGCGACATCCGGGGTGCTGTGGCCGAGCGCACTGTCCCGGGCCACCGGCACGGCCATCCTGCTCGGGGTAGCCGTCTGGGCGGGCGCGCCGCCGGCCTGGCGCGGGGCCAGCCCGCGGACGCTGGCCGCGGTGATCGGTTCCGGCGTACTCGACGCCATCGCCAACGTCTGCTACGTGCTGGCCACCCGGGCGGGCCTGTTCGGCGTCGCGGTCGTGCTCACCTCGCTGTACCCGGGCGTGACCGTGCTGCTGGCCCGGCTGGTGCTGGGTGAGCGGCTCCGGCCGGTGCAACTAGCCGGGCTGCTGCTGGCCATCGCGGGCATCGCGGTGGTCAGCCTGTGACCAGGTGCCGATCCCGGACTCGTGCTGCCGGACGATCGCCGATCGTCCGGCAGCACGAACCCCGGGGAAGGGGCCTAACTCACTTGGCTGGCGGTCAGTCGTCGCCAAGGTCTCTATTCTCGGCGATGAGCGTGTCCCCGGACACCGTCTTTCGGCCCTTACACAGCGGGCACAGGTAGGTGCTCTCCTCGCCGTCCTCATTGCGCTGCACGAGCACACCCTGGCCGTCGCACTGCGGGCAGGGAATCTTCTCCGCGGGGAAGATCAGGGCGCAGATTTCCAGGTAAAGCTGCTCCGGGTAGGGCACGTGGTCGATGGTCCGCAGCGCCTGGTCCTGGCCCGCCGACTCCAGGATGAACGAGCCATAGCCCAGCAGCCGGCCCGTTGTGCTGCGCTGGAAGCTCATGTCGGTCACCTTGACCAGCGGCATCATCGCGATCTTGCGGGTGAACACCCCGCTGGCCTCGAGCATCCGGTCGGAGGTCACCACGAAGTAGTCCTCGGCCCACTCCCAGGCCTTGAAGCCCAGGTAGCCCAGGAAGATCAGGCAGATGATAAGCAGCACCAGGAAGGCGTTCTTGGTGTGCAGCAGGACCGTGCTGCCGAGGACAATCGCGATCAGGATCGCGCCGAGCGCGAGCGCGATGGGCATGATCAGTACCGCAGGGTGCTTACGGACCGTGATCACCTGGTGCTCATGTGGCAGCAGGTACTTGTTCACCGAGGCGGGACCCGCGTTGCGCGGTGTGATCAGCCTCATCGGGGGGCTCAGATCCTCATCGGGGGCTCAGATGGACTGGAAGAAGGTGGCCAGCGAGTTACCGGCGGACTTGAGGCCATCGAGGATGTTGTGCACCGCATGCCCGGCCGCAGTTGGCTGCGTCACCAGGTAAAACGCCAAGAACGCGATAGCAGCCCAGCCGAGGATCTGCTTGATCTTCATGGTCTACTCCCAGGTCGCGCACGCCTCAGACTGTTAACTCAGTTTAGCCCAGCGTAATTGCTTTACCAATGCTTCCCGATCCGCAGGCAGCCACCGTATCTTGATCCCCGCCTGGCGCTGAGGTCACTCGCCCCAGTGCGGAGGAAATCAGTCCGGAGGAAAGTTGGGGACTCGCGGTGCAGCTGGGGCGAGTTCGCGGTTTTGCTTACTATAGGTGCACATCCGCCTGCCTGGGGTAGTGAGTCAATACCCGCGCTTCCGCGGCCCTGCTGACCCAGCGGATTCGCACACGGGCATGCTGCCGATCTGACACCATTCCCTGGGCAGGCGGCGCTGATGAGGTGGGCGATGACGGATGTGAATGGCGGCAACGTCGCCGTGATCGTCTACCGGGAAGACGACGCGTGGGATACCGAGGTCCTGCCGGTCGCGCTGACCGAGGACCTGGACGGCCTCATCCACGCGCTGCGCCAGCAGCCGAGCATGGGCGGCACGATCGGGCTGGTGGCGGTGGGGGACGACTTCTTCGTCGCGCTCCGGCTGCTAGGCAGGCAGGTTTCGGTGTTCCTGTCCGACCTGACCGCGGCGGTGGACTGGCCGCTGGCCCGCCAGGTGCTGGCGTACCTGGACGTCCCGATCCCCGGCGAAGACGACCTGGACCAGGTGCTGCCCGCCGGGGACCTGTCCATCTTCGCCGACCTCGGCGTAGATGAGATGGACCTCGGCGCGCTGTCCGGCGACCTGGACCTGTTCCCGGACGAGGCGCTGGCCAGCATCGCGCGCAGGCTCGGCTTCGGCCCGGCACTGGACCGCGCCCTGGATGCCGCGCTCGGGCCCTGAGCCAGCATGGCCACCGGGTACCTGGCCAGTTTCCAGCCCGCGATGCGCGCCGCGCTGGCCGAGGCGGCCGGGGCGACGGCCCGGCAGCCCCCGGACGTCCCGGTGGGCGCAGTGCTGCTGGACGCCGCGGGCGAGATCATCGGCCGGGGCGGCAACCGGTGTGAGGTAGACACCGATCCCACCGCCCATGCCGAGATCGTCGCGCTGCGGGCGGCCGCCCGCGCGGCTGGCGGCTGGCGGTTGGGCGGCTGCACCCTGGTGGTCACCCTGGAGCCGTGCACGATGTGCGCCGGGGCGGTGCTGGCCGCCCGGCTGGACCGGGTCGTCTACGGTGCCGCCGACCGGCGCGCCGGGGCGGCCGGCTCACTGTGGGACGTGCTGCGGGACCGCAGGCTCGGTCGGCAGACCGAGGTCATCGGCGGGGTGCTGGCGCAGGAGTGCGCCCGCCCGCTGCAGGAGTTCTTCGCCGGGCGGCGGCGGGCGGCCGACTTCGGTGTGCCTGGCTTCGGTCAGTAGCATCGGCCCAAGTGCTGCCGGTCAGGTAGGCTCAGCGGCGGTGGAGTCGCCTAGTGGCCGAGGGCGCACGCCTCGAAAGCGTGTGAGGGGGCAACCCCTCCGTGGGTTCAAATCCCACCTCCACCGCTGTGACCTGTGCGGATGTTGCTCCGCAGTGTTGGACCGTGCTGCTTGGTGGGGCGCGTGGTCTCAGTTTCGGGCCGCAACTGGTCTCCGTTGAGATCGCCGCGGTACCGGGCTGATGACGGATCGGGCATGAACTCGGGCCTCTTGCGGCAGGGGACTCCCGCCTGTCCGACGATCACCGGAACATGGTCTCGGCGAGATCCGGCCGCAGATTCCAGTCCCCGTCGTTCCAGGTAGAAGCCCTGTGGCGACGGCTGTAAGGCGGGATCCGCGAGCTCGGTCCACGTCAGTGGTGAGGCCACACAGGTCAACTCCCGCAGGTTCCCACGGTGCGGATCCAGTCTGTTGAAGCGATTCGCACGCACGCAAAGCGTGCGCCTTGGAGTTCACTGGGCCCCCGGGGGGATGGGTGGTGATTCTGCGGCATGCGGACAGGCCCGACATCACCTCATGGGAGAGCAACGCCGACCGTTGCTGATGTCGGGCCAGCTGCCCCTGTGCCGCGGGACATGTAACGGAGACCTACGGAAGGCAGGCGTGATGACGGGCTCCCATACCCACTGGGTGCGGCTCAAAAGCCGAGGCCGACGACCCGGAGCGGTTCGCGATCTGCGAGGCCCGCCTTCGGGAAGGCGGTATTTGACGGCGGGTCGTCCTTGGCCTCAGCGTCGCCGACCTCGCCTTGCGCGTCAACATGGCTGCAGACGAGATCGAGTGCGCCGAAGAAGGCGTCACCGAGCCCCACCATTCGTTGCTTCGCCGCCTGGCGGCCGCCTTGACGCCGACGTCCGCTTCACCCCTGGCCACGAGCTCGGCTCCTTCGGGCAACCTGCGCCTCCCCGTCGGCTTCCGGCCCGGGCTGGCGGACTGGGCCTGCCGCGCGGTCGTTCCCGCCGGTTGCGGTGACGGTGTGCCGACCGGGAGGTGATCGGACAGCGGCTCGCCGGGTTGCCCACGGTAGACCTTCGGCCCTGGCTTAGGAGGACCTGTGCCCCTGGTGCCAGCACACGGCCGCCGCCACTGTTGGCGTGGAGGTAAAGGTACTGGACCAGCGGAGGCGACGCCATGTACCCGACCAAGACCACGTGGAGAATCCGGCTCACCCTGTCTGACGACCCGCACAGCCACACGCTGTTGCAGCAGACCCTCGCCGGCCAGCCAGTAAGCGCCCTCCGCTTGCTCCCCCGCGACAGCGGCAGAGCCGGGATGACCATTGAGGTGATGATCGAGGGTGCGGGGGGCGAGGCCCTGGGTACCCTGCTCGGCGCGCTGCACATCATCAGCCCGCAGGTCTTCCTGACCCGCGCAGATATATCGCCGCCACCGGCTCCAAACCCGGAGCTTGTTTCTTGGCGCTAGCTGCCGCAGGGCGGGCCGTTTCCGCGTAGTCGATGCAACGCTGTGGGGCGGCGTGCTGGATGAGCTCCTCCAGCGCGTCGAGCCGGGCGATCTCGGTGCTCAGCGCCTGATGGCGGCGGGCCACCGATGCGATCGCGGCCCTGGCGCCCTCGGCGAGCCCGACCAGGCTCTCATGCCTGCCGAAGGGGCAGTGAGTGATCGAGATGCTGCAGTGTGCGGACATGGTGAGCCGCCGATGGGTGCCCCTGCTGGGGCCGGGGAAGCCATGGCTACCTTCAGGCCGAGAAGAACGCGAGGGCCGCCCTCGCGGCTGAGTTGCAGGCCGGAGGCGGTTGGCCGCACCATGATGAGCCGTTCAGCTATACCCCATTTGGGTTCTTACGCCGCATACTGATCCCAGCGCAACGGCGGCAGGGACAGTCGGCCGCGGCGGCGAGCGCCATAGCCTCGTGACCCGGTGGCCGCCTGCCGACGGTCGGCTGGCCCCCACCGGTGATGACCCTGGGGGGGGACATGCGGAATAGGGCCGGTCGGCGTGCGGGTTACTGGTCGGCGCCGCGCTATGAGGTGGTCCACCGTGGCTAGCCGCCGCGGCCTTGGGGCCTTCCGGGCGCTGGCGGGCAACCGGGCGCTGCGGCAGGTGGTGGGGGGATACGCGCTGTTCATCCTCACCGAGTATTCGGTGTGGATAGCCATGCTGGTCTACGCCTACAGCCGGGGCGGCGCCCTGATCGCCGGCGTGGTGGCCTTGGCACAGCTTGTGCCGGCGGCGCTCCTGGCGCCGGTGTTCGCCGCCCTGGCGGACCGGCGCTCCCCAGTCGTTCTCCTGGCCGGCGGCTACCTGGTGCAGGCGGCCGGGATGGGCGCGACGGCCGCAGCCATCGCCGGGGGCGTGCCGTTAGCGGCGTACGCGGCCGCCGTGGTTGCCTCTACGGCTGTCACCGCGACCCGCCCGGCCCAGTCGACGCTGATCCCGTCGCTGGCTGTGACCCCGGACCAGCTGACGGCGGCCAACGTGGTGGTGAGCTGGGTGGAAGCCGCCGGGATCGCGATCGCGGGTTCGCTGACCGGGGTGCTGATCTGGACCGGTGGTGTGGCGGGCGTGTTCGCGGTGTGCGCAGCCTTCGGCGCCGTCGCCGCGCTGCTGGTGGTCCGGCTGCGGGTCCCTGCGCTGGCCGCGCCGCTGGAGCATGCAATCCCGGTGGCGGCCGGGCTGAGCGCGAGCATGCGCCTGGCGGCCGGGCAGCCGCGGCTGCGGCTGATGCTGGCTTTGCTGACCGCTGAAGCGGCCGTGGTCGGGGCGCTGGACCTGCTGTTCGTCATCTTGGCCGTGACCGTCCTGGGCCGCTCAGAGGCGTGGGCCGGCTACCTGAACTCCGTCTACGGGGTGGGTGCGGTACTGGCCGCCGCGGTCGGCGTGCTGCTGGTGGGCCGGCGCCTGGGGGCGCCGATCCTGGGCGCCGCGCTGCTGCTCAGCGGCGTGCTCGCTGCCCTCGCGGCGGCCCTGGGCCTGGCAGGGACCGTGGCCCTGCTGACGGTGGCCGGGGCGAGCCGCGCCCTGCTGGACGTCGCCAGCCGGTCGCTGCTGCAGCGTTCCGTCCCGGCTCAGTCACTGGGACAGGTGTTCGGCCTGCTGGAAGGGCTCACTATGGCCGGGCTCGCGATCGGCTCGGTGCTGGTGCCGGCGCTCGTCCACCTTGGGGGCAGCCGGCTCGCATTGCTCGGGGTCGCCGCCGTGCTGCCCCTGGCCGCCACTGTCGGCGGGCGCGCTCTGTTTAGCTTGGACGCCCATGCGCCCGTCCCGGTCGTGCAGATCGCGCTGCTGCGCTCGATCCCGCTGTTCGCCGAACTGCCAGCCCCGGCGATCGAAGGCCTAGCCGCCGCCCTCACCCTGGCCGAGGTGTCGGCCGGGGCAATCCTCATCCGGCAGGGCGAGGAGGGGGATGCCTACTATGCGGTCGCGACGGGACAGTTGGACGTCTTCCAGGATGGGCGTTTCGTGCGGCGGTGCGGGCGTGGCGAGGGAGTCGGGGAGATCGCCCTCCTGCGGGCCATCCCCCGCACGGCGACCGTCACCGCCCACACCGACGCCACGGTATACAAGCTCGCCAGGGAACCGTTCCAGACCGCGGTCCTCGGCCACGCCGCCACCCAGCGACAAGCACACAGCATCGCCGAGACCAGGCTGGCCGCCGACGCCGCACGGGGCGGCGACAGCCCGGCAGCGGGCACCGTGGGGCCGGGCTGACCCGGTGGCGCGGAATTCCTGAGGCGAAGACGGGCTCAGGACGGTCAAGATGGGCAGTTCTGTTGTTCTCCCCCGTAGCTGCGGCCTCTACGATGATGAAGCATTGTGCCTCAAAGGCTTGATTCCTTGGGCCTGGGGGTGGGGGTGGCTTTATGGACCGGTGTCGGCAGTGTGGTGCATCCGTGGGGGCCGGCCACCGGTTCTGCGGCGAGTGCGGGTGCCCGCTGGGGGCTGCCCTTCCTGCGGTGAGCCCATCGCCCCTGGCAAGAAGTTCTGCCATTCCTGCGGGCAGGCCCCGGCGGCAGGACTGGGGCCAGGTTGAGCGCCCCGGGGCAGCCATGGCGCTCCCCGGGCACCGGCCAGCAAAACCGTGGGGCCCGCCCGCCGCCGGGAGCCATAGCTATCTGGGCTCAGTTGTGGTCTCTTGATCCGGGCTGCGACGATGTCCGGGGTCGCACCGCCGGATAATGCTCTCGGCCTCCAGCCGGTCCAGGCAGGCGCGTACCGTCCGTTCCGACAGCCCGGTGTAGCGGACCAGCGTGGCTACCGACGGGAACGCGCCTGCGCCGTCCGGCCCGTCATGGTTGGCCAGGCCGACCAGCACGAACTTGCACTCGCTGGACGGCTGGCCGCCGCGGCCGGCCGGGACGGGTGCCAGGTTGAGCGCCCACGAGATCGCCTCGACGCTCACCGGCCACCCCGGGCTGCCACCAAGCCCGCCAGGCCGGCCGCCCGGACCCGGTCTCAGTTTTGGTCTCATTCACCCCTGTCCAGAGCCGTTCATGGCGAACGCGGGGTGCCTTTCCGCCGAGGACAGGTATGCTCGCGGCCGGTGATGGATGGGGCTGCGCAGTCCTCGAAAGCGTGTGAGGGGGCAACCCCTCCGTGGGTTCAAATCCCACCTCCACCGCCCATCCGGGACCGGCCTGGTCGGCACGGCCAGGCCCAGGTGCCCCGGCTCCGTACCGCTGCCTGCTGCGCAGCCTGGTGCACCGCGAGACGGCCGAGGCTGAGGAGTCGAGTGCTAGAACCGCAGAGCACCGTGCTGTTCCTCCTGCTGCTCCTGGTATTCGTCGCTCTCGTCGGGTGGATGGCGCTGGCCCGCCAGCCGGTGTTCCGGGTGTTCGCGGCCTGCCTGGCCTTCATCCCGGCGATGCTGTTCGGGGTGGCCGCGGTCAACAAGTACTACGACTACTACCAGACCTGGGGCGCCCTGGCCGCCGACCTCGGCGGCCAGGGCAGCACCCAGGTCGCGTCGGCGCCCAACCTGGACCGCGCGTCGGCCCGGCAGATCAGCGCCATCCTGGGCAGCAAAGTGAACCTCAAGGCGGCCGCTCAGCATGGGCAGACCATCCGGGTGACCGTGCCGGGGAAGCTCAGCCACCTGAGCCGGACGGTGTACGTCTACCTGCCGCCGCAGTACTTCCGGACTGGCTACAGCCGCTTCCGCTTCCCGGTCATCGAGCTGCTGCCCGGGTTCCCGGGCACCCCGCTGGACTGGATCGACGTGATGGGCTTCACCACCGCGTACAGCACGCTGCTGGCCGACGGGGTGGTCAAGCCCGCGGTGCTGGTCATGCCGGACACCAATGGCGGGATGCGCATCTCGCTGCAGTGCCTGAACGTGCGGCACGGCCCGCAGGACGCCACCTACCTGGCCGTCGACCTGCCCAGCTATCTGCCGACCAGGCTGCGGGTGCAGCCGTCCGGGCCGGCCTGGGGAGTGGCCGGCTACTCCGAGGGCGGGTACTGCGCGGCCAACCTGGCCCTGGTGTACCGGCGGCACTGGGGTGCGGCCGGCATCCTCAGCGGCTACTTCACCCCGGGCAAGGACCAGCTGGGCGACCCGCCGCGGCTGGTCAACCCGTTCGGCAGCGACAAGCACGCGCTGCGCCAGAACACGCCGCGGCTGCGCATCGCCGCGCTCCCGGTCAGCGACTCGATCCCGCAGTTCTGGCTGGGCGTGGGCAGCAAGGACGTGCTCGGGCTGCGCGAAGCCCACAACTTCCAGCGGCTGCTGATCGCTCGCCAGCCCACCGTCCGGCTGGACATCGTGCCCGGCGGCAGGCACACCATGGCCACCTGGCGGGACCTAGCGCCGACGCTGCTGGAATGGATGACGCCGTTGCTCACCCAGGCCGCGCAGCACCCGTCGGAGTTCCAGCAGCTGGGCAACGCGCGAGTGGCGCACACCCGGCCGCACGGCAAGGCGCCGGCCAAGGCGGCCGCGCGCCGCTCAGTCCGCGCTCAGCCCACTCCGCCGGCGTGACGGCCGGGCCTGGCCCCACCGTCGAGGTCGAGCACCCGGGCGTGCAGCACGGTGCGCTGGTGCAGCGCCGCGCCGAGCGCGCGGTGCAGGCCGTCCTCCAGGTACAGCTCGCCGCGCCAGTGGATGACGTGCGGGAACAGGTCACCGTAGAACGTGGAGTCCTTGTCCAGCAGCAGCCGCAGGTCCAGCACGGCCTTCGTGGTGATCAGCTGATCGAGCCGGACCGGCCGGGGCGGTACCTCGGCCCATTCCCGTGTGGTCCGGGCATGATCGGGATAGGGCCGCCCCTCCCCGACCTGCTTGAAGATCACGGCTTGAGTGTAGTTGAGGGCGGCCAGAAAGGGGCAGATGCTGCCGCCAGCCCGCATCTGGCGGCAGCATCTGCGTCTTGGTGACCGGCGGCGCTAAGGCGCGCCGGCCGGTGCTGGCCCGGCCCGGAACCAGCTGAACGCCGCACGGCCGTGGTGTCGGCTCCCCGCCGATTCGCCGGCACCACGGCCGTGCGCGCTTGGCTGGCTGGACCCAGCCGAGGCGACGGCGATGGACGTGGCGATCACGCCCGCGGCGACCACGGCCACCGCCGCCCCGATCCAGCTCCGGCTGACGTCATCCGGGTACTCCCGTTGGTCGGGTGAATCCGCTCTCGGGGAATTGCACGGAACCGGCGGGCATCTGGTTCACCAGGACCGCCCCGGCTCGACCGCCGGCTACCGACGTTGATTGACTGGGACCGGAGCGTTTCCACCAGATTGGCCGGGAGTCATGTCAGCAGCGAACCCGCCCGTCCCGCCCGCCAGCGACGCCCCTGACCCGCGGCGCTGGCTTATCCTCGCCGTGATCGGACTGGCCCAGTTGATGATCGTGCTGGACGCCACGATCGTGAACATCGCGCTGCCCACGGCGCAGCGGGATCTGCACTTCACGACGGTTGACCGGCAGTGGGTGGTCACCGCATACGCACTGGCGTTCGGTAGTTTGCTGCTGCTCGGCGGGCGGGTGTCCGCGATCGTCGGCCGGAAGGTGACGTTCCTGGCCGGGCTTATCGGGTTCGCCGCCGCGTCCGCGGCGGGTGGCGCGGCGACCAGCTTCCTCATGCTGGTCATCGCCCGGGCCTGCCAGGGCGCGTTCGGCGCGTTCATGGCGCCCTCGGCGCTGTCCCTGCTGACCACGACGTTCGGGGCGACCAAGGACCGGGGCCGGGCGTTCGGCGTGTTCGGCGCCATCGCCGGCGCGGGCGGGGCCATCGGGCTGCTGCTCGGCGGCGTGCTGACCGAGTACCTGTCCTGGCGCTGGTGCCTGTACGTGAACTTGTTCTTCGCCGCGGCGGCGGCCATCGGCGGCGCCATCCTGCTCCGTCGCCACCCGCACGGCGAGCGGCCCAAGCTGGACATCCTCGGCGCGCTGTTCGTCTCGTCCGGCATGTTCTGCATCGTCTACGGCTTCTCGAACGCCGCCATACACGGCTGGCACGCGGCGTCCACCTGGGGCTTCCTGGCCGCCGGGGTGCTGTTGCTGGTTATCTTCGCCTGGTGGGAGTCGCGTGCCCCCGCGCCGCTGCTGCCGCTGCGCATCGTGCTGGACCGGAACCGGGGCGGCGCCTACCTGTCCATCCTGATCGCCGGCTGCGGGATCTTCGGCATCTTCCTGTTCGTCACCTACTTCATGCAGCTGACGCTGGGCTTCTCCCCGGTGATCACCGGGCTGGCCTTCCTGCCCATGGTCGCGATGATCATGACCGCATCGAACGTGTCCAACATCGTGCTGATGCCGCGGTTCGGGCCCAAGCCGGTGGTCACCGTGGGCATGCTGCTGGCCGCGGGCGGCATGATCTGGCTGACCAGGATCAGCCCGCAATCCAGCTACGCGGCCGACCTGCTGCCGCCGCTGCTAATCGTCGGGTTCTCCCTAGGCATGATCATCGCGCCGTCGATCAACACCGGCACGTTCGGCGTCCCACTGGCCGACGCGGGGGTGGCGTCGGCCAGCGTGAACACCGGCCAGCAACTGGGTGGCTCGATCGGCACCTCGCTGTTCAACACCATCGCGACCAGCACGACCGCCGCCTACCTCACCGCCCGCCTGGCGCTGGCCGGCGGCCGGCCGAGCCACGCGCTGACCGAGCAGGCGCTGGTGCACGGCTATGTCAGGGCGTTCTGGTGGGCGGCCGCGATCTTCCTGGCCGGCGCCGTGCTGGTCGGCCTGCTGTTCCGCCGCGGCCCGCTGGCCCGGCAGGAAGAGCGGGCCCAGCCGGCCGCGGTGGCGGCGGGCGCGGCCGGGCCGGGCCCCGTGCCGCAGTAACGGTGCGTCAGCAGCGGCCCGCGTACGCTCCGCTGGTGTAGGTGGTCCACGGTGACCAGTTGGCGCCGTCCGCGGACATGACGACCGCGGCCCGCGCGTTGCCGTGCGGATCGTAGGTAGACAGCGCGCCGTTGACCGGGTTGATCTGCCAGTAGCCACGTTCCCCGACGGTGCCGGTGGCGAACTGGTTCCCGCCGGACTCGGCCATCGCGATGGAGGCCGCGGTGACCTCGGCCGCCGGTGACCCGCCGGCGTTCACCCAGAGCTGCTCCAGGCCGGTGCAGCTCAGCGTGCCGGACAGGCTGGTGGTCGCGGCGGCCTGGCTGGTGCTGTCCGCCGCGGAACCGCTAGCCGCGGAACCGCTGTCCGCCGCCGCGGAACTGGCGTGCCGCGGGGTGTACCCAGCGCCGGCCGGCAGGTGCCGCGGCAGGCGGAGTTCCTCGCCGACGTAGATCAGGCTGGGGTCGCTGATCTTCGACTGGTTGGCGGCATACAGCCCGTGCCAGTCGTCCGAACGTCCGTAGAAGCGTTGCGCGATTCCGGACAGGGTGTCCCCAGCCCGCACCGTATAGCCGCGGCCCAGGCCGCTGGGGGCGGCCTGCTGGACCGGGAGCACAGCGGCATCCAGCCGGGCGGGCAGACTGTGCCCAGCCGCGGCCACCGGCTTCGCGGTGGCGGATCCGTGGATCTGCGGGGCCGCGGTGGCGATCGTGCCCATGACGACGACGGCGGGCGCCGCCTTTCCCGCCGTCTGGGCCACCTTTTCCACCTGCGAGGGAGCGGTGTGCTGCCCGGTCCGCCTGATCTTCCGCTTCCTGCGATGCCTGGGTACTGAACTCACGAGGCTCCTCACGCCGGGGTTCGCCCGATTACTAGGCATTAGCGGGCCGCTCACCGGGCCGGACAGTCCTCCATTCCTCCGGCAGGATGCCAGCCGCCGGAGGCCGCCCGCAGTGAAACCGAACACTGAGCGCAGCCGGGCAGTCGGAGGCACGAACGGGTATGAATCACGCGTACCACCAACTGTCGTTGTCACCTTTGGCCGCAGAACTGGACGGCCGGCTCAGCGGCTGCCCCAGGGCACCCGGGCGGCGGGCGGTTCAGCCAGAATGGCGGGCGATGGATGCTGCTTGGCAGCCGCCCGCACCGACCGGATCGTGGACCGTGTCGCGGCGGCTCGTGCTGCGCCCGGTGCCGTGGGACGCGGTGCTGGCGATCACCGCGGGCCGCCGGCTCCCCGGCTGGGCCGACGACTACCCGGCCGACGGCGACGCGGTGATCGCGGGCCTGCTGTTCCGGGCCGGCCCGGCCGCCTGGCCCGGGGCCAACCAGGTCTGGGGGCACCGGCAGGTGGTCGAGCGGGCTACCGGCCTGGTGGTAGGCGGGATCGGGTTCGCCGGCCCACCTGGCGCGGCGGGCGAGGTGGAGGTCGGCTACGGCATCGTGCCGTCCCGGCAGGGCCGCGGCTACGCCACCGAGGCGGTGGCGGCCATGCTCGCCGTGGCCTGGGCCGACCCGGTGGTCGAGGCGGTCGTGGCCACGACCGCCACCGGCAACGCGGCCTCCCGCCGGGTGCTGGAGAAGGCCGGCTTTCAGCTCGTGGCCGTGGATGAGGAACTCCGCTTCCGGCTGCCCCGGCCGCGCGGCGGCTAAGATCTGCTCCGGGGGTAGACCATGACCAGCCCAGATGACGTGCTGCGGGAACTGGGTGAGCTGGCCACCTCGCTCGGCCCGGCCATCCGGCCGGCCGGGACCGAGGAACTGCTGCGGTCGCTGGCCGAAACGGCGCGGCGGCTGTTCGGCGCGGCCGCCTGCTCGCTGGCCATGCTCAGCGCCGATGAATCGGAACTGCGCTACACGATCGCCGCGGGCGCGGGCGCCGATGAGGTGACCGGGATGCGGATCCCGTCCGCCCAGGGCATCGCCGGCTGGGTGGTGCAGTCCGGCCAGCCGATCGCGATCAGCGACCTGGCCAGCGATCCGCGCTTCTCCCGGGAGACCGCCGAGCAGACCGGGTACATCCCGCAGACCATCCTGGCCGTGCCGGTGCAGACCGCGCAGCGGATGCTGGGCGTGATCAGCCTGCTGGACCGCGATACGCGGCGGCCGGCCGCGGAGCAGGACATGGCCCTGCTCTCGCTGTTCGCCGACCAGGCCGCGCTGGCCCTGGACGGGGTCGAGGCGTTCAGCAGCCTGGGCCGGGTGCTGCTGAACGCGCTGGCCGACGCCGCGGCCGGCGCCGACCTCGGCCGCGCGCTCCGCCAGGCGGCCGGGCAGCTGCCCGACGGTGACCAGGATCTGGCCGAGCTGGCCGCCGCGTTCGCCACCCTGGCCCGCCGTGGCGCTGCGGAACGCCGGCTGGCCCTCGCGGTGCTTCGCGACGTGGCGGAGTACGCCGAGAGGCGGCCGCTACGGCCTCGCTGAGACCGGCATGGAGTGATGCCTTCGCCGCATCGGCGCTCCGCCCGGTGCCCCGGATCAACCTGCCCATCGACAAGGACTGGGCCTGGGGAGGTGCGTCCGGAGCCGGGGTCACGGTGGCCGTGGTGGACAGCGGCATCGACGCCGCCCACCCCGCGGCCGGCCGGGTGGACCGGGCCGTCCGGTGGCGGTGGGATGCCGACCGGGCCGAGGCGGTGAGCGCCGAGGGCGCCCACGAGGACCTGTTCGGCCACGGCACCGCGTGCGCCGGGATCATCCGGCGGGCCGCCCCGGACGTGACGCTGTGGTCGGTCCGGGTGCTGGGCAGCCGGCTGACCGGCAAGGGCGCGGTCTTCGCGGCCGGCCTGCGCTGGGCCATCGGCCAGGGTGCGCAGGTGGTCAACCTGTCGCTGAGCACCAGCCGGGCGGACTACGCGGAGCTGTTCCACGACATCGCCGACGAGGCCGCGTTCGCTGGCGTGGTGCTGGTCTGCGCGACCAACAACGTGCCGGCCCCGACGTATCCGGCCCAGTTCTCCTCGGTCATCTCGGTCGCCGCACACGACGGGCAGGACCCGTTCGCGCTGGACGCCAACCCGGCCCCGCCGGCCGACTTCGGCGCACCAGGCATCGACGTCGAGGTGCCCTGGCTGTCTGGCGGCAGCATCGTGGCCACCGGCAACTCGTTCGCCGCGCCGCACGTCACCGGGCTGGTGGCCCGGCTGCTCAGCAAGCACCCCGAGCTCACCCCGTACGAAGTCAAGACCGTGCTGCGCGCGCTGGCCAGCAACGCGGTGGTCCGGGGCGGCCCGCCGTGACGGCTGAGCTGACCGCCATCCTGCGGCAGACTGACCTGCTCGCCGCGCTGCCCGCCGCGGACCTGGCGGCCATCGCCGCGGCGTCCCGGCTGCGCACGTTCCGCCGCGGCCAGATGGTGTTCAGCACCGGCGACCCAGGGGACAGCCTGATCGTGGTGGTGTCCGGGCGGGTCAAGGTGGTGGTCCGGTCGGCGGACGGGGCCGAGCTGACACTGACCGTCATCCGGCCACACGGCGTGTTCGGCGAGCTCAGCGTGGCCGACAGTGGCCCGCGGTCGGCGGATGCCGAAACCCTGGAGGACAGCCAGTTGCTGCTCATACCGCGGGAGACGATCCAGCGGGCCTGCGCGCAGCAGCCAGCCCTGGCCCAGGCGCTGTCCGGTTCGCTGGCCGCGACGCTGCGCCGGCTCACCGAGGCCGCCTCGGACCTGGTCTTCCTGGACCTGCCCCGGCGGGTGGCCAAGGTGCTGCTCGGCCAGCCCCGCGGCGCGGACGGGCTGATCCGCTGCACGCTGACCCAGCAGGAACTGTCCCATCAGGCCGGCAGCACCCGGCAGAGCGTCAACGCGGCGCTGCGCGGGTTCGAGCGGCGCGGCTGGATCCGGGTCCGGGACCGGGCGGTGATCGTGCAGCAAGAAGCCGCGCTCGGCGCGTTTGCCCGCGGCGAGATGTCGGCAAGCTGACAGCAGACGTGTCGGCTGGCTGACTGACGGCCAGCCCGGGGTGCGCCACGCTGGGGGCAGCTGGACATTCCGCAAAACACGAACATAGGGGGAGAAACACCATGACCGAGCAGAACCAGACACCAGACACGACCGAAGACACCGAAGGCCACCGGTACAGCAGGGCTGCCGAGGGCTCCGATGACGTCGAGGGCCTGGACAGCATGGACGACACCGAGGGCCATGGCAGGCGGGGTGCCGAGGACATCGCCGACGAAGACGACGACGTCGAGGGCCACCTCAGGAAGAGCCGCTGAGCCCACGTAAGAGGGGGGGGCAGGCTGGCCTGCGGCTGGGGGCAGGCCGGCCTGCGGCCCCGCGTTACCGGAGCTTATGCGCCTATTTACCGATTTCCTGGGACTGTCCTAAACGGAAGTGCCGGCTTAAGGTTGCCTGGTGGAGAGGTGCGCGCGATGCGGCGCGTCTCAGGGGGCGGACGACCGATTCTGCGGGGATTGCGGCGCGCCTCTGGCGGCCTGCCCTGCCTGCGGCGAGCCGGCCACCGCAGGCAAGCGCTTCTGCCGCGCCTGCGGCACCGCGCTGCCCGGGGCGCCGGCCGCGGCCCCGGCCGAAGGGGCTGGACCACCGGGCGGCGGCCCGGCGCC
>DASXIN010000119.1:0-43057 GCA_036497945.1 Streptosporangiaceae bacterium | reverse complement strand
CCGGCCGCCGCGGCGTTCTTCGACACGCTGGCGCAGTTCTACCGCAAGGCCTACCTGCGCTGGATCGATGCCACCACCCGCCGCCCCGACCTGCGTGCCGCCCGCATCGTCGAGGTGGTCGACCTGCTGGCCGCCGGGATCAAGCAACGGCCCCGATCGCCCAGCCAATAGCTAGCGCGGTTCATAGCTAGCATGGTTCAGCCCAGGTGCCGGGCGATGGCGGGGATGCGTTCGATCAGGCCGGCCAGCGACCCGGCCGAGCGGCCGGGCTCGCCCAGCGTCATGAGGTGGGCCATGCCTTGGTCGCCCGCCGCGGCCGCGGCCGGGATCCAGTCCAGCAATACCTGGATGCGCTGCGGCACGGCATGCAGGATCTGGCCTGCGTCCGGCCCGCCGTAGCCGTAGCTGGCCGCGATGACCCGGAGCCGCTCGGCGGCGGTCCCAGGCCCGGTGTCGCGCCACAGCGGCACCCCGTTCCAGGCGAGGAACGCCAGTTCCAGCAACGGGGTGCTGGGGCCCGCCATGTCCCAGTCGAAGACGCCGGTGACGTCGTCGCCCTGGAAGCACACGTTGTAGGGGGCGATGTCGTTGTGCCCGATCAGCGTCGGGCCGGGGAACGGGCAGTACCGCCACGGCCCGGGGTGGGAGAAGCCGGTCACCGCGTCGTGGAACGCACGGGTCCACCGGGTCATGGCGGCGAGCTGACCGCTGCTGAGCATCTCCCGGTCCTCGTCGATGACGTGCCCGGGCAGGTAGGACAGCACCTCGCGGCCCTGCTCGTCGTACCCGAGGACGCGGGGAATGTGCGGGACGCGGTCGGCCAGGTAGCCGAGCAGCGCGTGCACGGCCGGGGTCCACGGCCCGGTGCCGCGATGCACCGTGTCGCCGACGCGCGCCGCTCCCCCGACGTTGCCCGCCAGGTACACTTCATCGTCGTCAGTCACCCAGACCACCTGCTCCCGTCCGTGCTCCCAGGGAGATCATGCCGGGTAACGATGTCATCTCGGCTTACACGCCCGGGTCGAGGACCGCATCCGCCAGGCGAAGGCATCAGGCCTGCGGAACCTGCCCTGCCGGGCCTGGGAGGAGAATTGTGCCTGCCTGGAGGCCGTGCTCGCCGCCGCTGACCTGATCTGCTGGGCCAAGCTGATCTGCTTCGCGCACGTGCCATCGCTGGCCCGCTGCGAGATCGCGGCGTTCTGCTACCGGGTGCTGCACGCAGCTGCCCAGCTCACCCGCTCCGCCCGCCGCACCTGCTTGAAGATCGACCGCACCTGGCGGTGGGCCGCCCAGATCGCCGCTGGATTCCGCCAGCTGCGCGCCGCGTTCGCATGACCGCGCGCCACCCGCGCGCTTCCGCCCTCACCGCATGGCGCCAGCATGCCCGCCAGCAGCGATCCCGCCCGCACAGGACACCATCCCAGACCCCCGGGGGACGGCGCGCGGCGCGTTCCCGCCCAGCGCCACGAGCCCAGCGCCGTTCCAAGATCAGATAGGGCGCCAGAGCGGCAGCTCACCAGCCGCGTGAAAGAGGGAGGCTAGCGGCTTGTCTGGGCCTCGCCGATCCGGCATCACCCTTCGAGTCTGTTTCCGACGTTGTCCGCAGTTTTCGAAGCGCGGTTTATGGCTGCCGGCCGCTGCCCTCACGGGCGAGGGACCGAAGCCGCGCCTCCCGCGCGTCCCAGCAGTACACGACCGCGGTGCCGGCGATGACGTCGTGCAGCGCGCGGCGATCACGCCCCAGCAGGATGCCGAGGAAGCCCAGCCCCAGCAGGAGGAAGCTCAGCGGGAAAGCAAGCGTTCGCAGGAGCCCGCGCTTGGTGCCCACGCTGCTGCCGTCCTGGCCGACAACCTGCACCCCGAGCAGCACCATGCCGGGCGTCTTGCCGCTCGCGGTCCAGAAGTAGGCGTAATAGAAGAACTCCCAGGCGAAGAACGTGACCACCACCCATGTGTTGGCCCTGCTCCAGTGGATGGAACTCCCGGTCAGCACACTGGCGGCGAACGAGGCGGCGGCCAGGACCAGCATGAACACCCCGATGCTTACGGCGCAGTCGACTATGAACGCGATGAAACGTGAGGCGAACCCGGCGTGTTGGCCACGCAGGTTCTTCGTTTCTTCGGTGCTGAGCGGAACGTTTGGCTGAGGGCTGCCGCCGAGAGGCACGGGTTGCGATACGCCGACATTACTGGGCACTGGTTCCAGCAGGCCGGCATCGGCATCGGCAGGCGCGGTCATGGCTCCTCCGGGGTGTTCGGCAACTCGGGCGGCTCGGCTCGTCCCGTATGGTTGCGCCGGATCCTGCTGACCCAGTGTGCGAGGGTGTCGTCCATGCTGACCGCGTGGCTGCGTCCCAGGTCAACCGCGTCGGTGGCGAGAGTGCCGGTGGAACTGACCATGATGGCACCCAGATCGGTGTTCTTAACCAGTGACTCGACATCGATACGGCTGACGATCTGGTTGATGTCGACCTGGGCCATGAGCTTATTCATGTCCACCCGGTCGAGTATCTGGTTCAGGTCTATCCGGTCGACTACCTCGTTCAGATCCACTCGCCCCAGCACGATATTCAGGTCAATCCGGGCGAGCAGCGCGTTCATGTCCAGCGCCTCGACCACGAGATCGATCACGCGCTGCGCGACTCCCTGCGCGATTGACTCCACCTGCTCGGCGACCCGCTTGGCCGCCGAGCGCCTGACCCCATCACCTGGATACACACCCTCAGTATGGCGAACGCCGGGTAATCGTGCCTCCTCCGCCAGGAGTGAGGCGCGGAACCCCGTCCTAGCCCGCGTGTTTCACGCCGGTAGGCCGACACGGGCTTGAGATACGAAGAAGTGCCTTGCCTGTACGGGAAAATCGAACTGCTGAATGATCGACAGTCCCGGGCAGGAAGGCACTCCTGAGGTAGCGTCGGCCAGCTCGGTTAGCCAGCGGCCGGGATCGGCCGGCCGGCGCTGCATGGGCACTGGCGTTCAGCTGAATTGGGCGGACGCTGGCTACGGCGGGCCGACTCGGGCAGCGCGCTCAGGCCAGCTGACCCAGCACCGCCCACCTGGTCAGCCGGCTATCTGGGTCCCGTGGCTGGCCCCCCCCTGAAGGCTCTGCCCGCCCGGGCCACCACCCAGGACCAGCGCCCTGACGTGGGCCAGCGCTTCGGTGCGGGACCTAACGCCCAATGCCCGGTAGATGTGCTGCAGGTGGGTGTGCACGGTGCGGACGCTGACTCCGAGAGCGCGGGCCACGGCGCGGTCAGAGTTCCCCGCCGCGACGAGCTGCAGGATACGGGTCTGGCGTGCGGTCAGCAGCAGCCGGCCATCGGCGCCGCGGGGAGCATCGGGCACCGGCTGGCTCAGCAGGGTAGCGATGGCGGCCGCCTGGCCCAGGTGCGGGCGCAGCAGGTCGATCACCTCGCGCTGCTGGTCGGAGAAGTCCTGGCCTTGCCGGTTGAGCGCCACGCTGATCATGCCGCCGTGCGGGGCGGGGATGCTCACGACCAGCTGATGGTCGACCTGGGCGGGGCGGTAGAACTCGCGGTACAGGCCGAGCGCGCGGAACTGGCGGTCACTGGCCACGTCGGAGATGCGCCGGGCGGCGAGGTCCCCCGTCGCCGCATAGTGCCGCAGGAGTGGGTGCTCGGGCAGATGCTGCTGGAACAGTCGATCGGCATCGGGGAATTCCAGCGCGTCGGCGGGCTCGATCCGCCAGGCCACGGCGACCGGGCCGACCAGATGGTTGTACGAGCATGATTCGGCTGAAACCAGGCTGGATACCAGCCTGATCACCCGGCTGGGAAAATCGCCGCCGTCGGGCAGGTACAGCTCAGCCAGCCCGTTGCTGAGGCTATGCAGCAACTGGCTGTCACGGGTCGCGATCCCGGCTCCGGCCACCGGAACAGAGTAAGCAAAAATGCCGATACCGCAAAAGTCCATCGGTGGCGCAGAGTAGTTCTACCTGCTGGCAGCCCCGGAAACACGGGGGTGGGGGGTCCCGGAGCTGCCAGCAGGTTGTCGCCCGCCCGGGGGCACGGACGGTTGAGCGGCCCGCGCCGGCGTGGGGGGGGACACGCCCGGCGGCGCGGGGCGGGCCGCAAACCGCCTGATGGCCACCCGCACCGGGCAGACCACCAGGCAGGAACCCGGGGCAGGTCGCCGCGAGCGGATCTGAGGCTGCCGCCAGCACCACATCTCGCGTCCGGGGGGTCTGGACGCGAGCCGCACAGACAGGGACCCCCGCCGGGTTCGTCAACCGCAGCCTAAAGGTAGACCCTGAGCAATCGGACAGTCCAGGCGTTACCCCTTCCCGGATACCGTCATGCCTGGTCCGCGGCCCGGCTGGCCGGACTGGTGGCCGTGATCGGGGCGACGGCTGGCTAGCCTTAGGCCGGGGCCTGCTTGAGCCGGACGAGCCGCACCGGGTCTGTCTCATCGAGTTCGGCGACGGCTGCCCGTGACTTCACGAAATCAGAGAAGGAACGGTAGCCGAGAGCCCGCTCGCTGAATGACGGGTCCATCCGCCTCATCTGGCTCTTCACCGCGGAGCTATGCAGCCAGTCCGCGTCATCCTTCTCCTGGCCGAGCCGCAGTGCCCGTTCCAGCAGCCTGGTCGCTGCCTCCTGCGGGTCTTCAGAATCAGGATCCGTCTCGTCGATGACCGCGGCCGCTGGCGGCCTGGCCCGGCGCGAGCCGCGCGCGGGCGAGGCGGCGCCGGACCCGACGGGTTGCGGCTGCTCGCCGACCGTCTGGCCGGTGGCCGGCCGGGCATCGATGGGTTCAACGCCTGGAAGTGCGTCGTAGGTCACGAGTTCATCACACGCCGCCGCGAGCGCTCTGCTGGTGGATCCGGCGACGCCGACCCCCACGACGTAACGGCCCAGCCGCCTGCACCGCTGGGCGAGAGCGATGTAATCGGAGTCCCCCGCCACGATCACCACATGGGTCAGATCAGGAAGGCGGAACATGTCCTCCACCGCATCCACGGCCAGCCTGATGTCAGCACCGTTCTTGGCGTAGGCGGCCGTGGGAAACAGCTGCACCAGGTCCACGGCGCGGCTGACGAGCTGGCCGCGGTAGTCGGCGTTCACCGGGGCCGACCAGTCCGCGTAGGCCCGGGTGAGCACCAGGGTGCCGAACGATGAGGCGAAGTCGATCACCGCGCCAACGTCCACGGTGGCGCGACGGACCTTCTCCGCGATATCACCGTCGGTAGGCCTGTCGGCCGAGCTGAACCCGCGCACCTTGTCCCGCTGGAACTGGCCCCGGCCATGAACCTGGTCGTACCGCGAGATCACGATGTTGTCGAAATCGATGTAGACGGCGACACGGGTGACGCCAGCGTCATTCATGGTCACTCTTCCCGTCGGGACGCCCTTCGCACGGCCAGTCAGCCGCGACAACTCAAGGTAGTACGAGCCCGCCAACTGGGCGGGCTGGCCGGCCTCGCCGGCCTCGTCGGCCTCGCCGCAGTGCCGGCCGGCCAGCCGCCACCGGCCGCAACCCAAGGGTTCCTGCGGGGCGGATGATGCCCGCGATGGCCTGGGCGGCAGAATGTACGGCGTGACTGCGCCATCAGCCGAGGGCTCGTTTGTGATCATCGGCGGTGGCGTCGCCGGCGGCAACGCCGCCGCGACGCTCCGCGAGGAGGGTTTCCCCGGGACGGTCGTGCTCATCAGCCGGGAACCGCAGGTCCCGTTCGGCCGGCCGCCGCTGTCCAAAACCTACCTGCGGTCGGAGGAGGATCTCGCCGCCTGGTACGTCAGGCCGGCCGGCTGGTACGCCGACCATGATGTCGAGCTTCGCCGGGAAGCCAACGTGGTGGCCGTCGATCCAGCCGCGCACACCGTCACCCTGGACTCGGGGGAAGCACTTGGCTACCGGAAAGTTCTGATTGCCACCGGAGGACGCAACCGGCGGCTCACGTTGCCCGGAGCCGACCTGCCCGGGATTCACTACCTGCGCACGGTAGCCGAGTGCGACGCGATCAAGCTGGCGGCGGTGCCGGGCCGGCGCGCGGTCATCGTGGGGATGGGATTCATCGGCTGCGAGGTAGCGGCTTCACTGACCCAGCTGGGCGTCCGGGTGACCGCGGCCTTTCCGGGGCAGGCCCCGCTGGGAACGGTCCTGGGCGGCCAGGTGGGCGCGATGATCGGGGACATTCACCGGGCGAAGGGCGTCGAACTGCTGCCCGGCGAGCACGTCGTCGCCTTCGAGGGCACCGAACGCGTGGAGACGGTCGTGACGGCGGCTGGTCACCGTATCGCGTGCGATTTCGTCGTGGCCGGAGTCGGCATCGAACCCGAAGTCCCGCCGGTCGCCGTGGCGCGGGACAACGGGATCCTGACCGACGAACTCTGCCAGGCCAGCGCGCCCGACGTCTATGTGGCCGGTGACGTGGCGAACATTCTCCACCCGCTGTTCGGCCGGGTCCGGGTGGAGCACTTCAACAACGGGGAGAAGCAGGGCGCCGCCGCGGCCAGGTCCATGCTTGGCTCGACTGATCCTTACGACTACGTGTACACCTTCTGGTCTGACCAGTACCAGCACAAGATCGAGTACGTCGGCCACGTCACCAAGTGGGATGAGTTCGTGGTCCGCGGCAGTGTGCCGGACGCCAAGCTGATCGGTTTCTACCTGGTGGAGGGGGTGGTGCGGGCCGCGATGGGCCTCGACCGTGGCGGGGATCCCGAGGTGGACCTCGACGGCGAAATGGCGGCGTGCGCCCACCTGGTGTCCGCGCAAGCCCGGCCGGCTCCGGCCGTGCTCGCCGACGAGCGCACCGATCTATGGTCGCTGGCCCGACCCTGAAGCGCGGTGCTAAGCGTTCGAGAACAGCGGGATGTTCGCCCCGCTGACCGGGGCCAGCGGGCTGCCCAGCAGTGCGACGATCAACTCCGCGACGTCGTCCGGGGTAAGCCCGGGGCGCAGCGCCGGGTTGGCCCGGCGCAGCATCTGGGTGTCGACGGCGCCCGGGCTCAGGCAAATGGCGCTGATGCCGTGCTTCTTACCCTCGACCGCGATCCCCTCGGTGAGGCCGATGACCCCGTATTTGGACACGTTATAGGCGGCTAGTCCGGGAAACTTCTCGGTGGCGTACACGCCAGACAGCGACCCGATGTTGACGATCCGGCCCTCGCCGGCGGGCAGCATGGCGGCGAACGCGGCGCGACAGCACAGGAAAGTGCCCGTCAGGTTGACTCCGAGCGTCTCGTTCCAGTTGGCGGACGTGGTTTCGGCGAACGGCGCAGGTGTCAGCACCCCGGCCGCGCAGATCAGCGCGCCCAGCCGGCCAACCCCTTTCACCTCGGCGAACAGGCGCCCGACCGCGGCCTCGTCGCTCACGTCCGTCGGCACGGGGGTGGCCTGCCCCCCTGCGTCCGTGATCCGGCCCGCCACGCCGTCGAGAGCCTGAGCGTCCCGGGCGGCCAGCACGACGTGCGCGCCAGCTGCCGCCACGGCCGCGGCGGTGGCGGCCCCTATCCCGCGGCTAGCCCCGGTGACCACCGCGAGCCGGCCCGCCAGCCACCTGTGCGGCGAGGCGGGCGGCGTACCTCCGGGCAGGTGCTGGCTCAGCTCACCCACCAGCCACTCGCCGGTAGAGACGCTCATGTGCGTCCAGGGCCAGTTCCAGGTCAAGGTGGTCCTCGGCGTGCTGGCGGCAGACCGGCCGGGAAATCCCGGCCGCCTTCGGCACCGCCTGGGCAGCGCCGGGCAGGTCGTCGGGCGGCACCAGGAACCCAGTTACCCCATCCATGATCACCTCACTGAGCCCGCCGCGCTGGAACGCAATGACGGGAGTCCCACACGCTTGCGCCTCGGCGGCGGCCATCCCGAACGGCTCGTCCCAGCGAGCGGGATACAGCACCACCGCCGCCCGGGCCATCACCTCCCAGAGCAAGGTCCTGGATACTCCCTGGTGAACGGTCACCCCTGGCCAGCTTCGCCTGGGGTCGATCTGCTCACGGCTGTATTCAGGATCGTAGACGTCGCCGTAGACGTCGATGGGCTGGCCGGCCGCGCGGGCGATGTCGATGGCCTCGGCCGCGCCCTTCTCCGGGGCCAGTCGGCCCGCGAACAGCGCGCCCTGCCCGGCCGCCGCTGACCAGGGAATGACGCCGGTGGGCGGATACGGCGGCAGGATCGCGTCGACGTGGACGACCCGGCGCCAGGCGCTGGCCTGGAAATCCGACACGACGGCCACGGCCGGCGGTCTGCTCCGCCTGGCGGCGCTGCGAAGCGCCGCCGACACGGCCTGGTCCGGCGGCAGGTGGAGCGTGTGCACCACCGGTGCCTGCAGCGCCGTCGCCTGCCGGACGGCGGGCGCGTCGAAGGCGTGGTTGTGGATCACGTCATACCGGGTCGTCTGCATAGTCATATAGGCGGTGCGGAAAGCGGACTCGGCCGCTGCTACCGCGGCTGGTTCGGCCTGGCCTGATCCGCCCGCGGCTGGTTCGGCCTGGCCTGATCCGCCCGCGGTTGGCCCGGCCGCCCGGTAGAGCGTGCCCGCCAGAGACTGGGGATCGATTCCGGTGTCGATCACCTCAATGCCTGGGATCTCCGATCCAGAAGCGGCGTAGACGTGCACGTCGTGGCCGCGTCCGGCCAGGCCGCGGGCCAGATCGGAGACGAACGCCTGCGAACCGCCGCGCTGCGGCTCCCGGATGGCCGTCACCAGGGGCGCCATCAGGGCGATCTTCATCCGGGCAGCACCTTGAACGCCAGGTCGCGCGGCGGGTTGATGCCCAGTACCTCGAAGGGAACCTGCCGCGCGCCGCGTCGCCGGATCTCGCCGGCCGCCTGGGGATAGAAGATCTCGGCCAGTTCCACTGCCTCGTGATGGCTGCCGAATTGCACAGACATCGGCCCAGGGAAACTGACATACCGGTAGCCATGGGCAGCGAGCCAGTCGAGGTTGTTCGGCCAGATGATGGCCACCAGCCCACCCGGCCGGCATACCCGCTCCATCTCGGCCAGGCCGGCCTGCCCGCCGTGCCCCGGCGCCGGGGTGAAGGCCGAACAGGCGACGACCAGGTCGGCGAAACCGTCGGGCAGCGGCAGATCGTCGAAGAACCCGGGGATCACCCGGACCCGGTCTCCGTGGTCGGCGGCCGCGAGCTTCCGGCGGAGGATCCGCCGCAATGGCAGCGCGGGCTCCACCGCCGAGATGTGCTGTCCGCGCTCGATGAGCTCCATGGTCAGCCGGCCCGCGCCGGCGCCGACCTCGGCGATCCGGCCCAGGTCGCGGGGCAGCCAGCCCACCACCGCGGGATGCAGCCGCTCGGCGGTGGCCAGCCGGTCATAGAGCTCCGGTTCGAGCCGGTACAGCAGTTCCCAGGCGAGGACCGCGTCGGCTTGCGGATCACCCTGCCCCCGGGGGGCAAACCGGCTCGCCTCGTCCCGGGTGAACACGCCCAAGTCCGCGGCCGTGTACCGCCTCTTCAACTCTGCGCCCGCCTGGGCCGGAGCGCCCGCCTGGGCCGGAGCGCCCGCCTGGGCCGGGGCGCCCGCCTGGGCCGGAGCCTCAGGCCGGGTCACCGAATTCGGCCCAGTTCTTATCGGTCTCCCACACCCGGACGGATCGCAGCAGCCCGTCGGGAAGCTCCGGCCGCAGCCGCTCCCAGAAGGCCTGGGCCAGGTTTTCGCTCGTCGGGATGCGTCCCTTGAGCCACGGGACGTCGGTGTTCAGATTGCGGTGATCCACGTCCTGGATGACCTGCCTGCTGATGACCTCAGCCAACGATTTCAGGTCGAAGACGTAGCCGCTGGCCTGATCGACCTCGCCGGCCACGACCACCTCCAGGACGTAGTTGTGCCCGTGCAGATTCGCGCACTTCCCGAACAGCTGCCGGTTCTCCTCATCGGATAGGTCCGTGTCGCACAGCTGATGTGCGGCATTGAATGATTCGCGTCGGCCGACCAGGACGGCCATCACCCTCGTCCTCTTTTCGGAACTCTGCTTACCGTCAGGCTACTCGAGAGGGCCTGACGCGGAACGAGGCCGACCTGGCCGGTGCGACGTCAGGTGTTCGCACCGGCCAGGCCGGCGACCGCCGGCCGGCCGCCGAAACCGGGACACTTCGCCCGGCCACGGGCTGATCTACCCGGCTGAGGCGGCTGGCTCCTCGGCGCTATCCGGCTGCGGCGGCCGACTCCTCGGCCGACCGCTCGGTGATGGCCTGCAGCGTGCGCACGGTCGTCTCGATGTCGTGAATGTCGAACTGGCTCAGTAGCCGGACGGTCGGGCCAGCAATGTATTCGCGCAGACTGCGATGCAGGGCTGCACCTTCGGCCGTCAAGTCGACGTGGGTGTCGCCGTGGATCAGCCCCTGAGCTGCCAGCCGGGCGAGGAGTTCGCGGGTGGAGTCGGCGTTCAGGTTCGGTGAGCCTTCGAGATCGTGGCTCAGCGCCTGACGGGAAAGTCCTGGTCCGCGCGTGGCGATCAGCTGGAGGGCATACCAGGTCTCCGGCTGGGTGTCTCGCTGGGCGAGGTGTTCACGCAGTGTGGCGCTCAGCGTCCGCTCGGCAAAGGCCAGGGCTTGGCCGAACTGGCCGAAGACGGCCGGTGGTGTGGTCATGGCGGGCTCCGTTCCCGTAGGCTCGACAGGTACCTGTCCAACCTACTCAATAGACAGGCGGCTGTCTATCTATGGCACCGGACTTTCCTGACCGTCCCCTGATCGGGCTGCTGCTCCGGCTGGTCTACCAGCACTACGCACAGGACATCGAAGCCGCGCTGCGCGAGGCGGGATTCGGCGACATCCGCCCAGCGGCCGGCAACGTCTTCCCGTTCGTGCCACCCGAGGGCATCTCGGTCTCGCGGCTCGCCGAGCTGGCCCAGGTGCGCAAGCAGTCGATGGCCCAGGCGGTCAGCCAACTCGAGCACACGGGCTATGTTGAGCGTCGGCCGAACCCGCGCGACCACCGCTCGCAACTGGTGTTCCTAACCGAGCGCGGCGCATCTGTCCCCCCGGTCACGCACGCAGCCGCCGAGCGCGTCGAAAAGCGCTGGGCCCAGCTGACCAGCCCAGCCGAGTTCGAGGCGCTGCGCGCCGGGTTGCTGCGCTTGCTGAGTGAGCTCAGGGACGAGTAGAGCCCGGTTCCGCCGCGGCCTGATCGGGACAGCTGCACCAGGGGCAGGCAGATCAGGCCGCAGCGGAACCGGGATCGGCCGCTCTCAGCCGGCGATGAGACCGAGCTGGCAAAGCACGGTGACGCCGTCATCCAGGCCAATCTCTTCGGTGATCAGCCCGTTCTCGACCTTGAGGACGCTGGTACCGGTGAACCGCATCTTCTTGCCGGTGTTGGCGGCCGGCAGCCCACCCAACGGCATGTCCTGGAACGGGCCGCCGGTATGCGTGCCGCCGCCGATCCACTGGCCGATGACGTAGTCGCCCTCGGCGATCAGGTCGGCGGTACCTGCGAAGCCGAGATCCGGGAACGCGGCACGGAACTTGACTGCGAAATCACGGATGGCCTCGCGGCCGCGCACCGGGGCGTGCAGCGAGTACGCAAAGCGCATGTCAGGCGCAGCGAGCTCGTCGATGATGGCGGAGTTGAACTTCTCGCCCCAGAACTCGGTGAACCAGCGGCCGACAATAGCCTTGTTGTCCTCGACAGACATGGGCTTCCTCTCCTCAGTCGGATGGATTCAGGTGCGGCGGGCTTCGTTGCGCACCTTCGCCCGGTAGACGAGGAAAAGAGCGGCGGCGTGAGGTCACCGATGAAACAGATCCCGGGCATCCGCCGCCCGGGCCGGCCGTCCCGCAGATCTCTGCGGCTTGCCGGGCGGCTGGCGCTGGCCGGTCGCTGCGTGTGCTGTGGCAGACTGGGCGGCCATGGCGGAACCCCGACCAGCGCCACTGGTGGCCACGCGGACGCTGAGCGCGGCGGACTTCGCGGTGCCGATCGGGGACCGCTATTTCGAGGACTATGCGCCGGGCGCCGAGTATGAGTACGGGTACGCCGAGGTGAGCGAGCCGGAGATCATCGCGTTCTCCCGGCAGTTCGACCCGCAGCCCATCCACGTGGACCCCGGCTTCGCCGCGACCGGCCCGTTTGGCGGCCTGATCGCCAGCGGCTGGCACACCGCCGGGATCTTCATGCGACTGTTCGCCGATCACTACCTGTCCCGGGTGGCCAGCCTCGGCTCCCCCGGCATCGATGAGCTGCGCTGGCCCGCGCCGCTGCGCCCCGGCGACGCACTGCGGCTGCGGACCACGATCCTGCAGACCCGTCGCTCGCAGAGCAAGCCGGACCGGGGGCTGGTGCAGACCCGGGCCGAACTGCTCAACCAGCACGATGACACCGTGCTCAGCCTGATCGCCATGAACCTGCTGCGGCTGCGCACCATCCCTGGCCAGCCATAGCCGACGGCAGGAGGAACAGCTGATGGAACGGCCTGTATCGCCGGAGACCCTGGCCGCGCAGGGACTGGGTGAAGTGGACCTGGGCTCGGGTGGTCTAGCGCCGGTGATCAACCTGTCCACGAACTACGAGCAGCGGCCGGATGGCTCCTACCCGGACAGCCGGGTATACACCCGGGCGGACAACCCGACCTCCGAGCATGCCGAGCGGCTGCTGGCGGAACTGGAGGGTGGCGGCGGCCGGTGCGCACTGTTCGGCTCGGGGATGGCCGCGGCCACCGCGGTGTTCCAGTCGCTGCTGCCTGGCGATCACGTGCTGGTCTCCCGGGTGCTGTACTGGGGAGTGCGCAAGTGGCTGGCCGAGTTCGCCCTGACCTGGGGCCTGGACGTGGAGTTCACCGACACCACCGATCTTGACGCGGTGGCCGCCGCGATCCGCCCGGGCCGGACCCGGCTGCTGTGGGCCGAGACCCCGGCGAACCCCATGTGGGAGATCACCGACCTGACGGCGGTCTGCGACCTCGCGCACGCGGCCGGGGTGCGGGTGGCGGTAGACAACACGGTGGCCACCCCGGTGCTGACCCGGCCGTTCGAGCACGGTGCCGACCTGGTCGTGCATTCGGCCAGCAAATACCTCAACGGCCACGGCGACGCGCTGGCTGGCGCCGTGCTGGCCGCCCGCCAGGACCCGTTCTGGGAACGGATCCGATCATGGCGACGCAACGCCGGTGCCATGCCGGGGCCGTTCGAGGCGTGGCTGTTGCAGCGTGGCATGCGCACCCTGTTCCTGCGGGTGTACCGCGCATCCGAGACGGCGCTGGCCCTGGCCACCCATTTCCACCGACATCCGGCGCTCAGTGCCGTGCTGTATCCGGGGCTGCCTGATCACCCAGGCCATCAGATCGCGGCCCGGCAGATGACCGGCGGGTTCGGCGGGATGCTGTCCATCCGGGTAGCCGGCGGAGCCGGGCCCGCGCAGGCGGTGCTGCGGGAAGTCCAGGTGATTAAGCGGGCCACATCGCTGGGCGGGGTAGAGAGTTTGATCGAGCACCGGCGCAGCAGCGAGGGACCGTCCTCCCCGGTACCGGACGACCTGCTCCGCGTCTCAGTCGGCATCGAAGCTCCCGGCGACCTGATCGCCGACCTGGAAGCGGCACTCGATGCCGTGAGCGGCCGCCCGGTGATCCGCCCGGCTCGTCCGGCCGCCAGCGGGGAGGCCGCCCGGTGACCGACCTGACCGAGCTGACCGAGCTGGTGACGGCCGCGCTGGAGCGTAGTGTCCGGCCCTCGGTCATTGCCCGGGGCGGCGCCGTCCGGGCCGTCGGGGTACGGGAGGGCATCCTCACCCTGGAGGTGACCGGATCACCGGGGGCGGTGTTCCCGCTGGCCGCGCGCATCGAGGCGCTGATCCGTGCCGCCGTGCCCGAGATCAGTGCCGTGCGGCTGGCCCCGCCCAGTGCCAGCCCGCCGGGATCGCTGCCCGCGGCCGCCGCCGACCTCGCCGGGGCCGCGCGCGAGGTGCTGGACGCCGAGGTCAACCCGGCCATCGCCGCCCACCGGGGCCACGTCAGCGTCGACGGCGCAGCCGAGGGCTGGATCCGGATCCGGCTGCATGGCGGCTGCCAAGGCTGCAGCCTGGCCGAGGTGACCATCCGGCAGGGCATCGAGCCGCTGCTGCGAGCGCGCCTGCCCGGCATCATCGGCATCACGGACGTCACTGACCACGCGGCGGGCACCGATCCGTTCTTCTCCGCCGGGAAACGATGACCGTCCCGCAGGCACGTGCGGACCACCGCGAACCTGCCCCGGCCGCCGGGCCGCGCGTGCTGCTACTGGTGCCCGCGCGCACCTACCGCGCAGCTGACTTCCTCCGGGCGGCCGCCCGGATGGGCCTGGACCTGGTGATCGGCAGCGACGGCGCGCTGCCGCTGAGCGGCCGCCCGGTCATCCCGGTGCACCCCGGCGACCCGGAAACCAGCGTCCGCCGGATCCTGGGCCGCTGCGGGCCGGTCGCCGCCGTGGTCGCCGCGGACACGCCGATGCTCGCCCTGGCGGCAGCGGTGGCCGCGCGGATGGGACTGCCGCACAACTCGGTCGGCGCGGTGCGCAACGCCAGCGACAAGGCCCGGCAGCGGCAACGATGGGCGGCCGCCGGCGTTCCTCAGCCCCGGTTCGCGATCCTGCCCGCCGCGGCCCCAGCGGACGCCATCCGTGCTGCCGCCACGTCGGTGGGATTCCCGTGCGTGGTCAAGGCGGTCTCGCTCAGCGCCAGCCAGGGCGTCCTGCGCGCCGACGACCCGGCCGTCGCGGTGGCTGCGGCCCAGCGCATCCGGGGCATCCTGGCCACCGCCCGGCACGCGGCCGGAGAACCCCTGCTGGTCGAGGAATATCTGCCCGGGCCGGAACTGAGCATCGATGGCTTGCTGGCCGACGGCGGCCTGACGGTGACCGCTATCTTCGACAAACCCGCCATGCCGGATGGGCCCACGTTCGAGGAAACCATGCTGGTCACCCCTTCCCGGCTGTCCGCACCGGTCCTCGCGGCCGCCATCCGCACCGCTGGGCAGGCCGCCTGCGCGCTCGGCCTCACCCACGGCCCCATCCACGCTGAACTGCGCATCGCTGACGACGGTGGCAGTGCAGGGGGATGCGGAGGTGGGCGGGCCGCCATGCTCGAACTGGCGGCGCGGTGCATCGGCGGACTGTGCTCCCGCACACTGCGCTTCCCCGGCGGGCAAAGCCTGGAAGAGCTCGTGCTGGCCAACGCTCTCGGCCAGCTCACTCCCGCCATCGGCCACGCCCCGGCCCGGCCTGCAGGGGTGTTCATGCTCCCGGTCCCGCGGCCCGGCGTGCTCCGAGCCGTGCAGGGCCGGGAGAGCGCCGCCGCCGTACCCGGCATCACCGGCGTGACCATCACCATCCCGGCCGGCCAGCGGGTTCGACCGCTCCCCGACGGAGACCGCTACCTGGGTTTCATCTTCGCCGAGGCAGCCAACCGGCACGCCGTCGAGCACGCGCTCAGCGCGGCCCGCGACCAGCTCCGCGTGGTCATCGGGTAACCAGCCCGGCTGGTCGTCCATGATCAGGCGGCCGGTGCGCCGCGGGTCAGCTGGCGGTCGAGGAGCGTCATGAGCAGCACGGCGGCGGCGACGCCGACGAGGATGAGCGCCATGTCGTGCAGCCCGGCGTCGCTGACCCGGGTGTGGAAGACGATGCTGGTGATCGTGGCCGAGGCGATCGACCCGATGTAGCCGAAGGTCCGCAACAGGCCCGAGGCGGTCCCGAGACTTTCCGGCGGCGACTGGAGGTACAACGCGGTCTGGTTGCCCACCGACGTCGTGCCCACGACCACGCCGAACAGGACCATCACCGCGACGAGCGCGAGCACCGGGCTGTGAACGGTGATGAACAGCGTGGCGACCGAGGCCAGGAGCATGAAGAACGCGCAGGCGATCAGCGGCCCGCGGACGAGGTTACGGCGCGACACCGGTTGCGACACGACGGCGGCGGCGGCGCCCATGGGCAGCAGCACCAGGCCGGCCTGCTCGGGGGACAGCCCCCGGGCCGCCTCCATCCATTGCGTGATCCCGTAGAGCACGACGTACACTCCGAGCAGCGTCAGCCCGAAGCGCAGGTACGTCCGGGTGAGCGCGCGCTGGGATGCGAGCAGCCGCAGGTCGATGAATGGCCTGGTGGCGTGGAGTTCCCAGGCCACCAAGAGCGCCGCCAGTACGGCCGAGATGGCCAGCGCCACCCAGCCTGGGTGCGGCAGCGACATCAAGAACACCAGCAGGGCGGCCAGCATCCCGCCAAACAGCGCGATGCCGCCCAGATCGATCCGGGTTGTGAGCTCGGCGATCTTCCGTCCGGCAGCCGGCTGCACATCGCGGGGAACCCAGGCGAGCGTCATCGCCAGCGCGGCGGCGGTCAGCGGAACGTTGAGCAGGAATGCCGAGCGCCACCCCAGGCCGCCGACCAGCAGGCCACCGATCGGCGGGCCGATCGCCACGGTGGCTGAGCCGGCGATCGCCAGGCTCCCGAGCACGCTGCCCGGTGGCTCGCCCAGGCCGGCCTGGTGGGAGCGGCGGCGGATGATCACCATCGCGGAGGGATAGCCACCTGACGTTCCGACGCCGATCAGGACCCTGGCCACGACCAGCACGGCCAGGTCATTGCCCAGGCCGCCGACCACGCCGCCGAGCAGCACCAGCACGATCCCGGCGAGGAAGACCCGGCGGGGGCCGAACTCCTCAGCGAGCTTGCCTGCGGTCGGCTGCGCGATCGCGCAGGCCAGGTACAGCGAAGAGACCAGGATCGACGTGCGCCCGACCGGTACGTGCAGGGCGGCCGCGATCGGCACCAGCGCGGTCGCGATCACCGAGCTGTTGATCGGGTTCAGCGCTGACCCCATCACCAGGGGTGACACGGTCCGCCACCCGAACGGGCCGGTCACGCGCGGCCGAGATTCGGTCTTCGTTGTCACCGGATCTCACCGCCGCGGTGCAGCTCCACGTCGGCGATGCGCTCGAGCAGCTCGATCGCGTCTTGGAGCAGGGCGCGCTCCGCGGGCTTGACTGCCGCGTCGATGGCCTGGGTAAGCCATTCCTCGCGCGATACCTCGAGGGATTCCCTGAGCTTCCGGCCCGCCGCGGTCGCGCTCACCAGGCTCTTGCGGCCGTCGCTGGGATCGGCCTGCTTCTCCACCAGGCCCCGCCCCTTGAGCGTCGCCAGGCTCTGCGCGATCGCCTGCTGAGTGACGTGCTCGCCGGCCGCCAGCGCCGCCGCGGTCATGGGCCCCTCGTCGATGATGCGGGCCAGCACGGCCAGCTGCGAGATCGGGATGCCGGTCGAGCGGAGGCCGGCCTCGATCCTGATCCGGGACCGCAGCCGGGAGACCGCCATCGCCAGGCGGACCGCGTCGCTCGCCTCACCCTGAGATCCCGGCTTGTCCATGGCTTCCACGGTAGCAGAGTCCTAAAGTAACTTGTGCAAGTAGTATGATGATGTGTGAGAGGAGGACACCGTGACGAGCGCTGAAGGAACGACAGCAACCCAGCGTGGGATCGTCGTGGGGGTCGACGGGTCAGCAGCTTCGCTCGCCGCTTTTCGCTGGGCGGTGCGCCAGGCGGAGCTGACCGGCGCGCCCCTGGAGATCGTGTCCACTTGGGAGTGGCCAGTGAGCTATTCGGGTTGGGAGACTCTCGACCCGCCTGACTACGACCCGGCTGACGAGGCGCGACGACAGCTCGACAAGGCGGTCAGCGCCGTCCTGACCCCGCGTGATGCGATTGAGGTTCGGCGATCAGTCATCGAGGGGCATGCGGCGCCGGTCCTCGAGGCCCTCTCGAAGACCGCAGATCTCGTCGTCGTCGGGAGTCACGGCCACGGTGAGTTCGTGGGCATGCTCCTCGGCTCGGTCAGCGAGCACTGCGTCACCCACTGCGACTGCCCGGTAGTGGTGATTCGCGACCCTGGACGCCGCGCCCGCCAGTGACCATGCCAAGCCTGAGGCACGTTTAGCAGGCGATTCCCGCCGGGCATGTGCAGCAAGGTGAGACGAGCAGAATGACCGAAGAGCTAGAAGATTCTCTTCAGGATCGAGCTCCAAGCTGGCGCCCCGTGGAGGAACCTGATGCGAACAGGCAGCGGCCAGGCCGACGATCCGCCAGTAGCCGGCCAGCAGGCCGAGCAGGCTGGCAGTTCTCCGTTCGCTACCACCCGGCTGGTCTCCTGGCACAGCGATCTCGTGGCGTGGCTCGACCGGCTTGGCTGGCTCCGGACTCTGAGCGACCGGCTGACCGCTGTGCTGGGGCCAGTCCGCGAACGGCACCAGGACAATCTTGTCCTTGAGCTGATGCATGGCGGCCGATGGGTCGGCCACCCGCTGCACCCGGCACTGAGCGACCTGCCGGTCGGGCTGTGGGCCGGTGTCGTGGTGCTGGACGCTACGGACCGTGACCCTGCTCCCCGGCGTGGCATCGACGCCGCAGGCATGCTCAGCGCGGCCGGGATCGTCGCCGCGGGCGCTACCGCCCTGACCGGTCTGAGCGACTGGAGCGTCAGCGACGATCAGGACCGCCGCGTCGGGCTCTTCCACGGCCTGCTCAACAGCGTGGCCGTTGGGCTGCAAGGTGCCTCCCTGGGCACCCGGATGGCCGGCCACCGTGGCACGGCACGCGCCCTGGGCGCGGCCAGCCTGACGGTCACGGCCGCGGCCGGCTACCTGGGCGGTCATCTCGTATTCACCAAAGGTGCGATGGTCAACCGGGTGGCGTGGGCCATCGGGCCGCGGCGGTGGACCCGCACCCTTCAGGAGGCCGACCTGCCGGACAACTCGCCGACCGCCGTCGAGGCCGAGGGCCGGCAGGTCATGCTGTACCGGCACCACGGCCGCCTCTACGCCATCGACAACGTCTGCAGCCACGCCGGTGGCCTGCTCAGCCGCGGCCCAGTCGCAGACCTGACCGTGACCTGCCCGCTGCACGGATCCCGCTTCGCGCTCGCCGACGGCGGCGTCAGCCGGGGCCCGGCTAGCCAGCCGCAACCCGTGCTACCTACCAGGATCCGTAACGGCTGGATCGAGGTGCGCGGCAGCCAGCCGGCACCCCGGCGGCCCGCAAGTGGAAGGACACATCCATGACGTTCGTAGTCGTCGCGAACCTCGACGACCTGGAGGTCGGCGACACCATGCTGGTTGACGAGCTACGCGAACCGATCTGCCTCATCCGCCTCGACGATGACGACGTCAGGGCTATCCACAACACCTGCACCCACCAGCAGCAACCTCTGCACGAGGGCAGCCTCCAGGACGATGACACGCTGGTCTGCGCCGCCCACGCGTCACGCTACGACCTGACCACCGGCGCGGCCGTCGGCGTGTTTGCTTGCGGCCCCATCCCGGTGTACGCATGCAAGATCGAAGACGACGCCATTTTCGTTGACATCGACCGGCAGTTGAACGACGCGCCCATACCTAATCCCCCAGCATCCGGGACGCTGGGCGCACGCTAACGCCGGGCAGGTGTATTCGATCCAACTCGCCGGTACCGGATTGAAGAAGGGCCGGAAGCCCATCACGGGACCGTCAGCCTGAGTAGGAATCCTGCTTCTTGCCGTCCATGTTCTCCGCGACCGGGCTCTGCTGGCCTTCGGAGGGAATGATGATCCACGCCACCAGGTAAGCCAGGACACCGGCGCCTCCGGTGATGACGGCTACCACGGCCCAGATCACCCGGACCAGGGTGACATCGAGGCCGAAGTAGTCGGCCACACCCGCGCACACCCCGGCCAGCATCCGGCCATCCCGCGGGCGCACCAGTACCCGTCTTCCGCTGCTGTCCCTCATGCGAACCATCTCCTGATGACCACGGGGGTAGCTGGCCGCCGTCGGCGGCTGATCCCCGCTGCCTGACACCAGGCTACGCCTGAACTACAAAACCAGCAATATATTTCGCGAATTAACGGTATACTTTCGGGCCCCAAGACGTCAAACCACACGACAACCTGCTGGCCCACCTCCCCTACCCCGGCCCACCAACCCCACCCGCGACGCCGATGCCGGCGGTTAACGTCCTCGCCGACGGCGACCCCTCGCTCGTAAGGGCGAGCGCTGACGTTCAGTGCTGTCAAATGGCTAGGCCTGTGGGTCTGCCTGCCCGAGGCTGGCCAGGGCCCGCCGCAGCTCTCGGCGTGAGCCGACTCCGAGCTTGGTGTACACCTTGCTGAGATGCCATTCGACGGTCCGGGTGCTGAGGAATAGCTGGGCCCCGATCTCCACGTTCGTGCGGCCGTCGACGGCGAGCCGGGCGATGTGCGCCTCCTGGGCGGTGAGCTCGCTGACCGTCTCGACCGTCCGCTTGCGCACCGCGTCGCCGGTGGCCAGGAGCTCACGCCGGGCCCGCTCGGCGAACGCCTCGATGCCCATCGTGGTGAACAGGCCATGGGCGGTCCGCAGCTCGGCGCGGGCGTCCCGGCGCCGGTTCTCGCGGCGCAGCCATTCGCCGTACAGGAGGTGGGCGCGGGCCACGGCCGGGCGCATGCGGGTACGCCCGAGCCGGTCGATCGCCTCGCGATAGCAGTTCTCGGCGGTCTCACCCTCACTCAGCAGGGCACGCGAGCGCGCCTCGGTGCCAAGCGCCCAGTCGGTGCCGCTGGCGCGGGTCATCTCGGAAAGCCGCTGGAGAGCGTCGGATGCGCGCGCGGGCTGGCTGCTGCGGACGGCCGCCTCGACCAACTCCGTCAGCGACCATCCGAGGACGCCCAGGTCGTCGAACTCGCACACCAGCTCGGCGGCGGCGAGGGCCTTGTCGTAGTGGCCGAGGCCGTTGTACAGCAAGGCGGCGGAGTACTGGCTGGTCACTCCCCTCCCCTCACCACGGCTCGTCACGCCGTCCATGGTGGCCTGGATAAGCTCGGTGGCCTCGGCCTCACGGCCCCGCCACGCGGTGACGCCCAGGGCACCGTAGGGCCCGAGCTGGCTCCCGGTCGCGTCGGCGACCGCCTGCGCCTCCGCGATGAGTGCCGCGCCCTCCGCCAGCTCGCCCGTGTGTGCGTGCAGGAGGATGCGGGACCGGACCGCGAGGGGGAGCTCGCTGAGTGCCCCCGCGTCACGCGCGAGCTTGACGTGACGGCTGGCCAGGATGTGCCATGTCTCGTCGTCCCACACCGCCATGGCCGCCCGCCCGGCGAGCCACAGCCAGCCCAGCCCCTCCTCCGCTGAGATGTCCTGACTGCGGAAGGCGAGCAGCGCCCGTCTCAGGGCAGGCGTCCCGGCCGCATAGCCCTCCGTGACCAGCTGCGCCAGGCCGTCCAGGAGCAGATCGGGGGCGCGCGCCGGGGCCAGTGGCGCGGGCGCCATACGTGCGGCTCTGGCCACATCCCCGACCGCCGGAGACAGGCGGCCGACGAACAGCGCGGCGGTGAATGCCTCCAGGTAGGTCTCGCGGGCCAGCCGGACGTCCAGCGCCTCGAGCTGCTTGGCCGCGCTGAGCATGAGCGGGGGCGCGTCACGGCCATGACTCGAGGCGAACGCGATCTGCGCGCGCAGCAGGTCGCCGCGGGCACGCTGCAGTTCATCCAGCGGCCCGGCCTGTGCCATGGCCAGCAGTCCGAGCGCGGCGTCAAGTGCGCCAGCCTGGTGCTTGGCTTGCGCTGCGGCCAGCGCCCGCTGTGCGCGGCGCGCCGGGTCGAGCGTCAGCCCGGCGGACCGCTCCAGGAACGCGGCCGCCGCCGCGAGACCACCGCGGCGCTGTGCCCGGCCTGCGGACTGCTCAAGTTCGGCAGCAACTTCCTCATCTGGGCCCGGCGCGGCCTGGGCACGGTGCCAGGCCCGCCGATCAGGATCGACAGCCGGGTCGGTGACCTCGGCCAGCGCGCCGTGCAGCTCCTGCCTCGTCTGGACCGATGCCGACCGGTAGGCCGCGGAGCGCACCAGCGGATGCCGGAACCGCACCCGCGCGCCGAACTCTGCCAGCCCCGCCTCCACGGCCGGCCCGGCCGCCCCGGCGCCGATCGCGAGCCGCCCGGCCGCCCGCCACACCAGCACCGGATCGCCGGACGGATCGGCCGCCGCCAACTGCACCAGCCGCCGGGTCTGAGCGGGCAACGTCTCCAGTTGCCGCCCGAAGCTCTCCTCGATCCGCCCGTCCAGCGGTACCCCGCTGCGGAACCCGAACCCGCCCGTCAGCTGCGCCGGCGTCAGCCCTCGCGGCAACTCCAGCAACGCCAGCGGGTTCCCGTGCGTGTCGGCGATGATCCGGTCCCGGACCCGCGCGTCCAGCGGCCCGGGCAGCACCGACTCCAGCAGCGCCCGCGCATCAGCCTCGGCCAGGCCCTCCACCACGAGCTCTGGCAGCCCGGCCACGTCCTTGCCCGGAACCCGCGCCGCGAACACCAGGCCCACCGGGTCGGCCGCCAGCCGCCGGGCCGCGAACCCCAGCGCCTGCGCTGAGGCGCGGTCCAGCCACTGCTGGTCATCCACCACGCACACCAGCGGACGTTCCCCCGCCGTCTCGGACAGCAAGCCCAGCACGGCTAGGCCAACCAAGAACCGGTCCGGGACTGGACCGGCGCTGAGACCGAACGCGGTCCGCAGCGCCTCAAGCTGCGGAACCGGAAGAGACTCAGCATGATCTAGCATCGGCGCGCACAGCTGATGCAGCCCCGCGAAGGCCAGCTCCATTTCCGACTGCACTCCCACTGCCCGCGCTACCAGGCACCCCGAGGCCCGCCAGGCCAGGTAGTCAAGCAGCACGGTCTTGCCCACGCCGGGCTCACCGCGCACCACCAATGCCCGGCCCTCGCCGGCCCGCACGCCAGCAACGAACCGATCAAGTACGGTACGTTCGCTGAGCCGGCCCGTTAGGCCTGCTGCGGGCCCCCTGATACCGGAATGTGCCGTCATCGGCCCGACGCTACACAGCAACCACGGCGGCGGCACCGCCAACCGCGGCAAGGCGACACCAGAACGCCACGCTGCGGCCGCGCGGCCAGGCATGAACGCTCACACCGCCTCCCGGCCAGACACCACTAGCGCCCGCCCGTCAACGTACCCGGGGGGACCGAACCCGGAAACCAAGCGCCCGGCCGCTGTTGCCGGGGGATCTGCGCCATGACCCCTGGTATCGGCGGCTGGCGGCGTGACCGCGCCTCCGCCACCGGATCGTGGCGATCGGGTTCAGTCGCCGTCAGCAGGGCCGCTGCTCGCCGGTGCCCTCGGTGATCGTGCCGGGCAGGTACTGGCGCGGTGAACTGAATCGAGAAGTCGGAGCATCAGGCGCAGCCAAACAGCTGCCCGGTTCGAGTCCTCTCGCTACAAGGTCGGCCGGGCCGCTGCCGGTGGGAGACACGGGTCTATCACTGGCGAGCAGCAGAAAAGGCCCACGGGCATCACCTTTACCGCTGGGAGCTCCGTGGAGGCCGCCTGGGGCTGCGGCGCTGGGGCGGGCGCGGCTGCTTCTGGCTCCGGCTCGGGGATGAGGGCCGGGGCTTCGCTGGTGAGTTCTTCAAGCCGCTTCCGTGAGGGCAGCATGAGGATCGCGAGGATCGCGCCGAGCCCGAGCAGTGCGGCCGAGATCGTGAAGGCCAGGGTGTAGCCGTGGGTCGCCGCGATCGCTGGTGCCTGCGGGCCGGTGTGGTGGGCGATGAAGTAGCTGGTCGTCGCGCTCGCCGCGATGGTGCTGAGGATGGAGATGCCGATCGACCCGCCCACCTGCTGCATCGTGTTGACCAGCGCCGAGGCTACGCCGGAGTCCTGGGGCGGGACGCCGGCCGTGGCCGTGTTGATGGCCGGGGCGAAGATCATGCCGAGGCCCAGGCCCATGATCAGCAGGGCGGGCAGCACACCTCCGAGGTAGCTGGAGGTTACGGTGAGCTGGCCCAGGTAGGCCGTCCCGCCCGCGCCCAGCAGCATGCCCGCGGTGATCAGGACGCGGGGCGCGACCCGGGGCAGGAGCACGGCGCTGTACAAGGTGGAGGCGACCAGGATCCCGGCGGTCAGCGGCAGGAACAGCAGCCCGGTGGTCAGCGGGCCGTACCCCTTGACCTGCTGCATGTAGAAGGTGAGGAACAGGAAGATCGCGAAGAGCGCGATTCCGGTGATGCCGACCGCGACGAAGGAGCCGCCCCGGGTGCGGTCCAGGATGACCCGCAGCGGCAGCAGCGGGTGAGGGGATCGCTGTTCGGCGGCGACGAACGCGGCGAGCAGGACGAAGCCGAGGATCAGGGAGCCGAGGGTCAGCGTGGCGGTCCAGCCGGCCGTCTCGGCGTGGGAGAAGCCATAGACGATGAGGAACAGCCCGGCGCAGGCCAGCACGGCGCCCGGCCAGTCCATCCGCGGCGGGTTGGCCGGGCGCCTGCTGCGGATGTAGGCCAGGGCGCCCGCCACGGCGATCGCGGCGAAGATCAGGTTGACGTACAGCGTGTAACGCCAGGACAGGTACTGGGTGAGCACCCCGCCGAGGATCAGGCCCACGGCGCCGCCGCCGACGGCGACCGAGCCGAAGACCGCGAAGGCCCGGCCCCGTTCGAGCGGGTCCCGGAACGTGCTGACCAGGGTGCCCAGCGCGGATGGCGCGAGGATGGCGCCGAACGCGCCCTGCAGCGCCCGGGCCGACACCAGCATCAGGAACGAGACGGAGGCCCCGCCGATCGCCGAGGCGACGGCGAATCCGGTCAGGCCGGTGATGAGGACCCACTTGCGGTTGTACATGTCGCCCAGCCGGCCGCCCACCAGCAGCAGGCTGCCGAAGGCCAGGGCATAAGCCGTCACCACCCACTGCCGGTCGCTGTTGGCGAACCCCAGCGAATGCTGCGCCGACGGCAGCGCGATGTTGACGATGGTGGCGTCCAGCACCACCATCAGCTGGGCGACGGCGACCACGGCCAGGACCAGCCAGCGCCGGTCGGCAGGTGCCGTCGGGTGGTCCTGCGTATCCCGCGGACCTTGTGAAGCGACTGGCTGTGCCATGTGAACTCCCGATTTGCCAACGCACGTCTAATTAAGGTCTGGCCTAGGCCGACTCAAGGGGCCCGGGGCGATCGGCTTATTGGCTGGTCGGCTCCGGCGGATCCTCGGGACCGGCCTCGACTCGTTCTTAAGTCCGTCATCTCTTGCCATCTGCCTTTCGCTATGCGGTGACGCGCTCTGCACCGGCGAGATGCGCCGACAGGAGCTGTCCGGCTCTGTCCAGCGCAGCGGCCGCTTCGTCGAGGACCGGGTAAAAGGATTGGAAGACGTGCATCACCCGGGGGGTGATGTCGAGGGTGACCTCGACATCGGCGGTGGCGGCTTGTCGCGCGAGGCGGACGGCGTCGTCGAGGAGAACCTCGTGACTTCCGGCCTGGATGATCAGGGGCGGCAGGCCGGACAGATCGGCGAATATCGGGCTGATCAGGCCAAGAGCGGCGTCTTGTCCCGCCGTGTAGTCGGTGACTCGGGATCGGAGGGCTTCTGGGCTCATCAGCACGTCGACCTCGCGCTTGGTTTGCATGGTCGTCCCGGCCAGGGTGAGGTCGGCATACGGTGACATGACGAAGGCTGCGGCGGGCAAGGGCAGACCGTGATCTCGGGCGTTGACCAGGGTGGCGACGGCGAGCCCGCCGCCAGCGGACTCTCCCGCGAAGGCGATGTCCGAAGGGGCAGTGCCGTTTTGCAGGAGGGCCTCGTAGGCGCCAAGAGCGTCGTCGACCGCCGCCGGATACGGATGCTCGGGGGCGAGCCGGTAGTCGACGGAGATGACCTTGGCGCGCGTCAGCCGGCCGACCTGCGAGGCCAGGTTGGCGGCCTGGAAGGCGTCCCCCAGTACGTACACGCCGCTGTGGAAGTAAAGAACAACGTGGCCAGGTTCGATTCCGTCGATTGTGATCTCGGCGGTTGGGACGCCGCCCAGTGCGGCTGCGGTCACGGTCACGTCGGCGGGCAGCGGCTGCGACGATGTCAACTCTCGGAGCAGTCGCCGTTGCTCGTTGACATCGATGTCGGCGGGGAAGGCTGACTGCCGCAGGACTGCTTCGAGGTTCTCTAGCTGCTCGGTGCTCACGGAGGATCTCCCTTCGGTTGGGGCCGGTTTGGCAGCGCTCCCAGGCGGGCTCGCCCAAGTTAATCCGCTGCTGAAATTTCCTGCCGGGAGGCGGGCCACTGCCAGGCTTGCCGCCAGGCAGGTGAGGAGGCGTCACCTGATCACGGTGATTCGCCCGACCGGAGCAGCGCAGACCCGTTCTTCCACGAACAGCCGTGAATGTGCTGGTTCCGGCCAGATCGCCCTCCGCGTTCTGCTGACTGGGCCGGTCAGCCTTCGTCAGCTGATCCAGGCGATTCACCGGTCTGCGAGACCCTGGTCCACGAAATCACCGGAACCAGGTGACAGTCGCTCACCTTGATGCCCCTTAGCTTCGGGGCACTCGACCAACCAGCTAGCTGCATCACGGAGGACTAGCAATGAGCACAACTGCCACCCCTGACCGATTTACCACACTGCCGGATGAAAACACCCTGCAGACGACCGTCGTGGAGCTCGAGGAGCACGGGTTCAGTGTCGAGGTCGTCAGTGATCTCGATGCCGCGCGCCAGGCGGTGCTTGCCCGCATCCCGGAGGGCTCGTCGGTGATGACCAACACCTCGGTGACGCTCGCCGAGACCGGGATCGCGGACGCCATCAACGATGGCGGCGGCCGATGGGAGTCGGCGCGGAACAAGATGTTCGCGCTCGACTTCGCGACCCAAGCGCAGGACATGAAGGCGATCGGCGGCCAGCCAGACTACGCCCTGGGCAGCGTGCACGCGGTAACCCGCGATGGCACCCTGGTCATTGCCTCGGCGTCAGGCAGCCAGCTGAGTTCTTACGCCTGGGGTGCGGCCAATGTGATCTTCGTGGTCGGCACGCAGAAGCTCGTGCCTACGCTGGCAGCGGCGCATGAGCGCATCTATCAGCACAGCCTGCCGCTGGAAGACGCCCGCGCGCAGGCCGCCTACGGGCAGCACAGCCAGGTCGGGAAAGTCCTCGAGATCCACCAGGAACTGCCCGGCCGCATCCACATCGTCCTCATCCGCCAGCCGGTCGGCTTCTAAGCCGCCGAGCCAGCCGGATCTGCCCGCAGCACCCAGGAGGCCGCCCATGACCCTCAACGCGGTACCGCACGACCGCCAGTTCGCCCTGGCGCCGCTGGACGAGAAGGTCGATCACGTCCGCGGCTCGCCCACCGGCCGCCTGATCATCGAGTACGGCGATTACGAGTGCCCGTACTCGCGGCAGGCGTTCCATGCGATCGAGCAGGTAGATCAGCAGCTTGGGAGGAACGTGCGGTTCGCGTTCCGGCATTTCCCGCTGACCCGCGTCCACCCGCACGCCCTCGCCGCGGCGGCCGCAGCTGAGGCCGCCGCACGGCAGGGCCGGTTCTGGGACATGCACGAGCTGCTCTTCCACCGGCAGAAGGCGCTCGAAGACGGCGACCTGCGCGGGTACGCCGCCCAGCTTGATCTGGCTGCAGCGCTGTTCGACCGGGACCGCTCCAGCACGGCCGTGCTGGAGCGGATCCAGCGCGACGTCGACAGCGGCCTGGCCTCGGGCCAGGTGCTCGGCACCCCCACCCTGTTCATCGACGGCGTTGTGCACCGCGGCGGCTACGACCCGCCCACCCTGCTGGCGGCACTGGCACCAGCAAGGTGATCAGAAGCCTAGGCGCTCGTTGACGATGATCGCGGTGACCCGGCCAGCGGCGACCGCCTTGTTGATGATGAGGATGTTGTTCACCCCGCTGGGCACTCCGTAGGCTCGCCGGGCCCGGGCATCCTCGAGCGGGTAGCTGGCAGCTTCCCGACATGTCGATGCTCTGTTGCCGCGAGCCTGGGCGGGGGTGTCATGGTGACGGTGACGGTGCCGTGTCCGAGCGCGGGATGCCGCGTGGTGACTGTGACCAGGCCGGGCTGGTTTGGCAGCGAGCGTACGAAAGCACCGCCGGCTCCGCCGTAGTCGCCGAATGGGAAGGGGTTGTCGCCCACCAGGATGGCCGGGCCGGTCAGCTGGAGGGTCACGTCCCCGGCGACGTGCGGGCGTTGATTGCCGTAGGCGTCGATGGCGCGGAAGGTGACCCGCGTGGTGTCGGTGCCGTCGGCGCTGATCGAGGCGTGGTCGGCGGTTAGCACGATCCGGTCGCGCGCCGGGTCGGCCGACATGCGGGTCGAGGCCACTAGCTGACCGCCGAGGTAGCCGTCGATGCGCAGCTCCGGCATGCCGGATCCGTCCATGGTGAGGTCGGTGAACACCGGGGGGTAGGTCAGGCCGCCGAGCCGGGCGTGATCGGGGATGCCGGTCGCGATGTGGTCCGGGCCGGCGAAGATCTCGAGCCGTTCGCAGTTCGTGGCGATCATGGCATTCGCGCCGGGCCCGTGCGGCGGGGAGCCGGGCCAGGACCGTGCCGACGTCGATCCAGCGGTAGGCCGGCGCGCCGGCCAGTGCGCCGACGGCCTCGCTGACCAGATAGGGCACGCCCGGCAGGGGTGGCTTGAGGGTGGCGTCGCCGCGGGAATGGTGGTAGTCGTCGTAGCCGAAGACGTCCTCGCCCCAGCCCCGGGCAGAATGCCTGGTCATGACGCCGGACGTCGGGCGGGTCCCGTCCAGGTCGTGGGCGATCTGGCGGGTTCGGGCGTACAGGCGAGAGTGGCTCGCCGTCTCATTCAGCCGGGTGCCCCAGACGATCACGCACGGCCGGTTACGGTCTCGGACCACCATGTCGTGTACGTTCTGCGCGACGATGTCCTGCCCCGCCGCGTCCCCCACATAGGCCCAGCCCGGTGACTCTTGCCACACCATCAGCCCGAGCTCGTCGCAGGCGTCGAGGAAGTGCGGGGACTGCGGGTAGTGCGAACAGCGCACCATGTTGCAGTTCAGCTCGGTTTTAAGGATCTCGGCGTCCCGGCGCTGCAACCGGGCGGCGGCCGCCATGCGTGAAGGCGGCCCTCACCGCTACACGAAACGATCCCCTATCCGCATCCGTCTTGCGGCGCGGGGTTCCCCCGAAAGCGTGGAACACAAGACACTGTCTGAGCCGACCCGCCCAGCCGGGAGGCAGGACCGTCGCCGACCTGCGCCACCTCGAGCTTGAAGTCCAAGCCCAAGTGCCGGAGTCGGCCGAGCACCCCGGCTGCGATATGCACGGATGGTGACCGATCATGCTGACCGGCCCCGGTAGGTTTCGGGGATGGCAGCCGATAAGCGTGATGCACTGGCGGACCGGAAGCAGCCTGTCATCGTGGCCGGCGTCATTGGCGCCCTGGCCGGGGCTTCCCTGGCTGGCCATCGGGGTGCGCGGGCGGCCGGCCTGGGTGCGGTCGCCGGGGCGGTCGGGCTGGCGGCCTGCGAGGCGGTGGCCCGGGCCCGGCAGCGTCCTGGCGAGATACCACCACTGTGGGCACGAATTACGACCAGCGCCGCGCTGGTTGCTCCGCTCGGATGGGCCGCTGGCCGGGTGACCGGCGCCGGGCCCGTCGCGGTGGGCGCGGCGACCGGGACCCTGGGCGGCCTGCTCGGGATCCGTCCGCAGAAGGTACTGCTCGGGCCTGTGTTCGGGGCGGCGGTCGGCCGGGGGCTGGCCACGCCGGGGCACCGGGCGCCGCCCGCGGTGACCGCTGCAGTGACGATGGCAGCCTACCGGGTGGCGTCGGCACTGGTGTTCCGGGACGCGCAGGTGAGCTTGCTCGCCGAGCAGGTCCGGGCGGAGGATCTGCCGTTCGTCGTGCCACGGGAATCGCGGTCCCGCTATGTCGGCACCAGCTACGTCCGCGAGCTGGCTGGGGTGCTCGGCGGCCACTACGTCGCCGACGCATCCGACGTTGGCATCGTCGCCTCGGTGAGCGAGCTGGCCGGCCCGGACCTGGACCCGGCGGACATCGACCCGCAGGTCCGCGAGTTCTACGAGCACACCACTCGGTTCACTCTCGACATCGTCCCGCAGTGGCGGCTGTGGGTCCGTCCCGGCTACCTGCTGTACCGAACCGTGGTTGCGCGGCCCCTGGGGCAAGCGAACGTGCCGATGAACCAGCGTGCGACGCAACGGGGCATCCGCAGCCGGATCGACACGATCTCTGCGGCTGACGACGGAGTCGTGGCGATCCGGGGCTGGATCCGGTCATTCGCCGACACCGACGAGCCGATCTATGTCGGCATCTACACGACTTACCGGCACGCCGGCCGCGGGTACGTGAGCGTCGGCTTCCCACTACCGCAGGCCAGCTTCACCGCCACACTGCTGCCGCGCGCCCGCCCCGGCGGTGGCCTGGTCCTGACCAGCCGCAGCGACCTGGACCAGCCCGGCCACTACCTCGCCCACACCGACCCCGCCACTCAGCAGCTCATGGTGCTGGCGGTCCACGGTTTCGCCGAACAGCTCGACGTCTACGTCCACGATGGCCAATTGCGGGCCGAGCATGCTTTCTCAGTCTTCGGACTGCCTTTTCTCGTCCTGCACTACCGGATCCACCGTAAATCCGCCAACCCCACCGCCTGACAGGTCTCCCGACGGCCTTCAGCGCAACAGCCCTGCCGGCACCATGGCTCACAGGGCTGCGCGTATGGGAGCTAGCTGGCCTGCAGCCAATCGAGCCGCTGTCACCGAGAGATCAGGCGGTGTCTCGTCGTCAGACCTGTTGTGAGGTTGCATCGGCGAGAGAGGAGCATTTCAATGCCGAGCCCGGTGGTTCATTTCGAGATCAGGTCACCAGACCCGGATGCGACCCGGTCGTTCTTCGGCAAGCTGTTCGGCTGGACGTTCCCTGACGGGGGGATTCCCGGTTACAGCTACGTAGACACCGGAGTCGAGGGCGCGATACCCGGTGGCATCAGCCCACTGCAGGGCGGCGCGCCCTTGGTCACGTTTTTCGTCGGAGTTGAGGATGTCGCCGCTACCCTGGACGCCGCGGTGGCGCAGGGCGGAAAGATCATCCAGCCGGCGACATCGGTGCCGGGGGTCACCTTCGGGCTGCTGGCTGACCCGCAGGGGCAAGTGATCGGACTGGCCTCGGCAGACAGCTGAGGCATCAGGCGGCAGGTCTGCGCCGGGCGGGACACTGACAGGGGGAGGGCTCCGATGCCTGATTCTACTGACATTGCCCTGCTCGCGCGGGCCGTCGCCGGAGACGATGCGGCATTCGCGGAGCTAGCGGGGCCTTTCCGAGGGCCGGTGTTCCGTCACTGCTACCGGATGCTGGGCTCCGGCGCAGACGCCGAGGACGCCACCCAGGACACCCTGGAACGCGCCTGGCGCAAGCTAGCGACCTACGATGGCTCGGGACCGTTCAGCGGCTGGCTCCAGCGCATCGCGACCAACGTCTGCCTCGACGGGCTGCGGGCCAGGCGGACCCGGATCGGCCTGGTGGGCTATGGGCCGCCGGCCGCGCCTGGCGCTGCGCCTGGGCCGCCCGACCCGGAGCTGGCCTGGGTGGAGCCCGTTAGCGACTCTGACCTGCGCGCGTCGCAGGACCCGCAGGATGAGGTGGTCCGCCGGGAGGAGATCAGCCTGGCCTTTGTGGCCGCGCTGCAGCTCCTGGCGCCACGTCAGCGCGCCGCGCTGCTGCTGCACGATGTGCTGGGATTCACCCACGCGGAGGTAGCCGAGGTGCTCGAGGTCAGCACCACTGCGGTCAACAGCCTCTTGTCACGGGCCCGCGAGTCTGTCCGTGACCGCGCTGGTCAGCCGCAGCCCGACATCACCGAGCCCCGTGTGCAGCAGTTCCTGCAGCGCTATGTCCGGGCATGGCAGCTCGCGGACATCGACGCATTCGTCCGGCTCGTCACCGAAGACGTCCGCTTCATCATGCCCCCGCTCACCGCGTGGTTCGACGGCCGGGAGGCCGTGGCGGCGTTCGTGGAGAACGCCATCTTCGCGCCCGCCCGCCCGCACGGGGTGCAGCTGAGGGCCGGCTCCTGCAACGGACAGCCCGCGTTCGCGACCTATGAGCCAGACGGTGAAGGCCACTTTGTCGTCAGCGGCCTCCAGGTGCTGCAGCTCGGCGAGATTGATGACCAGCCACTCATCACCACGCTGGTGTCCTATCGCGACCCCGCCCTCGCGATCCGCTGCGGATTGCCGTCCTCGCTTCCATAGGCTCACCCGCCGATGTCACGCGACGCGCTGGTCAGCAGCCGCCACACGCCCGTGTCGCCGAGGAACTTGAAGTGCCGCCGCATGTCCGCGGCCGCGGCGGCCGCGTCCGGGAAGGATGCGAGATAGCCCCGGATGCTGCCGTGCTCGTCGAGGATGGCGAGGACTTCCCGCGCGTTTTCCACCGTCGCCCGGATCTTCGCCTTGTTGCGGATCACGCGGCTGTCGTTCTCCACTGCCGCGATCTCGGCGGGCGGCATCGCGGCGACCTGCGCCGGGCCGAAGCGGTGGAACGCCTCCCGGATGCCGTCCCACTTGGCCTCGACGACGCGTGAGTTGATCCCGGCCTCGAAAACCGAGCGGGACAGGTGCTCGAAGAAGAACGCGGGATCGTCCGGTGCGTGGTCGCGGAGCTTCTCGAATGGCGCGGCCAGCTCGCGCACCCGCGTCCGCAGCGCCGACTGATCGGCCGCGGCCGTGTCCCCGGACTTTATCTGCGCGACGAGAGCCGTCGCCTCGTCGTGAGTGAGGATGTTGATCCACAGTGGGCTGTCGGGGTCCTGCAGCCGGCTGTCGTCGATGCCGCCCAGGTCGACCGGGTCGAATCCGGCGTCCCGGATCAGCTGGGCGACGGCCGGCTTGGCTTCCTCGTCGCCGGACAGGAACATGACCCAGGGCGGCTCGCGGTGGTTGTCGTTGGCCATGATGCTGACCGACAGCGAGTTGAAGGCGCGCACCCAGCGTGCCCGCGGGAACGCGTCGGCCAGCGACCGCAGTGTCACCTGTTGCTGCCGAACGAGTTGGTCGCGTCGATCACGATGCGGCCATCCAGCGGGCCGGCTGCCTGCAGCACGTCGGTCACAGCGGGGCCTGGGACGGCCACGAGCACCACTTCGGCGCCCGTCACGGCGTCGGCGACGGAGGCCGCGTGTGCGCGCTCCCCAAGTTCCGCCGCCAGCGCCCGCGGCCGGGCGGCGTGCCGTGCCGCGAACGTGACGTCGTGGCCGGCGGCGTGCCAGAGCCGACCTACCGTCGAGCCGACGCGGCCGGCTCCGAGAACCGCGATCTTCATTCGCTCCTCCCCCCGCCACCGGGAGCCATCTCTGTCGTGACGACGAGCTTGCCCCTGGCCCGGTTCTGCTCCATGTCGGTGTGCGCCTCCACGATCTGGTCGAATCGGTACACGTGGCCGATCGGGACAGCGGCCGTGCGGGCGGCGACGGCGTCGAGAAAGTCCTGCAGGACCCGCGGCGGGAGGTCGGCGGCGTCCCCTTTGTACGCGGTCAGCCGCACCCCCGTGGGCAGGTAGTCGAGCGGGTAGAAGTCACGCACGGTCCACTGGTTCGACAGCATCCCGCTGAAGCACACCACCCCGTGGACCCGGACCGACCCCAGTGTGTCGGGCAGCGTCGGCGTTCCGACCAGCTCAAGCGCGGCGTCGGCGCCGCCGGGGAGTATCTCGCGGACCTGGCGGGCGACGTGCCCGTCGTCGATGAGCGCGTGGTCCGCGCCGGCCTTGGTGACCGCTTCGGCCCTTCCCGGGTTGCGGGTGGTGGACAGGACGGTCATCCCGCGCTGCCGGGCCAGGACCGCTGTGGCCAGCCCGACCGAGGAGGTGCCGCCGCGGATCAGGATGGACTGCCCCGGACGGGCGTCCAGGCCCGTGGTCAGCGACCCGTAGGAGGTCTGCAGCATCTCAGGGACGGCCCCGAGGGTGGCCCAGTCCAGGTCGCTGCGGAACGGGATCACCTGGGCGGCGGGGACGCAGGTGTAGTCCGCGTACCCGCCGTCAAAGACCCGGCCCATGCCCCCCATAAGAGTGGCCACCTGCTGACCCGTGGAGAATTCAGCGCCGGGGCATTCGGCCACGACACCCACCGCCTCGATTCCGGGTACCCGCGGGAAGGTCACCCCTTCCGAAAGGCCCAGGCGCAAGTAAAGCTCCAAGCGGTTGAGCCCGAACGCCCTGACCCTGATGAGCACCCAGCCGGCGGACGGTACCGGGACCGGCAGCTCGCGGATGGCCAGGGCGCACGGCGGTCCCGGGGCATCCAGGACGACCGCGCGCATGGTGCCGGGCACGGCCGCCGCGCCTGCGGCCCCGCCCGCGACCAAGCTGCGGCGGCTGGCCGGCGGCCTTCCGGATCCGGCACCCATAATCCCCACCGTAACGTTCTGATCCACGGCGCCCATGGCTCCTCCTCGGTCTGTTCGAGTCTTGTCACTGGACGCAGCCACCGAGGCCCGGCCCCCCGTCACCGCCGATGCCGTGCTCGACGCCGCGCTCACGCTGTTCGCTGAGCGCGGCTATCACGGCACCGCCGTCAGCCAGATCACCGCTAGCCTGGGCATCCGCACCCGTGGTGATCGGATCGGAGAAGCCCTTGAGAGCAATGGAAATCATCAAGCCGGGCGGTCCGGAAGTTGTCCGGTTCGCCGAGCGAGACGAGCCGGCCCCCGGGCCGGGCCAGGTGACCATCAGGGTCGAGTACGCGGGATTGAACTTCGTCGATGTCCTGGCCCGGCGCGGCGTGCCCGGCTACTTCACCGGGTGGCCGTTCGTACCGGGGATGGAGGTCGGCGGCACCATCCATGCCCTTGGCGAGGGGGTGGACGCTTTCGCGGCCGGGGACCGGGTGGTGGCATTTACGGTCGATGGGACCGGGCTGGCGGATGTCGCGGTCGCCCGCGCGGGTCTGACCGTGCCGGTTCCCGCAGGCCTTGACCTCGCCACCGCGACGACCATCCCGCTCACCTGGGCTACCGCTTTCGGGCTCGTGCGTGTCTCGCACGCCAGCGCCGGCGATACGGTGCTGGTGACAGCGGCCAGCGGCGGCGTCGGGTCCGCGATCGGCCAGCTGCTGGCCCGGCAGGGTGCCGCCCGCGTGATCGGCGGGGTGCGTACCCCGGCCCAGGTCGCCACGCTCGCGGCCGCCTACACCCCGGTGCCCCAGGGCGAGGGCTTCGTTGCCAGAGCGCTGCAAACTGCCGGAGTGCCCGGATTCGACGTCGTGCTCGAATCCGTCGGCGGCAGCATCCTTGCCTCGGTTCTTGGCGGACTGGCGGTCGGCGGCCAGGTGGTGTCCTACGGCGCCGCGGCTGGCGAACCAGATCCCGCGCCACCGCCGGTTCCGGACCTGAGAACCCAGAACCTGACCATCACCGGATTCAGCATCCTCAACCGGGCCAGGAAGGCCCCGCCGAAAGCGCTCAGCCTGATCCAGGGCGTGCTCCCGCTCACCCAAGACGGCCTGCACATCCCCGCACCGGCCATCGTGGACTGGGCCGAGGCAATCGATGCGCACATCGCACAAAGCGAAGGACGCAGCCGCGGAAAAACAGTCGTACGTCTGTGACACGTTCACCGGCCACGGTAAGGCGTACCAGCCGCCTCTTCCGGGTTCACCGGTCGGTGCCTTCCCGATGATGCTGCTCGGCAAGGCGCGCGAGGGCGCCGCGGTCGATCTGTTACGCGACGGCGATGACGCAGCCGGTGACCGCGCGCAAGGCAATCGTCACGGGGCAGAGTCGACCTTCAGCGGTTCTTGGCTGGTAGAGCGGGGGCGAAAAAGTCGGTGAGCAGTTGTGTGACACGCTCATGCTCGTCGTGATGCACCCAGTGCGACGCGTCAGGCAGGCGCTCGACGCGGTCGAGGTTGGGCACGTCGTCGTGGTCGGGCTCGGCTAGTTCTGGGCCGAGGTAGCGGTCGCGCTCCCCCCAGATGACCAGAGTGGGCGCCTTGATCGGGCGAAGCGCCGCTTCGGCGTGCTTGGGGGAGGTCCGCACCGAGGACCGGTAGTAGTTGATCATCCCGGTTGCTGCGCCTGGCTGTGACCATGCCTCGATGTAGCGTTCGGTCTCTTCGGGGGTGTAGGCGGGCTGGGCGTCGCGCAGGAAGTGCCGGAAGAAGTGCCAGTGGTTGGCGTGCACGATGCTTTCGGGCAGGTCGGGGAGATCGAAGAAGAAGAAGTACCAGGACTTGCGGAGCTGGCCCGGGTGGTGCAGTCCCTGCGATAGCTTCCGCGGATGGGCCGCGTTGAGGATGGCCAGCCGGTCCACGACCTCCGGATGGGCCATCGCGGTGGCCCAGGCGACGCTTCCGCCCCAGTCGTGACCGACCAGCAGCGCGGACTGGGCACCGCGTTCGTGGATGAGACCGCTGATGTCGGCGGTCAGCTGGTCGGTGTCGTAAGCCTTGGCGCCGTCCGGCTTCGAGGAGAGGTTGTAGCCGCGCAGGTCGGGTGCGACGACGTGGAATCCCGCCGCCGCGAGTGGTTTGATCTGCAGCCGCCAGCCGTACCAGAACTCGGGGAAGCCGTGCAGCAAAACGAGCAGCGGCCCCTCGCCGGTCTCGACATAATGCAAGCGCTGGTCGCCGATCTCGGCGTACCCGTCACGAAGTTCGCTGCTCTCGTCCATGATTCCCCCCCGTTCGCTGAAGCCGGTCGCGTGTCTCCTCCTGCCCCGATCGGACGACGACGTCCGCTGCGAGCACCTGCTGTCAGGTAATCCCTGGGTAACACGCACGCCAAGGAACCGCAAGAAGTACCGGAGGGTAGAGCATTTTCCTTGGCTATCGGCGGGCCAGCCATGCTGGCCGTGGTCCCGCCGTTGAAAATCCCGTCAGACCATCGCCTCGCCGAGCAGTCCGGTCGCCGTCCTCAGCTCGGACTCACTCGGAAGCGCGAAACCAAGGAGCAGCGCCGGAGCCGATGACGCGTGCGTTGTGCAGTGGCGGTGCAACTCATGCACGCCGACGCCGGAGCGCCGAGCCCGCATCGCCGTCGCGTGCTCGTCGGTTCCGTCCGGGAGCCAGGCGAGCAGATGCAACCCGGCAGCCGCCCCGCTGATGCGCACCTCTGGGAGGCGCGTACCTAGCGCGTCGATCAAGATGTCTCGTTTGGCGCGGTAGCGCCGACGCATCGAACGCAGATGACGCTCGAGCGCGGCGTCTTCGATAAACGAGGCCATGGCCATCTGGTCGAGCGTCGGCGGTGTCACACCAGTGACGAGCAGCACGTTCTCGACGTCGTCGATCAGGTACGACGGAGGGACGACCCACGCAAGACGCAACGCGGGCGCCAGCGTCTTGCTCGTCGTCCCAACGAACGCGACCAGGTCTGGTGCCAGGCCCTGAAGGGAGGCCACCGGCTCCCGGCCGAAGCGGTACTCGACGTCGTAATCGTCCTCGACGATCAGCGCCCGGTGCTCGCGCGCCCACCTGATCAGGGCGGAGCGGCGCTCCGCCGTCATGACGACCCCCGTCGGATACTGATGCGCCGGCGTCATCACCACTGCATCCACGTCGGCGGCAGCGAGCTCGGAGACAACCAGGCCGTCCGCGTCCACCCGCACGGGGACCGCCTCGAGCCCGGCATGCTCGACCGTGTACCGCTGCCAACGCCAGCCAGGATCCTCGACCGCGACACGGCGTCCGCCATGTTTCCGGAGCGCCTGCCAGAGTACGGTCAGCGCCTGGGATGCCGCGCAGCAGACCACGACGTGCTCCGGCTCCACGACCACTCCGCGCACGCGGGCCAGGTATCCGGCGACGGCGTTCCTTAGTTCGGCGACGCCGCGGTGGTTGGCGTAGCCCAGCCGTCTGTCAGGCAGTTCACGCAGCGCGCGCATCAGCGACGCCTTCCACCGGGCGCGAGGGAAGGCGTGGAAGTCAGCCTGGCCCGGCCTCAGGTCATACCGGAAGTGCTCCGGGGGACTGACCTGCCGCGGCATCGGTGACGTTCCAGAGGCCGGCAGCAAGGCGACGCGGGTGCCCGATCCGCGTTTCGCCGTCAGGTAACCCTCCGTGGCTAGCTGAGCATAACTATCGACCACGACACCGCGCGATACGCCGAGTTGGTCAGCCAGATCCCGGCTCGGTGGCAACACCGACCCTGGCACCAGCCGGCCGGAACGAATCGCCACCCGAAGCGCGCCCTCAAGCTGCCGGCGGAGCGGGACACCAGGCTTGAACTCCATCTCCAGATCCACGCTCCGAAAGCTATCCAGTCCACGCCCCGGGACGTCGATTGGACTCACTTATGTGGCAACGATTGGACCCGTTCACTGAACCACTTGCCACTTAGGCTGGTGCCACACCCTGCTGACCAAGTTCGAACTGGTCGAAGGCCAGCCGACCAGCAGCGGTGCCCTGATCGCGACTTACCGCCCGATCCGGTAGCCGATCAACAGCAGGTACGTCTGCGTCTCTAGCTCTGCGCCCCGATCTGGGGCGTGGCTCAGCAAAGCCAACGACAGGAGAGATTCCGATGAGCGACTTCACCGTCACCCGCACCCTGAAGGGCCCGCGCGGGAGGGTCTGGCAGGTCCTCACGCAGCCCAGCCACTTCGAAGGCTGGCTGCCGGCCAAGCCGGGGACGGCGGTGCTCGACGTGCGGACCGGAGGGTCCTGGCAGGCGACTGTTATCTCCTCTGAGGGCGAGGAGATCGCGCTGACTGGCCGTTACGACGACGTGTCCGAGCCGGACCACCTGGTGATGACGGTGCCCGGCGATGTCGTCACCGAGATCGCGCTGACTTCCGCCTCGGACGACAGCACGCAGATCGCCTACACCTTCGACGTCGATGAGTCCATGCACTCCATGGTCACGGAGAGTGTCGATGACGTGCTCGGCCGGGTCTCCAAGGTCCTGGCCGAGATCGCGTAGGAGGGGCAGGCCGTGTACGCCGACATCAACGGCCTGAAGATGTTCTACGAGATCCGCGGCACATCAGATCCGGCTAAGGTCCCGGTGGTGCTGCTGCACGGCGCCCTCTCCGCGACCGGAAGCTCATTTGGGACTCTGCCCGATCTGCTGGCCCGAACACGTCAGGTCATCACCGTGGAGCAGCAAGGGCACGGCCGGACCGCCGACATCGACCGGCCTATGTCGGTCCAGACGATGGCCGATGACACACTGGCCCTGCTGGCCAGCCTGGGCATCGGCCTGGCCGACCTCTTCGGCTACAGCCTGGGCGCGGGCATCGCGCTGAACATCATCACCAACCACCCAGCAGTGGTCCGCAAGGCCGTGCTTGCATCGGTGACTTACGACAAGAGCGGCTTCCACCCTGAAATGTTCGGTGGGCCCGAATCCGGGGAGTCTGCAGGTGCGGCAGGACGCGACCTGCAGATTCCCTTCGAGCAGGAATACCGGGCGCTGGCTCCCGACCCAGGAAACTGGCCGGGCCTGCTGGCTAAGGTCCAGGCGATGGAACTGCCCGAGATCACCCCGCAGGTCATCTCCGCGATCAACGTCCCCATCCTGCTGATCATCGGCGACAGCGACATCGTCACACCCGAGCACGCGGTGGCGATGTTCCGGCTGCTGGGAGGAGGAGTGCTGGGCGACCTGATGCCCATGCCTCCCAGCCGCCTCGCGGTGCTGCCGGGCACCTCGCACATCGGGGTCAGCGGCCGCGCCGACACGCTCATGACGATGATCCCGCCCTTCCTGGACGCGCCATGAGCCGGTGAGTGCCGCGCCACGCCGGGTCAAGGTCAAGCCGGGCCGCTGGTCTTTTCAGGGTGGTTGTTTGCTCAGGGCGACACAGGCTTACGGCACCCGTGGGCGGTCAGTGCGTTCGCTATCTCTTGTGTGGTCTGTTCCCAGCTGCGCAGGGTCGACTGCCGCTGTCGTGCGGCGGCCCGTAGCCGGTGTCGGTGGTGCTCGTCACTCAGCCAGTCTCCGAGCGCGGCGGCAAGGGCAGCCGGATCGCCGGGCGGGACCAGTTGGCCGGGGCGGGTGCCATCGGCGGTGGAGCCGAGCGCTTCGGGCAGCCCACCGACGGCGGCGGCTATGACGGGCAGGCCGTGGGCGAGCGCTTCGGTGACGGTCATGCCGTAGGTCTCCGAGCGGGACGGCGCGACGAGCAGGTCGGCGGTGGTGTACGCGTGGCTGAGCGCGGCGCCGGTCAGGACGCCGGTGAGCCGGACGCGGTGGCCGTAGCCGAAGCGCGTGATACTGGCCTGCAATTGTTCGACGTAGGCCGGGTCGCGGTCGAGCGGTCCGGCCAGCACGCAATGCCAGTCCCGCTCAGCGAGGTCGGCGAGCGCGTCGACGAGGAGGTCCTGCCCCTTGTGGCGGCCGAGGACTCCGACGCAGATCAGGCGGCCGCGGACGGGCTGGGCCGGGGCAGCGACCCGATCGACGCCAGGCCGGGCGACGTGCACCCGGTGGGCCGGGATCGCGTATCGGGTCAGGACTTGCTGGCGGGTCCATTCGCTGGTAACGACCACGCCGGTGGCCGCACGAAGCACGACCCGTTCGGAGCGCTGCGCGCTGGCATCATGGCGTGTGTCGAGGGCGGTGGCCAGTGGCATGTGCAGCAGCACTGTCATTCGTATCCGGCCAGTGTGTGGCAGTAGCTGCGCGGCGGCCGGCGAGGCGATGAGCCCGTCGATCAGGGCGATCTCACCGTCGGGGATGGCGGAAACGATGCGGGCCAGGTCGGCGCGTGCGCCCGAGCCGGGTACCGGCCACGCCGCAGCGACGGTCGTGACCAGCACATCCCATCCGGCCTCGGCCAGTCCGGCGCAGACGCGCCGGTCATAGATGTTGCCGCCGGTAGGCTGGCCGGGATTGTCGAACCCCTCAGGGACTACTACGTGGACCCGCACGATATTCCGGCCCTCCAGAGCGCCTGCCGCACCAAACCAGCCTCCACCCTGCGGCCGAGCTGAACCACACCCGCCGCCGATCCGTCATACCCGACGCAGGGTGGTACGTAGCAGCGGTGGACGCGGTTCGACCCGAGACGACCGGCGTCCGCTCGACGCCAGCGGCCCGGCACAGCAGGTAGCTCTGCCGGGCCGGGTGGCACCGGCTCCGCCGTGCCAGGCACTATATGGGATCTGACGTGAGACAGGATCAACGAGCACCATTCTTGACGGCGCTAGAGCGGGCCCGGGCGGCTGCCTACCCCGCGGGCGAGTATGTCGGCCAGGAGAGCTTCATGCGGGCGGGCGAGGTCCGGACGCTGGCGCACCGGGCCGGGGTCGGGCCCGGCGTCTCGGTACTCGACCTGTGCTGCGGGGTGGCCGGCCCTGGCCGGATGATCACGGCGGAGTCGGGATGCCACTACCTGGGTGTCGATTACTCCGCCAGCGCACTGGCCACCGCCCAGGAGTTGGCCGGGAATCTCCCCTGCCGCTTCGAGCAAGCTCACCTCCCGCCTCTGCCCGAGGGCCGCTTCGAGGTGGTACTCCTGCTGGAGACGATGCTGGTCTTCCCCGACAAGGAGGCTTTGGTGGGTGAGGTGGCCCGCGTGCTGGAGCCGGGCGGGCGTTTCGCTTTCACGGTCGAGGAAGGCCGACCGCTCACCCAGCAGGAGCGGGCGCGGATGCCCGGCGCCGATACAGTCTGGCTCATCGAGCTGGCGGAATTGACGGGCGTGCTGCGCGAGGCGGGGCTGACCGTGATCTGGCGGCAGAAGTACAGCTCCTCCCATCACGCGATAGCGACGGCGCTGCTTCGCTGTTACCGGGCCGATTCACCCCAGATCGCCGACCAGATCGGGACGCAGGCCACCGCCGAGCTGATCACAGCCCACCAGCTGTGGAGCGACTGGCTCGGCAGCGAGCGGGTGCGCAAGTTCGCGATGGTAGCCGAGAAGCAATGACCTGCGACTATGCCCGCTACCTAGCCGCGAAGACGACCGTAGATGACCGGGCGCTTAACCGGCATGTGCTGGCCGAGTTGTGCCGCCTGATGCCCGCGGGTGCGCCGCAAGTGCTGGAGGTCGGCGCCGGCCTGGGGACGATGGTGGCCCGTCTGATGGACTGGGCCGCGGTCGGCGCCGGCGAGTACATCCTGCTGGATGCGGATCGGCACCTGCTGGATTGCTCGCGCCGGTGGCTTCGCGATTGGGCGGCCGCGCAGGGCCTGCGCAGCGACCTGCTGCCGGACGGCCTGCGGGTGGGTGATCTGCGGGTGCGCCTGGTGCACGCGGAGCTCGGCAGTTACCTGGAGGCCGCTCACGGGGCGCCGGCCGATGTGCTGATCGCGAACGCCGTCCTGGACCTGGTGGACGTGCCGGCCGTCCTGCCCGGATTGTTGCGGTTGCTGGTCCCTGGCGGCGTCTACTGGTTCACGATCAACTATGACGGCGAGAGCATCTTCGCGCCCGGCCACCCCCACGACGACCAGATCATGCAGGCCTACCACCGCGACATGGATGAGCGCCTTCGCTACGGCCGGCCGGCCGGGGAAAGCCGCACGGGCCGCCGCCTGTTTCACCACCTGCGGGCTGCGGGGGCGCCCGCGCTGGCGGCGGGGTCGTCGGACTGGGTCGTGTACCCAGCCCCGGACGGGAACTACCCGGCCGACGAGGCTTACTTCCTGCGCAGCATCCTAAATACGATCCAGAACGCGTTGCGGAACCGCCAGGACCGGGTGGAACCGGCGGACCTGGCCGACTGGCTGGCCGAGCGACGCCGGCAACTGGCCGCGGGCGAGCTGGTCTATATCGCCCACCAGCTTGATTTCGTGGGCCGCTCGCCCGGCTAGGGCCCCGCCAGCGCCCGGCGACGGCGGCCGGCCCTGGTCGCCGCAGCTGCCGCAGCCGGGCCGACATCGCCTGTCGCAGCGGGATCCACCCGCGGTACCGCTGGAAGGGGATCTCGAACGCAGCGGCGAACAGACGGGCGAAGCACACGGTCACGGGCAGCAAGATCGCGGCCAGCACGAAGAATGTCGGCGTCCCGGTAGCGACCCGGCCCAGCACCAGGCCGTACGACACAGCGATCACGATCGGCATGTGCGTCAGGTAGAGGCTGTAGGAGCAGGAGCCGAGGCTCCGCGGCAGGCGGCTGTCAAGGAAACGTACGACGAACCGAGGACGCGAGGTGGCGACCGCGGCGAGCAAGCAGCCGATCGCCGGAGCCCAGGCCAGATCGAGCCAGAACAGGTTGAGGCTCGACCACGTGGCGCCCTTGACCACGATCAACGCGATGACCGGCAGCGCGCTGGCCAGCGCGTAGCCGGCCCAGGGCCGGGACCGGGTGCGCTCGCCGGCGGTGACGATCCCGGCGGCCAGCAGGCCGACGGCGAACAGCACCGCGAGGTCGGGGGTGAACTTGACCAGGGCAGTGTTCATCAGCGGG
>DASXIN010000118.1:0-3984 GCA_036497945.1 Streptosporangiaceae bacterium | reverse complement strand
GATTAGCGAGTTGCTGGACCGGGCCACGGAGACCGCTGCGCTGGAGGGAGTGCTGGCGGCGGTCCGGGACGGGCTGAGCGGGGTGCTGGTGCTGCGGGGGGATGCGGGCATCGGCAAGACGGTGCTGCTGGAGTGGGCGGCCGGGCAGGCGCATGACATGCAGCTGGCCCGGGTGGCCGGGGTACAGGCGGAGATGGGGATGGGGTTCGCCGGGTTGCACCAGTTGCTGGTGCCGTTCCTGGGCGGGCTGGACGGGCTCCCCGGGCCGCAGCGGCAGGCGCTGGAGTCGGCGTTCGGGCTGGTGGCCGGGCCGCCACCAGACCGGTTCCTGGTCGGGCTGGCGGCGCTGACGCTGCTGACGGACGCGGCGGCCGGGGGGCCGGTGCTGTGCCTGGTGGATGACGCGCAGTGGCTGGATCAAGTGTCGGTGGAGGTGGCCGGGTTCATCGCCCGGCGGCTGTACGCCGACCGGGTCGGAGTGTTGTTCACCGTCCGGGAGGGGGAGGGAGAGGCGGCCGCGCTGGCCGGGCTGCCGGAGCTGGTGCTCGGCGGGCTGCCGGGGGAGGCGGCGGGTGAGCTGCTGGCGGCGTCGGCCGGCGCCCGGGTGGATGGGCGGGTGAGCGCTCAGGTCGTGGCCGGGGTGGCGGGGAACCCGCTGGCGCTGGTGGAGCTGGCCGGGGAGCTGACCCCTGCGGAGCTGTCGGGGGTGGAACCGCTGAGCTGGCCGCTGCGGTTCGGTGGCCGACTGGAGGAACTGTACCTGTCCCGGGTACGGGCCCTGCCCGCCGACACCCGGATGCTGCTACTGGTGGCGGCGGCCGACCCGAGCGGGGATTCCGCGTTGGTATACAAGGCGGCCGGGCAGCTGGGGACCGGCCCGGAGGCGGGTGAGGCCGCGGGCACCCGGCGGCTGGTGTCGTGGCAGCCGCGGGTGCGGTTCCGGCACCCGCTGACCCGGTCGGCGGCCTACTACGCGGCCCCGGCGGCGGCGCGGCGCCGCGCGCATGCCGCGCTGGCCGCCGCCACCGACCCCGGCGCCGACCCCGACCGGCGGGCCTGGCACCTGGCCGAGGCTGCGGCCGGGCCGGACGAGGATGTCGCCGCGGAGCTTGAGCACTGCGCGGGCCGGGCGCAGTGCCGCGGCGGCCTGGCCGCCGCCGCGGCGTTCCTGGAACGCGCGGCCACGCTGACCCCCGACCCGGTGCGCCGTGCCGAGCGCACGCTGGCCGCGGCTCAGGCCAGCATGCAGGCCGGCGTGTTCGGCAAGGCCCGCGACCTGCTGGCCACGGCCGAAGCCGGGCCGCTGGATGAGTTTCAGGCCGCCCGAGTGGACTTGCTGCGCGGGAGGATCGCGTTCGCCTCCGGCCTGGGCAGCGACGCTCCCCCGCTGCTGCTGAAGGCGGCCAGGCGGCTCGAGCCGCTCAACCCCGACTTGGCCCGCGAGACCTACGTCGATGCGTGGCAGGCGGCATTCTTCGCCGGGCATCTGGCTGGTGCCGGCGACCTGCTCGAGGTCTCCCGCGCCGCCCGGGTCCTCCCGGCGCCGGCGCACCCGCCGCGTCTGGTCGATTTGGTGCTGGACGGTTTTGCGCTGCTGGTCACCGACGGACCAACCGCTGCTGCACCGGTGTTGCGGCAGGCCACGAGCGCCCTTGCCCCCCCGGACATCCCCGAGGAAGAGATACTTCGGTGGGGCTTTGTCGCTACGGTGGCGGACGAAGCTCTCTGGGACGACGAGGGCTGGCGTGTGACCGTCAGGCAGGTGCAGCTCGCCCGTGACGTCGGCGCGCTCGACCAGCTCTCGTTCCTTCTGAACCGGATGGCTGTGGAGACCGTGTGGAGTGGTGACTTTGCGGCTGCCACTGTGCTGATCGCCGAAGCCGGTGCGGTCTGCGAGGCGACCGGGTCTGGTTTCGCGCCCGTCGCCGCCGTGATGCTAGCTGCGTTCCGGGGAAGGGAAGCCGAGGCCGTTCCGCTGATCCAGTCCACCGTCGAGCAGGCCACAGCCGGCGGTCAGGGAGTCTCGGTGACCGTCGCGCACTGGGTGGCCGCCGTCCTCTACAACGGCCTCGGCCGTTACGAGGAAGCACTGGCAGCGGCCCGGCAAGCCAGCGAGCACAAGCACGTATATATCTCCGTGTGGGCGTTGCCCGAGCTGATCGAAGCCGCCGCGCGCGCCGGAAACCCGCGCGCTGCCGGCGATGCCCTCGACCGGCTGGCCGGAACGTCACGGGCCGGAGGAACCGAGGACGGGCTGGGGATCGAGGCGCGGTCACGCGCGCTGCTGAGCGAGGCCGAAGCCGCCGAGGGGTACTACCGCGAAGCAATCGACCGGCTCAGCCGCACACGGCGCCGTCCCGACCTCGCCCGTGCCCACCTGCTGTACGGCGAGTGGCTGCGCCGCCAGCGCCGCCGCCGCGACGCCCGGGACCAGCTTCGCACCGCCTTCGCCATGTTTGAAGCGATGGGCATGGAGGCGTTCGCGAGCCGGGCCCGGGCCGAGCTGCGCGCCACCGGCGAGCGGGCCCGCACGCGCCGCCCCGGGGCCCCGGAGGTGCTCACCCCGCAGGAGGAGCAGATCGCCCGGCTGGTCGCCGAGCACCTTACCAACCGGGAGATCGCCGCCCGGCTGTTCATCAGCGCCAGCACCGTCGAGTACCATCTGCGCAAGATCTTCCGCAAGCTCGGCGCCAGCAGCCGGGCCCAGCTCGCCCGCACGCTCCGGAACGACAAAGAAACACCCACGCAGCGGGACTGACGGTGGGCTACGGCCTGCTCTCGACACTGATGCGGTCATCGACCTGGGTGACACCAGGCGCGGACCACGCGGCGGCCACCGCGTGATCGTGCGCGGCCCAGCAGCTGACCGTGCCGGACAGGATCACCAGCCCGTCGGAGAAGGTCTCGACCGAGATCACGTCCGCCGCTAGTACGGCAATGCGCCGGAATGCGCCGCTGATGGCGTCCCGTGCCTCACGCGCATCGGGAGTCTGGGTCAAGGTGATGGCGTTGTCAATGCCGGCAACGCCGGGCACGCCCGTGGTGCGGGACTCGGCCGCCTCTCGCTGGTAGTGCCACTCCGCGGTGCCGGTCAGGGTGACGAAGCCGTCCCGGGCCCGCGCATCGACGGTCATCGGGACCGAGACGTCCAGCATGAGCGCTTCCAGCACGTCGCCGTGCAGGTCCTCGTCGTCTCGCCGGTCTCGGTCCGGGATTTGCACCCGCAGTTCATTGGCGACCCAGGTAACTCCGCGGACGCGTGCCGCGGCCCTGCCCCCCGCCCGCTTCAACCGGAGGCTGGCCACGACCCCCCGCAGCGTGACCGTGCCGCCGGCGGCCCATACCTCGATCGCCTCGCTGTCCACCTGGGGATCCCACGAGAGCTCAGCGGCGACGTGGCGCCGTAGATCATCGTCCCTCATTGTTGCTTGTTCCACCTCTGACGTCGGCATCCCCGTGGTCACTGGGTTCTCCCAGGGCACGACGTTAGGGCCAGCCTGCCGGATGCCGCATCCATGAAAGTCCTTAGTCATTCCGCGGCAAGGCCGCTATGGGGGACCGGCAGGACTAAGGATGTTCCGGGATTCGATCGGCTTACCGGATTCGTAGTGTTTACAGCGGACCTATCCACGAGAGTCCGGAAGCGTCCCGGAGAGCCGTGACCAAGGAGCTCTCGGGTCCGGACCGGCACCCGCCGGGACTGATGAGTAAGCCGAGGAGATCCGCCGTGTGGCCGATGATGCCCTGCTTGAGCGTTGGCGCTCCCCAGTCTGACGCCATCTTTGCGTCAGGGCTGCAGCGCGGAGATGAGCCCAGCGCGGGTCAGGTACGGCAGGCGGTCGCTATGACGATCCAGGCTTTCGGCTACACCGGCTGTGCCGAACGGGTGGCGCAGGAGTTCGGCGATCATCCTGAGACGGCGGTGATCCGCATGCGCTGGGCGCGTTCCGTGGCCCGCGAGGTATTCGCGGATTCAGCGTCGGC
>DASXIN010000117.1:0-37766 GCA_036497945.1 Streptosporangiaceae bacterium | reverse complement strand
GGTGCAGCCCAGCGCGGCCAGCCGGGCCACCTCATCGGCATACGCCGCCGCCAGATCCGCCCAGAACCCCTCAATATCCGGGTACATCCCCGGATCAATCGAGGCCGGCCCACCCCGGTAATGCACCATGTTCGGCGACGGGATGGTCAGCTTCGGCACCGCCGAGGTGACCACCGACTGCAGGTACCGGAAGTCGTCGGCGAAGATCGTTTTGTCCATCCGGAGCTTGCTGCCCACGTGCAGCGCGGCCGGGGTCCACTCGATGTCGCCCGCCGGGTTGTGGAACTTCACCGCCAGGTTCCCGGGCGCCTTGCTGATCCCGCCGATCTGGTAGATGAAGTCCATGTGCCAGGTGGCCCGGCGGAACTCGCCGTCCGTCGCCGATTGCAGCCCGGCCCGCTGCTGCATGGCCACGGCGTCGGCGATGGCCGTGTCTTCCGCGGCCCGCAACTGCCCGGCACTGAGCCGGCCGGCGGCGTGCTCGGCCCGCGCGGCGACCAGCGACGCGGGGCGCAGCAGGCTGCCCACGTGGTCGGCGCGGAACGGGGGGACCGTGCGGGCACTCATCTGGGCTCCTTCGTCTGGACGCCACCGGCACGTTCATATATATGACGATTATCGGCTCGCCGTGTAGTGAATTCAATTGACGAAGCAAGCGTCCGGCGTGAGCTACAAAACAGCCTGTCCCGGGACGGCTACCGCAGAGAGAGTTCGCTAAGCTGGGAAAATGGTCTCAACCACGGCGCTGCTGGCCGGCCTGCCCGAGCCCGGCGGCTGGCCAGACACCCCAGCCGGGACCGCGCAGCGGCCGCCGCGGCTGCTGCTCACCCTGCTCGGCGACTACTGGTGGCGCCGCTCGGAGCCGCTGCCGTCGGCCGCGCTGGTCGCGCTGCTGGCCGAGTTCGGCGTCAGCGACTCGGCGGCGCGCGCCGCGCTGAGCCGGCTGACCCGGAACAAGCTGCTGGTCACGGCCAAGAGCGGACGGCGCACCGTGGTCCGGCTGAGCGACCGCGCGGCGCGGGTGCTGGACGACGGCGGCCAGCAGATCTTCTCCTTCGGCCGGATCTCGCAGCCCTGGGACGGGATGTGGAGCCTGGTCGCGTTCTCCATCCCGGAGCAGCACCGGGCGGCCCGCGACTCGCTGCGCAAGCAGCTCCGCTGGCTCGGCTTCGCCCCGCTCTACGACGGGCTGTGGGTATCCCCCCGGGATCACGCGGGCGAGGTGCTCGGCCAGCTAGCCGGGCTGGGCATCAGCACGGCCACCGCGTTCCGGGCCCGCACCGTCCCGGGGGTCAGCCCGGACGGCCTGCCGCAGCAGGCCTGGGACCTGGACAACCTGCGGGCCAGATACGACCGCTTCATCGGCCAGGCCGGCGCGCTGCGCGAGCGCACGCTGGACGGCCAGCTGTCACCGGACGTCGCGCTGGTGACCCGGACCCGGCTGATGGACGAGTGGCGCGCGTTCCCCGAACTCGACCCTGACCTGCCGGACGAACTGCTGCCTGACGGCTGGCCCCGGGCGGCCGCCCGGGAGCTGTTCACCACCACCTACGACCTGCTCGGCCCGGTCGCCGCGCACCGGGTCCGGCAGATCATCGCCCGGTACAGCCCGGACCTGGCCCGGTTCGCCACCCACCACAGCTCGGAGCTGCAGACCGCGGCTGCACCCGGATAACCCCCGCCGAGTTAAACCACCACAATCGGCGGCGGGGATTCTTGGCCCGGGCCACAATGACCCACCCCGGGATAGCCGCGCACCATGTGCTCATGAAAACCCGGGCGGCTGTGCTGCACGACGTCGGGCAGGACTGGGAAGTCATCGACCTCGACCTGGACCGGCCCAAAGCCGGCGAGGTGCTGGTCCGCTGGGTGGCGGCCGGCCTGTGCCATTCCGACGAGCACCTGCGCACCGGAGGCCTTCCGGTCCGCTACCCGATCGTCGGCGGCCACGAGGGCGCGGGCATCGTCGAGGAGGCCGGGCCCGGGGTCACCCGGCTGCAGCCGGGCGACCATGTGGTCTGCTCGTTCCTCCCGGTGTGCGGGCACTGCCGGTTCTGCTCGCGCGGGCTGACCAACCTGTGCGACCTGGGTGCGCTGCTGGTGGACAACTGCCTGCCGGACGGCACGTTCCGGTTCCACGCCGGGGGCCAGGACTTCGGCCAGATGTGCCTGCTCGGCACGTTCGCGCAGTGGGGCACGGTCTCCGAGTACTCCTGCGTCAAGGTCGACCCGGACCTGCCGCTGGAGACCGTGGTGCTGGTCGGCTGCGGGGTGCCCACCGGCTGGGGCACCGCGGTGAACGCGGGCGGCGTGCGGCCCGGCGACACCGTCGTGGTGTACGGCATCGGCGGGGTCGGCATCAACGCGGTGCAGGGCGCCGCGTTCGCGGGCGCGCGGCACATCGTGGTGGTGGACCCGCTGCCCGGCAAGCGCGAGCTGGCCTGCCAGCTCGGCGCCACGCACAGCGCGCCGGACGCGGCCACCGCGCAGCAGATGGTCACCGAGCTGACCCGGGGCGTCGGCGCCGACCAGGCCCTGGTCACCGTCGGGGTGGTCACCGCGGATGTGGTGCAGGCGGCGTTCGCCGCCATCCGCAAGCACGGCACGGTGATCGTGACCGGGCTGGCCGCCCCGGGCCAGCTGAACATCCAGCTGTCCAGCTTCGAGCTCACCCTGTTCGAGAAGCGGCTGCACGGCGCGCTGTTCGGCGGCGGCAACCCGTTCGACGACATCCCGTTGATGCTCGACCTGTACCGGTCGGGCCGGCTCAAGCTGGATGAGCTGATAACCAGCCGGTACCGGCTGGACGAGGTCAACCAGGGCTATCAGGACCTGCTGGACGGCAAGAACGTCCGCGGCGTCATGCTGCTCGAGCACTGAGCCGCAGCACGGGGCCGCAGGTCAGCCCCGGGCGGCGGCTTCGTCCAGCGCCCGGGCGGTCAGCACGCGGGCCAGGTGGGCCCGGTACCCGGCGCCTCCGTTCAGGTCGTCCGGCGGGCTGGTGCCCTCGGCCGCGAACGCGGCCGCGTCGCGCGGCGCGGCCCCGCTGGCCAGTGCCTGCTCGACCGCCGTGGCCCGCACCGGCTGCTGGCCCATGTTGATCAGGGCCACCCGGCTGTCCTGCACGGCGACGCCTACGATGGCCCAGTCGATGGCCCGCTTGGTGAACTTCTGGAACGACCAGCCCGCCGCGGCCGGCCGCGGGATGCGGATCTCGGTCAGCAGCTCACCGGGTTGCAGCGCGCTCTCGAACAGGCCCTGGAAAAAGTCCGCGGCCGCGATCTCCCGCACCCCCGACGGCCCGCGGGCCACCAGGACCGCGTCCAAGGCCAGCACGACCGCGGGCAGGTCGGCCGCGGGGTCGGCGTGCGCCAGCGAGCCGCCGATGGTGCCGCGGTGCCGGACCTGCGGGTCGCCGACCTGGCTGGCCGCGTAGGCCAGCAGCGGCAGCTCCTCGGCCAGCAGGCTGGACTGGGCCAGGTCGTGGTAGCTGGTCAGCGCGCCGACCGCGATGTCACCGCTGTCCGCCCGGACGTAGCTGAGCTCGCTGAGCCGGCCGATATCCACCAGCACCTCGGGTACGGCCAGCCGCAGCTTCATCAGCGGCAGCAGGGAGTGCCCGCCGGCCAGGAACTTCGCGTCGTCGCCGCCGTCGGCGGCCAGGGCCAGCGCCGCATCGACCGAGCCGGCCCGCTGATAGCTGAACGCTGCCGGGATCAACGCACCTGCTCCTCGCTCACGGCGCTGGCCGCGGTCAGCGCGCCGGCCTCGCTGGCGGCCAGGATGGCCCGGACGATGTTGTGGTAGCCGGTGCACCGGCACAGGTTGCCTTCCAGGCCGAGCCGGACCTCGTCCTCGGTGGGCGCGGGGTTCTCGGCCAGCAGCGAGATGGCCGCCATGACCATGCCCGGGGTGCAGAACCCGCATTGCAGCCCGTGTTCCTCGCGGAACGCGCGCTGCACCGGGTGCAGCCCGCCGTCCGGGCTGGCCAGCCCCTCCACGGTGGTCACCTCGCGGCCATCCGCCTGGGCGGCGAGCATCGTGCAGGATTTCACCGACTGGCCGTCCAGCAGCACCGTGCACGCCCCGCAGGAACTCGTGTCGCAGCCCACGTTGGTGGCGGTCAGCCCGGCCTGGTCCCGGACGAAGTGCACCAGCAGGGTGCGGTCCTCGACGTCAGCGGCCACCGGACTGCCATTGACGGTCACGCTGACCTTCACATGCCCTCCCTCGCCTGGTCGATCGCGGCCCAGACCCGGGACGGGGTGAGCGGCATGTCGATGTGCTGGATGCCGAGGTGGCTGACCGCGTCGATGACCGCGTTCTGTACCGCGGGCACCGAGCCGATCGTGCCGGCCTCGCCGATGCCCTTGGCCCCCAGCGGGTTGATGTCGGTCGGCGTCTCGCTGCCGACCAGCTCGAAACTGGGCAGCTCGGCCGCGCTGATCGCGGCGTAGTCGGCCAGCGTGCCGGTCAGCGGGTTGCCCTCGGCGTCGTACACCATTTCTTCGAGCAGGGCCTGGGCCACGCCCTGGGCGATGCCGCCGTGCCGCTGGCCCTCGGCCAGCAGCGGGTTGACCACGATCCCGGCGTCATCCACGGTGACGTGCCGGATCAGCCGGACCTGGCCGGTCTCGGTGTCCACCTCGACCACCGCGACATGGCTGCCGAACGGGAACGTCGGCGCGCCCCCGGTGTACTGCACCGCGGCCACCAGGCCGTCCGGCCCGGCGTGGCTGGCCACGTCGGCCCAGCTCTGGCTGGTGGCCGGGTCGCCGCGCACCCGCCACGCCCCGGTGTCGGTGTCCAGCTCCATGTCCGCCTCGGCCGCCTCGATCATGTCCGCGGCCACCCGGCGGGCCTGCTCCTTGACATCCAGCGCGGCCTTGTGCACCGCGACGCCGCCGAGCTGCAGCGACCGGGACGCGTAGGTGCCGACGCCTTCCGGGATGAGGTCGGTGTCGCCGTGCAGCACGGTCACCAGGTCCATCGGGATGCCCAGCTCGGACTGGACCAGCATGGCCCAGGCCGTGTGGTGGCCCTGGCCGTGCGCGGAACTGCCGGTGTAGCAGGTCGCCGTGCCGTCGCCGTGCACCTCCAGCCGGGCGGTCTCGCCGGCTGCGGCATCCGCGGCGGTGATCTCCACGTAGCTGGCCAGCCCGATGCCGAGCTGCCAGACCGCGCCGCGGGCCCGCCGCCGGGCCTGCTCGGCGCGCAGCTCGGCGTAGCCCGCGGCGGCCAGCACCTTGTCCAGCCCGGTCACGTAGTCCCCGGTGTCATACACCGCCCCGGTCGGCATCGGGTGCGGGAAGGCGTCCGGTGGGATCAGGTTCCGCCTGCGCACTTCGGCCGGGTCCACGCCGATCTCGGCCGCGAACAGGTCGACGGCCCGCTCGATGGCGGCGGTCGCCTCGGGCCGGCCGGCCCCCCGGTAGGCGGAGATCGGGGTGGTGTTGGTCAGCAGCACCCGGTATGCCGTCTGCACCTGCGCGATGTCGTACGGGCCGGCCGCCATCAGGCTGGTCAGCGTGGGCAGGAACCCGCTCATCCGCGGGTAGGCCCCAGTGTCCTGGAGGATGTCGATCCGGTAGCCGAGGATCCGCCCGTCCCTGGTCCCGCCGATGGTGACCGACTGCCGCTGGGCGCGGCCGTGCGTCATCCCGACCAGGTTCTCACTCCGGGTCTCGGTCCAGCGCACCGCCCGCCCGGTGCGCCGGGCCGCCCAGGCGACCGCGAGCACGTCCCGGTCCACGCCGACCTTGGCGCCGAACCCGCCGCCCACGTCCGGGGTGACCACCCGGATCGCGCCCGGGTCCAGACCGAGCACCCCGGCCAGGATGAACCGGCTGATCTGCGCGTTCTGCGTGCTGACCCAGACGGTCAGCTTGCCGTCGGCCCAGCTGGCCGCCACCGCGCGGCCTTCCATCGGCACCGGGGCCAGCCGCTGGTTGATGATGTCCTGGCGGACCAGCACGTCGCAGCCGTCGAACGCGCGGTCGTCGGCGGGCGCGCCCATGGCCACGGCCACGTTGGAGTCCGTCCCCGGGAACAGCAGCGTCCCGCTGTCCGCCACCGCGTCGAACCCGATCACCGGGGGCAGCGGCGCGTAGTCCACGCTGACCAGTTCGGCCGCGTCCTCGCCCTGGTAGCTGTCGTCGGTCAGCAGCATGGCCACCGGCTCGCCGACGTAACGCACCCGGCCCATGGCCAGCAGCGGCTCGGCGTATGGCCCGCCCATCGGCAGCGGCGCACCCTCGCTGCCTGCCTCGCTGGGCGGCGGGGGCGGTGCCAGGTCGTCCATGTCCTGGGCGGTGAACACGGCGACCGTCCCGGGCATGGCCCGTGCCGCTGAGCTGTCCACCCCGGTGATCTCGGCGTGCGCCATCGGGCTGCGCACGAACGTGACCCGCGCCGCGCCGATCAGCTCCGGCAGCCGCAGGTCCTCGACATAGGTGCCGCCCGAGGTGAGCAGCTTCGGATCCTCGGTGCGCACCACCCGGGTGCCCAGGATGCTCACATAGTCTCCTTCAGCTCAATGCTGGTCCGTTTGTACCGCACCGCGCCGCGGCACGATGCCCCTTTGGTCACTGAATGCGTGCGGTGCGCAGCTCGGCCCGGCCCGCGGCGGCCAGCAGCGGCCCCAGCACGGCCGCGTCCGCCGCGGCGCCGGCCAGCAGCACCCCGCTGACCAGCGGGCGCCCGTCCCGGAGCAGGTCCATGGCCAGCTGCAGGCCGGTCTCCCGGGCCGACCGGCCGGCCTGCTCGAGGGCGCGCAGCGTGCCGGCCGGGATGTGCACGTCCGGCACCTCGTGCGCCAGGTAGTCCGCTTCCTGGAAGCTGCCCAGCGGCGCTACGGACATCAGCAGCGGAACGCCGGTGCCGGACAGCTCGCCAGCCAGCGCGCGCAGCCTGCGCAATTCGTAGACCGGCCGGGTGACCAGGAACTGGGCCCCGGCCCGGATCTCGGCCCGGGCCCGGGCGGCCTCCGCCGCGAGGTCCCGGGCGGCCGGGTTGACCCGGGTCCCGATGCAGAACGAGGTCTTCCTGGCCAGCCGCAGCCCATCCAGGTCACGGCCGGCGTTCAGGCTGGCCAGCAGCGTGATCAGGCCGAGCGGGTCGACCTCCCAGATGCCGTCCGCGGCCGGGTAGTCGCCGAGCACCGGCGGGTTGCCCGCCTCGCAGATGACGTTGCGGATGCCGAGCGCGTGCCCGCCGAGCAGGTCGGCCTGCAGCGTCATGATGGTCTTGTCCCAGGTGGTCATCGTGACCATGGTCTCGACGGCGGCGTGCTGCTGCAGGTGCAGCGCCAGGCCCAGAGCGTCCCGGTGCGCCCGGGGGTGCTCCGGCGCGGTGACCGCGACCAGCCGCACGCCCTGTTCCCGGAGCGCGAGCACGGTGTCCGTGGTCCGGCTGGCCAGGCCGTCCGCTGGTCCGGCGACCTCGGCGGCGATGACGAACTCGCCGCGGGCCAGCCGGCCGGCCAGGCCGCCCGGGCCGGTCCCCCCGGGCCGCGCACCGGACGGCCGCGAGCGTAGTTTGTGGCGCTGCGCGGCGGCCGCCCGGGGCGGCGCGGCGCGCAGCCCGGCCAGCTGCGCGACCGCGGCCTCGATATGCGCCGGGGTGGTGCCGCAGCATCCGCCGACCAGCGCCGCGCCGGCCTCGGCGAACTGGCGCAGGTACCGGCCGACGTAGCTGCCGTCCACGCTGAACTCGAAGTCCCGGTCGCCGACCCGGCGGGGCTGCCCGGCGTTGGGTTGCGCGCTGACCGGCAGCGAGCTGCACCGGACCAGATCCTCGACCACGGCCAGCATCCGCTGCGGCCCGGTCGTGCAGTTGCCGCCCAGCATGACCACCGGCAGCTCACCGAGCACCGCGGCCACCTCGCGCGGCGTCTCACCGCCCAGCGTCCGGCCGTCCTCGGCGAACGTGGCCTGCGCGACCAGCGGCAGCGTGCAGGCCGCGCTGGCCACGGTGACCGCCTCGGCCAGCTCGTCGAGATAGCCGAACGTCTCCAGCATGATCAGGTCGGCGCCGGCCGCGGCCAGCGCGCGCACCTGCTCGGCCAGCGCCTCGGCCCGCTCGGCCGCGCCGACCTGGCGGCGCAGCCGGGCGGTGACCGCAGGCGAGACCGCGCCCGCCACGTACACCGGCCGCCCGGCCCTGTCTTCCGCGGCACGGTGTTCCGCGGCACGGTGTTCCGCGGCACGGGCGCTGGCCGCCCGGGCGATCCGCACCGCGGCCTGGTTGATCTCCTCGACCTGGTCGGCGCAGCCGTGCCCGGCCAGCCAGAGCCGGTTCGCGCCGAACGTGTTGGTCTGGATCACGTCCGCGCCCGCGGCCAGGTAGCTGTCGTGGATGGTGCCGACCAGCCCGGGATCGGACAGGCTGACCTCGGGCAGCGCCCGGTCCAGCGCGCAGCCGGCCGCGTGCAGCATGGTGCCCATGGCGCCGTCGCCGACCAGCAGCCGGGTGCCGAGCGCCGCGGCGAATCCAGTCATGGCCCACCCCCGCCAAACCCGAGTGCGTCCAGGATCTCCAGCGCCACCTGGGTGCTGAGCCGGTCCTGGTAGGAGTCCAGCGACAGGCCGGTGAGCTCCTCGATCCGTTTCACCCGGTAGGCGACCGTGTTCGGGTGCACGTGCAGGAAGCGCGCCGCCCGCTGCGGGCTGCCGTTCTCCCGCAGGTAGCAGGCCAGCGTGGTCAGGTAGTCGGCGTGCCGGTCGCGGTCCGCCCGGGTCAGCGTGCCGAGCACGTCGTCCGCGAACGCGCGCAGTTCGGCCAGGTCGGGGACTTGCAGCAGCAGCCGGTGGATGCCCAGGTCGGCGAACGCAGTGACCGCGCCGGCCCGGCCCAGGCGGCGCAGCGTCTCCAGGGTGCGGTGCGCTTCCTGGTAGGACCGGGTGATCTCGCCCGGGCGGCGGCAGGGGCCGCCGATGCCGATGAGGGCCCGGGTGTCCGGGAACAGCTCGGCCAGCCGGGCCAGGCAGGTGTCGGCCAGCCGCCGGGTACTCCGGCCGTCCGCCTGCGCCGCGGCCGTCGTGGTGACCAGCACCACCTCGGCTTCGCGGACCGAGACGATCACGTCCGGGGCCCGGGTGGTGAAGAACTGCTCGATGACGTCGCACACCCGCTGCCGCAGCGCGGCCGCGTCCAGCCCGGGCCGCGGCGGCGGCAGGTCGAACGCGATGGCCAGCACGTTGTGCTCGCGGCTGGGGTCGTAGCCGAGGTGCGCGGCCCACCGCCCGGTCTCCCCGTCGTCCCGGCCGCGGCCCAGCAGCAGGCCCTCGACCAGGTCGTCGCGCACCCGGCGGGCCGCGGCGGCGACCACGTTCTCCCGGCCCAGGATCACCCCGCAGATGGTGGCCGCGTGCTCGGTGACCAGCAGGCGCATGTCCTCCGCCGGGTCGGCCCCGGCCGCCTCCATGGTGATCAGGTGGGCGGGTACCTCGTCACCGACCAGCACCGGCGCGACGATGACCGGGGGCATCCCGCCCACGCTGGGCAGCCAGAGCGGCCGGTGCCCCTCCCGGGACGCGCGCAGCACCTGGCCCAGCCGCGGGTGCACGATGGCCTCCTGGATCAGCGCGGCCGCCTTCTCGGCCGGGGTGCCGGGTGACGCCGCCGCGATCACGTCCATCACCGGGCTGACCACGGCCACCGTGGCGGCGGTGCGGTCGGCGATCAGCTGGGTGACGCTGGCCAGGTCGGCATCCTGCAAGGCCAGGCCGGACAGCTGGCGGTAGACCGTGACCAGTTCGCGGAGCACCGCGTTCTCCCGGCCGAGGTCACGCTGACGGCCCGGATTGGCGACATGTCCGACGGCAGCCGGAGACCTTTCTGTCATGATTATCCAGCATATGACCGCATCCCAGATATCACCTTATGGCCGGGCACAAAGTACCCGGTTACTCCTTAGGTTTTTGCCGCGTCAGCCGGATCTCACCTTGACAACCCGGCCCTCCGCCGCCACATTTCAGGGTGGGCGCCCAGGGCAGCGCGGCCCCGGGCGGCCGGGAGGCGGCCTGGATGCTCGAATACCGGGACATTTACGCGGGCGGCCGGCTGCTGCCCGCGGCCGCCGCGGACGTGATCACCGTGGCCAACCCGGCCACCGAGGAGATCGTCGGGTCCGCGCCGGCCAGCACCGGCCCGGACGTGGACACCGCGGTCCGCGCTGCCCGGCTGGCCTTCGACACCGGCCCCTGGCCGCAGGCCGGCCCGGCCGAGCGGGCCGCCGCGCTGGACCGGCTGGCGCTGGCCCTGGAGGCCCGGGCGCCGGATACCGCGCGGCTGGTCACCGCAGAGATGGGCATGCCGATCACGTTGTCCCGGCGGCACAACGGGGAGGCGCCGGTCGGCATCCTGCGCTACTACGCCGCGCTGGCCCGGGCGCTGCGCCCGGAGGAGATCCGGGTCGCGATCGGCTTCCCCGGACGCACCATGGTGCGCCGGGCGCCGGTCGGCGTGGCGGCTGTGGTGGCGCCGTGGAACTACCCGCTGGCCAGCGCGCTGTCCCAGCTCGGGCCGGCCCTGGCCGCAGGCTGCACGGTCATCCTCAAGCCGGCCGCGCAGACCTCGCTGAGCGGGTACCTGCTGGCCGAGGCGATCGAGGCGGCCGAGTTCCCACCTGGCGTGTTCAACCTGGTGACCGGCCCGCACGAGGTGGCTGAGCTGCTGGCCCGGCACCCCGGCGTGGACACGGTTTCGTTCGCCGGCCCGGCCGCGGTGGGCCGCCGGATCGCCATGGCCTGCGCCGAGACGGTCAAGCCGGTGCACCTGGAGCTGGGCGGGAAGTCCGCGGCCATCGTGCTGGACGACGCCGATCTCGGCGCCGCGGCGGCCGCGCTCGGCCAGCTGGCGTTCGCCAATTCCGGCCAGACCCGGTTCGCGACGGCCCAGGTGCTGGCCCCGCGGTCGCGTTACGAGGAGACGCTGGCCAGCCTGGCCGCGGCGGCGGCCAGCCGGGTGATCGGCGACCCGATGGCCCCGGACACCACGGTCGGCCCGCTGGTCAGCCCCCGGCACCGGGCCAGCGTGGAGTCGTACGTGGCGGCCAGCACGGCCCGCGGCGCCCGGCTGGCGGCCGGCGGCCGGCGGCCCGCCGCGCCGGTCCGCGGCTACTACTACCAGCCCACTGTGCTGGCCGCCGGAACCGCCAGCCCGGACGCGGTGTTCGGCCCGGTGGTCAGCGTCATCCCGTACTGCCGGGAAGCGGAGATCGTGGCCCTGCTGGGCGACGGCGGCGGCGGCGCGCTGGCGGGCAGTGTGTGGACCGCCGACCTGGCCCGCGGGCTCGGCCTGGCCCGGCGGCTGCAGGCCGGCCCGTTCGGTGTCAACGGCTATCAGCCTGATCTCGGCGCGCCGGACTGCCTGGACGCCTACCTGCGGGCGCGCGCGGTGTTCCTGCCCGAGCCCGCGGCGGTCAGCTGAGACTGACCTGGCTGCTGAGTTCCGCGCGGACCTGCCGCGCGCCGGCCACCAGCGCGCGGAGCTTGGCCCGGGCCACCGCGGCGGGCAGGTGGCGCAGTCCGCAGTCGGGGTTGACGACCAGCCGGTCCGCGGGCACTACCTCCAGCCCGCGGCGGATCCGCGCCGCGACCAGGTCGGCCGTCTCCACCTCGGCCGTCTTCACGTCGACTACGCCGAGGCCGATGGTCCGGTCCCACTGCGCGAGCAGCCCCAGGTCGCCGGGCCCCTTCCGGGCGAACTCCAGCACCAGCTGGTCCACCCGTGCGGCCAGCACCGCGGGGAACAGGAAATCGTAATGCCCGGCCCAGAGCGGCCGGGCATGCCGGTTGCCGTAGCACACGTGCAGCGCCCAGCTGGCCGGCACGTCCGCGGTGACGATGTTGACCGCCTCGACGGCCAGCTCGACCGCTTCCGGGTAGCCGGCCAGGAACGGCTCGTCGATCTGCAGCAGGCCGGCCCCGGCCGCGGCCAGCTCCTGGGCGGCTGTGTTGAGCCACCGGGCCAGCGCCCGGACCAGGTCGGCCTGGTCCGGGTAGGCCGCGTTCCGGATCCGCCGGGACAGCGAGAACGGGCCGGTGAAGGAGAACTTGACCGGCTGGTCGGTCTGCTCGCGGGTGAACGCGTAGTCCGCGGCCAGCCCGGCCCCGCCGCGGTCCGCGGCCGGCAATGGCTGGCTCAGCGCGGCGTCGTAGTAGTCGTAGTAGTCGGTCTTGGCTCGGTGCGGGATGTCCACCCCGGGGATGCGCACCAGCAGGTAGTCGATGTCGTTGTCGCGGCGCAGCTCCCCGTCGGACACGATGTCCAGGCCGGCTCGTTCCTGGTCCTTGATGGCCGCCTTGATGGCCACGTTGTGGATCTCGTCCAGGTGCTGCGCGCTGATCTGGCGCTGGTAGTAGTCGGTCTTCATCCGCTGCAGCCATTCCGGCACTGAGTACGAGCCGACCACGGTGCTGGGCAGCAGCATCGCGGTCAGTCCCTGACCTGCGCGGTGAGCATCTGCACGGGGCCCGCTGGGCGGCCGGGCAGCGGCCCGATCCGCACGTCGAAGCCGCGCCGGTTGCCCGCCAGCTGGAGCAGCGCGCCGTTCACCCAGTTGACCACCGAGCCGTCGTACTTGCCCGGGCCACCGAACCCGGTGCGGTACTGCCCCGGCTCGGTGCGGAACAGGTCGTGGCAGATCAGCCGGCCGAACGGGTGCAGCAGCGGCAGCGTGCCGGTGAAGCTGGCCAGCGCGCCGTTGCTGACGTGCATCCGGATGTCGCCGCTGCTGCCCAGCAGCGGGCCGAGGATCTCGCCGGACAGCGCTGGGATGACCTGGTAGGCGTCCAGCCCGTCCAGCGGCCGGTAGCGTTCGGCCAGCCGCAGCGCGGCCCAGGTATCCCGCCACAGCGCCACCGCGTCGCTGGTCCCGGGCAGCGTGCCCGGCACCGCCTCGGCCAGCAGTTCCGGGCCGAGCCGGAGCAGCCGCCCGACCAGGCCGGCCAGCTCGCCGGGCGGCAGGCCGAGCCGGCCGGCGATCGCGTCCGCGTCCGCAGCACCGAGATACGCGCGCACCTCGACCAGGTACGGCCGGCCCTCGATGCTGGCCACCTCGTCAGTGGGCAGGTTGTCGTACACGTTGGAGATGTAGACCAGGAACGCCTGGCCGGCCAGGAAGCCCAGGGTGACCTGCGGCCGGGTGGCGTCCAGCACCAGCGCGCTGACCCGGCCAGCATGCGGGCCCACGTTCTGCCGGGCCCGGTCCAGCACGTGCGGCGAGTAGTCACCCATCAGGTAGTGCAGCCGCCGGTAGTAGTCCCGGCCGTGCGCCCGGTCCAGCTCGGCGAACACGTCCAGCCAGGTACGGGCCTGGTTCCCGTTGCCCACGCCGAGCTCGACGACGTACAGCTCCGCAGGCAGCGCGCCCCTGGTATCCAGGTCATCCCACACCCGCAGCAGCTCCAGGATCAGCTCCCGGACCGGGCCGGTGTCCCGGGCCTCGCTGCGGCCGCCGGGCAGCGCCTGCTCGTACTCCCGCCCGGCCGCCTGCTCCCACCGCGTGAGCGCCTGCCAGTACAGCGTGTTGAACTGCCAGATACAGCTCTCGCTGGCCCGCCGCCACGGCTCCAGCACGGTCCGCGCCGGGGCGGCCGGCCCGGCCAGCGCCGTCTTGACCGCGGCGGCCAGGTCCAGCCCCGGGCCGTCCCCGCGCCCCGCCGCGCAGCGGCGCAGGTCGATGGCGATTTCCACGGCGGCCGGCGGCTCCGCGCCGGCCGCGTCCGCCGGGGGGTACCGGCGTTCGGAAAGAATTGGCCTGGTGTGCACGGGCGGGCAGAAGTTGTTGCGGTACTGGATCCAGTCGCACACCACCCGGAGCCGGGCCAGGTCGGCTGGGGTGTCGCCGAGCGCGGCGAACAGCGGGCCGAGCGCGGCCGGCACGTCCAGCGGGTCCGGCCCGCGCAGCCGGGCCACCGGGCGGATGTCAATGTGCATGGCCCAGCCCGGCCAGGTCGAGGATCTCCGGAACGCCGCGCTCGAAACCCGGGGCCATCAGGTGAATGCCGCGCACCCCGGGCAGCTTGAGCAGCTGCTGGATGGTATCGGCGCAGATCCGCAGCCCCTCCGCGGCGACCTGGCTCGCGGGCACGCCGCGCAGCCGCCGGGCCAGCGCGGCCGGGACCTGCACCCCGGGCACGCTGGCCGCAAGGTGCTCCAGCGCGCGGATCGAGCGGACCGGCCCCACCCCGGCCAGGATCGCGCAGCGCTGATCCAGGCCCAGGTCCCGGACCTCGCCCAGCCAGCGGGCGAACTGCGGCACGTCGAACACGTACTGGGTCTGCACGAACTCCGCGCCCGCCGCGACCTTCTTGCCCAGCCGGGCCGCCCGGAACCGGGTCGGCGGGGCGCACGGGTTCTCCACCGCGCCGATCAGCCAGTCCGGTGCGGTGGCCAGCATCCGGCCGGACAGCAGCCGGCCGTGCTCGCGCAGGCCCCGGGCGGCCTGCACCAGCTGGACGCTGTCCAGGTCGAACACCGGCATGGCCTGCGGGTGGTCGCCGAACCGCGGGTGGTCGCCGGTCATCAGCAGCACGTTGCGGATGCCCAGCGCGGCCGCGCCCAGCAGGTCCGATTGCAGCGCGATGCGGTTGCGGTCCCGGCAGGTGAGCTGCATGACCGGCTCCACCCCAGCGGCCAGCGCCAGCACGCTGCCCGCCAGGCTGGACATCCGGACGAACGCGCCCTGGTTGTCGGTCACGTTGACCGCGTCCACCCAGCCGCGCAGCGGCCCGGCCGTGGCGCCGATCGCGGCCGGGTCGGCGCCGCGCGGCGGCCCGATCTCCGCGGTGACCACCACCTCGCCTGAGGCCAGCCGGCTGCGCAGCGCGCTCACCGGCCCTGCCAGTAGTTGACCCAGGCGCTCTCGCCCTGCCGCCGGTGGTCGGCCGGCGGCACCAGGCAGCTCAGGTCGGCCAGGTGGCCGTGCTGCTCGGCCCGCTCCCAGGCGATCAGCCAGACGCACCGGGTGCCCGGGTACACCTCGCACGAGCCGTCCGCGCCGACTCCGCCGCACGGGCCGTTGCGCAGCCGCTTGGGGCAGCTCTCCGGGCAGGCGTAGCCAGCCGTGGGCAGCGCGCACTGGCCGCACATCCGGCAGCCGAACAGCGGGCCCTTGGCCGCCTTCTCGGCCGAGGTGAACAGCCGGTACCCCAGCGCGGACCCTTCCAGGGCGCGGGCTAGCCGACGGTAGCCGCGGTTCGGCGCCAGCAGCGGCGCGATGCGGTACAGCAGCCCGGCGGCCAGCCGGGGCCGGGCGGGCCGCGGCGACGAGTCCGGCATGGCCTGAGTGTGCCTGGCGGGGCCGGATAAGGCACCAGGCAGCGGCACAATCTTGCTGGTCACCGCTTGTGCTCAAGGCACAGTGCTGCTTTGCGCCTCCGGGGGGCTTATACCCGCCGACTTCCCTCGTCGGTCAGTCGCTCGTTCCTCGCTCCCTCCCTCCTCAGTCCAGTCGGCGGCGCCCCCCTTCGGCGCGGGGCTCGTTCCTCGCTCCCTCGCTCCTCAGTCCAGTCGGCGGCGCGCTCTACTTCTTTGCGCCTCCGGGGGGCTTGGACCCGCCGACTTCCCTCGTCGCTCGGTCGCTCGTTCCTCGCTCCCTCCCTCCTCAGTCCAGTCGGCGGCGCCCCCCTTCGGCGCGGCGCGGGCCGCGCGGCTCGGCGGTGATTACGGCGTCGCGGAAGCCGGCCGCCAGCGCGCGCAGCGCCGCGTCCAGGTACACGGTGAGGTCGGCGTCCGCGTGCACCGTCCACCGGTCGAAGGCCGCCCGGCAGGTGGCCAGCGTGGCCCGGCCCACGGCCAGCGGGTAGAGCGAGTCGGCGGGCTGCCCGGCGCGCCGGGCGACGAATTCGGCCACCGCCCGCTCCCACGCGTCGTAGTGCACCGTCGCGCTGGCCACCAGGCCGGGCACCGACCCGATGAGGGACATCCGGGCGCGCAGTTCCGGCACGTCCTGTGCCCGGTAGTGGTTGGCCGCGAGCACCGCCCGGCGCACCGCCTCCAGCACCGGCAGGTCGCCGGGCATCTCGGCCAGCAGGCCGCGGATCGTGGCCACCTCGGTGTCGAACGTGCCCCACAGCACCCCGGCCTTGGAGTCGAAGTAGCGGAAGAACGCCCGCCTGCTCACCCCGGCCCCGGCGGCGATCTGGTCCACGGTGGTTTCCTCGAAGCCCTGCTCGGTGAACAGCCGCAGCGCGATGAGCTCCAGTTCGCGGGCGCTGGTCCGCGGCGGGCGGCCACGGCGGGCCACAGCGCCGGGCGGAACGTCGGTGGTCATCGGACGGGATCTTCCTGCCGGGTATTGCTTCGGTCCAGGCCGGTCGTTTAGCCTGCGGATATTCGTCACAGTGTGACGAATATCTTCGACCAGCACCAGACCCGAGGAGCTGACATGGCTGACATTCCTGCTACTGAGCTGGCCGACGAGGCCAGCGAGGACGTCGTGGCCGACGAGGTGCTGGTCGAGGAGGTCTCGATCGATGGCATGTGCGGTGTCTACTGAATTCGAGCTGGATGCGGCGTGGCGGCTGGCCCCCCAGGTGCAGCTGCGGCCGGAGCGGTTCGGCGCGCTGCTCTACCACTTCGGCACCCGGCAGCTGTCGTTCCTGAAGAGCCCCGCGCTGCGGGCCGTGGTCAGCTCGCTGGCCGCGCAGCCCAGCGCCCGGGCGGCCTGCCGCGCGGCCGACGTGCCGGACGCCGAGCTGCCCAGCTACCGCCGGGCGCTGGCCACGCTGGCCGCGGCGCAGATGATCTGCCGCCGGGAGGCGGCGTGACCGCGGCCCCGGTCAGCACGGGCGCGCTGCCGCTGGTCGAGCAGTTCAGTTACGGGCTGGCCGCGCCGATCTGCCTGACCTGGGAGCTGACCTACGCGTGCAACCTATCCTGCGTGCACTGTCTGTCCAGCTCGGGGCGGCGTGACCCGCGGGAGCTGAGCACCGCGGAATGCCAGGCGGTCATCGACGAGCTGCAGCGGATGCAGGTGTTCTACGTCAACATCGGCGGCGGTGAGCCGACCGTCCGGCCGGACTTCTGGGACCTGCTCGACTACGCCACCGGGCACGACGTCGGGGTCAAGTTCTCCACCAACGGCGTCAAGATCACGCCGGGCATCGCCCGGCGGCTGGCCGACCACGATTACGTCGACGTGCAGATCTCCCTGGACGGTGCCACCGCCGAGGTGAACGACGCGGTGCGCGGGCCCGGGTCGTACGCGGTCGCGCTGCGGGCCATGCAGCAGCTGGCCGACGCGGGGTTCGCCGGCTTCAAGATCTCCGTCGTGATGACCCGGCACAACGTCGGCCAGCTCGACGAGCTGCAGGCGCTGGCCGACCGGTTCGGCGCGCAGCTCCGGCTCACCCGGCTGCGCCCGTCTGGCCGCGGCGCCGACGTGTGGGATCAGTTGCACCTGACCGCAGACCAGCAGCGGCAGCTGTACGACTGGCTGGTGGCGCACGGCAGCAGCGTGCTCACCGGGGACTCGTTCTTCCACCTGAGCGGCTACGGTGCGGCGCTGCCCGGGCTGAACCTGTGCGGCGCTGGCCGGGTGGTCTGCCTGATCGACCCGGTCGGCGACGTGTACGCCTGCCCGTTCGCCATCCACCCCAGCTTCCTGGCCGGCAACGTCCGCGACCCAGGCGGCTTTGCCCAGGTGTGGCAGGAGTCCGAGCTGTTCGCGGGGCTGCGCCAGCCGCAGTCCGGCGGGGCGTGCGAGTCGTGCGCCGCCTACGGAGCCTGCCGCGGCGGCTGCATGGCGGCCAAGTTCTTCACCGGCTTGCCGCTGGACGGGCCGGATCCGGAGTGCGTGCGCGGGCACGGCGAGTACGCGCTGGCCGCGGCGGACCCCGCGGCCGCGCCCCGCCCGGTGGGCGACCACTCGCACCGGACCCGGCGCGGCCCGGTCCCGCTCACGCTGGGCACCCGGCCGTCCGAACGCAGCCAACCGCCGGTCAGTGCGTGCAACGTGGACCCGCTGGCCGGGTTCGCGCCACCGGGGCGCTGAGTGCGGCTCGCCGACCTGTCCTGGCCGGAGATCGGCCAGCGGGCCGCGGCCGGCGCCGTGCTGGCCGTGCCGGTCGGGTCTACCGAGCAGCACGGCCCGCACTTGCCGCTGTCCACCGACACCGACATCGCGGTGGCGCTGTGCGACCGGCTGGCCGCGGCCCGCCCGGACGTGCTGGTCGCCCCGCCGGTCGGCTACGGGTCCAGCGGCGAGCACGCGGCGTTCCCGGGCACGCTGTCCATCGGGCACGGCGCGCTGGAACTGCTCCTGGTCGAGCTGGGCCGGTCGGCCACGCTGACGTTCGGCCGCCTGGTGCTGGTGTCCGCGCACGGCGGGAACGCGGCACCGGTGGCCCGGGCGGCCGCCCAGCTGGGTGAGGAGTCCCGGCGCGTGCTGCTGTTCCAGCCGTGCTGGGACGGCGACCCGCACGCCGGCCACCCGGAGACGTCGATGATGCTGCAGCTGGACCCGGCCCGGGTGCACATGGACCGGGCGGTGCCCGGGGACACCCGCCCGCTCGGCCAGACCTGGCCGCAGCTGCGCACGGCCGGGGTGCGCGCGGTCAGCCCGACCGGCATCCTGGGCGACCCGACCGGCGCCACCGCCGAGGCCGGCCGCGCCCTGCTCGACACCCTGGCCGCGGACCTGATCCGCGACGTCACGGCGTGGCTTCCGGTGCCAGCCCGGGGGGACGACCCCCCGGAACCCCCCGATCGGCGCTCCGCGCCGGCCGAATCATGAGCCGCGTCGCACTGGTCACCGGGGCGGGCCGGGGCATCGGCGCGGCCACCGTGCTGGCCCTGGCCGAGGCGGGCTGGTCGGTGCTGGCCACCGACAGCGCAGCCGACGACCCGGCGCTGCCCTACCCGATGGCCACCCCGGCCGACCTGTCCGGGCTGGCCGCGGAGGCCGGCCGCCGGGCCGGCGCACCAGACCAGGTCCGGCCGTTCATCGCCGACGTCCGGGACCCAGCCGCAGTCGACGCGGCGGTGGCCGAGGCGGAGTCCCGCTGGGGCGGCCTGGACGCGGCTATCGCGGTAGCCGGCGTGATCGCCGGCGGGGTCCCGCTGTGGCAGCTGCCGGCCGGGCAGCAGCAGGCCGTGCTCGACGTCAACCTGGGCGGGGTACTAACCCTGGCCCGGGCGGCCATCCCGGCGCTGCTCCGCCGCCCGGCGCCGCGGTCCGGGCGCTTCCTGGCCGTGGCCTCGGCCGCGGCCACCCGCGGGCTGCCCATGCTGGCCGCCTACTGCGCGTCCAAGGCGGCGGTGGCCGGGCTGATCCGCGCGCTGGCCGCCGAACTGGCCGACAGCGGCGTCACCGCGAACGCGGTCAGCCCCGGCTCGACCAGCACCCCGATCCTGGCCGAGAGCGCCCGGCTGTACGGGCTGCCCGCCGCGGAGGCGTTCGCCGGGCAGCAGCCGATGCGGCGGCTGCTCGACCCGGCCGAGGTGGCCGCCGTGCTCGCGTTCCTGGCCGGCCCGGGCAGCAGCGGGATGACCGGCGCGGTCGTGCCGGTGGACGGCGGGCTGGCGCTGTGAACGCCAGGAAGGTCCTGCCGGCCGGATTCGGCATCGCCATGGATCCCGGCAGTAAACAGCTGGACGACGGCGCGTTCTTCGGCGGTTCACCCGCCCGGGTGCTCCGGCTGACCGGGGCGGGCCAGCGCGCCCTGGCCGAGCTGCGGGATGGCCCGGTGCGCAGCACCGCCGCGGGCACGCTGGCCCGCCGGCTGACCGACGCCGGCCTGGCCCACCCGCGGCCGCCCGCGCTGGCCGGGCCGCCGGACGTGACCGTGCTGATCCCGGTCCGGGACCGCCCGGAGCTGCTGGACCGCTGCCTGACCGCGTTGGGCGGCCGCTACCCGGTGCTGGTGGTGGACGACGGCTCGGCCGACCCGGCCGCGATCGGGGCCGTAGTGGCTGGGCACCGCGCCAGGCTGCTGCGGCGATCCGCCAACGGCGGCCCCGGTGCCGCGCGAAACACCGGCCTGGCTGGCGTGACCAGCGAGTTGGTGGCGTTGTGCGATAGTGATTGTGTTCCGGAGACCGGCTGGATCGAACGGCTCGCGGCGCACCTGGCGGATCCGGCGGTGGCCGTCGCCGCGCCGCGCATCCGGCCGGTGCCCGGCGGCCGGAGCTGGGCCGAGCGGTACAGCGCCGCGGGCTCCAGCCTGGACATGGGCGGCCAGCAGGGCCGGGTCGCGCCGGGCAGCCGGCTGTCCTACGTGCCGACCGCGGCGCTGCTGGCCCGCCGGGCCGCGCTGCTCGCTGTCGCCGCGCCGGAGGTGTTCGATCCGGAGCTGCGCCTGGGTGAGGACGTGGACCTGGTCTGGCGGCTGCACGCGGCAGGCTGGCGGATCCGCTACGAGCCCGCCGCGGTGGTGCGCCACCACGAGCCGGCCAGCTGGCCCGGGCTGCTGGCCCGGCGGTTCCGGTACGGCACGTCCGCGGCGCCGCTGGCGCTGCGGCACCCCGGCCAGTCCGAGCCGCTGCTGCTCTACCCGTGGCCGGCGCTGACCGTGGCCGGGTTGCTGGCCCGCCGCCCGGTGCTGGCCGGGCTCGGTTTCGCCGGGTCGGTGCTGGCCATGCGGGCCGCGCTGCACCGGGCCGGGCTGCCCGACCGGGGGGTGCTGCCGGCCATGCTCCGTGCCACTCAGCAGACCTGGCTGGGCATCGGCCGGTACAGCGGCCAGTTCGCCGCGCCGGTGCTGGCTGCCGCGCTGGCCGCGCCGGGCGGCCGCCCGGCGCGCCGCTGGGGCCGCCGCGCGGCCGCCGTCTCGCTGCTGCTCGGCCCGGCGCTGACTACCTGGTCCGGGCAGCGCCCGGACCTGGACCCGGTGCGCTTCGCGGCTGGCCAGCTGGCCGACGACATGGCGTACGGCGCCGGGGTGTGGGCCGGGGCGTTGCGCGCCCGGACCACGATCCCGGTCCGGCCGGCCCTCGCCTGGCACCCGCTGCGCGGCGATCTGGCCCGGCCGGGCCCGCTCGCGCGGGACCCCGGCCCGGCCGATCCCAGTCCCGACCCCAGCCCCGGACCAACCGACCCCAGCCCCAGGCCAACCGACCCCAGCCCCAAGCCGGACGGCTGAGCGATGGGCAGTGCCTGGTTCGAGACGGTGGCCGAGGCGCAGCGCCGGGCCCGGAAGCGGCTGCCGCCATCGGTATACCGCGCGCTGCTCGCGGGCACCGAGAAGGGGCTGACCCTGGCCGACAACGTGGCCGCGTTCGACGAGCTGGGCTTCGTCCCGCAGGTGGCCGGGCTGCCCGCGCAGCGGGACATGGCCACCACCGTGCTGGGGCAGCCGGTCTCCCTGCCGGTGCTGATCTCACCCACCGGCGTGCAGGCCGTGCACCCGAACGGCGAAGTGGCCGTGGCCCGGGCGGCCGCGGCCCGGGGCACCGCGATGGGGCTCAGCTCGTTCGCCAGCAAGCCACTGGCCGAGGTCATCGCGGCCAACCCGCGGACGTTCTTCCAGCTGTACTGGATCGGCGGCCGGTCGCAGGTGGCCGAGCGCATCGAGGTGGCCCGGGCGGCCGGTGCGGCTGGGCTCATCCTCACCCTGGACTGGTCGTTCGCGCACCGGCGGGACTGGGGCAGCCCGCACATCCCGGAGCGGATGAACCTGGCCGAGCTGATCCGGCTGGCCCCGGAAGGCCTGCGCCGGCCCCGGTGGCTGGCCGGCTACGCGCGGACCGGGCGGCTGCCCGAGCTGACCGTGCCCAACATGGCCCGGCCCGGGCAGGCGGCGCCGACATTCTTCGAGGCGTACGCGGAATGGATGCAGTCGCCGCTGCCGGGCTGGGACGACATCGCCTGGCTGGCCGCGCAGTGGGGTGGTCCGGTGCTGCTGAAAGGGGTCAGCCGGGTGGACGACGCCCGGCGGGCGGTCGACGCCGGACTCACCGCCATTTCGGTGTCCAACCACGGCGGCAACAACCTGGACGGGACCCCGGCCACCATCCGGCTGCTGCCAGCCGTCGCCGCCGCCGTGGGCGACCAGGTCGAGGTGCTGCTCGACGGCGGCATCCGGCGTGGCGGCGACGTGGTCAAGGCGCTCGCGCTGGGCGCGCGGGCAGTCATGATCGGCCGGGCCTACCTGTGGGGCCTGGCCGCGGCCGGCCAGGCCGGCGTCGAGAACGTGCTGGACATCATGCGCGGCGGTATTGATTCGGCTCTGCTCGCCCTGGGCCGGTCTAGCATCGCCGGGCTGAGCCCCAGCGACCTGCTGGTGCCGCCGGGATTCACCCGGCGGCACCAGCCCGGCCCGGCCGATTAGGAGCTGCGCTCCCAGGTGACGCTGAATCCGTTACCGCTACTGTTCAAGGCCCCAGGCTGGGCCTTGACCCGGCTGGCCGAGTCGATCATGGTGATCTCGTCGTCGGTGTACGACGAGATGACCCCGGCCCCGGAGCTGCCGGTGACGGTCGCGCCCGACGCCGTCCACGTGCTGAAGTGGGACAGCGGGTAGACGCCGGCCGAGCCGCTCGGCGCCTCGGCGATCCACTCCGCGCTGGAGTTGGCGCAGCCGGAGCACGTCTGCGTGGTAGTGAAGCTGTTCGCGGGGTGCGTCGAGTCGGTCACCTTGAGCGCGTATCTGGTGCCGCTGCGGACCACCGACGAAGTGATGTGGTCACCGGCCGCCAGCGACGACCCGACGACCTGGATGGCGTTGCTGGGATACATCTCCCACCAGGTGTACTGGTAGGCCGTCCCCAGGTAGCACTCGATCAGCGTGCCGTCCTGCTCCACACTGCTGCTGCTGTACCCGTCGATGCCGACCCAGAACGCGGCCAGCGAGGTCGTCGAGGTGCAGCTGGCCGAGGGCTCGGTCCAGTTGGCGGTGACCGTGCTGAACGTGCTGCTGGTGTCGGCGTAGCCGGACCAGTTCGTGCTGGACACCTGGGACAGGCCCTTGATCCGGGCCGAGTGCCCGGCCACCCGCTGATTGGCGGAGTGCTGGCCGACCGAGAGGTTGTGCAGCAGGGCCCGGGCGTTCGCGGCCGCCTGGGCGCTCGGGGTCGCGGCGGTGCTGGCGCCTGCGGCAGACCCGAAGGTCAGCAGCATGCCCGCCGCGGGCAGGCAAGCGAGTAAGACCAGGTTCAGCAGACGAGGACGGCGCATAAGAGGTTTACCTCTCCCTTTGGTGCGGCCGGGGGTTAGCCGCGCGTGCGCCAATCGTAAATTCTCATAATGTCGCTATCAATATGCTGTCCAACCGTTCCTGCCGGGCAGCCAGACGGCGTTGTCCTTACCCCTGAGTAATCGCAGCCCGTGAAGGGCGGGCGACGCCCGGCTCATGCAGCTGCGGATGTTCTACCTGCCCGACGAACCGGCCGACCCGGAGTAGCCGGGCCGGACCTGGGAGCATGAACGGGTGAGTGTCACCCGCCTGATCGCTATTGAGGACGCCCCGGTGCTGGCCAAGCTGGTGCAGGAAAACCGCGACTTCCTGGCCCCCTGGGATCCAGTCCGCGGCGAGGACTACTTCACCGAGGCCGGGCAGCTCACCGACATCCGGAGCGCGCTCATCCAGCACCGGCAAGGGGTCAAGCTGCCGTACGTCATCCTGGGCGAATCCGGTGCCCTAGCCGGCCGGATCAACCTGAACAACATCGTCCGCGGCGCGTTCCAGTCCGGCAGCCTGGGCTACTGGGTGAGTGCCACGCAGAACGGGCGCGGGCTGGCCACCGCGGCGGTGCGGGACATGGTCCAGCTGGCGTTCCGGGAACTGCGCCTGCACCGGGTCGAGGCCGGCACCCTGCTGCACAACGTCCGGTCGCAGCGGGTGCTGGAGCGCAACGGGTTCGTCCGTTACGGCGTGGCGCCCAGCTACCTCAAGATCGCCGGTCGGTGGCAGGACCACGCCCTCTACCAGCTGCTGAACTCCGGGCCCAGCTGATGGCCCAGCCGCTCATCGCGCGGTGTGTCCGGGGCCTGGAATGGATCCTGGCCGACGAGATCGCCGCGGGCTTCGCCCCGTCCGGCTTGCGGCTGGCCCAGCGGCAGGTCAGCTTCTCCGTGGCCGGGCTGTCCCCGGCGCTGCTGGCCCTGCGCACGGCGGATGACCTGTTCCTCGAGACCGGCACGGTGGCCGGGGTGACGCACACCCGGGCGGCGCTGCCGGTGCTGGCCGCGGGGCTCGGCCAGCTCGACCTGGCCGGCTCACTGGCCGCGCTGCGGGACATCCGCGAGCTGCCGGACAAGCTGACCTTCGACGTGGTGGCCAGCCTGTCCGGGCAGCGGAACTACAACCGCTACGCGGTCGAGGACACGGCGGGCGCCGCGCTGGGCCAGGCGCTCGGCGCGCGCTACCTGTCGCGTTCGGCCGGGCCAGGTGACTGGCCCGCGGGCGGCACCGACCTCACCGTCCGGCTGTTCCTGCACGGCACCGACGTTCAGGTGGCGCTGCGGGCCGCCCCGCGACCGCTGCATCGCCGCGGCTGGAAGGTGCACACCGGGCCGGGCAGCCTGCACCCGCCGGTGGCGGCCGCGCTGGCCCGGATCGCCCGGCACCCGGGTGGCGGCCTGATCGCCGACCCGTTCTGTGGCGATGGCACGATTCCGGTCGAAGTCGCGCTGGCCGACCCCACCGCCCGGGTGCTGGCCGCGGACCTGGATGCGGGCCGGCTGAGCAACGCCCGGGCGAACGCGGCCCAGGCCGGCGTGCGGGTGCGGTTCATCCGCGCGGACGCGGCCGATCCGCTCGCCGGGCCCGGCCCGCTGGCCGGGTCCGGCCCGCTGGACCAGGTCGTCACCAACCCACCGTGGAACCGTGCGGTTGGCGCGGCCGGCCGGGTGGCCGCCGGGCTGGCGCCGTTCTGGCGGCAGCTGCCCGCCGCATTCGGCCCGCGCGGCCGGGTCACGGTGATCGCGGATGCTGGGCTCGGCGTCGCGGCCAGCCTGCGCGGGCACGGCTACGACATCGCCCTAGTCCAGGGCATCCGGCTGGCCGGGCGGCTGTCCGAGATCCTGGTCGCGACGCCGCCCGCTATCGAACCGCTACCGCTCGACCCGGCCCTGGCCAGGTGGCGGCAGCGCGCCCTCGGCAGCAACATCGTGTCGGCCGAGGGATTCTGAGCCCGGCAGCATGGCGAATTGACCCCGCTAGCTCCTGGCCGGCTACTCGGGGTCGGCCGGCTGCTCCGGGTCGGCTGGCTCGCTGAGCTGGTGGCTGTCGGCGGCGGTCAACGTCAAGCCGTAGATCTTCTTCAGCTCCGCGATGACGTGCAGCGTGTCCGCCGAGAACGGCGGCTCCCCCTCGAACGCGTGCAGCACGACCCCCTCCAGCAGGTCGCCCAGCGACATGTCCAGATACTCGGCCAGGCCCTTGAGGACCTTCAGCAGGCTGCGCTCCATCCGGACACCGGTCTGCACCCGGTCCGCTGTTATCACACCACTATGGTAACTAGGTACCAGGAGGCTGGTCGAGCAGCCGGGTCAGCGTGACCGGTCGAATAGCCGGGTCAGCGTGGCCGCGAGTTCGCGGATCTCCACTGGACCGGACGTGTCCACCTGGAGCACCGGTCCGGCGCCCGGAGAGCGGGGTGGGCTGCCCCACAGCTCAGCCTCGGTACGGGCCGCGTCCAGGTGCCCGGCGTGCCGCTGCCCAGCCCGGGCCTCGTACCGCGCCCGCGCTACCTGCACCGGGACAGTGCAGATCACCTCGACGCACCTGCCCGGGAGCTGGCGCACCAGCGGGTCGGCGTACTCGAACCAGGTGCTGTCCAGTACCGCGCCGGGGCAGCGCTCCGCGATCCGCAGCATGACTAGCACGGCGGCCCGGCCCAGGCGGCGGGACTCCGCCACCGTCGGCGGGTGGCCCAGGCCGTCCATCAGCGCTTCCTTGATCTCGTCCTTGGCCAGCAGTGCCAGGCCGAGCTCGGCGGCCAGCGCCCGGGCCAGCGTGCTCTTGCCCGCCGCGGGCCAGCCCGCGACGAGCACGAACCGGCCACCCCCCGTGGGCCGCGGGCTACCGGGCGGCCAGGTCATGGCGATGCGCCCAGGCAGCCACGTCACCGCCGCCGATGGCCGTCGCGAGCAGGTCGGGGAACGCGTCCGGGGTGCACGCGAAGGCGGGCACCCCCAGCTCGGCCAGGGCCGCGGCGTTGTCCTTGTCGAAGGCTGGCGCGCCATCATCGGACAGCGCCAGCAGCGACACCACCTGCACCCCAGCTGCTTTCAGCGCCGCCATCCGGGCCTGCATCTCCGCCTGGACGCCGCCTTCGAACAGGTCGGAGATGAGCACGAAGATCGTGTCCCGGGGCCGGGTGATCAGTGTCTGGCTGTACCCGATCGCCTGGTTGATGTCGGTGCCACCACCGAGCTGCACGCCGAACAGGATGTCCACTGGATCGGACAGCATGCTGGTCAGGTCGACCACGGCCGTGTCGAACACGACCAGCGAGGTCTTGAGCGCGCGGATAGAGGCCAGCACGGCGCCGAACACCGACGCGTACACCACCGACGACGCCATCGACCCGGACTGGTCGATGGCCAGCACCACCTCGCGGGCCACCGCCTGCTGCCGCCGCCCATAGCCGACCAGCCGCTCCGGCACCACGGTGCGATACTCAGGCAGGTAGCGGGTCAGGTTGGCGGCGATGGTGCGGTTCCAGTCGATGTCCCGTGGCTTCGGCCGCCGGGACCGGGCGGCCCGGTTCAGCGCGCCGGACACCGCGGCGCGGGTGCGGTTGGCCAGCCGCCGCTCCACTTCGGCCACTACCCCGGCCACCACGCGCCGCGCGGTCGCCTTGGTCGTCTCCGGCATGACCTTGGTCAGGCTGAGCAGGGTGCCGATCAGGTGCACGTCCGGCTGGATCGACTCGAGCAGTTCCGGTTCCAGCAGCAACTGGCGGAGGTTGAGCCGGTCGATCGCGTCACGCTGCATGACCTGGACCACGGTGGCCGGGAAGTAGCTGCGGATGTCCCCCAGCCAGCGGGCCACCGCGGGCGCCGAGGCGCCCAGCCCGGCGGACCTTGGGCCACGCTGGCCCGGCCCAGGCCGCGGGCCGGTGTCGTACAGCGCGGCCAGCGCGCCGTCGATCGCCTGGTCGGCCTGGCCTAGCTGGGCCCCGAGCCCCGGGCCCGCCGGGCCGCCCAGCAGCAGCCGCCAGCGGCGCAGCCGCTCGTCCTCGGGCACCCGGCCCGGCGCGTTCACCGGGCACCACCGAGGATGGCCGCCACGGTGCGCAGCGCGCCCGCCGCCCGGTCGGCGTCGACGGGCTCGGCCGAGTTGTCCCGGGCCGGTGTACCGCCGGTCAGTTGCCGGACGGCTTGCCCGATGTTGGCCCGTTCCGCGGCGGCGAACCCGCCGAAGGTCCGCCGCAGCAGCGGCAGCACGTCGGTGAAGTCCTGGCCGGCCAGGCTGGCCAGCCAGTCGTCCAGGATGCTGAGCAGGTCCCGGTCGTGCACCAGCAGCAGCCCGCTGCCGGACAGGAACCCGTCCGCCCAGGCCGCCTTGCTGGCCGCGGGTACCCCGATCGACAGGTGTGCGGCGAACCGGCGGGCCGACTCGGCCCGGGACAGCACACCGGCCTCGGTGAGCAGCCGGACCGCCCGCCCGACCAGCAGGCCGTGCACATCGGCCCGGCCGGCCAGCAGGCCGAGCGCGGCCAGCCAGCGGTCCCGGGTGTCCCGGCCCCGCTCGTGCTGCGCGTGCAGGCTCAGCGCGGCCTGCATCCCGTCCAGCGCGCCGCGCAACTCGGCGGCCGCGTCGTCGGCCAGGCTGCTGACCGCGGCGGGCAGGCCGGCGCAGACCCGGGCGGTGAGCGCGGCCACCACCGCGGTTAGCGCGGCGGTGTCGGTGCCGCGCACGTCGCCGTAGCGGACCGCTCGTACCAGGGCAGGCACCGCGGTCATCAGCCGGGTCACGTCCGCGTCCCGGGCCGCCTTCGCATCGAGCGCACGCAGCACCGGCTCCAGGGCGTCCGGCAGGTCAGCTAGCAGCACGCTCTCCACCGCAGCGCTGACCCCGGCCACGTCCCCAGCCGCCTGCGCGGCATCGATGATCTTCGCGGTGGCGGCCGCGGCCACCGTGGTGCCCCAGGGCGCGGCGTCGATGACGGCCACTACCAGCTCCGGCCGCCAGCGCAGCGCCCACGTCTCACGGAACGTTCCGGTGCCGCGGACCTGGTCCTCGGCGGCGGTGCCCCAGCCGATACCGAGCACGGTGAGCCGGTGCAGCAGCACTGACCGGGCGCGGCCGGCCGGTGTGCGCAGGTCCAGGGTGAGGGCCTGCTCCACCGGGTCCAGCTTCAGCCGTACCGCGCGGGCCTGGGCGCGCAGGTCGGCTTCGAGCGGCACGGCGGGCGCCGTGTCCGGCACCGCCCCGAGCAGTTCGCCCACCACCAGATCTCGGGTGACGAACCCGGTCGCGTGCTGGTCGCCGTCGCACAGCACCGCCTCGGTGGCCTCGCTCACCTCGGCCAGGCCGGCCAGCGGGCGACCGCGCATCGTGGCCAGCGCATCCGCCAGCCGGGCCGCCTCGATGATGTGCGCGGAGGAGACCGGCAGGTCGTGTGCCCGGAGCACGCCAGCCACCCGGGTCAGCCAGCGGATGACGGTGTGCTCGCGAGTGGTGAACAGGTGGTGGTACCAGCCCGGCGAGGTGATCCCCGCACCGTAGCCGGACGCGGCGGCCAGCCGGGAATGCGTCCATGGCACCCAGGCCAGCGCCGTTTTCCGCTTCGGCAGGCCGCGCAGCACGGCCGCGTCGGCCGTGGCGGGCGGGAGTTTCCCGGTCAGCGCCGGGGCGTGCCAGGCTCCGCAGACCACAGCGACCGGCCCGTCGCGGCCCGCCCGGGCGGTGTCCCGCAGTGCGGCCCGCAGCACCTGCCGCATGTACGCCTCGCGGCGCTGCTCGTGCCACTGCTCGCCCGGCGCGGCCGGGCCACCCGGCTCGGCCGGGGATGAGGCCGCCGCGGCCGGAGACGCGGCGCGCACCTGGGCCATGGCCTCGGCCAGCGCGGCGAACGGGGACTGCCCGTCCATCCGGGACTCGATCAGGTCATCCCACCAGCGCTCCGGGTCGTCATACCCGGCCGCGGCGGCCAGTACGGCGACCGGGTCCTGCTCCGGCCCAGCCACCGGCTCCGGCCCAGCCACCGGCTCCGCCTCGGCCGCCTCACCCGCCTCATCCGACTCGCCCGCGGCCTCCGCCGGCTCGGGGTCATCGTCGGCCGGCCGGGCCCGGCGGCGGCTGGCCAGCAGCACCGAGGCCGGCAGATCGCAGAACCGGGCCGGCACCTGATGCCCGGCCGCCCACTGCAAGGCCTGCCACTCCGGCGAGAACACCGCATACGGCCAGAACGCGGACACCCGCGGCGCGTCCGGAGCGTAGGCCAGCAGCGCCACCGGCGGGACCATCCCCGGGTCGGCGGCCAGCGGCAGCACCGGAGCCGCGTCGGCCGGTCCCTCGATCAGCACCATGGCCGGCTGCAGCCGGTCCAGTTCGGCCAGCACCGAGCGGGCCGAGCCCGGTCCGTGATGCCTGATCCCGAGCACCGCCACCCGGCTACCGGGTGCTCCGGTCACCCGCCCACCTCGCGGCAGGCCCGGTAGAAGTCCGCCCAGCCGGGCCGTTCCCGGACCACGGCCTCCAGGTACTCGCCCCACACGCCACGGTCGGTGACCGGGTCCTTGATGACCGTGCCGGCGATCCCGGCCGCCACGTCGGCCGGCCGGAGCACTCCGTCACCGAAGTGCGCGGCCAGCGCGATGCCGCTGGTCACCACCGAGATCGCCTCGGCGGGCGACATGGTCCCGGTGGGGGATTTCAGCGTGGTCCGCCGGTCGGCGGTCATCCCGGAGCGCAGCTCGCGGAACACGGTCACCACCCGGCGGATCTCCTCCACCGCGGACGGCACCTCGGGCAGTTCCAGCGCCTGGCCGAGCTCCGCCACCCGCCGCGCCACGATGTCCACCTCCTCGTCCTCGCTGGCCGGCAGCGGCAGCACCACCGTGTTGAACCGGCGACGCAGCGCCGAGGACAGCTCGTTGACACCCCGATCCCGGTCGTTGGCCGTGGCGATGACCGAGAACCCCTTGGCCGCCTGCACCTCGATGCCCAGTTCCGGGACCGGCAGGGTCTTCTCGGACAGGATCGTGATCAGCGCGTCCTGCACGTCGGACGGGATCCGGGTCAGTTCCTCCACCCGGGCGATCCGGCCCTCGGCCATCGCAGTCAGCACCGGCGAGGGCACCATGGCGGCCTGGCTCGGCCCTTCGGCCAGCAGCCGCGCGTAGTTCCAGCCGTACCGGATGGCTTCCTCGGCGGTGCCTGAGGTGCCCTGCACCAGCAGGCCGGAGTCGCCGGAGATGGCCGCGGCGAGATGCTCGGACACCCACGTTTTGGCCGTGCCGGGCAGGCCGAGCAGCAGCAGCGCCCGGTCGGTGGCCAGGGTGGCCACGGCCACCTCGATCAGCCGCCTCGGCCCGATGTACTTGGGCGTGATCACGGTGCCGTCGGGCAGCGTGCCGCCCAGGAGATAGGTCACCACCGCTTGCGGTGACATCCGCCAGGACGGCGGCCGGAGCCGGTCGTCGGCCGCGGCCAGCGCGGCCAGTTCCGCCGCGTAGATCTGCTCGGCGTGCGGGCGCAGCAGCGGCTTGCCAGTAGTCGTCAACGGATCTCCTCGAAGAAGGCGCGCCGCAGCGCGATCGTGCCGGCGATACGGTGCAGCACCACTGGCCAGGGCGGGGGGCAGGGGTCGACCTCAGCCAGCCGGTTCAGCGCCGCGGCGTAGTCCAACCCGCCGGTGGCGGGCAGGTTGCGGGCCGCCGCGCTGGCCAGCTCGCCGGCCCAGCGCGACCCGGCCCAGGAGGACTGCGCGCCCGGCGATCCGGGTGCGGTAGTGACCACCGCGCGCAGCATGGACACCACCACCTCAGCCAGCGCCGGCGGCCACGGGCCCGGGCAGGCCACCAGTTCGGCCAGCGCCCCCGGGGTGACCGCCGTCCGGGACAGCAGCGCCGCCACCCGCGCCGCCCGGGCGGCTGGCGGCAGCACCGCGGCCAGCTGATCGTCGGCCGGCCAGGCGGCGGGCGGGCGGCTGCCGGCCCGGAGCGTCTGGGGGTGTCTGCTGCCCGACGCCAGCAGCGCGGCCGCCCACTCCGGGCTGGCCTGGCGCACCGCGGCCAGCCGCCAGCCCGCGTGCACATGGCTGCCGAGGTCCGCGGATACCGGCAGGGCCACGATCTCGGCCGGGTCCAGTCCGAACCGGCCGGCCCACTCGGCCAGCGGAACCGCCGCGATCAGCTCGGTGAGCTGCCACGCGGCGGCGCTGATGCCGGGCGGCGGTGGCTGGCCGCCGATGCCGTCCCGGGCCGCGGCCGGATCCAGGCCGCCGGGCAGGCTGGCCACCAGTGTGGGGCGCGGCGGCGCGCCCGCCAGCTGGAGCAGCGGCACAGCCCGTGCGGTCGCGCGGCGGCACCAGGCCGAGCCGGGCAGCCGGGCCAGCAGCCGCATCGCCGCCGCGCGCACCGCGCCCTTCCGGTCATCCAGCGCCGCCTCCAGGAACTCCTCGTCGGCGGCGGCCAGCCCGCGGGCCAGTACCCGGAGCAGCTCGGCCCGGTCGTCGCCGATCTCACTGGCCCAGCCCGCGGCGAGCAGTTCCCGGGCTGCGGCAGGGTCCCTGTCGCGCAACGCGCTCAGGTAGCCGATGCGCTCGGCCCGGCTACCGGTCTGCCACCCATCCGGCCCGTCCGCCGGGTCCGGCACCGGCGCGCCGTTCTCGGGCATCGCTGCGCCGTCCGCGACGCGCTGCCAGTCGGCGCGGTGCGCGGCCAGCCAGCGGCCCCGGCGGCCGAGCACGCCGCCCACCGCGGGCCGCAGCGCCCGGTCCCGCACCGCCGCGTCGAGCAGCGCCGGCAGCAGCGGGGCCGGTGCCCGGTAGCCAGCCGCGCCGGCCGCGGTCAGCAGGTCGGCCAGCAGCGCGGTGTCCGCCTCACGGGCCCGGCCGAGCAGCACCGCCGCCCGGGCCGGCAATTCCGGCGTGCTGTCCGCGGCGGCCGGCTCGGGGCAGCTGACCCCCGGCTCCGGCTGCCACCCGGCCCGGCGCGCCACGGTCAGCAGGGCGGCCGCGTCCAGCACGCTGGCCGCCGGGTCGTCGCTGTCCAGCACGCCGGCGTGGCCGGCCGCCGGGCCGGCCAGGCCGGTGACCGGCAGCGGGCGGCGGCCCACCCCGACGGTGGCCGCCGCGACCAGGTCGTCGTAGCCCAGCGCAGTCACAGCCGGACCGCCCGATCGCCGTGCCACACGGTCAGTGCGATCAGCCCGGCCGGGTTCCACTCGCCGGCCAGGCACACCGGGTGGCCGCCCGACACGGCCAGCAGGGGCCACCGGGATTCCTGCCCGAGCAGCGGCAGCGCCCGCCCGGAGCTGTCCACCAACTGCCAGCCCCCCTCGGCAGGGACCGGCACCCCGGCCAATAGCACCGGCCATTCGGTCAGCCACGGGTCCTGCTCCAGCGCGGCCGACCAGGCGGTCAGCAGGCTGGTCACATCACCCGGGCTGGCTGGCCGGCCCGCCGCGGACGGGCCGCCGCACCGGGTCCCGATAACCGCGCGCAGCCTCGGCTGTCCAGGGTAGAAGTGCAGGTCAGCCTGGAGTTCCAGGCCGGGGATGAGGGCTGCCTCGATGCTGCCGCCGAAGTTCCCGGCGGGCGCGAACGACAGCAGCAGCGCGAACCGCCCGGTCTGCTCGCCGCGCAGCCAGACCCGGCGCGCCGGGATCGCGCCGTCCAGCACGTCGCGGACCGCGAGCACGTGCCACCGGTCGCTCACTGGCGGGGTGGCCAGCACGTCCTCCCGGCTGGTGGTGTAGCCGACCCGGGACCGGACCACGGCAGCCAGCGGCGCGGGCAGCGTGCTGAGCTGCTGGTGTGCCCGGGCCAGCAGGTGCAGCAGCCCGTACTCGGCCAGCAGCCGGCCCGGCCAGCCGTCCCCGGACATCGGTATGGGGGACAGCCGCCGCAGCGCGCTGGCCACCCCGGGCGCCTGGGCGTCTACCATCCGGGCGGCGATCGCTTCCGCGTGCCCGTACCCGCCCGCCCGGGCCGCGGTCAGCCCGGCCCGGATCTGGTCGCCCAGCCACACCTGCAGGTCGGCCAGGCCCGCGGCGACCCGCTGCCCCCGCTGCTCGGCCCGGCGCGCCGCCGCGGCCAGGTCTTTCGGTTTCCCGTCGGTGGCGACCGGGCCCGCCGCCCGGACCTGCCGGCTGGCCTGCCAGGCGGTGGCGAAACTGGCCGCCTCGCCGTGCTCTGGAACGGCGCCGCCAGACCAGGTCAGCAGCAGCGCGAGCGCATGCTTGCAGGGGAACTTGCGGGACGGGCAGGAGCACCGGTAGGCCGGGCCGGTCAGGTCGATGACGGTCTGGTACGGCTGCCTGCCGGACCCGGCGCATAGTCCCCACACCAGGTCACCGGCGGTGCCGACGTCACTCCAGCACGCGGGCCTGGCCAGGCCCGCCGCGGCGCGTTGCGAGGCGGCATCCGGGGCGAGGGCCAGCACGTCATTGGCAGTCCATCGCGCGGCCACACCGCGACGCTATCCGGCGCCGCCGACAAACCCGGCACGCAGCCCGTACCCTCGCACCATCCCGATCGAGTGGCTGACCGCGTTCCTGGACTTCCCGCCGGCCACGGTCGGGCCGGCCGGCCTGCCCTACTGCGTCACCGGCCGCAACCCCGACACCGGTCTCCGCTAGCACCATGCGGAGCCTGTACGGGTTTACGGCGCGGTGTTAGGCTCGCAAACAGCGCACAGGTGGGATATCGGGGGGTGCGCCATGGATACGTTCGGCATAGACAGCAGCAAGTGGCCAGTTACGCCCGGCGCACTGTTGTCCTCACACACTCAGCACGGCCTCTCGCGGCGTACCTTCATCGGCGGCGCGGCGGCTGCTGCTGCCGGGGCCTCGCTGGGTAGCGACCTATTGTGGCCTGCGGCCGGATCGGCGGCATCGCTGTCCCATCGTGGGCGTCTGCCCCGGCCGACGACTGCCATCCTCACTGTCGCCGGGATTGATTTCCACATCACCTCCTTCGGGCCGGGGATGGACCCGTCGTCGATCACCGATTTCAACGGCTTTGTCGGCGTGGCGGACGTGCGGGGAAAGGGAACCGCCCGGCATCGCGACGGCCGCGTCGAGACGCTCCTGTTCGACACCGATATGCGCTTCATGAAGGGCACCTACGTCGGGCAGGACGGCAACGTTCACCGGGGCACATTCGGCTTTGTTTGACTTGACCTCTACCGAGGTCGGTTCGACTTCGTCAATTTCTCCACCCAGGTGCATGACTTCAACCCGGGTATCCATCCCTACCCGCACGGCTTGTTCTGGACGGTCCCGCTTGGGTCTGGCCACCACGGGCGTCAGTGCGGCGTGACGGTGGACCTGGGCGACGGCACAGCGCGGATGCGGGCTGAGAACCTGCCGGTCAGGGACTTCTTCAACCTCCCTAACGCGCTGCTCCACACCCACAAGCCCGTCTCAGTTGGCGCGACCGTTTCCTTCGACATTCGCTGGACGGGCCCGGCAACACATCCCTCGGCAGTGACCAGCCCGCCGGGCTCGGCCGGCCGGGTGGTCATGAGCCCGGCGACGATGAGCTGGTCGGCGACCAACGCCCAGGGGTTCAGCTTCCAATCAAGGCGGTCCGGCACGACAAGCTTCTTCGGCCAGCTCGGACACGTCCGGAACGGGATCTTCGCCTAGCGGTAGGTGCCGGCGAACTGCTGGCGGAGTTTGTACTTGAGCACCTTGCCGCCGACCGTCTCCGGCAGCGCGGCCACGAACACGACCTGCTTCGGGGTTTCGAAGCCGGCCAGCCACTCCCGGCAGAACGCGATCAGTTCCGCCCCGTCCGGGGAAACACCCGGCTCCGCGATGACCACGGCGGTGACGGCTTCGCCCCAGCGGCCGTGCGGCAAGCCGATCACCGCCGCCTTGCGCACCGCCGGATGCTGCTGCAGCACGGCTTCTACCCGCAGGCTGGACACGCTCTCGCCGCCGGTCTTCACGATGTCCTTGTACCGGTCCACCATGATGCGCAGCCCGTCGGCGTCGTACACGCAGCTGTCCCCGGAGTGGAACCAGCCGTGCCGGAACGCCTGCTCGGTGGCCGGCAGGTCGCGGTAGTACCCGGCGGTGATGGCGGGTGACCGGTACACCGCCTCCCCGGGCACGCCGGGCTGGCCGTCCAGCATCGCGCCGGTCTCGTCCATCACGGTCGATTCCAGCAGCGGGTTCGGGATGCCCACGTAGTTGTGCTCGGGCGCGGTGCGCCGGTACAGCTCCGGCCACTTGTCCGGCCAGAACCGGTGGCACGAGATGGCCTCGGTCTGGCCGAAGATCTCCACCGCGGTGAAGTCGTCGCCGCACAGCCGCTTGAACGTGCCCAGCACCCCGGGCGGCAGCGCGGCCCAGCCGTAGACCAGCACCTTCAGCGTGCGCGGGTCGTAGGCCAGCCGGTCGGCGTCCAGCACCCCGGCCAGCGCGGCGGCCATGGCCGGTGACCCGCCCCACAGTGCGGTGACCGCCTCCCGGCTGATGGCTGCGGCGATCTGTGCCGGGTCCGGCCGCCGGCCGATGACCAGGGTGCCGCCGGACAGGAAGGCCGGGAAGGTGAAAATCTGGTCGGCCACGTGGTAGATGATCGGCAGGAACGTGGCCAGTTTGAGGTCGCCTTCCAGCCGGATGCCGCGGGTCAGCGTGAGCGCGAAGCTGTACGCGGCGAAGTGGCTGGCGTGGTGGGACACCATGGCGCCTTTGGGCAGCGCGGTGGTGCCCGAGGTGAACAGGATCTGCCAGATGTCGTCGCCGTGCATCTCCACGTCCGGCTCGGTCACCGGCTGGCCGGCCACGAAGTCCGCGAAGGCCATACTCCCCGGGACCACGTCGCCGCCGATCGGGATGGTCACGCCCGGCGTCAGGCCCGCGTCCCGGAACGCCTTCTCCGCGGCCGGCCAGGCCTCCGCGTCGACCACCGCGAACGCGGGCTCGACCAGGTCGATCAGGTGGCTGATCACGTCCCCGGCCAGCGACGGGTTGACCGGCACGCAGACCAGCCCGGCCTTGGCGATGCCGATCTTGGTGAGGTAGGCCTCCACCGAGTTCTCGCAGACCAGCATGACCCGGTCCGCCGGGCGAAGCCCCCGGCCCAGCAGCCCAGCAGCCACCTGGCTGGCCAGTTCGTCCGCCTGCCGGTAGGTCAGCCGCTGATACTCCGGCGAGGCGTACGCCCCGGCCCAGCCGACGATGGCCGCCTTGTCCGGGACACTCCACCGGAGCCGCTCCAGCACATCGCCGACGCTGACCCGTTCCCACCGGTTCACGGCCCGGCGATGATTGAGGCTGGTGACGTCAAGGGCCATGGGATCCCTCGCTTCCATCGCCGCATGTGAACAGCGGTTAACAGCCGTATGGTAGGCGCATCGGTGCAGCGAGCCAAGGCGTTCCAGGCTTAGTGAATCAGGAGTAACCTGCGAAGCATGCCGGTGCTGACGTCCGCGGTTGACCCGGCCAGCCCGGCCTACCAGCGCAACCGGGCGGCCCAGCTGGCGGTGCTGGCCGAACTGGACGAGCAACTGGCGGCGGCCCGGGCGGGCGGCGGCCCGCGGTACGCCGAGCGGCACCGGTCCCGCGGCCGGCTGCTGGTCCGCGAGCGGATCGAGCTGCTGCTGGACCGGGACGCGCCGTTCCTGGAGCTGTCCACGCTGGCCGCCTGGGGCACCGAGTTCACCGTGGGCGCGAGCATCGTCACCGGGATCGGCGTGGTGTCCGGGGTGGAATGCGTGATCATCGGGCACGACCCGACGGTGCGCGGCGGCTCGATGAACCCGTACACGCTGCGCAAGAACCTGCGCGCGCTGGAGATCGCCCGGGTGAACCGGCTGCCGTTGATCAACCTGGTCGAGTCGGGCGGCGCGGACCTGCCCACCCAGTCCGACCTGTTCGTGCCCGCCGGGCAGATCTTCCACGACCTGACCGAGCTGTCCGCGCTGGGCATCCCGACCATCGCGCTGGTCTTCGGCAACTCCACCGCGGGCGGTGCGTACGTGCCCGGCATGTGCGACTACGCGGTGCTGGTGGACCAGCAGGCCAAGGTGTTCCTGGGCGGCCCGCCGCTGGTCAAGATGGCCACCGGCGAGGAATCCGGCGACGAGGAGCTGGGCGGGGCCGAGATGCACTCCCGGGTGTCCGGCCTGTCCGACTACTTCGCCACGGACGAGCTGGACTGCATCCGGATCGGGCGGCAGATCGTGTCCGAGCTGAACTGGCGCAAGCTCGGTCCCGGCCCGGCTGAGCCGGCCGACTCGCCGCGGCTCGACCCGGAGGACCTGCTCGGCATCGCCTCGGCGGACTTCCGGGTCCCGTTCGACCCGCGCGAGGTGCTGGCCCGGGTGGTGGACGGGTCCCGCTTCGGCGAGTACAAGCCGCTGTACGGGACCAGCCTGGTCACCGGCTGGGCCAGCGTGCACGGCTTCCGGGTCGGCGTGCTGGCCAATGCGCGCGGCGTGCTGTTCAGCGAGGAAGCCAAGAAGGCCACCGAGTTCATCCTGCTGGCCAACCAGACCGACACCCCGCTCATTTTCCTGCAGAACACCACCGGCTACATGGTCGGCAGGGACTACGAGCAGGGCGGCATCATCAAGGACGGCGCCAAGATGATCAACGCGGTGGCGAACAGCACGCTGCCGCACATCACGATCAACATCGGCGCCTCGTTCGGCGCCGGGAACTACGGCATGTCCGGCCGGGCCTACC
>DASXIN010000116.1:0-68444 GCA_036497945.1 Streptosporangiaceae bacterium | reverse complement strand
ATCAAGAACCACTACTTCCGCACCCACCCCCAGCTGAACCCGCTGCGCATCGTCCCGGCCGGCCCCATCCTCGACTGGACCGCCCCGCACCACCGCGAGTCCCTCTCCGTCTAGCGCTCTGCCGTTAGCGCGGTGAGTTGTGCCCCGCGGGTGACTCTGTTGGCTTATTGGGTCAGGCGGCGGTGGTGAGGTTGAGCCGCTGGAGGTGAGTGGCCCGGGGCGGTGCTGGGCCGAGTGGGTCGCTGGTCCACCAGGCGTCCAGCCGGGTCAGGTTGATCGCGGCAGCTGCGGTGGCGTGTTCGAGGGTGGTCTTGGGCAGGCCGCGGTAGCGGGCGGTGCGGATGCCGGTGACGTGGGTGGCCTGGCGGATGGTCCCCTCGACGCCGGCGCGGATGGCGTAGCGGGTTTTCCACTGCCTGGTGGCTTGTTCGGCGCGGGCGGCCGCGGTGGCCTCGTGGATCTCGCGGGGCCGCAGGGCCAGCTGCCGGCCGCGCCGGGCTGAGCTGGTGCACAGGTCATGGGCTGGGCAGGCCCGGCACGCGGCCGCGGGGAACTGGACCACGATCACCTCGGTGCCATGCTGCTGGCCTGGGTTCCAGCGGGTGCTTAAGGTGCCCTGGGGGCAGGTGACCCGCTCGTGGTCCCAGTCGATGGTGAACGTGCTGGTGGTGTAGCCGCCGTTGCGGGCTTGCGGGGAGGCATCGGGAGGCAGCGGGCCGGTCAGGGTGATGCCCCGGGCCGCTGCGTCCAGCAGCAGCTGGGCGGAGATATACCCGGCGTCGGCGGCGTGCTCGCCAGGCGCCAGCCCGGCGGTGGTGAGCATGTCATGGACCGGCCCGGTCATCACCACGTCCGGCACGGGCGCCGCGGTGGTGGCCACGTTCGTGATCAGGTTCACGCTCCCTGGCGGCCCGGCGCAGGTCTCGCTGAGGTGGATCTTGTACCCGTCCCAGCCCTGGCCGCGCTTGAGCGAATACCGGGCATCAGTGTCGTAAGGGGAGACGATCCGGGATCTGCCTGGCGGGAGGCCCGGCCCGTCCGGGCCTGCCTCCCGCCGTATCACCCGCCCTTGACCGTCGCGGGTGTATTGCTGCACCCAGATCTGGCGCAGCGCCTGCACCGCAGGCAGCTCCCGCAGCCAGCCCGGCGCGCCCGGCGCCCAGGCCGCCTCCAGCAGGTGGTAGCCGTCGCGGCCATACTGGGCGGCCAGCCCGGCGCGTTTGGCGTCGCTGGCCGGCAGCCGCCAGCTGTCGATCCGCTGCCCGTAAACCTCCTGCCACGACGCGCCGATCACAGTGGCGAGCCAGCCCGGCGCGGCGGCGGCCAGGGCCTCCAGCGCCGCCCGCACCGTTTCCCCAGCCAGCTCCAGCCGGTTCAGGCTGCGGATCCGCGCCAGCACATGTGCCGAATCGGTCCGCGCCGTGCCGCCCGCCTTCACCAGGCCCCGCTCCCTGAGCCGGGCCAGCAGCAGGTCGAAGATCACCCGTTCCGCCCCAGCGGCCGCCAGCCGGTCCCGGAACTCGCTCAGCACACTGAAATCGAAGCCCCCGTCATCTAACGCCAAGCCCAGGCAGTACTTCCAGTCCAGCCGCCCCCGCACCGCATCCGCGGCCTGCCGGCCGGTCAGGTTCTCAGTGAACTGCAACACCGTGACCATGGCCAGCTGCGCCGGGGAGATCCCCGGCGCACCCTTCACCCCGTAGGCATCCGCGAAATCCGCATCCGAGCACCAGGCGCCCAGCTCATCGCGGGCCCGGATCGCCAGGCTGCCCTTCCGGAACGCCTTCTCCGCCACCCGCGCGGTAGCGGCCGGCACCTCCGGCCACGGCTTCGGCTGCATCGACATGACAACCCGATTCTGCGGCCCGGACGGGAACAATGAAGACAGAACACAGCGACCGCGCAGACGATCATCAACCACACCCCGGCCCACCGCCGAGAACCCCGGCGGCGCGCCGGCCCAATAAGCCAACAGAGTCGCGGGCGGGGCACAACTCACCGCGCTCTTGCGTGACCCGGTTCACGGCGGGGTGCGACGGGGCATAACTCACCGCGATGCGTCCCCTGCTCCCTGTTCTCGCGTTGGCCGGCCTGCTCGCCGCGGCGGTCACCGGCTGCACCGCGTCCACCGTGCGGCTGTCCGGCGCCGAGCACCGGGCCCCGTCGGCCACGTACTACCTGGCCCTGGGCGACTCGCTGGCGCAGGGCGTGCAGCCGGACGCCACGGGGGTCAGCCTGCCGACCCAGGACGGCTACGCCAACCAGCTCTACGCGATCCTGCACCGCAGCCAACCCGGTCTGCACCTGGTCAAGCTGGGCTGCACCGGGGAAACCACCGGCTCCATGATCCGCGGCGGCAGCTGCCGCTACCAGGGCGGCTCGCAGCTGGCCGCGGCGGTCGGCTTCCTGCGCGCGCACCGCGGCCAGGTTTCGCTGATCACCCTGGACATCGGGGCCAACGACCCCTACTCGTGCGTGATCAAGCCGTCGCTGGCCAAGCTGGCCAGCTGCGTGGCCAGCTTCGTCCCGGAGGCAGGCCAGAATCTCAACACGATCCTGACCCGGCTGCGCCAGGCCAGCCCGGGCACCAAGCTGGTAGCGATGAATTACTACCTGCCCACGCTGGCCGAGTGGCGGGACGGCTGGGTCGGCGAGATGATCGCCCGGGCCAGCGAGCTGGCCGCGGACGGCTACAACTCGGTGCTGGGCCGGGTGTACCAGGCGCACCACGTGCCGGTGGCCAACGTGTTCAGCGCGTTCAATTCGTCGGACTTCGGCTCCGACGTGACCGTGCCGAGGTTCGGCTCGCTGCCCCGCAATGTGGCCGCGATCTGCCAGTGGACCTGGGCGTGCGCGGCCGCCCCGCGCGGCCCCAACCAGCACGCCAACCAGGCGGGCTACCAGGTGATCACGCGCGCCTTCCTGGCGGCCGGCGCCAGCTGAGCCGGCTTAGCGCGGCGAGCGCGGGATACCGGCCAGGCCGAAGCGCGGTTGCCTCGCGTCCACCGGGTCTCGGCCGGTTCAACGACCAATTTCTAGTCCGGGGTTGACTGCTGGGTGTCAATCTCGGACTAGACTAGACTCATGAGACGAGCCGCGCTGATCCGAAAGATCAGACATGCAGCGCAGCGGCAAGGCATAGCGTTCAGATCCACTGGTGTTGGTGCTCGGCATGAACTGTTCCTGCTCGGTTCCACGAAGATCGCCATACCACGGCACACGGAGATCGGCGAGCGCGCAACTGAAGACATCTTTCATGAGTGCCAGGGTGAGTTAGGGAAGGGCTGGTGGCGGACATGAAGACCTATCGCGCCGAACTCGAGCGTGACGGCCGCTTCTGGCGGGTCCGCGTTCCTGACATCGACCGGACCACTCAGGCCCGCAATCTGAGCGAGGCCGAAGCCATGGCCAGGGACCTGATCGCCATCATGGCCGACGTCCCACAGAACTCGTTCGATGTGGATATGAAGATCATGCTTCCGGAGGATGTCCAGCTCGAACTCGATCAGTCGATCGCGCTCCGCGAGCAGGCGAAGCAGAGCCAAGCCGAAGCAGCCCGGCTGTCCCGGGACGCAGCGCAGCGGCTGCATAACCTCGGGCTTTCGCTGCGCGATATTGGGCGGGCGCTCGGGGTGACCTTTCAGCGGGCCAAGCAGCTCGTTGACGAAGCTGGCCAGCCGGGTCGGCAGAATCGCGTCTGACCGGGCCAGTACCCAAGCACCGGGTCAGCGGCCGGGGCCGTCGCTTTCTGGGGTGGGAGCGGGCTGCAGCTTGAACACCGGGTTCTCGATCAGCCCGATGAGGTCGCCGCCCGGGCTGCGGAACGTGCCGAGCTTGATGCCGTCGCCGACCTCTTCGACGGCGGCCACGGCGACCGCGCCCAGCCCGATCAGGCGCTCCGCGGCGGCCGCGATGTCCCGCACCCCCCAGTAAGTGTTCGGCCCGGCCGCCGGGTCACCGGCCGGGTTGAGGCCAAGCTCGTAGCCGCCGGGGTTGAACCCGACGTAGAACGGCTGGTCGAAGTATGGCTCGATGCCGAGCGCCTCCGTCCACCAGGCCTTGCTCGCGGCCAGGTCAGGGGCGGGGTACACGATGGTGCGAAGTCCGAGGAACACAGTCGTCCTTCCGTTCGATTCACGCTGAGATCGTCCAGCTAACCACCGCCCGGCCACCCCGTCTTGCACGAAACAGACATCCCCAGCGGCGGCTAGACATCCCAGCTGCGCCGCACCCGGACGCCGCCGACCAGCGAGAACGCGCGGACGTGCACGGTGGGTGCGCCCGGTCCCGGCTTCGGCCCGGCTTCCACCCGGGTGCCGCCGACCAGGCTGAACCCGGACACCTCGACCCGGACCCCGGGCGGCACCCGGAGCCGGGTCCCGCCGACCAGCGACACCTTGGTCAGCGTGACCTCCTTGGCGGCCAGCTCGGCCTGGCTCAGGTCGAGCCGAGCGCCGCCGACCAGGCTCAGCACCACGACGCGCCGGTCCATCCGCCACGGCCCGTACACCCGGAGCCCACCGACCGGCCGGATGTGCCAAGACGGCCCGGTCTAGGTGGACTCGGCCACCGCGGTGCCGGCGGCCGGCACCGGCAGGTCGGCCACCAGCTGGTCGAGTTCGGCCCGGGTCCGGGCCGAGGTAGCCCGGTCCATCCGCTGGCTGAACTCCTCCAGGGTCAGCCGGCCGTCGCCGGTAGCCTGGCTCAGCCGCTCCACGGTCGCGTCTCGCTCCGCATCCGACGCCCGGATGCCGCTGGTCGCCGCGCCGTCGCCGGGGGAGTCACCTGCGCTGCTCATGTCTGTCTCCCTGTCAGTCCCAGCGCTGCGCGTTGCTGTCGTCCAGCGAGCCCGGCGTGCTCGGGATGACGCAGAACAGCAGGCCAGCCGGATCACGCATCACCCACCAGGCGTGCGCCTGCTGGACCCGCTCGGCGCCGAGCTGCTCCAGCCGGGCCACTTCCGCGTCCAGATTGTCAGTGTGGATGTCCACGTGCACCCGGCCCGGCCCGTCGTCGTCCAGCCGCTGGACCAGCAGCCACAGATCCGAGCCGGGCAGCGCTGCGCCGTGGTACTCCGGGTGCTGGTCGAACCGGCCCAGCGGCGATCCGGTGGCCGCGGTCCAGAACGCCAGCTCCCGATCGTGCTCGCCGGACGGCACGTCAATGACGATCTTGAGTACCCGGCTGTAGTGCGCCACGCGGCAAACCTACGCGATCCGGGCCCGGGCGCGCGGGCGGGCAGGTCAGGACCAAAGACCCGGCCGGCCGGCCCTTCCCTGCGCCCGGCGCCCTGCGCAGGCTAGGTAGCAGGGTGAGTGTGATGAACGAGAAACCTCCGCTCAACTATCTGGCCGCGCTGTGGGCGCTGATCGGCTGCGTGCTGCGCACCGGGCGGCTGCTGGCCGGGCACAAGCTACATATGTCGGGTAGCGGTCGGCTACATATGTCGGATGGGCACGTGGGGCTGCTGCTGCGGTTCGCCGATAGGTCCACCGGCCAGGTCTACCGGGAGACGGTGGCCGAGCACGGCCCGGTCCGGGAGCCGTGCGTGCTGGTCGTCGAGTTCCGGCTGCGCGGCGTGCGCGGCTGGGGGCACGCCATGTTCCGCCGGGAGAGCCTGCTGAACACGCCGCTGTTCGCCGGCTTCCCGGGCTTCGTGTCCAAGCTGTGGCTGGCCGCCGACGAGCAGGGCCGGTACCGGGGCCTATACCAGTGGGATGGCGTCCGGCGCGCCGACCACTACGCGCGCGCCCTGTGGCGGGTGCTCGCCCTGGTGTCGGTGCGCGGCTCGATCCACTACATCGTGCTGCCCGGGCTGTACCGGGACGACGTGCTGGCCCGGGCGGAACTGCTGGACTCGGTGCCGGTCGCGGCCCAGCCGGCCGACGCGGCTTGGTGGCGGCTGGCCGGGGTGGCCTGACCCGGGCGGTGCAGGCCACCCGCGGCTAGCGCGGCTGAGCCGCCCGGGACGGCCGGTCCGGTCAGGGTAAAGTGCGCTGATGCGTACCGCCTTCACCGACTTGGTCGGGGTTCCGCAGCCAATCGTCGGGTTCAACCGGTCGCCGGGGGTGGTCGCGGCGGTGAGCAACGCTGGCGGCCTCGGTGTGCTGGCCGCCTCCGCGTACACGCCGGAGGAACTCGACGCCCAGCTGACCTGGATCGAAGAGCAGGTCGGCGGCAAGCCATACGGGGTGGACCTGCTGGTCCCGGAGAAGTTCGTGCCGGGTGACCCTGATGATCTCATCGCCAGCCTGCGGGCCCAGATCCCCGAGCAGCACCTGATGTTCGTCCGCGGCCTGCTGGACCAGTACCGCATCCCGGAACTGGCCGTCCTGGACGACAACAGCGGCATCGTGGCCGGGCTGAATCCGGGTGGGGCTGAGGCGCTGCTGGACGTCGCGTTCAGCCACCGGATCTCGCTGGTGGCCAGCGCGCTGGGCACCCCGCCGCCCGGCCTGGTGGCCCGAGGGAAGGCGGCCGGGGTGGTGGTGGCCGCGCTGGTCGGGCAGGCCAGGCACGCACAGCGGCAGATCGAGGCCGGGGTGGACCTGCTCATCGCGCAGGGCACCGAGGCGGGCGGGCACACCGGGACCATCGCCACTATGGTGCTCACCCCGGAGATCGTGGACATCGCGGGCGGCCGGCCGGTGCTGGCCGCGGGCGGGATCGCGTCGGGCCGCCAGATGGCCGCCGCGCTGGCCCTCGGCGCGGCCGGCGTGTGGTGCGGATCGGTCTGGCTGGCCAGCGCGGAAGACGTAGCCAATCAGGCGATCAAGGACAAGTTCCTCGGCGCGGCCAGCTCGGACACGCTGCGCTCGCCGACCCGCACCGGCAAGCCCGCCCGGCAGCTGCGCAGCGCCTGGCACGACGAGTGGGACCGGCCGGACGCGCCTGTGCCGCTGCCGATGCCGCTGCAGCCGATGCTGGTCGATGCGGCCTGGCAGCGCATCGACCAGGCGGCGGCCGCGGGCCACCCGGGCGCGCTGCGCCTGGAGTCGTTCTATGTCGGCCAGGTGGTCGGGTCGTTCCGGCAGATCAGGCCGGCCGCCGAGATCACCCGGCTGATGGTGGCCGACTGCGAGGCGCGGATCGCCGAGCTGGCTCGGCTGCTGGCCCCGGCGGCCGGGCTGGGGGGGTCGGCACCGGCCAGGTAAGGGCGTTAAGCATGCTGGTTGGTCAGCTCACCCAGGCGGCGATGGCGTCGAACGCGGCCATGGTGGCGAAGTATTTCCACCCGTCCTGCGGCAGTGGCCAGCTGGACAGTTTCACCCCGACCAGCTGCGCAGGCCGGTTGATGTAGATCATCTGGCCGTGGATGCCCAGGCAGAGCAGCACGTCCTGGCCCGGGTAGGGGATCCAGAACTGGTTGCGGTACATGCCGCCGGGCATGCCATTGTCCACCTGGCCGGCGGCAAAAGCGGCCCGGGAGTCCGGGCCGCCGGTCACCGTGTCCTGGATCCAGGCGGCAGGCACCACCTGCTCCCCGGTCAGTGCGGTGCCCTCGGCCAGCACCATCGCGCCGAACCGGGCCAGGTCGCGGAGCGTGGCGCAGATCCCGCCGTCGAACATCCCGGTGCCGGTGGAATCCACCGCGATGGTGGCGTCCTGTTCCGCACCCAGGCGGCGCCACAGCAGGGCGGACATCAGCTCCGGCATCCGGGTCCCGGCGGCCGCCTCACACACCCAGCCGAGCACGTCGGTCTCGCAGCTCCGGTACTCGAACGGGCCGCCGTGCGGGCCCTGCTGGCGCAGCGTGAGCAGGAACTCATACATCGAGCCGGGCACCCCGGGATGCCGCTGCGGGGCCCAGCCGATGGCCTGTTCCAGCAGCCGGACCTGGGCGCCGGGGTCCAGGTAGTCCTCGGAGAACGCGATGCCCGAGCGCATGTCGAGCAGGTGCCGGACGGTTGCGCCGTCGTAGCCGGACCTGCCGAGTTCCGGCACGTACGCGGTGACCGGCTGTTCCGGGTCCACCGCGCCGGTGGCCACCAGCGCGCCGGTCACCATGCTGACCAGCGACTTGCTGACCGACATGAGCAGGTGCCGGGTGCCCGGGGCCATGCCGTCCGGGTACTCCTCGGCCAGCAGCGTGCCGTGCTGAGTGACCAGCCAGCCGTCGGTGTGCGTGGCCGCCAGCACCTCGGCCACGGTGGACTGGCTGCCGTCGGGCAGCCGCACCGGCAGCTCGTCGACCGGTGCCAGCCGGGCCGGCAGCAGGTGTACCGGGCCGCTGCCCCGGGAGATCGGCGCGGTCGGGAACAGATCCTCGATGTGCCGGAACGACCAGGACAGCTGCGGCGCGGTCTGCCAGTTGTCCAGCGTGACGCCGGTGGCGGGGCGGCTCGGGTTCTCGCCAATCACGCGCCGGAGTCTAGCGGCCGGCTACAACGACTTGCTGCCGGTGGGCTGGGGCGGGCCGGCCGGCGGGACGAGCGGCACGCCGGAGTATCGCGCCCGGATCGCGTCGATGAACTGCCGGGCCCGGATGGTCAGCGCGGGCTTGCCCGCCCCGGTCTGCAGCCGCCCCTTGGTCACCAGGACGCCGAGATCCGCTCCCTTCCACCGGTAGTCGCCCGGGCCGTAGATACGCAGGAAGAACGCCTCGGACTCGTTCTGCAGCTGGTGCCAGTCCAGCGCGGCGCGGCGGAACACCAGCGCGCCGTCGGCGTCCAGCGAATACTGCCCGGTGGGGGCGGCCGCGTCCAGGTGCTCCACCACCGGCCGGGTCTCCTTGATGATCATCTGGCTCCACACGTCTTCGCCGGCCAGGTCCTGCCACCGCTCGTTGACCTCGCCCAGGTCGAAGTCGAAGTCGACGTCCATGAACTCGAGCAGGTGGAAGGCGAACAGCGGCATGTCCGCGTAGGCGCCCGCGGTCACGTTGGTGATGGCCGAGGCACCGCTGATCCGCGGATTCAGCTCACCCAGGTAGACCTCCCCGGCGTCGGTGTCGACCAGCACATCGACCTCGAAGAAGCCGCGGTACCCCGCGACGCCCAGCCGGTCGCCGAGCCGCCGGATCATCGCGGCCGCGGTGGACCGCAGCGCGCCGGTGATCACCTCCGGGTACATCTCGTTGCCGCACCAGCCGCCGCGGTACGGGGTCAGCCTGGTGTGCCCGGTCAGCTCGGACATGAACGGGCCGACGATGGTGCCGTTCCGGGTGAGCACGGCCTCGACGGCCACCGAGCGGTTGTTGATCCGCTTCATCACCTTGACGTCCTGGCCGGCGATGTCCTTGTGGTGCCGCTTCCAGTCCGCCTCGGACGAGATGAAGTAGGTGGTCTTGCCGGAGTCGCCGTACGGGGTCTGGATGACCAGGTCGTGGCCCAGCCCCGCCTGGCCGGCCCCGGCGGTGAGCTCGGTCCAGTCGTGCACCGATGTGAGGATGTTGGGCACGCTGGGCACGTCGACCTCGTTGCCCAGCCGGGTGGTGACCAGCTTGGAGTCCAGGTGCTGACGCAGCGCGGCGGGCGGCAGGATGAGGTCGTAGCCCAGCTCGCCGCAGATCCGCTCGGTCTCCTCGTCGAAGAACACCATCGCGATCTTCGGCCGGGTGGCCGGGTCCGGCCGGCGCCGCTCGATGAACGCCCGCACCTCGGCATTCTCCAGCAGCCAGTTGTTGATCTCCTCGCCGCTGCCGAACTCGAGGTAGGGCTTGTGCCGTGGGGTGAACACCCGCGGGTGCGCGCCGTCCCAGCCGTCGTAGTACGTGACGTAGCTGAAGTTGCGGATCCATCGGTCCATGCCGAGCAGGTTGAACGGGGTGGCACCGACGAAGTAGATCGGCGTGTCGTTGGTGCGGAAGAAGTGCCGCATCTCGGACACGTTGCGCAGCGGCCGGGCCCGGCCGGCCGCCGGGCTGGCCGGCCGGGCCGGGGCGTAGGCGGCGTCGGTGCCCAGCGTGACCTCGGTCGTGCCGAGGTTCGAGCCGTCGCCTGAACTGCCCCCTCCGGCAGGCATGACCTGGTCCATGTACCCTCCCGGCGAGCCGCTGACCTCCTAGTTAGCGTCTCTCGGCCGGGCGCAGAGAGCAACGCCGCGGTGGCGCCCATTGCCGCCGGGCCGGACCCGGGTCAGACTCGGGGAAGGGGCGATCGCAGTACAGGGGCTGAGTCGCACAACAGGGGGGCTGATCGGCAATGCCAGAGGGGGCTGACGTCAGGGCGGCTGCGCCGGGGGCGGCGCACGCCTTACAGCAGTGGTACGGCGCGGACGGGTACGCGCGCAAGACCGGCCTGTACAGCTACCGCGATCCGGCGCTGGCCGTGCAGTGGGGGAACTGGGCCAGCATGTCCCAGGTCGGCCGCAACCTGGTGAACACCGCATTGGTGCTGGCCGGCCAGCGGGACCGGATGCAGGACATATCCCGCTGGTGGAACAGCGCCAACGCGATCACCGCGCTGATCGACTACATGTCGGTCACCGGCGACCGGTCCTACCTGGAGCCGGTCGTGGCCAACACGTTTGCCCGGGCACCGGGGACACGGCGGCCGGTATTCTCCCGGCGCGTTTCCCCGTCCTGGCCATTCTTCCGGCTCAGCCGCGGTGCTTATCAGGGCTTCATCAACGGCTTCTACGACGATGAGGGCTGGTGGGCCCTGGCCTGGCTGGACGCCTATGACCTGACTGGGGAGGACAAGTATCTGGCCGCGGCCAACGACATCTTTCTCGACATGGCCGACGGCTGGGACGACTACCTGGGCGGCGGAATCTACTGGGGCAAGGACGACGGCCGTCCCGACCGGGCCGGCGCCTGCGCGGTGCCGCACGGCTGGACCGGGGGATACAAGAACGCCATCGCCAACGAACTGTTCGTCGCGGTGGCCGCCGGTCTGGGGCTGCGCTACCAGCACCGGAATCCGGCCGGCCCCGACCAGGCCAGCCACCTGGACTGGGCCCGCCGCGGCTGGGCGTGGTTCAGCTCGTCGCCGCCCGCCGGGGTGGCGATGATCAATCAGGCCAGCCTGGTCAACGACTCGCCCAACCGGAACGGGGTGAACGACAACTCGCAGAGCGTCTGGTCATACAACCAGGGCGTGATCCTCAGCGGGCTCAGTGACCTGACCGAACTGTCCGGTGACCCCAGCTACCTGGGCTGGGCGGAGAAGATCGCGGACGCGTTCATCAGGAATCCGTGGCGGCCGCGGGCCGGCGCCGACGGCCAGGTGGCTCACCCCAGCGAATCAGGCGTCATCGACGGGATCCTGCACGAGCACAATGACTGCGGGCCGGGTGGTGGCCCTCCGGGCCGGCTGCCCAGCGTGGACAGCACGCTGTTCAAGGGCATCTTCGTCCGCCATCTGGCCCGGCTGTACCGGAAATCCGGGAAACCGTCCTATCAGCAATTCATCCGCACCAATGCCCAGTCCGCGCTCGCGAACATGAACGAGCAGCACATGTTCGGGGCTAACTGGGCCGCCCCGGTGGACGCGGCCGACTTCGTGCGGCAGACCGCCGGGCTCGACCTGATCAACGCGGCACTCCGGGTAAGTGCGAGCTAGCCCACGGCAAAGTTCCAGATTCCTGGAAAGAGCACGCTTAGCCCGCTCAGCGCGCCCTGCGGTCGCCCCGGGTGGGTAGGCTCTCTCTCGCGACTGGACCGCGATAAAGGCCGGGCCACCGGAGGCCGCTATGCATATCGGATCGGCAATTCTTACCATTTGGCTGATCATTGGGGCTTTCGCCGCCGGGCAGCGTGGCGATTACCACGAACACCTCGGCAATTGCGGCCGGGCCAGCACGACCGCGGTCACGATCGTCGCCGGGCCGCTCAACTACATGGGCGTGAATCCCCGGATCCACTGCACCGCACCGCAGCCCAGCAACTAGCTGGCCAGCGGGGCGGTCCACGGGTTGTAGCCGTACACCCAGTCCACGTCGGTCTTGCCGCGCAGCCAGGTGTTGGCCCGCGAGGTGAGCTGCACCCGCGAGGTGCGGCCCTTCCGGGTGGCCTCGAAGCGGCGGAAACTGTCGCTCAGGCCAGCCTGATCGGCCACCCCGTCCAGCAGCCGGGCCAGGACGGCGGCGTCTTCCAGGGCCATGGCGGCGCCCTGGGCCATGTACGGGGTCATCGGGTGGCACGCGTCGCCGAGCAGGGTGACGTTGCGGTCATGCCAGCGGGGCAGCGGGTCGCGGTCGGCCAGCGCCCACTTGTGCACGGCGGGGCAGGCGGCCAGGACGTGTCGGACCTGGGGATGGAAGCCCGCGAACGCCGCCCGCAGGGAACGCACATCGCCGGTGGCCGACCATGACTCCACGGTGAAGCCGGGCTCAGGCTGGCTGGTGACGAAGTAGACCTCGCTCCGGTCGGGCTTGACGTAGTAGATGACGATGTGCCGGTCCGCACCCCACCATTTGGTGCGCTCGTCGATCGGATAGCCCGCCAGTAACGCCGCCGGAAACGTGGTGCGGTAGGCGATGCGCCCGGTGAAGTTCACCTCGTCCCGGCCGAACAGCAGGTCGCGGATCAGCGAGTGGACCCCGTCGGCCGCCACTACCGCGTCGTGCCGTGCGTGGCGGCCGTCGGCGAACCGGAGCACGACCGCCGCGCCGTCGTCCGCCAGTCCGGTGACCTGGTGGCCGAGGCGGATGCGTCCGGTGGGCACGGCACTGGCCAGGGTGGCGTGCAGGTCGCCGCGGTGCGCGAGCAGATAAGGCGCACCGTACCGCTGTTCCGCACTGCGGCCGAAGATCTGGTCGTAGCGCACCTGGCCGGTGCCCGCGTCCCGGTTGTTCCAGGACCGGGGGTAGAACGCCTGCTGCCGCATCCGCGGCTCGAGACCGAGCCCGCGGAGCACTTGCATCGCGTTACAGCCGACCTGGATCCCCGCGCCCAGCCGGGCGAAGCCCCGCGCCTGCTCATAGACGGTCACGCCGATGCCGCGGCGGTGCAGCGCCGCCGCGGTGGCCAGCCCGCCCATGCCCGCGCCGACGATCCCGATGGACGGCCAGTTGCTCATGTTGGCCTATATCCCCGGTCGTCCCCGCAGCGGAACCCAGCCGGTGTGCGCAATGGTCCCATTCGCCACTGAACCGCCTCCGGGAAACGCCGTATTGTGTTTCACTTAAGCGGCTGAAACAATAGCGCTGCGCCTCTTCATCTGCCAGAAGGGAGGCAGCGCGGTAAGCACTCACGTCGCGCGCTCTGCGTAACGTCTCCGTTCCCGTGAACGAGATCTTGCACCCGTTGTTCTGTCTTCCGGGCGGGGTATCCGATCTCATCGATTTTGGCCGTCGCCAGTAACCAGCCTCCGAGATCCTAGACATCCCGCCGTCCTGGTGACAACTATCGCTGGGGGCACACGGCTGGCCGGGAAAGTCCGTTGTGACGGGCAGAACGCTGTGCGTACCGTGGACCGGCACACTTCTGCGCCTGGGAGGGCTGTGACTTCGTATACGTCTAGCGGCATCGCCTATGACCGCGAGGGGCGGCGCGGCGAGCTGCCGGTCGTGCTGATCCACGCGGGCGTCGCCGATCGAAGGATGTGGGACCCGATCTGGCCAGCGCTCACCCGGGAGCGGGACGTCGTGCGGGTGGATCTGCGGGGATTCGGCGATTCTGCCGCGCGGCCGACCGGGCCGGTCTCGCAGGCCGGTGACGTTCTCGACGCACTGGCCGAAATCGGCGTCGGCCACTGTCATCTGGTCGGCGCCTCCTTCGGCGCCGGCGTCGCGGTCGAGGTCGCGCTGACCAGGCCGTCGGCGGTGGCCTCGCTCCTGCTCGCGGCACCGGCCGGGTCGCTGCTCGCGGGAGTCACGCCGGATCTGCAGACATTCTTCGACGCGGAGGGCACCGCCCTGGATCGCGGCGATCTTGACGCGGCGGTCGAGGTGAACCTGTCGTGGTGGGTGGAGGGGCCGCGCCGTTCGACTGGCCAGGTCGATCCCGCGGTCCGTGAGCTGGTCGCGCGCATGCAGCGGCGGGCGTTCGAGGTGACTGCGGACTGGGATGAGGTTGAGGAGGAGGAACTGGAGCCGCCCGCCCGGGACAGGCTCGGCGAGATCGCGGTTCCCGTGCTCGTCCTTGTCGGCGGGCTCGACCTGGACACAGTGCGCGCCGCCGCCGCGCGCGTCGTCGCCGAGACCGCCGATGCCCGGCGCGTCGACTGGCCGGACGTCGGCCACCTCCTGGCGCTGGAGCGCCCCGCCGATTTCCTCGGCCTGCTGCAGGAGTGGATAGCTGAATGAAGGATCCGTCCGCACGGTCAAGTGGGACGGGTCTCTTTGGGCTTACTTGGATTCGACCCGTCCGAGCGGGTTGGGGCTGGCCGTCAGCGTGTCACGCGCTGCCTGCCAGGCGGAGTCCCCAGGGTGAAGCTCGGTGCGGAGGTAGGCCGAGGTGAGCCGCTGGACCGCGGCGACGCGCTCGGGGTTCTCGTCCGTGGTCTCGGCGACGTCATATCCAGATACCCCGCCGAGCCCGTGCTCTGCGTCGAACAGGGTGAGCAGGGACTTGGGACCCGGGGAGAGGAAATATGGATCGGTGTGCCAGTCCGCGCCCCGAACCGTCAGGTGGGGAGAGGTGTCCTTATCGCCGGCGACCACGAGCGCGGGCGTCGTCATCTTGGCGAAGTCGGTGGTCAGGAAGAAAGGATAATTCTCGGCCACGAACTCGGTGACGGCATCGCCGCCGCGGCCGGGCGCGGCAAGCAGCACACCCGCCTTGATCCGGGGCTCGGCCAGGTTGACTTCCGTTCCGTCGCGGGGATCGGTGAGCCGCGCACCCAGCAGCAGGCTCGCGGTGTGCCCGCCCATCGAGTGCCCGGCTACGGCGACCTTGCTTTGGTCCAGGCGCCCGGGGAGCTGCGGGACGGCGGCCTCGATCACGTCGAGCTGGTCGAGGATGCGCATCATGTCCTCGGCCCGCGATCGCCAGTACAGCGGCGCCTCAGGGTCGCCGGGCTCAAGGCTCAGCGTCTTCGAGCTCAGATGGGTGGGCTGGATCACGACGAAGCCGTGTGCCGCCCAGAAGTTGGCGAGTGGGGCGTAGCCGTTCAGTGAGGAAAGGTTGTTCGAGGGGCCCTGGCCGTGCGAGAGGAGGATGATCGGCAGCTCGCTTCCGGTCATCGGCGTGGAGACTCGCACTTGCAGATCCACGGCGCGGCCGGGAGCTGACAGCAGCACCGGACTGACCGAGAGGACAGGAGTGGGCGCGCTGACGGTACCGGCTGGGTAAGTCGATTCACTCATGATGCGTATTTCCCTCTCCGTAGGCTTTGCTGCCGGTCTCCGCTTCGGCTCCAGTCAAACCGGAGCGTTGTTCCGCAAGTATACGGAGCGATGTTCCGCTTTGTCTACGCCATCGTCCGGAAGGAGAGCGTGCTGTCTACAACGAGCCGGTCTGTGGAGGTGCCAGCCCGAAGCAAGCGGGCCGACAGCTGGGCACGAGCAGACGCCACTTCCCGGCTCGGGCGGATCTCGCCGTCGCTGACTACCTGGTGCTTGGTGCCTGGCGCGGGTCAATGGGCAGCAGTGCGGAGATGATCTCGTCCCAGTGCTTCGGCACGATCAGATGGCCCTCGCCCGGGTAGCTGGTCAGGGTACTGCCCGGAATCTGCCCGGCCAGGTACTGCGCCATCGCCACCGGCGCGTTGCTGTCCTGGTCGCCGTGCCAGATGTGCACCGGGGGTTTGATGCTGGCCAGATCGAATCCCCAGGGCTGCGCGCAGATCCGTGCCTCATGCACCACGCCCCGGATGCCTTGCCGGAATGCTTCGGGCGCTGCCGCGATCATGCGGTCCCGCAGCCGCGGGTCGGTCATGGCCAGCCGGTCGGCTACTGGCAGGCTGCGGGCCCGGGCCGCGCTGTCCATGATCTTCGCCGGGTGGCGCTTCATGCCGTGGGCATGCTGGGCGATCACCGGCGACAACAGGCTGGGCGCTGTCCGGGCCAGCGCGAAGATCAGCCGGTTGGCCGGGTTGGCCTGCTCGAGGGCCTGGCGGGCGGCGCGGGTGTCGATGGGACCGGCGCCGGCGATGCAGCCCACCGCGATCACCCGGTCGGGCAGGCCGTGGGCCACGGCCAGGGCATGCGAGCCGCCGCCAGAGAATCCCGCGACCACGAACCGCGGAAGGCCCAGCGAATTGGCCAGCTGGCGGACATCGTCGGCCCAGTCCGTCAGACGCCGGGCCGGCTGGAACGTTGATGTCCCCATCCCCGGCCGGTCGGGCGCGATGACCCGGACCGTGCCGGGCTCCCCGGGCCACATCTCGGGGGCGGCAAGCCGCGAGCCGGGCAGGCCGTGGAACAGGAACAGCGGTGGCCCTGCCGCCGGGCCGTACTCGGCATAGCCGAGGACCCGGCCATCGGCGAGCCGGGCGGTTTGATCGACACGGGCGGCCTGGGTCAGCACAGCTTCTCCGCCGTTCTCATAATCTGATTATTATGATAATCAGATTACGGTAGTGCTGTAGGGCGGTCAACGGGCTGCAGCACCGTCAAGAGCTGTAGGGCAGTCAACGGGCTGCAGGCAGTCAACGGATGGAGGCAGACGAGTGCGGCGGGCGGAGGCGAAAGAGGCCAACCGGCGTGCGCTGCTCGACGCGGCAACCGCCCTGATCGCGCGGGAGGGCGCCGGGGTCCGGCTGGAGGCCATCGCCGAGGCGGCCGGCCTGACCACCGGTGCCATCTACTCCATCTTCGGCAGCAAGAGCGACCTGCTGGTTGCCGTGCTGGCTGACGAGATCTCCCGGGTAGATCTCGTCAGCCAGGGGCACGACCCCGCCCGGCCGCTGGCCGTCGTGATCGATCAGTACCTGCAGACCTGGATCGCCACCTACCGCGACTACTCGGCGACGCAGGTCGCCTTCGAGCTGCACCTGGTGCTGTCCGCCATGGACAACGAGGAGCTACGGCTCCGGCTGGCCTCGTTGCTCGATGCCGACACCGGCCAGCTGGCCCGGCTGCTCGAAAACCGGATCATCGATCCCACCAGGCCGTCGGACCGGACAACTTCGCAGCAGGCGGTGGCGATCGCGACGGCGCTGAAGGCCGTCCTCACCGGGTTCGGCCTCCGCGAGCCGTTCACGGCCGATGTTCCCGGCCTGGCCGAACTCGCCCGGCAGTCCTGCCTGGCCCTTACCGCGCTGGCGGTCCCGGACCGGGTTACTGGAAGTAGTGGCCTTTCTCCAGGTCCTCGATGAGGCCGGGCTGAGTCGGCTGCCAGCCGAGCAGTTCGCGGGTCAGCGTGCTGGACGCCGGGCTGTCCAGTGCGATGAAGCCAGCCAGCCAGGTGAAGTGCCCGGCGGCGTCCTCGGCGGCGACGGCGGCCACCGGGAGGCCGAGATGCCGGCCGATCACCTCGGCGATGGCGCGGATCGGCACGCCCTCGTCGGCCACGGCGTGCAGCGTTGATCCGGCCGGAGCCTGCTCCACCGCCAGCCGGAACAGGTGCGCCGCATCGAGCCGGTGCACCGCGGGCCAGCGGTTGGATCCGTCGCCGAGGTAGCCGGAGACGCCCTTGTCGCGGGCTATGCCGACGATGGCGGCCATGAACCCGTGGTCGCCGTCGCCGTGCACTGTCGGGGGGAGCCGCAGCACGGACGAGCGGACTCCGCGGTCTGCCAGGGACAGGGTCAGCTCCGCCGTTTCCCGCCGCAGCTGCGGACCCCGGCCATGCTCGGCCGGCGCCGGACCGTGCCCGTCCCGTTCCGTCGCCACCCGCCCCGGGGTCAGCCCGAGCGTCCCAGAGGCGATGACCAACGGCCGGCCAGAACCGGCCAGTACATCGCCGAAGGTCTCGACGGCGCCGCGATCCGCATTGGCCGCGCCCTCGAAGCCTCCGGAGAAGGCAATGTCGTGCATGAACGCCAGGTGGATGACGCCATCTGACGCCGCGGCCGCACTGCGCAGGATGTCGAGATCATCGAGCGTGCCGAGCTGCACCTCGGCCCCGGCGGCGGTGAGCGCCGCGGCCGAGTCAGCCGAGCGGGCCAGCCCGGTGACCTGATGGCCCGCGTCGATGAGCTCAGGAACGACGGCGGAGCCGATCCAGCCGGACGCGCCAGTGACGAAAACGCGCATGGAAAAGACCTCCAGGTAACCGGCCGTCCCCGGCACTGCGCCGGGGATCGGGTGATGTCAGTTGCTGTCATCACTCTAACACAGCCGATGTCAGCTGCTGACATCACATATGATCAGGGGATGGGTCGATGGGAGCCGAACGCGCGGGGCCGGCTCGAGCAGGCAGCGCTGGAGCTGTTCATCGAGCGCGGTTTCGAACAGGCCACGGTGACCGAGATCGCCGGGCGGGCCGGTCTCACCCAGCGGACGTTCTTCCGGCACTTCGCCGACAAGCGCGAGGTGCTGTTCTGGGGTCAGGACGCACTGCGCGAACTGCTGGTGAACACCGTGGCCAGCGCGCCTGAATCCGCCGCGCCGATCGACGCGGTGGCCGATGCCATAGCGGCCGCGGGCGCCATGCTGCAGAACCGCCGGGAACACGCCCGGCAGCGGCAGATCGTCATCGACGCGCACCCGGAGCTGCGCGAACGTGAGCTGATCAAGCTGGCCGGACTGGCCGCGGCGATGGCCGACGCGCTGCGTAAGCGCGGCGTCAGCGACCCCGCCGCGAGCCTGACCGCCGAGGCCGGGGTCGCGGTCTTCAAGATCGCGTTCGGCCGCTGGCTCAGCGAACCCGGCCAGGCCGATCTGCCACGCCTCACGCGGGAGTCATTCGACGAGCTCAAAGCGGTGACCGCGGGCAACAGCCACCCGATGGAGGCGACCCAGCCCGGCCACTAGGCTGCCTCCGGGCCGAGTACGTCGGTGGCCCGGTGGCCCAGGTCGACGCCGTCGACCAGGATGACGTCGCTCCGCGAATTGTCGGTGCGTAGCGGCACGATGTCCTGGTAGGCGTCCGACTGATACCAGCCGCTGGCCTGGGCGTGGTCCGGGAACTCGATGACGATCAGGAAGCCGGCCCAGCTGCCTTCCAGCACCTCGGGTGGGCCGCCGTGCACGATGAACCGGCCGCCGAACGGCGCCAGCGTGGCGTCGATCCGCTGCAGGTACTCCACGATGGGCTGCCCCATGCTGACCTCGTGCATGTGGGCAACGGCGTAGCTGGACAATGACCCTCCAGGGCTGTTCCGGGTGGCTCGTTTCCACTACCACCATGGCCAGGCCGGGGTCGGGTCGGCAATTACCTCGCAGGTCAAGCCAGCTGGTCGAGGGTGCGGCGGACGTGGGCCAGCTCGGCCGGGGGGTAGCGCTTGGCCAGATCGGCGAGCATGAACCGGCAGGCCCAGGCGCGGGCCGCGGCCGGGAGATCGTCCAGCCGGCCGGTTTCGTACCAGCCCTCAGTAAACGCAGGCCAGCCCGGCAGCGCCCGGGCCGCCTGGGCGATCGGGTCGAGGGACAGGATCGCCCAGGTCCGGGCGCGGTCCAGGACCGGGTCCCCGGCGGCCGTGTTGGCCCAGTCCAGCACGCCGGTCACTGCACCGTCGTCGTCGACCAGCACGTTCAGCGGATGCAGGTCCAGGTGCAGCACCCGGGCCGGCCCGGGCGTGGCTGGGCTCGGTGCACCGGGTACCGTGCGCAGCCCGGCGGGCGCGGGCACCCCGGCCAGCACGTCGTGCACCTGGCCGCAGGCCTGGCCAGCGGCGCGGGCCAGCGCCGGGCTGGTTACCGCCAGCTCAGCGGCGGTGCGCCCGGGCAGCCGTTCCAGCAGCAGCGCGCTCCGGTCGGCGAAGTCGGCCCGGTCGAGGACCTGGGGGACCGGCAGCACCGCCGCGGCCGCCCCGGTCGCGGCCAGTTCGGCATCCAGGACCGCGGTGAAGCCGACCCGGAGCACGGCTGCCCCGGCGGCCCAGCTGGACCCGGCCTGCCCGCCCAGGCTGCGCAGCCCGCCCGGGTCCAGCCCGAGGGCGGCGGCGCCCTGCAGCACGATCGGAGGTACCTCGGTCATCGGCCGGGCTAGCGGGTCGCCTGGGCTAGCGCGGCGCGAATCGTGCCCGCGCTGGCGGGTGTGCCGGCTGGGTTGTCGAACGACCCGTACGGCGGACCGTAAACGGGCGCGCCGGGCTCCTGGCGCCAGCTTTCGGCCAGCGTTCCGGTGTCCACGGCGCCGTAGCCGATCGAATCGAGGAACGCGATCACCGCCGACTTGGCCGCCGCGTCATCGCCCGCGATCGGCAGGAAGGACCGGCTGGAATGGCCAGCCGGGCGGGCCAGCGACTGCAGGTGCTCAGAGAAGATGTTGTTGAACACCTTCACCACCGCGGTGCCGGGCAGGCCCCGCTGCAGCAGCTCACTGCTGGTCAGCGAGCCGCTGTCCAGCTCGGCCAGTTGCCCGTCCCGCTGCGGGTAGTAGTTGCAGGTGTCCATGGTCACCCGGCCGGCCAGCGCCTCAGACGGCATCTTGCTGAACGCCAGTACCGGGACCGAGACCACGACCAGGTCCCCGGCCGCCGCCGCCTCGGCCGCGGTGGCCGCCCGGGCCAGCGGGCCGAGTTCGGCGACAAGATCCTTGAGTGTTGCCGGGCCACGCGAGTTGCTCAGCACTACCTGGTGCCCCGCGGCCACGCTGAGCCGCGCGACCGTGCCGCCGATGTGCCCACTGCCGATCAAGCCAACAGTCGTCATGCACGCGGCAACCCGGCCCGGGTGGGGATCATTCCGCGATGTGATCCTGGAGCCGAGGAGGAAATCATGGCTGCAAACAGTGACGTCACCGACCCTGCCGTGCAGGCGCTGATCGCCGCGATCAACACCGGCGACCGGGCCGCGTTCTTCGCGGCGCTCACCCCGGGTGCCACGATGTCGGACGACGGGACCGACCGCGACCCGGCGGCCTGGGCCGACCGCGAGATCTTCACCGTGCACGGGCACCTGGACGTGGTCTCGGCGCGCGACGGCGGGCGGTCGCTGACCGCCGCCTACCGCAACGACACCTGGGGCGAGATGCGCACCCGGTGGGCGTTCACCGTCACCGACGGCAAGATCAGCCGCTTCGAGACCGGCCAGGCCTGAGCAAGCCGGCACCCGCCGAATTTCACCCGCCACGGATGGGCCGCCGCGCCGTTTGCCCTGCTGGACTGGCTAAAGTACGCAACGCCAGCTGGGCGCGATCGACCATTACCGGCATGGGGGTATTGGCATGCGGCGTGTCATTCGGGTTTTGCTGGTCTCAGTCGCCCTCCTCGCCCTGGCCGGGTGCGGGAGCACGGCCAAGAACGTGATCGCCAGCCTGTCGCCCAGCCAGAGCATCAACCTGCCGACCCGGCCGGTGGACACCGTGACGCCGAGCCCGGTGCTGAGCCCGACTGCCGTGGAGCCGACCACGCCGGAACCCACCACGCCGGAGGCGACCACACCCGAGGCCACCACGGCCGAGCCAACACCCGCCCCGACGTCGACCAGTAGCAGCAGCACGAGCACCCCGGCCTGGCTGTGGCTGCTGCTCGGCCTGGTGGTGATCGCCGGGATCGTGTTCATCCTGATCGCGCGCGCGAGCAGCAAGCGGTCGGCGGTCGCTGGTCAATGGCGGTCCGCGATCACCGACGTGTACGCCCGCGGCTCGGCACTGCACGACGCGATGGCGTCGCTGGAATGGCCCACCGCCGGCCAGGCCCAGGGCCAGGCGCAGGCCCGCTGGGCCGATATCCAGAACCGGGCGGATGACCTGACCCAGACGCTGTACCGGCTGCGCGAAACGGCGCCGGACGAGGACAGCCGGGCCCGGATCGACGATGTGCTCGCCGCGCTGCAGTCAGTCCGCACGGCCATGGACGCCGAGCGGGCCCCAGGCGCGGGCGCCGAGCAGAACGAGTACTCCCGCAGCCGGCTGTACTCGTTCGCGCGGTCGCTCCGCGCGCTGCGCGGCGACCCAGCGGAGAGTCCCGGCATGAGCTGACATTTCATCCGTTGCGGGTGAGCCCCGGCAGGTGCGGTGGGCCGACACTGGTGGTGGGGGCCGAAGGCCCGAGGGAAAGAGAGCTGAACGCAATGGGCTGGATCCTGCTGTCGGTCATCTACCTGGTGCTGCTGTGCACCGTTGCCGTGCTGACATTCCGCAAGGGGCACTGGATCCTCGGCCTGATCGGCTTCATCTTCCCGGTGCTCTGGCTGATCGGGGCGGTGCTGCCGGCCCACCGCGGCCACCATCGCTGAGCGCTGCCCAGCTAATCAAGCACGGCGGGGCTTGGCAGCCGGTAGACGACGTGCCGGCGGAGCGGGTGGCCAGGCTCGATCCGGGGATGCTCGAAGTAGCCGTACCGGGTCATGCCGATCCGCCGCATCACAGCCTGCGACGGCTCGTTGAGCACGGCCGTCATCGACCACAGTTCGGGCAGGCCGGCCCCGGTGAAGGCGACCTGTACCGCCGCCGTGGCCGCCTCGGTGGCGTACCCCTGGTTCCAGGCCGCCCGGGCCAGCCGCCAGCCGACCTCCATGCCACCGGCCCCGGGCACGTCGCTGGGCATCGGGTTCAGCCCGGTGAACCCGATGAACTCGGCGGTGCTGGCCAGCTCCAGGGCCCACAGCCCGAACCCCTGGTGGTCGAAGCGGGCCTCGATGATGTTCACCAGGGAGTCGCTGGCCACCCGGTCCAGGGTGGCCGGGAAGTACCGCATGACCTCGGGGTCGGCGTTCAGCGCGGCGAACGGTGCCCGGTCCGCGTCCCGCCAGCGCCGCAGCACCAGCCGCTCGGTGCGGATGGTGTCGAACCGGCGGCCCACCCGGCCAGCCTAGTGCTACCGGCCAGGCTAAAACCGCCACCGCGTCGCGCCGCCGGGCTCGACGGTGCCCAGTGCCGTCGCCGTGCGCGGGGCGAGGCGGTACACGTGCCACGGCGGCGGCCCGGCGGAGGGCGCGCTGAACTCGGCGGTGAGCGCCACGGCCGTGTCGTCGACCCGGGCGGGCCAGCCTTCCGCCGCCCAGCGCGCGGCCAGGTCGGCTACGGTGGCCGGGTCGGTGACCAGGGTGGCCTGGCCGGCCACGACGAGATCGAACTCCTGGGTGGCGACGCTCAGCGTGCAGCGCGGGTCACGGGCCAGGTTCCGGCCCTTGCGGGTGTGCTGCCCGGTCTCGAACCAGAAGGAGCCGTCGGCCCACAGCGCGCCGATGCCGGTGACGTGCGGGCTTCCGTCTGGGTTGATCGTGGCCAGCCAGCAGGTGTGCCGGTCCGGACCGCCGGTACCCGGGGCCTGGCTCAGGCCCGTGTTGAGCCGGGTCTCGATCCGGGACCAGTCGAGCAGCGGCGAGTGATACAGGTCGGCCAGGTTGGTTGCTTCCATGACTGTGTCGACGGCCCGGAACACCTCGGCTCATCGGTAAGACTGACCGGGTGGCAGTGACCCGGTTCCTCGGCGTGGACCTGGCCTGGCGGGAAGGCCGCGATGATCGGCCGGCCAACGAGACCGGGGTGGCGGTGCTCGACCCGGCGGGCCGGATCCTGGACGCGGGCTGGACCCGTGGCGTGCCGGACACCCTGGCCTGGGCCGAGGCCGCCGCGGCGGGCCAGGCCGCGGTGATGTTCGTGGACGCGTCGCTGGTGGTGCGCAACCCGGTCGGCCAGCGGCGTTGCGAGACCCAGGTCGGCCAGCGCTATGGCGCCTGGAAGGTCAGCGCGAACAGCACCAATCTCCGCTCGCCGCGGCTGGCCGGGGTGCGGCTGCTCAGCCTGGCCGAGCAGGCCGGCTGGCGGTACTCCGACGGCAGCGCCGGGCCGCCGGCCGGCGGCCGGACCGTCTCGGAGACTTACCCGCACTGCACGCTGGTCGGCGCGGCGGAACTCGGCTACGACCGGGAACGGCCGCGGTACAAGCGCCAGCCACGGCGGGTGCCGGTGGCCGAGTGGCGCCGCGAGCGGGCGGCCAACTGCGACGAGCTGATCCGCCGGCTGGGCCAGCTGGCCACCGCCGACCCGCCGCTGCGGCTGGATTCCTGCCCGGTCACCCGGCAGCTGGCCGCACAGCCATCGCCGCTCGGCGACGCCGCCTACAAGCACCGCGAGGACCTGATCGACGCGCTGCTGTGCGCGTGGACCGCCGCGCTGTGGGTGCGGCACGGGCTGCGCCGCTGCCAGGTGCTCGGCCTGCCCGACGGCGTCGCGGCCGGGACGGCCGCCGGACCGGCCGCGACGATCATCGTGCCGGCCCGGCCCGGGCAGCGCGGCACCGGCGACGGTCCGGCCATCAGCTAGGCCAGCACCTGGTCCGTCATCTGTATCTGCTCCTTGGTCAGCTGAACCGGCGGGCGCTCGGGTAGCGCTGCCCGCCGTCCACGACGATATTGCTGCCGGTGACCCAGGACGCCCGGGCGGACAGCAGGAACGTCACCACGTCGGCCACTTCGGCCAGCTGGCCCAACCGGCCGAACGGGAACTGGGTGGCCAGGAACGCGGCGAACGCCTCGGGGTTAGCCCGGCGGAACAAGTCCCAGCCGCCGTCGGGGAACATGATCGATCCGGGGCTGACCGCATTGACCCGGATGTTGTCCGGCGCCAGTTCCTGCGCGGCCGTCGCGGCCAGCTGGATCTCGGCCGCCTTGGCCGTGGCGTACGCGGTGCGCGGCGCCGGGCGCAGGCCGGTGATCGACGAGATGATCACCACTGCGCCGCCGCCCGCGGCCCGCAGGTGGCCGAGCCCGGCCCGGATCAGTTCCGCGGCGTGCCCGGCGTTCAGCGCGAACGTCGCGGTGAACTCACCCGGCCCGGCGCTCTTCAGGTTGCCGGCGCCCACCGTGCCGCCGGCGTTGGCCACCAGATGGTCCAGGCCGCCGAGCTGCGCCGCGATGCCGTCCACCGCGCGCTGCACCGCGGCCGGATCCATCACGTCAGCCGCGGCGGTGGCGACCGGCACGCCACGGCCGGCCAGCCGGCCCGCCGCGTCGGCCAGGCCTGCTTCGTCCCGGGCGACCAGGCCGACCGCCGCCCCCTCGGCGGCCAGCGCCTCGGCGATCGCGAAGCCGATGCCCCGGCTGCCCCCGGTGATCAGAGCGCGCTGGCCGCGCAGGCCTAGCTCCATGACTGACTCCTGTTCCCTGTCGGCACCCGTCCACTAGTAGCACGGGCCACCAGGAGCACGCGGCCCCGGTACGATCGCCCGCGACGGCCATGCGCGTACTCCTGAGCGATGGGTCCGGCCTTACCGCCCGCCAGACCGCAACCCAGCTCGCCGACGGCGGTCATGTCGTGCACGTGCTGTCCCCGGACCCGATCTGCCTGACCCGGTTCACCCGCCGGGTGCGCCGGGTGTGGCGGGTCCCGCCGTACAGCGCTGGGCCGCTGCCCTGGCTGGCGGCCGCGCTGCGGGTGTACCGGCGTGCGGGCATCGACGTGCTGCTGCCCACCCACGAGCAGGTGGCCGTGCTGGCCGCCCGGGCCGACCTGCTGCGCGCGGCCGGGGTGCGCACCGTGGTGCCGTCGTTCGCGGCGCTGGCTCAGGTGCAGGACAAGATTTCCGCGGCCGGCACGCTGGCCGCGGCCGGGCTGGCGCAGCCGGAGAGCGCCGTGCTGCGCACCCCGGAGGAAGCGGCCGCGTGGGACCGGTTCCCGGTGTTCCTCAAGCTGCCGATCGGCACCGCGACCACCGGCGTGCACCGGGTCAGCGACCGGGCCGAGGCGGCCCGGGCCGTGTCGGCCGCGGCGGGCAGTTTCCGCCTCGGCGGCCTGCTGGCCCAGGTGCCAGCGGCCGGGCCGCTGGTCATGGTGCAGGGCGTGTTCGCCGCCGGTGAGCTGGTCGCCTGCCACGCCACGCTGCGGGTGCGTGAGGGAGCAGGCGGCGGGGCGAGCCACAAGCGCAGCGTCGACCTGCCCGCAGCCCGTGAGGATCTGGCCCGGCTCGGCCGTCACCTCGGCTGGCACGGCGCGCTGTCCTTCGACGGCATCATGACCGATCAGGGGCTGCGCTACATCGACGTCAACCCGCGGCTGGTCGAGCCGGCCAACGCCCGGCGGGCCGGGGTCGACCTGGTCGGCCCGCTGCTCGAACTGGCTCTTGGTGGCACGCCGCCGGCGCAGCCCGCGGGCCGCGCCGGCGTGCTGACCCATCAGCTGCTGCTGGCCGTCCTGGGCGCGGCGCAGCGCACCGGACGGCGCGGGCCGGTCGCCGCCGAGCTGCTGGCCGCCGCCGGGAGGGCCGGCGCCTACCGGGACAGCACCGAGGAGCTGACCCCGCTAGCCGGGGACCCGCTGGCCAGTATCCCGATCGCCATGGCCGCGGTGGCCACCCTGGTCCAGCCGGCCGCCTGGCAGTGGTTCGTCGGCGGCAGCGTGCGGAACTACTCGATCAGCCCGGAGGGCTGGCGTCAGCTAATGGACAGCCAGCCTTGATCCACGTGGGAGCATGACACCGTGGCCGAGTTCGACGCGGAACTGCATCTGCGGCTGGCCGGGGAACGGATGATCATTGACCGCCGCGGCGACGACGGTGGGTCCTGGGAATCTCCGCTGGATGCGGCGGCGCACGCGCTGGTAGCGGTGGGGGCGCTGGCGGCCGCCACCGCGCAGGCGATCGTGGACGACTACTACCTGGCGCAGTCCGCCCGGTCCGGGGAGGACCCGTACATCCGGTACCACCGGCGGATGATCAGGCACCTGACCGCGGCCGGGCCGGGCGGTGCCGCGCCGGGCGAACCGGGCCGGTTCCGCGCGCTGAGCTGCGGCCAGCTGATCGAGCAGCCGTGGGGACACCTGCTGGTCGACTACGTGGTGCTCAGCGCGGACGCAACCGTGCTGTACGTGACCATGCGCCCTTCGGCCGCCCTGGGCGGCCGGTTCGGCCGGATCAACCCGGCCGCACTCGGCCGCGGGATCACTCCGCCCCAGCCGGCTGCGTACCCGATAAGCGTCGGAGTGCCCGGGCAGCTCACCCTTACCGACGACCGCGGGACGTCGGTGACGGCCGGATTCTCCGGCGGCGGCAGCGACACCGAGTGGACCGGCGAGTTCGAGGCCCGCCCCGGGCTGGCCCGGGACACCGGGTGGATCGAGGTGCTCGGCCAGCGCATCGAGCTGGTGGATGAACCGGCTGCCGGGATCGAGGTGTGGGTCGAGCCGGTGGCCGAGCAGCACCCGGGACGGCGCTACCTGCAAGCCAGGCTGGCCATGCTGCTCCAGGCGCACGAGGACGCGCCGCTGGACACCACGATCGACGCGCTGGTCGCGGCGGGTGCGCTGGCCGCCGACGACCCGGCCATCGCCGAGGCGCGGGCCGTGGCGCGGCAGCACTCCTGGGGCGACCGCCATGGTTCGGGCGGGCGCCGGCGGCTGCCCGAACCATGGCGGTCGCTGCTGGCGGGCGGCAGCCGCGGCGGCGGCGGTCCAGCCGGCCGGGTCATGGTGGGCGCGGTCACCCCGACGTTCGACCGGATGACCGTGGCGCTGCTGGCGGTGCGGTCCACCGCGGAGGAACTCACCGCCGACGTGGAGGTCAGCCCCGGCCTGCCGCACTGGCACGCGGGCCTGACCATGGTCGACAAGCCGATGCTGATCTGGTGGGCCGCGGACGACCGGGGCGGGTACTACCTGGGCCAGCCCAGCGACTGGCATTCCGCGCCGGACCGGGCCGGCGGCCAGATCGAGTTCTGGCCCGCGCTGGACCCGGCGGCCACCCGGCTGGACATCATGCCGACCACGCTGACGCAACGGGCCGTCATCCGGGTCCCGCTGTCCTGGGCGGCGGCCCAGTGACCGGGCCATGGTGGGCCGGCCTGCCCGCGGCCGAGGCCCGGCTGGACTGCGGCGGCCAGCCGCACCGGCTGCGCTGGGCCGACGGGCAGCTGCGTGCGCTGGACCACACCGACCTGGAAGGCGAGCAGATCCTGAGCGCGCTGGCCGGCCAGGGCTTTCCCTGCCTCGACGTGCTGACCGTGTGGGCCGAGTATGCGGCTGACCTGCGCGTGCTGATCCTGGCCAGCCGGGGCCTGGCGGATCCGCTGGCCACCTCGACGCCGCCGTCGTCCGGGCCGGGCTGGGTTGGCCGGGCGCCCGGCCGGGTCCGGAGCGGGGGCAGCTACGCCGTGCTGTCCTACGGCCCGCCGGACGATCCGGACGACGATCTGACCGAGCTGACCGGCCTGGGTGGCCTGCTGCCGGACCGGCTGGTCGCGACCGTCATCGCCGCCTTGGCCGGGCGGCTGCGCGGCGCGCCCGGCCCCGGGGAGGCAGCCGGCGCTGACCCGGCACTGGCGACTGCGGCGGATGCGGCGGCGACTGCGGCGGATGCTGCCGCGCTGGCCGCGGCGCGGCCCGCGCTGCACGCGGCGCTGTATGGGCGGGTGACCGTGGCGCTGCGGTCCTGGACCGGGCAGCGCGACCTGCCGGTGGCGCTGACCATGATCCCGGAGGACCAGCCGCCCCGGCTGGCCCGCGACGGGGACGGGATCGCGGCTCAGCTCCCGTTCGGCTGGCTGTCCGACGTGTGGGCCCGCGGCCTGACCACGTGCTGGGGCCGGTTCTGCCTAGTGGCCGAGCCGGCCGGGGAGGGTTGGGTGCTCAGCACGGTCGGCCTGGACCTTGGCCCGCCCCGCCGCGTGACCCTCGGCAACCCCCCGGCCAGCTAGCACACCTCCCGAACCACCCGGATATTTCATTCACCCGGCTCAGCCCCATGCGCCAAGCGCATGGCTGAGCATTCATGCGGTGCGCTCCCGCAGCGGAAGGGTCGCGCTCCCAGGATTCGCAATAGCGCGGTGAGTCGTGCCCCACCGGTGGGGCACAACTCACCGCGCTGATGGATTCGGCGCTCGGCGGGCGGCGGAGAGGCGGTCGGGGAGCGATATACTTCTGTTTCAGAAGTATTGGCCGCCGGTGGAGCGCCGGTTGGCTGCTTCTGGACCTTGGACCCGCGAGGGAGCGCGATGGTATGGCCTGCCGCGGCACGGCGGCGATGGGCCATACCTGGGCTGGCCCAGCCGGCGGCTACGCCGAGCGCGGCGGCCGGCCGGACTGGGCTGCACCCGCCGGCGGGCGAGACTGAGACGGCGCCGGCCCGGCCGGGTGGGCGGGTGCGGGTGCCGCCGCCGCTGATCAGCCGGCGGCTGCCGTCTGGGCGCGGGGCCACCGAGCAGCCCAACGTGACCGGCGACGGGGACGCGGCGCTCAGCCCGGTGTTCTGGGCCATGCTGGCGCTGACCGGGGTGGCCGCCGGGCTGTTCGGCGACCTGATGATGCTGATCCTGTTCACCGTGCAGCACCTGGCCTTCGGCTATCACCGCGGGCCGCTGGAGGCGGCCGTCGAGCACAGTTCCGGGCTGCGCCGGGTCACCGTGCTGCTCATCGCCGGGGCGGTCGGCGGGGCCGGCTGGTACCTGCTGCGCCGCTACACCAAGGGCGAGAAGTCCGAACTCGACGACGTGGTGTGGGGCAGCCGGGCACACCTGTCGTTCCGCCGCTCGCTCGGGACCTCGGTGCTCTCCGAACTGGTCATCGGCATGGGTGCGTCTATCGGCCGGGAGAACGCGCCCAAGCTGATGGGCGGAGCGTCGGCCAGCGTGCTGGCCGGCTGGGCGCGGCTGTCGCCGGCGCAGCGGCGGCTGCTGATGGCCTGCGGCGGCGGGGCCGGCCTGGCCGCGGTGTACAACGTCCCGCTGGCCGGCGCGCTGTTCACCGCGGAGGTCATGCTGGGCAGCGTCACCGTGCCGGTGGTGCTGCCCGCGCTGGCCTGCTCGGCCATCGCCACCGCGGTGAGCTGGCTCTACCTGTCGGCCCGGCCCACCTACCTGGACGTGCCCAGCTACCACGTCAGCGCGCCGCTGCTGGTCTGGGCGCTCATCGCCGGCCCGCTGATCGGGCTGATCGCCAGCGGCTACATCCGGCTGATCGGCTGGGTGTCGCACCATCAGGCCAAGAACAAGGCGGCCATCATCGCGCCGGTGCTGGCGTTCGGCGTGCTGGGCCTCATCGGGCTGGCTTACCCGCAGCTGTTCGGCAACGGCAAGGACATGGCGCACGACACGTTCCTCGGCCGGGACGGGCTCGTTCTGCTGCTGGCCCTGTTCGCGCTCAAGCCGCTGGTGACCGCGCTGTGCCTGGGCAGCGGCGCGTCCGGCGGGCTGTTCACGCCCACGCTGAGTACCGGGGCCATGCTGGGCGGAGCGGCCGGGATGATCTGGAGCATGGCCTGGCCGGGCTCGCCGGCGGGCGGGTACGCACTGGTCGGCGCGGCGGCCATGCTCGGCGCGGCGATGCAGGCCCCGCTGGCCGGGCTGGCCCTCACCCTGGAACTGACCCACGGCGGCTTCGTGCTGCTCATCCCCATGATCGTGGTCACCGTGACGGCCACCGTGATCGCCCGGAAGATCGACGGCTACTCGATCTACACCGCCCGGCTGCGCGCCGATCCGGACCTGGCTGACCTGGGCAGCAGCGCGAGCTCGAAGGAGTACCGCGAGGCGCGGTAGCTGTGCGTGCCGGGCCAGCGGCCTGACGGAGCTGACATGATGGCGGGCGGGGCCGAATTGCGGCAGCTCAGGGCGGGTGCGGCGGGCCAGCAGCAGGAGGGCAGTCGATGAGGGTACCGGCAGGCGGCCGCCGCCCGGGCGGGCCGCGGCTGTGGTCATGACCGCGCCGTTCGAGGTGCTGACCATGGGCCGGGTCGGGGTGGACGTCTACCCGCTGCAGACCGGGGTCGGCCTGGACGAGGTGGAGTCGTTCGGCAAGTACCTCGGCGGCAGCGCCACCAACGTGGCCGTGGCCACGGCCCGGCTGGGGCACCGGTCCGCGGTGATCACCCGGACCGGGGCGGACCCGTTCGGCCGGTTCGTGCACGCGGCGCTGCGCAGCTACCGGGTGGACGACCGGTTCGTCACCGCGGTGCCCGGGCTGCCCACGCCGGTGACGTTCTGCGAGATCTTCCCGCCGGACGACTTCCCGATCTACTTCTACCGCTACCCGAAAGCACCGGACCTGGAGATCCGGGCCGACGAGCTGGACTACGCGGCGATCCGCGCGGCCGACGTGTTCTGGGTCACGGTCACCGGGCTGTGCGCCGAGCCCAGCCGGACGGCCACGCTGGCCGCGCTCGAGGCGCGTGGAAAGGCGGGCGTGACCGTGCTTGACCTCGACTACCGGCCGGCCTTCTGGCCGTCCCGGGAGGCGGCCCGGGAATGGGTGCAGGCCGCGCTCGGCCAGGTCACCGTGGCGGTCGGGAACCTCGACGAGTGCGACACGGCGGTGGCCGAGCGCGACCCGGCCCGGGCGGCCAAGGCCCTGCTCGACCACGGCGTCGAACTGGCCGTGGTCAAGCAGGGACCGGCCGGGGTGCTCGCGCAGGACAGCTCGGGCCCGGTCACCGTCCCGCCGGTTCCGGTCGACGTGGTCAACGGGATCGGCGCCGGGGACGCGTTCGGCGGGGCGCTCTGCCACGGCCTGCTGGCCGGCTGGGACCTGCGGTCGGTGATCCGGTTCGGCAACGCCGCCGGGGCCTTTGTCGCGGCCCGGCTGGCCTGCTCGGACGCGATGCCGACCGCGGCCGAGGTGGACGATCTCCTGGCCGGCCAGCGTGATGTTCGCTGACCGGCTGGCCGAGCTCATCCAGACCCGGGTGCACCGGCCCGCGATGGTGGCCGCGGCCGTGGACACCGCGGTGGGCCTGCTGTGAGAAGGGGGCAGCATGAATAGCAAGCTCCACCTGGCGGCCGGGACCGCGGCCGACGGGCCGTACCAGCTGTCGGTCTCGCCGGAGCAGGCCGGCTGGGCCTACTCCGGGCTGCGCATCCTGGACCTGCCGCCGGGCGGCACGCATGAGCTGCGCACGATCTGCGACGAGATGCTGGTGCTGCCGCTGGCCGGGTCGGCCGTGGTGGACTGCGACGGCGCGCGGTTCGAGCTGGCCGGGCGGCCGAGCGTCTTCGCCGGGGTCACCGACTTCGGCTACCTGCCCCGGGACGCGGCGGCCCGGATCTGGACCGAGCGCGGCGGGCGGTTCGCGCTGCCCGCGGCCCGGGCGGCCCGGCGGCTGCCGCCCCGGTACGGGCCCGCCTCCGGCGTCCCGGTCGAGCTGCGCGGGGCGGGCAGCTGCTCCCGGCAGGTCAACAACTTCTGCACCCCAGAGGTGTTCGAGGCGGACCGGCTGATCGCCTGCGAAGTCATCACCCCGGCGGGCAACTGGTCGTCCTACCCGCCGCACAAGCACGACCAGGAACGGCCCGGCGAAGCAGTGCTGGAGGAGATCTACTACTTCGAGATCTCGGCCGGCCCAGCCCGGCCCGAGGCCGGGCCCAGCGCCGGGCCCGGCCTTGGCTACCAGCGCGTCTACGGCACCGCGGACCGGCCGCTCGACCTGCTGGCCGAGGTCCGCACCGGGGATGCGGTGCTGATCCCGCATGGCTGGCACGGCCCGTCGATGGCCGTGCCCGGTTACGACATGTACTACCTGAACGTGATGGCCGGCCCGGGCCGCGAACGGGCCTGGCTGATCTGTGACGACCCGGCGCACGCCTGGGTGCGCGGCAGCTGGGCCGGGCAGCCGGCCGATCCGAGACTCCCGGTCGGCGCGCCGGGTGGGGGGCAGGCGTGATCCGGCTGACCGTGGCCCAGACGCTGGTCCGCTTCCTGGCCGTGCAGCACAGCGAGCGGGACGGCGCGCGGCAGCCGCTGTTCGCCGGCTGCTTCGGCATCTTCGGGCACGGCAACCTGGCCGGGATCGGCCAGGCCCTGCTGGAATCGGCCACCGGCGACAGCCCGGGGCTGCACTACTACCAGGCCCGTAACGAGCAGGCCATGGTGCACGCGGCGGCCGCCTACGCCAGGATGCGCAACCGGCTGTCTACCTGGGCGTGCACCTCGTCCATCGGCCCGGGCGCGACCAACATGGTCACCGGGGCGGCGCTGGCCACCATCAACCGGCTGCCCGTCCTGCTGCTGCCCGGGGACGTGTTCGCCACCCGGGTGGCCCGGCCGGTGCTGCAGGAACTCGAGCACCCGGTGGGGTACGACGTGACGGTGAACGACACGCTGCGGCCGGTGTCGGTGTTCTTCGACCGGATCTGGCGGCCGGAGCAACTGCCGTCGTCGCTGCTGGCCGCGATGCGGGTGCTGACTGATCCGGCGCAGACCGGGGCGGTCACCCTGGCCCTGCCGCAGGACGTGCAGACCGAGGCGTACGACTGGCCGGACGAGCTGTTTGCGCCGCGGGTCTGGCACGTGGCCCGGCCGGTGCCCGAGCCAGCGGCGCTGGACCGCGCGCTGGCGGTGATCCGGCCGGCCGGGCGGCCGCTGATCATCGCTGGCGGCGGCGTGATCTACTCCGACGCCAGCGATGAGCTGCGGGCCTTCGCGGAAGCCACCGGTATCCCGGTGGCCGAGACCCAGGCGGGCAAGGGCTCGCTGCGCTACGACCACCCGCTGGCCCTGGGCGCGGTGGGCAGCACCGGCAGCACGGCGGCCAACCGGATGGCCCGGGACGCCGACGTCGTCATCGGCATCGGCACCCGGTACTCCGACTTCAGCACCGCCTCGCAGAGCGCGTTCGGCCATCCCGGGGTCCGGTTCGTCAATCTCAACGTGGCCGCGCCGGACGCGGTCAAGCAGGCGGGCACCGCGCTGGTCGCCGACGCACGGGAGGGGCTGCGTGCGCTGCACGCGGCGCTGGCCGGCTGGGCCACGCCGCCCGGCTACCAGGAGCAGGCGGCCCAGCTGGCCGCCCAGTGGGGCCACGCGGTGACCCGCGCCTACCACCTCGGGCATCAGCCAAGGCCCGCGCAGTCCGAGGTGATCGGGGTGGTCAACGAGGTCAGCGGGCCGCGGGACGTGGTGCTGTGCGCGGCCGGGTCGATGCCCGGCGACCTGCACAAGCTGTGGCGCACGCGGGACGCCAAGGGCTACCACGTCGAGTACGGCTACTCGTGCATGGGCTACGAGATCGCCGGCGGCCTGGGCGCCAAGCTGGCCGCGCCGGACCGCGGGGTGTACGTCATGGTCGGGGACGGCTCCTACCTGATGATGGCCACCGAGCTGGTCACCGCGGTGCAGGAGAACGTCAAGCTCATCGTGGTGCTGGTGCAGAACCACGGCTTCGCCTCGATCGGGGCGCTGTCCGAGACGGTCGGGGCGCCGCGGTTCGGCACCTGGTACCGGTACCGGGATCCGGACACCGGGCAGCTGGACGGCGGCGTGCTGCCGGTCGACCTGGCCGCCAACGCGGCGAGCCTCGGCGTGCGGGTGTGGCGTGCCCAGGGCATCGCGGAGTTCCGCGACGCGCTGCGCGAGGCCCGGGACAGCCAGCACCCCGGCCCGGTGCTGGTGCAGATCGAGACCGACCCGCTCATCCCGGCGCCGTCCAGCGAGTCCTGGTGGGACGTGCCGGTGGCCGAGGTGTCCGGGCTGGACGTGACCCGCCAGGCCCGCCAGGCCTACCAGGCGGCCAAGGCCGGCCAGCGTCAGTTCGTGGCGCCTGAAGCCGATCCGGAGCTGCCGCGACAGGAAGGAAGCCGTTGATGTCAGCTGTGCCAGAGCCGGCCGCCGCGCCCGCAGCGGCCGCCAACCTGTGCCTGGGCAGCGCCCCAGATTCGTGGGGAGTGTGGTTCCCCGCCGATGACCGCCAGGTCCCGTACACCCGGTTCCTGGACGAGCTGGCCGCGGCCGGATACGAATGGTTCGAGCTGGGCCCGTACGGCTACCTGCCCACCGACCCGGCCCGGCTGGCCGACGAGGCCAGCCGGCGCGGCCTGCGGGTCAGCGGCGGAACAGTGTTCGGCGCGCTGCACCGGCCCGGCGAGTGGGATCAGCTGCTCGCGGCCAGCTGCCAGGTGGCCGCGCTGGCCGCGGCGGCCGGCGCGCATCACCTGGTCTTCATCCCGCCGCTGTACCGCGACGAGAAGACTGGCGCGTACACCGAGCCGGCCCAGCTGGACGACGGGCAATGGGCCACGCTGACCGCCGCCGCCAACCGGCTCGGCCAGATATTGCTTAACGCCCACGGCGTGCGGCTGTGCCTGCACCCGCACGCGGACACGCACATCCAGACGCAACCCGAGATCGAGCGGTTCCTGGCCGGCACCGACCCGGACTGTGTCTGGCTGTGCCTGGACACCGGGCATGTGGCCTACGGCGGCGGCGACGCCATCGACCTGATCCGGCGCTACGGCGACCGGGTCGGTTACGTGCACATCAAGCAGATGGACCCGGCCGTGCTGGCCCAGGTGCGAGCCGAGAATCTGTCGTTCGGCCAGGCGGTCCAGCGCGGCGTGTGCGTGGAGCCGCCAGCCGGTGTGCCCGACCCGGCCGCGGTGGTCCGCGAACTGGCCACGCTGGACGCACCGCTGTTCGCGATCGTGGAACAGGACCTGTACCCGTGCGACCCCGGCGTGCCGCTGCCCATCGCCACCCGGACCAGAAATTACCTGGCCCGCCACGGCCTGTCCGTACCGCCGGGGATGCGGCCATGACCGTCCGGGTCGGCATCGTCGGGGCCGGCATGATCGGCCAGGAGCACGCTCACCGGCTGAGCGGGCAGGCCGGGGCCCAGGTGACCGCGGTAGCGGACGCCGACCAGGGACGCGCCGAGCAGGTCGCCCGGTCGGTGCCCGGCGCACAGCCGCTGCGCACCGGCCACGACGTGATCGGGTCCGGCGCGGTGGACGCGGTGCTGGTCACCTCGTCCGGCCCCAGCCACGAGGAATTCGTGCTGGCCGCGGTCGGCGCCGGGAAACCGGTCTTCTGTGAGAAGCCGCTGGCCCCCACGCCCGAGGCCTGCCTGCGGATCGTCGAGGCTGAGCTGGCCGCGGGCCGCCGCCTGGTGCAGGTCGGCTTCATGCGCCGGTACGACGACGGCTACCAGGCGATGAAACGGGCCCTGGACGACGGCCTGATCGGCACCCCGCTGCTGGCCCACTGCGTGCACCGCAACGCGGCCTCGCCGCCCACGTACACCAGCGACATGCCGTTCACCGATTCGGCCGTGCACGAGATGGACATCGTCCGGTGGCTGCTGGCCGACGAGGTGACCGCGCTGTCCGTGGTGGCCGCCCGGCGCAGCCGCTACGCGCCGGGCCAGCTGCAGGACCCGCAGCTGCTGCTGATGGAGACCTCGGCCGGCGTGCACATCGACGTCGAACTGTTCGTCAATTGCCAGTACGGCTATGACGTCCGCTGCGAGCTGGTCGGCGAGACCGGGACGGTGTCGCTGGCCGCCCCGGCCGCAGCGGTGCTGCGCCGCGGCGGCGCGGTCAGCGCGCCGGTGGCGGCCGACTGGCGGGAGCGGTTCGCCCGGGCCTACGACGCCGAGCTGCAGGACTGGGTGGACTCGGTGCGCCGCGGCTGCGCCACCGGGCCGACGTCGTGGGACGGCTACGCGGCGGCCGCGGTGGCCCAGGCGGCGCTCACCGCGCTCGGCTCGGGCCAGCGCACCCCGGTGCTGATGAAGGGACGGCCGAGCTTCTATGCCTGACCAGGGTTCCACCGGGGTCGCGGTCATCGGCGGCGGGATGGCCGGGCGGGCGCACGCCGCCGCCTACCGCACCGCGTCCACCCTGTTCGGCCTGGACCGGCCGGCCGTCCGGCTGGTCGCGGTGGCGGACGTCAACCGGGCGCTGGCCGAGGACGCGGCCCGCCGCTACGGGTACCGCCGGGCCGAGGTGGGCTGGGAGGCGGTGGCGGCGGCGCCGGACGTCGACGCGGTCAGCGTGGCCGCCGCCAACCACCTGCACCGGGAGATAGTCGAGGGCCTGCTCGCGGCGGGCAAGCATGTGCTGTGCGAGAAACCGCTGGCCGCCACGTACGCCGACGCGCAGGCCATGACCGAAGCCGCGGAAGCGTCCCGGCTGGTCACCGGGGTGGGCTACACCTACCGGCGCTCGCCGGCCATTAGCGCGATCCGGGAGCTGCTGGCGGCCGGGGAACTCGGCGAGATCATCCAGTTCAGCGGGCGGTACTGGGAGGACTACGCGCTCGACCCGGCCACCCCGCTGACCTGGCGGTACCAGGGCGGCGTCGGCTCCGGGGCGCTGGCTGACCTGGGCAGCCACCTGTTGGATATCGCCGAGCAGCTGTGCGGCCCGATGGTGGAAGTCAGCGGGGCCATGGTACGGACCGTGCTGGCCAGCCGGCCGGTGCCGGCCGGCGCCACCGTCGGGCATGACCCGGCCGAGGTCACCGGGCAGGCCGGCTCAGTGCAGACCGGCCCCGTGCGGACAGGCCCCGTGCAGAACGAGGACGCCGCCGTGTTCACCAGCCGGTTCGGCGGCGGTGCGGTCGGCACGTTCTCGGTGTCCCGGGTGGCGCACGGCCAGCCGGACGGGCTCGGCTTCGAGGTGTTCGGGACGACCGGCTCGGCCGCGTTCGACCTGCACCGGATGGGCGAGTTCAGCATCTCCACGGCCGGCCTGGGCCGGGCCGTCAACGGGCCCAGGCGGGTGATCGTCGGCCCGGAACACCCCTACGTCCGGCAGGGCCTGCCCATGGTCGCCGCGGGCGTCGGGTACGGCACCGGCGACATGTTCGGCTACCAGGCCCGTGCCTTCCTGGACCAGATCGGCGGGATCCCCGGGCTGCCGCCGTGCGCGGACTTCCGCACCGGGCTGCACGGGATCGCCGTGCTGGACGCCATCGTGGCATCGGCCCGGTCCGGCGGCGCGGCGGTGCCAGTCGGCTGAGCCGGGTGGCCACCTGCTCAGTCGCGCGTCTCGGCCAGGTAGCCGCGGATGATCGAGCCGAAGTCCGGGTCGGGCAGCAGGCCGAGACCCTCGGCCCGCTCGGTGCGCAGCCGGGTCGGCCAGCTGGTCACGATGCGGGTCACCGCGGGGTCGGGCGCCCAGTCGATCAGCCCGGTCACGGCCGGCCCGGCCGCCCGCTCCAGCGCGGCCACCATCTCGCCCACGGTCACGGTGAGCGCGGGCAGGGTGACCGGGCTCCGGCCGCCCCACGCGGCGCCGGAAGCTTCGGCCGCACAGCGCAGCCCGGCCAGTGCCCGCGCCGGGGAGGACAGCGCCACCTCGGTGTGCGCGTCCACCGGGCACACCGCGCGCTGGCCGGCCAGCGGCTCACGGATGATGCCGGACAGGAACCCGGACGCGGCCCGGTTGGGCCGGCCCGGGCGTACGCACACCGTCATCAGCCGGACAGCCCGGCCGCACAGGAAGCCCTTGCGGGTGTAGTCGGCCAGCAACTGCTCACCGATGACCTTCTGCACCCCGTAGCTGGTCTGCGGGTTCGGCAAGGTCTGGTCATCCACCACGGCGGGCAGCGGGTGCTCGGGGGAGTTGCCGAACACGGCCAGCGAACTGGCGAACACGAGCACCGGTTTGCTGCCGGCCGTCCGGCACGCGGCCAGCAGTGCCTCGGTGGCGCCCAGGTTGGCCCGCAGGCCGAGATCGAAGTCGGTTTCGCACTCCGCACTGACCGCGGCGGCCAGGTGGAAGATCACCGAAGCGCCGGTGAGCGCCGCCCAGCCCGCGCCGCCCGGCCGCAGCAGGTCACCCACTTCGCCACGCAGAGCGGTGACCCGTGGGTCGGCGGCGAGGTCGGCGGGCACCGGCGCCTGGTCGGCCAGGGTGAGCTGGCCGAGCGGCCGGGCCGCGGCGCCGGCCACCCCGAGCGAGCCGCCCGCCAGCAGTTCGCGGGCCAGCCGGGCGCCCAGGAAGCCCGCCCCACCAGTGATCATCACGTTCGTCACGGCGTCTCCGTTCTCCGCCCCAGCCGGGGCTACTACAGTGAGCCCGCACGCTCCATCATCGGTGTCTGGGCAGCAAGCGGAAGGGGCCAGGCGCTGCGGGACAGCCGGCCGGCCGCCGAGCCGGTCTTCGCCGGGCTACCCCCGGCCCGCCCGGACGACGCCGCGCTCCGGGCGTCGGTCCGCGCCCAGCGCGCCGCGGACGGCCTGCTGCTCGGCGTGCTGGACGACGACCCCACCGGTTCGCAGGCGGTGCACGGCATCGAGGTGGTGACCGTGCTGCAGGAGTCCGCCTACCAGGCCGCGCTGGACGGCCCAACGGGCGGCTGCTTCGTGCTGACCAACACCCGCAGCCTGGCTGAGCCGGCCGCGGCCCGGCTGACCAGGCAGGCCGCCCGCGACCTGATCGCGGCCGCGGAGCGGCGCGGCCGCCGGATCCAGCTGATCAGCCGGAGCGACTCGACGCTGCGCGGCCATCTGCTGGCCGAGGTGGCCGCGGTACAGACGGCCCGGCATGACGTGCTCGGCCGCGGCTTCGACGGCGTGCTGCTCATCCCGGCGTTCCCCGAAGCGGGCCGGGTGACCGCGGGCGGCATCCACTGGGCCCGGATCGGCCCGGACCTGGTCCCGGTAGGCGAGACCGAGTTCGCCCGGGATCCGGCGTTCGGCTACCGGTCCTCGGGGCTGCGCGAGTTCCTCGCGGAACGCAGCGGCGGCGCGATCCGGCCGGAGCAGGTGGCCCGGATCAGCCTGGCCGACATCCGGCTCGGCGGCCCGGACCGGGTCGCGGCGCGGCTGGCCGCGGTGTCCGGCGGCGGCTGGGTGGCGGTGGACGCCACCGACTACGCCGATCTGGACATCGTCGCCTGCGGCGTGCTGCGGGCCGAACGGGCTGGCCAGGCGTTCCTGTTCCGCACCGGGCCGTCGTTCGTCCGCGCGCTGGCCGGCCAGGACCCGCAGGCACCGCTGCGCGGCGCGCGGATCTGGCCGCCGGAGCACGGGTCACCGGAGCACGGGTCACCGGAGCACGGGTCGCCGGAGCACGGGTCGCCGGAGCACGGGTCACCGAAGCACGGGCGGGCCGGCGGGCACGGCCTGATCGTGGTCGGCTCGCACGTCGGGCAGACCAGCCGCCAGGTGGCCGCGCTGCGCGCCCGGCCCGGCACCGCCGCGCTCGAACTGGACGTGCCCGCCGTGCTGCGCGGCGCCGATGCGATGGCCGCGGCGGCCGCGCGGCAGGCGGCGGCCGCGCTGCGCCAGTCCGACGTGCTGCTGTACACCAGCCGGGCGGTGGCCACCGGCCGCGACCCGGCAGCCAGCCTGGCCATCGCGCGCACCGTGTCCGCCGCGCTGGCCGGCGTGGTGCGGGACGTGCTGGCCACCCGGCCCCCCGCCTGGGTCATCGCCAAGGGCGGCATCACCTCGCATGACGTCGCCACCCGCGGATTGGGCATCCGCCGCGCGCTGGTGGCCGGCCAGCTGTTCCCCGGGCTGATCTCGGTGTTCCACCCGGTGGACGCGGCCCCGGCGGCGGTGGGCCTGCCCTACGTGGTGTTCGCCGGCAACGTCGGGGACGACGGCACGCTGGCCCAGGTGGTGGACATCCTCAACGGCGAGCAGGAGGACGGCTGATGCGGATCGGCTGGCTCGGCCTGGGCGCGATGGGCGGGCCGATGGCGGCCTGCCTGGCCCGCTCCGGCCACCAGGTGCACGGCTACGACGTGGTGCCGGACCGCGCCGCGGCGCTGGCCGCGGACGGGGTGCGGCCCGCGGCCAGCGTCGCCGGGGCGGTGGCGGGCGCCGACCTGACCGCGATCATGGTGGCTACCCCGGACCAGCTGGAGCAGGTGCTGTTCGGGCCGGACGGCGCGGCCGCCGCGCTGCCCACCGGGTCGATCGTGCTGATCATGGCCACGGTCGGGCCCGCGGCGGTCACCTCCGCGGCCAGCCGCCTGGCCGGGCAGGGCAGCACCGTGCTGGACGCCCCGGTGTCCGGCGGGGTGACCCGGGCCGCCGCCGGTGACCTGCTGATCATGGTGTCCGGCCCGGCGGGCGCGGTGCAGCGGGCCCAGCCGGTGCTGGACAGCCTGGCCCGGGCCGCGCCGGTGGTCGGCCCGGCGGCCGGTGACGGCCAGCGGATGAAACTGGTCAACCAGCTGCTGTGTGGCGTGCACATCGCGGTGGCCGCCGAGGCGCTGGCCTTCGCCGAGGCGCTCGGGCTGCGCCCGGCGGACTGCTGGCAGGTGCTGCGCGACGGCGCGGCCGCCTCGTTCATGTTCGAGGACCGCGGCGCCCGGATGGTGTCCGGCCAGTTCGGCGACGTGCGCAGCGCGCTGGACATCTTCGTCAAGGACATGGGCCTGGTCGGCGCGGCCGCGGACGACGCGGGTGCGGCCACGCCGCTGGCCCGCGCGGCCGCCTGGCTCTACGACCGCGGTCACGAGGAGGGTCTGGGCCGGCTGGACGACTCGGCACTGATCGAGGTGCTCCGGGCCGGTCGCACGATTTAGCTCAACGCCAGTACCCGCGGCTTGCCGTCGGCCGCCGCCCAGTTTTGCCGCCTGGCGGGGTCAGTACCGGATGATGGAGGCAAGCAGACCGGCGAGGTACTGGCGTTATGACAGCAAATTTGATTGAACGGGCCCGTGCCGGGGACGGGGCGGCGTTCGGCGAGCTGGTCGAGCCGCATCAGCGGGAGCTGATGGTGCATTGCTACCGGATGCTGGGCTCGGCGCAGGACGCGGAGGACGCGCTGCAGGAGACGCTGCTGGCCGCGTGGCGTGGTTTCGCCGGGTTCGAGGGGCGGTCCTCGGTGCGTACCTGGCTGTACCGGGTGGCCACCAGCCGCTGCCTGAACGCGCTGCGGGCCGGCCGCCGCCGCCCGACCCCCTCGTCGGGGCGGCTGGCCGACCTCGCGCCCGAGCCCACCCGGCTCGGCGAGGTGCTCTGGCTGGAGCCGCTGCCGGACACCGCCCTGGAGGGGCTGGCCGACAGCGCGCCCGGTCCGGAGGCTCAGTACGAGGCCAGCGAGGCCATCTCGCTGGCCTTCGTGACCGCGCTGCAGCTGCTGCCGCCCCGGCAGCGGGCCGTGCTCATCCTGCGCGACGTGCTCGGCTACCCGGCCCGCGAGGTGGCCGGGCTGCTGGAGGTCACCGAGGAGTCGGTGACCAGCGCGCTGAAGCGGGCCCGGGCCGCGATCCGGCAGCGGATGGCCGCGACCACGGGCCAGCCGCCCGCCCCGGCGCCCGGCTCGGCGGCAGAACAGGACCTGGTGGCCCGGTTCACCCGGGCGTTCGAGGGCGGCGACGTGGACGGCATCGTGGCCTTGATGACCGAGGACGCCTGGCTGCGCATGCCGCCGGTCCCGCTCGAGTACCAGGGCCGTGAGCTGGCGCTGTGCTTCTTCACCGCGATCTGGCAGGACCGCAGCTACCGGCTGGTGCCGACCCGGGCCAACGGCCAGCCCGCGTTCGGCGTCTATGTCCGCGACCCGCAGGCCGGGGTGGCCCGGGCGGTCGGCCTGCTGGTGGCCACGCTGGCCGGCCGCCAGCTGAGCGAGCTGACCCGGTTCGAGACCAGCGTGCTGCCTCGGTTCGGGCTGCCCCGGATGCTGCCCGGTTAGCCGGCGGCCTGCTCCCGCTACCGCCTCGTTTCCGGTTGGGTTAACGGCTTGTCCAGCTTGCGGGTATCGCGTAGCTCGGTGTAGGGCTCGCGGTCCGGCGGCGCGCCGGCGGCGATGGCCCGGCCGCGGATGAGCTCGGCGTTGAACTCCGCGCCGAACAGGATCGCGACGTTCGAGATCCACATCCAGATCAGGAAGATGATGATGCCGCCGAGGCTGCCGTAGACCTTGTTGTAGTGCCCGAAGTTGGCCACGTACAGCGCGAACAGGCCGGACGCGATCAGCCACAGGATGACGGCGATGAGGCCGCCCGGGCTGACCCAGCGCAAGCCCTGCTTCGCGTTCGGGCTGGCCCAGTACAGGATGGCGAACATGATGCTGACGATGACCAGCAGCACCGGCCACTTGGCGATGTCCCACGCGGTCACCGCGGCCGAGCCAATGCCCAGCCCGTTCCCGACCCGGCGGGCCAGGCTGCCGGTCACCACGACGATCAGCACCGAGGCCACCAGCAGCACCAGCATGACCAGCGTGACGCCCAGCCGGATCGGGTACGTCTTCCAGGCCGGCCGTCCCTCGGGCACGTCGTAGATGGCGTTCGAGGCGCGCATGAACCCGGCCACGTAGTTCGACGCGGACCACAGCCCGAGCACGAGGCTGACCACGGTCAGCACCCCGGCGGCGGCATGGCTGCCTTGCAGGTGCGTGATGGCGTTCAGCACGATGGTCCGCACGTTGGCCGGGGCGAGCTGAGCCAGGCCGGTGACCAGCGGCTGGGTGGCCGACTTGCCGATCAGGCCGAGCAGGGACACCAGCACCAGCAGCCCGGGAAAGACGGACTGGATGCTGTAGTAGGTCAGCGCGGCCGCCCAGTCCCGCAGGTTGTCGGCCTTGAACTCGCGGGCCGTCCGGCGGGCGGCCGCGAGCCAGCCGCCGCGGCCGAGCTCGACCGGGTTGCCCGGGGTCTCGGTGCTGGTATCCGGGGTACGCTCCGGCCGGTGCCCAGCGACTGGTTCCGCCATGGCGGCATGCCTCCTCCCCCAGGCGGCTGGCCTGAGGGGTCATCCACTACCCAGCCGGTCCAGGTGCTAACGCGCCGCGGTGCCGTATCCTGCTCTGACATACGGCGGTGAGCGGCCGTCGGCAGGTACTGGAAGGTCGTCATGGCGGGCAGCGGAGCGTCGGCGCCCAGGCCGGTGCCGACGCTGTCCCGGCGGCATGCGGCCGGTGCGCCGAGCGCTCGCGGCCTGCTGCTCACCCTGCTCGGCGAGTGTGTGCTGACCGGCGACGGCACGGCCTGGACGTCGGCCGTGCTGGACGTGCTGGGCCGGCTCGGCATCGAGGAGAAAGCGACCCGGCAGGCGCTGATGCGCACCGCCGCGGCCGGCTGGCTGGAGGCCGAGAAGCTCGGCCGCCGGACCCGGTGGCGCCTCACCGACAACGCGCGCCGGCTGCTCACCGACGGCGCGGAGCGGATCTACTCGTTCACCGGCCCGGCGGAGCACTGGGACGGCCGCTGGCTGCTGATCTACGCGCGGGTCCCGGAGAGCGACCGGCGGGCCCGGCATGTCGTGCGCACCCGGCTGAACTGGGCCGGGTTCGGCTCGCTCGGCGCGGGCCTGTGGATCAGCCCGCATCCGGAGCGGGCGGCCGAGGCGGTCGGCGTACTGCGCGCGGCCGGGCTGGCCGACGACGCGCACGTGTTCGTGGCGCGCCGGTCCGGGCTGGCCGACGTGCGGGTCATGGTCGCCACCGCCTGGGACCTGGCCGCCATCGAGGAGCAGTACGAGCGGTTCATCGACGACTTCCGCGCCGAGGCCCCGGCCGACCTGCTGGCCCGGCTGATCGAGCTGGTGCACGCCTGGCGGCGGTTCCCGTCCATCGACCCGGTGCTGCCCCGGGAACTGCTGCCCGCCCGGTGGAGCGGGCTGGCCGCGGCCCAGCTGTTCGCCGACCGGCGGCAGCGCTGGTCGGCCGACGCCCGGCTGGACTGGAAGCGTCTCAACGACATCGGCTGACCAGATGACCGTGGTGCCCCATTCGCCGACAAACTCCGACATAGCACGCATCCGGGTTCTGGCTCACATTTCGTGATCGCATCGGGCGTGGTGGTTGTCCGGTGTGCCGGGTGTGAGCGTGTTGCTTTGGGCGTGTTGCTGTTGGAGATGAAGGGACTCCTGGTAGAGCGGCGGTTGTCTACGCCGGCCGGTCAGCCAGGAGTCCGAAGTGCCATTGTCCCTGGATGGGAAGTGCTTGTCATGCGGGCCGGGTGGCGGCCTGGAGATGCTGCTGCCGCACCTGGCGGGTGTGGTGGTGGAGCGGGTGGAGCGGCTGCCTGGGCTGGTGTGCCTGTGGGTGCGTTCGCGGCGGGAGGACGGGGTCTGCCCGCGCTGTGGTGGCGGCTCGTCGCGCGTGCACAGCCGGTATGTGCGGCGGCTGGATGATGTTGCGGCCGGCGGGCAGCGGGTGATGATCCGGCTGGCTGTGCGCCGGTTCTTCTGCGCTGCCCCGGGCTGCCCGGCGTGCACGTTCGCGGAGCAGGTGGAGGGGCTGACGTCGGCGTATGCGCGGCGCACCCCGCTGCTGCGGGGCATGCTGGAGGCGGTCGGGCTGGCGCTGGCGGGCCGGGCCGGGGCGCGGCTGGCGGCGGTGCTCGGGTTACCGGCTGGGCGGTCGACGCTGCTGCGGCTGGTCTGCGCGTTGCCGGACCCGGCCGGGGGGCCGGTGGCGGTGCTGGGGGTGGATGATTTCGCGCTGCGCCGCGGCCATGTTTATGGCAGCGTGCTGGTGGACATGGCTACCCGCCACCCGGTGGACTTGCTGCGCGGCCGGGACGGCGAGGGCCTGGCGGCGTGGCTGAGCGCCCACCCGGGCACCCAGGTGATCTGCCGGGACCGGGCCGGGGCCTATGCCGACGGCGGCCGCCGGGGCGCCCCCGGCGCCCTGCAGGTCGCGGACCGGTGGCACCTGTGGCGGGGCCTGGCTGATTACGCGGAAAAGACGGTGGCCCGCCACCGGGACTGCCTGGCCCCGCTGCCCCCGCCGCAGCCCCCACAGCCGGCCGGCCCGGATCTGCGGGAGGCGGCAGCGCTGGCCCTGGCCGCCGCCCGGCTCGGCCGGCCCGCGCTGGTGGCGCGGACCGCCGAACGGCATGAGGCGGTGCACGCCCAGCTGGCCCAGGGCCGCTCCCTGGCCGCGATCGCCCGCGAGCTCGGCCTGGCTGTCTCGACGGTCCGCCGGTTCGCCCGGGCCGCCCGCCCGGAGGATCTGCCCGCCGGCCGGGCCGGCGGCCGGCAGCCCTCGGCCCTGGATGAGTTCAAGCCCTACCTGCACCAGCGGCTGAACGACGGGTGCCTGAACATCAAGCAGCTGCACGCCGAGATCGCCGCCCGCGGATACCGCGGCAGCTATGGGATGACCTACCGGTACCTGCGCCCGTTCCGGGCCGCCCGCGCCGCCCCGCCCGCCGCAGCGCCGCCGCCGAAAACCGGCCAGGTGGCCAGCTGGATCCTCCGCGCCCCGGCCAGCCTGACTGAGCAGGAACAAGCCACGCTCACCCAGGTACGGGCCCGCTGCCCCCACCTGGACGCCCTGGCCAGCCACGTCAGGGAGTTCGCCCAGATCCTCACCGGCCGCCACGGTGACCGCCTCGCCGCCTGGATCGCCGCCGTCGACGCCGACGACCAGCCCGACCTGCACTCCTTCACCACCGGCCTCAAGCACGACCAGGCCGCCGTGACCAACGGCCTCACCCTGCCGCACAGCTCCGGCCCGGTCGAAGGCCACGTCAACCGGATCAAGATGATCAAAAGACAAATGTACGGCCGCGCCAGCTTCGACCTGCTCCGCAAACGCGTCCTCCTCGCGTGATCACGAAATCTGGGTCAGAACCCGCATCCGGTACGGACAGGCCGGGCAAAACGGGCGCACAACCGCACGTCTCGCATGCCATGTCAGCGTTTGTCGCCGATCGGGGCCGGGAGTGCGCAGAACGTGCTACGGATACTTGACGCAATTATCAGCGAACGTAGAACATGGGCGTAGTGCGTACCCTGGACCGGAGGGCTGATCGTCATGACCAGTGAGACGCCGCTGCCCCAGGTGGACTTCCGCACCGAGCCTGCCCAGTACCGGCACTGGCGGCTGAGCTGCGCCGGGCCGGTCGCCACGCTCACCATGGACGTGGCCGAGCAGGGCGGCCTGGCCCCCGGCTACGAGCTGAAGCTGAACTCCTACGACCTCGGCGTGGACATCGAGCTGTACGACGCGGTGCAGCGGCTCCGCTTCGAGCACCCGGAGGTCCGGGCCGTGGTGCTGACCAGCGGCAAGGACAAGGTGTTCAGCGCCGGGGCAAACATCCGGATGCTGGCCGCCGCGCCGCACCCGTGGAAGGTGAACTTCTGCAAGTTCACCAACGAGACCCGGAACGGGATCGAGGACGCCACGGCCAGTTCCGGGCAGACCTACCTGGCCGCGCTGAACGGGACCGCGTCCGGCGGCGGCTACGAGCTGGCCCTAGCCTGCGAGCACATCATGCTGGTGGACGACCGGTCGTCCGCCGTGTCGCTGCCCGAGCTGCCGTTGCTCGGCGTGCTGCCCGGCACAGGCGGGCTGACCCGGGTCACCGACAAGCGGCACGTCCGCCGGGACCTGGCCGACTACTTCGCCACCAGGGCAGAAGGCGTGGGCGGCAAGAAGGCCGTCGCGTGGCGGCTGGTGGACGAGGCGGTGCCGCGCGGGCAGTGGGCCGACATCGTCGCCCAGCGGGCCCAGGAACTGGCCGCCCGGTCGGCCCGGCCGGCCGGCGTGACCGGAATCGAGCTGACCCCGCTGGCCAAGACCCGCACCGGCCAGGAGGTCCGCTACACCTATGTGACGGCCCGGCTGGACCGGGACCGCGGCGTAGCCGAGATCACCGTCCGCGGGCCGGACGGCGCAGCGCCCGGCGGCATCGGCGCCGTACACGAGCAGGGCGCCGGGTTCTGGACCCTGGCCATGACCCGCGAGCTCGATGACCTGATCCTGGACCTGCGCAGCAACGAGCTGGAGCTGGGCACCTGGGTGCTGCGCACCGAGAGCGACGGCGACCAGGTGCTGGAACACGACCGGCTGCTGCTGGACCACCGCGACGACTGGCTGGCCAGCGAGATCCTGCTCTACCTCAAGCGGACGCTCAAGCGGCTGGACGTGACCAGCCGCAGCCTGCTCGCGCTGATCGAGCCGGGTAGCTGCTTCGCCGGCTCGCTGCTCGAGCTGGCGCTGGCCGCGGACCGGTCGTACATGCTGGCCGGCGTGTTCGAGGAGATTGACCCGGATGCCGGGCCCGCCGCCATCACGGTCGGGCCGGCCAACCTGGGCCCGCTGCCCATGGGCAACGGCCTAACCCGGCTGCAGACCCGGTTCCTGGGCGACCCGGACGCGCTGGCCGCGGCCGAGAAGCGGACCGGGGACGCACTCGACGCGGACGACGCCGAGCGGCTCGGCCTGGTCACGTTCGCCCCCGACGACATCGACTGGGACGAGGAGGTCCGGATCGCGGTCGAGGAGCGGGCCAGCTTCAGCCCGGACGCGCTGACCGGCCTGGAAGCGAACTACCGGTTCGCCGGCCCGGAAACGCTGGAAACCAAGATCTTCGGCCGGCTGACCGCCTGGCAGAACTGGATCTTCTACCGCCCGAACGCCTCGGGTCCCGACGGGGCGCTGCGCAGGTACGGCACCGGGCAGCGCGCCGACTTCGACCGAAAGCGAGTCTGACCTGCCATGACCACGGCATCTGACTACTCCGAGAAGATCCCCAACAACGTCGAGCTGCGCGAGGACCGCCGCCTGCAGCGCGCGCTGGAGTCGTGGCAGCCGAACTTCCTCAACTGGTGGGAGTCGATGGGTCCCACGCTGCCCACCCAGGATGTCTACCTGCGCACCGCGGTCGACGTGGGCCGCGAGGGCTGGGCGCACTTCGGCCACGTGGCGATGCGGGACTACCGCTGGGGCATCTTCCTGGCCGAACGGGACCCCGGCCGGCAGATCGGCTTCGGCGCGCACAAGGGCGAGCCCGCCTGGCAGAAAATACCCGGCGAGTACCGGGCCGACCTGCAACGGCTGATCGTCATCCAGGGCGACACCGAGCCGGCCAGCGTGGAACAGCAGCGCAACCTGGGCGCCACCGCGCCCAGCCTGTACGACCTGCGCAACCTGTTCCAGGTCAACGTGGAGGAAGGCCGGCATCTGTGGGCCATGGTCTACCTGCTGCACGCCTACTTCGGCCGGGAGGGCCGGGAAGAAGCCGAGGAACTGCTGCACCGCAACTCGGGCAGCCTGGAGTCGCCGCGCATCCTGGGCGCGTTCAACGAGGAAACCCCGGACTGGCTGTCGTTCTTCATGTTCACCTACTTCACCGACCGGGACGGCAAGTATCAGCTCGGCACGCTGAAGGAGTCCGCGTTCGACCCGCTGTCGCGCACCTGCGAGTTCATGCTCAAGGAGGAGGCGCACCACATGATGGTGGGCACCACCGGGGTGGACCGGGTGGTGGAGCGGACCGCGCAGGTAATGGTGGAGAACGACACCGACGAGGTGGGGGCGCTGGGCGCGATCCCGCTGCCAGTGATCCAGAAGTACCTCAACTTCCACTACTCGGTGTCGCTCGACCTGTTCGGCGGCGAGACGTCCACCAACGTGGCCAACTACTACACGGCCGGGCTGAAGGGCCGCTGGCTGGAAGGCCGCCGCAAGGACGACCACAAGCTGACCGACGACTCGATCATGGTGGACGCGCTGGACGACGCCGGGGACGGCCAGCCGAGTATCGGCCAGCTCGAGGTGTCCGCGCTGGTCGGGCTCAACACCGACCTGCGCCGCGAGTACATCGCCGACTGCCAGGGCGGGGTGAACCGGTGGAACAAGATCCTTGCCGCGGCCGGGCTGCCGCACCGGCTCAAGCTGCCGCACATCGCGTTCAACCGCCGGGTCGGCGCGTTCGCCGGCATCGAGGCCAGCCCGGACGGTGAGCTGCTCAGCGTGGAGGAATGGGCGCAGCGCGAGGGCCAGTGGCTGCCCACCGACGTGGACAAGACGTACGTCCGCTCGCTCATGCAGCCGGTGCACGAGCGGGGCAAGATCGCCGCCTGGATCGCCCCGCCGCGCAACGGGATCAACGGCCAGCCATTCGACTACGACTACGTGCACCTCATCTAGGGAAGGCAGCAGCGATGGCGCAGCTGTTCAACGCGAGTGAGTACCTGCTCGACCGGCGGCTCGCCGCGGGTGACGGGCCGCGGACGGCGCTGACCGGCGCGGCCGGTGAGCTGAGCTACGCCCAGCTGCACGACCAGGTCTGCCGCACCGCGGCCGGCCTGCGCGGGCTCGGCCTGCAGCCGGAGCAGCGGCTGCTGATGCTGATGGCGGACTCGCCGCAGTTCGTCACCATCTACCTGGCCGCCATGCGGATGGGCGCGATCCCGGTCCCGGTGTCCACCATGCTGCTCCCGGACGGGGTGGCCGACCTGCTGGCCGATTCCCGGGCCCGGTTCCTGGCCGTCACCCCGGAGTTCGCCGGCCCGGCGGCCGCGGCCGCCGTCCATGCGCCCGAGCTGGCCGGAATCCTGGCCGACGGCCCGGTGCCGGACAGCCCGGTGCCGGTGCAGGCGATCAGCGAACTGGCCGCCGGGCCAGCCGACGACACGGTGTACCGGACCACCGCCGACTCGCCCGCGTTCTGGCTGTACACCTCCGGGACGACCGGCCGGGCCAAGGCGGCCATGCACCGGCACGGGGCCATCCCGGTGGTCTGCGAGACCTACGGCCAGCAGGTGCTCGGCATCCGCCGCCGCGACCGGTGCCTGTCCACGGCCAAGGCGTTCTTCGCCTACGGCCTGGGCAACTCGGTGCTGTTCCCGTTCTCGGTGGGCGCCGCGGCCGTGCTGGAGCCGGCCCGGTCCACGCCTGATGTGATCGCGGACGCGGCGCAGAAGCACGGCGCCAGCCTGTTCTTCGCCGGCCCGACGTTCTTCGCCAACATGCTCCGCGCCGGGCTGCCCGGGGACGCGCTGCGCGGCGTCCGGCTGGCCGCCTCGGCCGGGGAGGCCCTGCCGGCCAGCCTGTACGCCCGGTGGACCGGCCACTTCGGGGTGGACATCCTGGACGGCATCGGGATGACCGAGATGCTGCACATCTTCCTGTCCAACCGGCCCGGCGAGGTCCGCCCCGGCAGCACCGGGGTGGCCGTCCCCGGCTACGAGCTGAAGCTGCTCGACGAGGCGGGCCAGCCGGTGCCGACGGGCACCCCGGGCACGCTGTACGTGCGCGGCGACTCGGCCGCGACCGGGTACTGGTCCCGGTACGACGCGTCCCGCCAGGTGTTCCAGGGCGAGTGGCTGCGCACCGGCGACACCTACCTGCGCGACCCGGACGGCTACTACGTATGCCTGGGCCGGACCAGCGACATGCTCAAGGTCAGCGGCATGTGGGTGTCCCCGGCTGAGGTGGAGGCCCGGCTGCTGGCCCATCCCGCGGTGGCCCAGGCGGTGGTCGTGTCGGCCAACGACACCGACGGCCTGGAGAAACCCGTGGCGTACGTGATCACCGAAGCAGACCAGACGGTGGCCGAGGACGAGCTGATCGAGTTCTGCCGAGCCGGGCTCCCTTCTTATGAACGCCCGCGCAAGGTGCTGTTCGTCGGCGGGTACCCGACGACCGCGACCGGGAAAATCCGCCGCGTCGAGCTGCGCCAGCTGGCGGCCACGGTGCTTACCGGGGAGACCCCGATTTGACAGGCCCCGGTCCGGCAGCGAGACCCCCGGCCTGGGCGGCGGTCAGACGGCGGGCAGCGTCCGGAGCCGTCGCTCAAGCTCAGCGCGCTCGACGTCGTTTGCGCTCAGTGCAATCGCCTGCCCGTAGGCCTCTGCGGCTCCGGCGAGGTCGCCAGCGCGCCTCAGCAGCTCGGCGTGAGCGGCGTGCAGGGGCTGGTAGTGCTCCAGCGCCGGATCCCCGAGCAGGGGCCTGAGCAGCTCAAGCCCCGCCTCCGGCCCGTCGGCGAAGCCGACCGCGGTGGCGCGGTTCAGCTCAACAACCGGCGACGGGCTGAGTCCGGCCAGCGTGCCGTAGAGGTCGGCGATCTGCCGCCAATCGGTCGCCTCCGCGTCGGAGGCCTGGATGTGCAGGGCGGTGATCGCGGCTTGCAGCTGGTACTGGCCCGGCCGGCGCAGCCGGAGCGCGCGGACAAGCGCCTCCAGCCCCTGCCGGATGAGGGATTGATCCCAGAGCGAGCGGTCCTGGTCGTCGAGCGTCACATATCCGCCGCGCGCGTCGATGCGTGCCGAGCGGCGGGCGTCATGCAGCAGCATCAGCGACAGCAGCCCCCACACCTCAGCGTCGTCGGGCATCAGTTCGCACAGCAGTCGCCCGAGACGGATCGCCTGGCTGCACAGCTCGCCACGCACCAGGCGCTCACCCTCGGTCGCCGAGTAACCCTCGTTGAAGATCAAGTAGACGACGCGCAGCACGCCGTTGAGACGGTCGGGAAGCTCCTCGTCGGCGGGAATCCGATAGGGGATGTGGGCGTCGGCGATCTTCCGCTTCGCGCGGACGATGCGCTTGCCCATCGTCGGCTCGCTGACCAGGAACCCACGGGCAATCTCCCCGGTCGTCAAACCGCCCAGCGTCCGCAGCGTCAGCGCCACCCGCGCGTGGAGATCGAGTGCCGGGTGACAGCAGGTGAAAATCAGCCGCAGCTGATCGTCGGCGACCGCGCTGTCCTCGTTCATCGGCGGCCCCTCCTCCTGGTCGAGGCGGATAAGTTCGGCGAGACGGTCTGCGCGGTCGGCCAGCGAACGATCACGGCGGAGGCGGTCGACCGCACGCCGCCGCGCCGCGACCGTGATCCAGGCTCCCGGGTTCGCCGGCACGCCATCGCGCGGCCACGCCGCGACGGCATCCGCGAACGCATCCTGCACGGCATCTTCCGCCAGCTGGAAATCACCGACGCGCCGGATCAGCGTCGCGAGGACCGCCCCCCGCTCGTCGCGAAACGCCCGCGTCATCGCCGCGGCGACCCGGTCATCCATTCCAGACCGCCGATCGCCGCGGCCGCTCACGCCCGCTTTTGAGCCGCCTCATCGGGGGTCGGTATCGCCACTGAGACTGATGATCGGCCGCACCTCGACCGACCCATAACGCGCCGAGGGCAGGCGTGCGGCATGCTTGAGCGCCTCGTCGAGGTCGGCGCACTCGAGCACGTAGTAGCCAGCCAGCACCTCCTTGGTGACGGCGAACGGCCCATCGGTCAGCTCGACCTCGCCGTCGCGCACGCGCAGCGTCGTGGCCGTGTCGACCCGGTTCAGGGCGCCGTTCGAGACCAGCAGCCCGCTTTCGCGAAGGCTTTCGGTCACCTCCCTCCAGAGGGGCATCTCCGTCCATCTTTCCTCGCGTTCCTCCAGGGTGGGATCGGTGGAGTAGAGCAGCAGCATGTACTGCGACATAAGCGCCTCCTCACTCGCCCTCGCCGCACCAGACGCGGCTCTTACCACTACGACGCAGCACCTCTCGCGATTTGGACATATCCCGAGCGGCCGTTGTCCAAATCGCCAGGGCGCTCCGTCGGTCTAGATGAGGGCCGCCGGGCACGGCGAACGTGTTCGACAGCCGGATCGTGCGGAACCCGGCAGTTCCGACACAAGCCAAAGAGGAGCAGATGATGGAGCTTGCAGGCAAGGTGGCGCTGGTGACTGGCGGCAGCCGCGGAATCGGGGCGGCGATCGCCCAGCGGCTGGCCCAGGACGGGGCGGATGTTGCGCTCACCTATGCGAGTGCCGCTGACAAGGCGCGGGCCGTCGCCCAGCAGATCGAAGACAAAGGAGGCCGCGCAGTAATCATCCGGGCCGACCACGCTGATCCCGGCGCCGCTGCCGACGCGGTCAAGCAAACCGTGCAGCAACTGGGACGCCTCGACATCCTGGTCAACAACGCCGGCATCTTCACCGGCGGGCCGCTGGAGGACACGACGATGGAGGACCTCGACCGCATCCTCGCCATCGACGTCAAAGCAGTCTTCCTCGCCTCCCAGCAGGCCGCCCGCTACATGAGCGACGGCGGCCGGATCATCAACATCGGCTCCGCTCTTGCTGACCGCGTCCCCGGACCTACCCTCACCCTCTATTCGATGTCCAAATCCGCGCTCGGCGGGCTCACCAAAGGCCTGGCCCGTGACCTCGGCTCGCGGGGCATCAGGGCGACTCTCATCCAGGCCGGCCCGATCGACACCGACATGAACCCAGAGAACGGTCCAGCTGGTGACTTCCTGCGCAGCGTCACGAGCCTCGGTCACTACGGCCGCGCCGAAGACATCGCCGCCCTGGTCGCCTACCTGGCTGGCGACGGTGGCCGCTACGTCACGGGCACCGCGATCACCATCGACGGCGGACTCGCCGCCTGACCACTGGCTGCGCCCGTCGCCACATCAGCAGGGACGATCCCTGGCCGGCGGGCGAACCAGGCAATGACTACTGGAGGCAGTCATGCGCAGACTCATCGAATCCACCCTCGTGGCGCTCGACGGCGTCATCGGCGAACCAGCCGCCTGGGCCTCGGAGTACTTCGATAGCGAGGCCCAGGAGAAAGCGCTCGAGCAGCTGAAGGCGAGCGACGCCATGCTGATGGGCAAGCACACCTACGAGATCTTCTCGCAGACCTGGCCCAATCTCAGCGGCCCCTACCCGGACCGGATGAACAGCATCGGCAAGTACGTCTTCTCGTCAACCCTGGAAAGAGCCGACTGGGTCAACTCGACCATCGTCAGAGGCGATGTCGCGGCTGAGGTGGCCAAGCTCAAGCAGCAGGACGGCCAGGACCTGGTGATGTACGGCCACGGCCCGCTCGGCGAGACCCTGCTCGCGCATAACCTGCTGGACGAGCTTCAGTTCGCCATCCACCCCCTCCTCGTGGGCCACGGAACGGTGCTCTTCCGGGAGGGGAAGGGAACGACGCTGACGCTCGTCGAGACGAGGACCCTGCGGACAGGTGTCGTCATCCTCAGCTACCGGCCGGTGGCGGCCTGAGCGGCGCGGGCTAGCCGGCGGGCAGCGGCTGGCCGGCTTCGGCCAGGACCGGGTAGACGAGCTCGTCGGCCAGCCACTGCACCGGGCGGTCACCGAGCAGCGCCGCGATGACCAGGTGGCTGACGCCGGCCTCGATCCGGTCGAGCAGTGCGCCGCGGGCGGCCGGGACCGCGTCCGGCTCGTCGCACCGGACGATCAGCTGCATGGACCGGGTGATCCCGGCCGGGTCCCGGCCGATGGCCGCGCAGTGCTCGCCGAGCACCTGCTCGCGCTGCCGGAACGTGGCGTCCGGCGGGCCTGGGTAAGCCCAGATGTCGGCGTGCTCGGCCACGACGCGCAGCAACCGCTCGCCCTGCCCGCCGATCATCACCGGCGGGTGCGGGCGCTGCACCGGTTTGGGCTCGCATACCGCGCCGGTGAGCCGGATGGTCGGCCCGGTGAAGTCGAACGGCTCGTCGCTGGTCCACATCCGCTTGATGATGTCCATCGACTGAGCCAGGTCGCGGACCGCCTGGCCGGGCGGGACCAGCGGCACGCCGTAGGCCGCGAACTCGCGCACCGCCGGGTTGTGCTCGATAGGCACCGCGCTGCCGCCCGCGCCGATGCCGAGGATGAGCCGGCCGCCGGCGATGACGTCCACGGTGGCGGCCATCTTGGCCAGCAGGGTGGGGGAGCGGAGCCGGTTGCTGGTGACCAGGACGCCGAGCCGCAGCCGGCTGGTCTGCGCGGCCAGCGCGGCCAGCAGCGTCCAGGCTTCCAGGGCCGCGGCGCGGATGTCGCCGCGCAGCGGCACCATGTGGTCCCACAGCCAGGCGTGCTCGAACACCGGGATCTGGTCGGCCTCCCGCCAGATCCGGCAGATCTCCGGGTAGCCGATGCCCATCTGGCTGGTCTTGATGCCGAAGCTGAGCGTGCGGTCAGTCATCTGCGGCGGGCCTCCATCACAAACGTCACGTGAACTGATCGTCAGCACTGCTGACGATCAGCCTACTCGTACAATGCTCGTGTGTCAGCTCAGACCCCCGGGGACCTGTCCCGTCCGGCCGCGCCGCCCACCGCGGTGGGCGGGCGGCTGGGCTACCTGCTCAAGCACGCGCAGCTGCGGCTGGCCGCGTTCACCGCGCCCGCGCTGGCCCCGTTCGGTATCACCGGGCGCGAGGTGGCCGTGCTGATGACCATCGACGACCCGGTCCCGCTGTCCCAGCAGGACGTGGCGGGCCGGCTCGGCGTGGACCGGACCACGATGGTCGCGCTGATCGACGGCCTGCAGGACAAGGGCCTGGTGCGGCGCCGGCCGGACCCTGCCGACCGGCGCCGCAACGTGGTCACCCTCACCGGCGCGGGCCACACCACCATGGCCGGCGCCATCGCCGCGTCCGACGACGCGGAGCGGCGGTTCCTCAGCAAGCTGTCCGCGGACGACGCGGCCAGCCTCAGGGCCGCGCTGCGGGTGATCGCGTTCTGACCGCGGCCAGGTCGGCGGTCCGGCCCGGGGCGAGCACCGCGGCCAGCACGCCGACCGCGGCCACCGCCGCCGCCGTGAACTCGGCGGGCCGGAAGCCCGCGATGAACGACGCCGGGGCAGCGTAGCTGCCATGAGCCGCGAATACCGCCGCGAGGATGGCGACGCCGAACACACCGCCAAGGGCGTTGAGTGCGTTGTTCGTTCCAGCCGCCACCCCGACGTCGGCCGGCGGTACTGAGGCGGTCACCAAATTGGCCACCGTGGGGAAGCACATCGAGATGCCGACCCCGGATATGACCAGCGGCGCGACCAGGTCCGGGTAGCCCACCCCGGGGTGAGTGGCGGCCGCCAGCCAGGCCAGCCCGCCTGCCTGCAGGATCAGGCCGGCGACCATGAACGGGCGGTTGCCGATCCGGTCGGCCAGCGTGCCGGCCAGCGGGGAGATCAGCATCGGCATCGCCATCCAGACCAGGATGCGGACGCCCGCCGCGAGCGGGGAGTACCCGAGCCCGATCTGGAACAGCTGGGTGACGAAGAACAGCGACCCGATCAGCGAGACGAACTGGAAGAAGATCACCGCGTTGGCGGTGGCGAAGCCGCGGCGGCGGAAGTAGGCCAGCGGCAGCATCGGGTAGGCGGCCCGCCGCTCCCAGGCCAGGAAGCCGCCCATCAGCAGCACGCCCGCGGCCAGCGCGCCGATCACCTCGGCGCTGGCCCAGCCAGCCGACGGGGCCCGGACCGGGGCCCAGGTCAGCGCGAACAGGCCGGCCCCGGCCAGCAGCAGGCCCACGATGTCGAGCTGCGGCCGCGGGCCGCGGCTCTCCTTCAGCCGCACCGCGGCCAGCGCCGCGGTGGCCAGCCCGACCGGGACGTTGAGCCAGAAGATCCACTGCCAGGACGCGCCCTGCACGATCGCGCCGCCGACCACCGGGCCGGCCGCCACACCCAGGCCGGTGACGCCGCCCCAGATGCCGATGGCCGTGCCGCGCTGCTCGACCGGGAACGCGTCGCTGATCAGGGTCAGGGTGAGCGGCACCAGGAGAGCACCACCCGCGCCCTGCACCACGCGGGCCGCGATCAGCAACCCGGCATCGGGGGACAGCGCGGCCAGCGCCGAGCCGAGCACGAACACGAGCAGGCCGGTCACGAACATCCGGCGGCGGCCGAACCGGTCGCCCAGCGCCGCACCGGTCAGCATCAGGCAGCCGAAGGTCAGACTGTAGGCGTTGATGGTCCATTCCAGCTGGGACAGGCTGGCGCCGAGCTGGCTGTGCAGGGTAGGCAGCGCGGTCGACACCACGACTACGTCCAGGGCGGCCATGAACGCCCCGGCCGAGGCCAGGGCGAGCGTCCAGCCGCGATGCGCCGGGCCGGGCCGCCCGGCCCGGCCTGCCTGGCCGGGTGGGGTGGCCTGGGCCGGGCTGACGATGTCAGTCATATCGGGATACCTCTTTCTGGGGCCCGTGGTGGGGAAACGAGTGGACTATTGCGGGAGTGGGTTCAGGCCGCCCGCGGTGAGCAGGTAGGCGTCCTGGTCGTGGCCCGGATCCGTGATCAGCTCGGTGATCGCGCTGCCCACCTGGTCGGCGGTCAGCGTGGGGCCGACCTCGGCCAGGTAGCCGGGCACGTCCAGGCCCTGCCGGGCGGCGTAGGCGGCCACCGCGGCGGCGCCGAGCCGGGTCGCCGGGGTGAGCTGGGGCAGCACGGAGACGAACCGGATGCCCAGTTCGTCGCGCGCTGACTCGGCCACGGCGTAGCTGGTCAGGAACCGGATGGTGGCCTTGGCTCCGGCGTAGCCGCCGCTCAGTGGTGAGCCGCGCAGCGCGGCCCCGCTGGACATGACGACCACCACGCTGCCCGGCGGCAGCGTGGCGAGCAGCGCCTCGCGCACCCAGCCGAAGGCGTGCCGCACGTCGACCTCCCAGTTCCGGCTGAACGTCTGCCATGTGTGCCGCTGGATAGGCCGGCTCAGCGGGGCGGCGCCCGCGTTGAGCACCAGGACGGTGGGCTGGTATTCGTCGATGAGGCGGCCGGTGACGACCGGGTCGGCCGCGTCGGCGCTGACCGGGGTGAACGAGCCACCGAGTTCGGCGGCTAGTTCGGCCAGTGGGGCCGGGTCCCGGGCCACGCCGGTGACCTGGGCACCTGCCTTGCTGAGCGAGGTGGCGATGGCCCGGCCGAAGCCGCGGCTGGCGCCGGTCACGATCGCGTTCCGGCCGGTGATGTCGGTGCTGGTCATGCTGGTCCTCCTGGACTCGTCTGCGGTGGTGCGAGCCGCCTGGGTGGGCGGTTCCGGATATGCAGACCAGGCAGGTGGCTGGAAATCGCCGTGCGCTGGATTCGGGCTCAGCCCGGGATGGTCAGCCGCAGCCGCAGGCAGCCGAAACCGGCCGGGCCGGGGCGGCGGCCGCCGGTCGGCCGCCCGCCCCGGTGCGCGTAGAACGCGCGAGTGCCGTTGGCCGCTACTCGGCCGGGAGTTGCTGGGGCAGGCCGAACTTCGGGAACAGGGCGGGGTCGAGGAACGTGTCGATCCGGGCGATGCCGGTCGCGGTCATGGTGAGCACGGTGATGGCGTGCGCCTGATAGCGGCCGCGGCCGTCCCGGTGATAGGCAGCCGCCGCGGGCTGCCCGTTGGCCGCCGTCGCGACCATTCTGAACTGGGTCTGCGGGAACACCTGGCGGGCGAAGAACCCGGTGACGTCGTCCCGGCCGGCGAACCAGGTGAGCAGCGGCGGCATCTCCAGCACCACGTCGTCGCGCAGCAGCTTGGCCAGCGCGGCCACGTCGGCGTGCACGAACGCCGCCATGAACTGGTCGAGCAGCGCCCGCTGGGCCGGCTCGGCCGGCTCGGTGACCGCGCTTTCCGCGGGCAGCACGTCGGCCAGCTGGGCGCGGGCCCGGCGCAGCGCGCTGTTCACCGCCGCGGTGCTGGTGTCCAGCAGGTCCGCCACCTGGGCCGCCGGCCAGTCCAGCACGTCGCGCAGGATGAGCACCGCGCGCTGCCGGGCGGACAGGTACTGCCAGGCGGCGACCAGGGCCAGCCGCAGGCCCGCCCGCGACGCGGCGACCACGGCCGGGTCGGCCGCCTCGGCGAGCAGCAGCGCCCCGGGCAGCGGCTGCAGCCAGGGCACCTCCGGGCCGGCCGGCACCGGCGCGGCCGAGTCGTCGCCCGGTGCGCCGAGCCCGGACGGCAGCGGCCGGCGGCCGCGCCGGTCGATCGCGGTCAGGCAGGCGTTGGTGGCGATCCGGTACAGCCAGGTGCGCACCGAGGAGCGGCCCTCGAAGCCGTCGTAGGACCGCCACGCCCGCAGGTAGGTCTCCTGGACCAGGTCCTCGGCCTCGTCGGCCGAGCCCAGCATCCGGTAACAGTAGGCGAGCAGCTCAGTCCGGAACTGACCGGTTTCGCTGATGAAATCCGTGCTGGCAGTCATGGTGGTCTCCACGGTCGCCAGCGCGGACTCCGGCTGCCGCGGCTGGCCCTGTGAGTACAGACCAGCCGGCGGCCGGAAAGTCACCGCGGGATCAGCCGTCGGCTGGCTCGTCCAGCGGCGCGCCCACGTAATCGCGGATCTCCTGCACGGCCCAGTTGTTCCCGTCCGGGTCGGTGAAGTAAAAGAACTTACCGCCGTCCCGGGCGTCCAGGATCTGCACGTCCGAGACATCCACGCCGCGGCCGGACAGCTCGGCCCGGGCCGCGTCGATGTCGGTGACGACCAGCTGCATCCGGGCGCTGGCGGTCAGGTCCGTGCCCGGGCTGACGACAGCCGGGCCGATCACGACCGAGCAGGCCGACCCGGGCGGGGTCATGTGCACCACCCGGAAGTTCTCGGCCGGCTGGATGTCGGCGTCCAGCTTGAATCCGACCTTGTCCAGGTAGAACTGCTTGGCCCGGTCGATGTCGGTGACCGGGACGACGACGACTTCCAGTTTCCAGTCCATGACGGGAGTCCTTCCGCTAGCTGCGCCGTGGTGCGCGTTCAGCCCTGTGTCGGAGCTGGCCCCGGGGTTTCGACAGAAGCCGGCCGGTTTCTTTCCGGCCTGGCCGGCCCGCCAGTACCGCGGCGGCCAGCGCCGCGGGTCAGGTCTGCGGCGGGGCGTCCAGCGCGCAGTTCAGCAGCGGCCCGTGCCGGGACGTGGCCACCGCGGCCGCCTTGGCCCGGGACGGGTTGCGGATGGTCACCGCAGCCAGCACGCCGCCCGCCACGCACAGGCCGCCCGCGATCAGCGACGCGGTGTGGAACCCGGCCGAGAACACGTCCGGGTGCTGGTAGGCGTCCCCGGTCAGCCCGCCCGCGGCGGGCAGCAGCGCCACCGCGATCAGCGCCGCCGCCCGGGCCACGTCGTTGTTGACCGCGGACGCCATCCCGGCGTGCTCGGGCGGCACCGACGACAGCGCCGTCGAAGTGAGCGGGGCCACCGCCACGGCCAGGCCGAAGCCGAACACGAGCACTCCGGGCAGCACCTCGGTCAGGTAGTCACCCGAGGCGGTGATCAGGGTGAACAAGCCCAGCCCGAGGCCGACCAGCACCGGCCCGACCGACATCTGGAGCCGGGGGCCGATCCGGCCGGCCAGCGCGCCCGAGCGCTGGGACAGCGCCAGCGTGATCGCGGTGACCGGTAGCAAGGCGATCCCGGACTCCAGGGCGCTATACCCGGACACCTGCTGGAGCTGGATCGGCAGCAGGAACAGCGCCCCGCCGATGCCGCCGTAGACCACGAACGTGACCACGTTGGTCGCGGTGAACTGGCGCGAGCTGAACAAGTTGAGCGGCAGCATAGGCGACGGGGTGCGGTGTTCCCACCAGAGGAATGCGGCCAGCAGCGCCAGGCCACCGAGCAGCCCGGCCAGCACTAGGGGCTTGGTCCAGTGCCCGCCCGGGCCCTCGATCAGCCCGTAGGTCAGCCCGATCAGGCCCAGGGTGACCAGCACGCCGCCGGTCACATCGATCGGGGCGGTGGCCGCCGGGTCGCGGGACTCCGGCACGTGCCGCAGCGTCACCGCGACCACCACGACCGCTAGGGGCAGGTTGATGAGGAAGATGTACCGCCAGGACGCGGCGGCCACCAGATAGCCGCCGATGAACGGCCCGATCGCGGTGCCCACCCCGCTGAACCCGGACCAGGCGCCGATCGCCTTGCTGCGGTCGTCGGGCCGGAACACCGCCTCCAGGATGGCCAGGCTGCCCGGGGTGAGCAGCGCTGCGCCCACTCCTTGCAGCGCCCGGGCGCCGATCAGGAACCCAGCGCTGGGCGCGATGGCGCACAGCAGCGACGCGATCGCGAACCAGCTCACCCCGATGACGAACACCCGTTTGCGGCCGTATTTGTCGCCCAGCGCGCCCGCCAGCAGCAGCAGCCCGGCCAGCGTCAGCGTGTACCCGGTGACCACCCATTGCAGCGCGCCCAGGCTGGCGTTGAAGTCCCGGCCGATGGCGGGCAGCGCGATGCCGACCACGGTGGCGTCGATGGACGCGATGGCCGAGCCCAGCACGGTGGCCAGCAGCACCCACCGCCCCGGCCCGCTGGCCATGACCAGGCCCTCACCGGTTCCGCTGGAGGCCGCCGCGGGCTGGCTCATCGTCGCACCCCCTCTGGCCCAGTCTCGGCCAACCCTCAGCGCACCACCAGGACCGTTTTGCCCGGCGGCCGGGCTCGCCGGCCGCTCTCGAACGCGGCCCGGCCCTCGCTGAGCGGGAATGTCTGGCTGACCACGGCGCGCAGCTTGCCCTGATCTACCAGGTCCGCGAGGTGCGCGAGTTCGGCCGCATCCGGGGTGACGATGAAGAACATCGCCTGCACTCCGTGCTGGCGGGCCTGCTCCTCGGATGGGGGAGCACCCAGCGTGACCAGCCGGCCGCCCGGCCGCAGCGCGGCAAAGGCGCTGTCCAGCGCGGCCCCGCCGACCGTGTCGATAACCACGTCGAAGTGGCCTGCCCCCGGCTGGGCGCCGGTGTCCCGTGTGGCGACGAACGCCGCCGCGCCCAGGCCACGCACCAGGTCGGCGTCCCGGCTGGCCCCGGTCGCGGTGACCTGTCCGCCGAGTGCCATCGCGAGCTGCACCGCATACACCCCGACCCCACCCGCGCCGCCTAGCACCAGCACCTGCTCGCCCGCCTGCAGCGCGGCCTGGTCGGCCAGCGCCTGCCAGGCGGTCAGCGCGGCCAGCGGCAGCGTGGCCGTGTCCACGTGCGAGGCGGTGCGCGGCTTGGCCGCCAGTTCGGCGGCCGGGATGGTCACGAACTCAGCGGCTGCCCCGTTCCGGTCGAACTCGATCAGCCCGTACACCTCGTCGCCGACCGCCGCCGTGCTGACCCCATCGCCGAGCGCGGCCACGGTGCCAGACATCTCATGCGCCGGGATGATTGGCGTCCGGTCCCGGCCATCCTCGGTAGTCCAGGACTCGTCCCAGGTCAGCTCGGCGAACGTGATGGCCGCCGCGTGCACCGCCACCAGCACCTCGCCTGGCTGCGGCACCGGCACCGGTGCCTGCTCGTAAACCAGCTGCTCCGGCCCGCCGCGCTGGTGCGCCCGCAGCGCCATCATCGTGTCCATCTGGACCCGCCCTTCTCGCCCAACGCCGGTACCCCCACCCTGCCATCGCGCGCGGCGCGGCCGTCCGGGGCCTGGTGTGCCGGGCCGGCGCCTACCGTCCCGGCTGGCCGGGCCGCAGCACGATGGCGGTGCCGTGCGCGCCGTGCCGAACCTGGTCCAGCGCCTGGGCCGCCTGGTCCAGCGGGAAGCTGCCGCCGACCGTCACGCTGAGCACCCCGTGGCCGAGCAGTCCGGCCAGCTTGCCCAGCCGCGGGCCGTCCGGTTCGACCTGGACCGCGCGGACCGTGATGCCACGCTCGGCCGGTGGCGGGTCCCCGGTGAGGGTAGCCAGCCGGCCGCCCGGCCGCACCGCTCGCACCGCGTCCGCCGCTCCGCCCCGGGCCGCGTTCACCGCCATGTCGGCACCGCGGTCGGTCAGCCAGCACACCTGGCCCGGCCAGCCTGGCTCTTGGTAGTCGAGGACAGTGGCCGCACCCAGCCCGCGCAGCCGGTCCAGGCTGGCCGGGCCTCCAGTGGCAATGACCCGCGCGCCGTAGTGGGCAGCCAGCTGGACGAGCAGACCCCCAGTGACGCCGCCCGCGCCGTGTATCAGCACGCTCTCACCCGGCCTGAGCTGCACCGCCTCGGTCAGCGCTTGATCCGCGGTGAGCGCGGGCACCGGGAACGCCCCGGCCACGTCCCACGGCACGCCCGCTGGGACCGCGGCGGCCTGGGCGGCGGCCGCGATGAACAGCTCCGCCCAGCAGCCCTGCTCGGGCAGCGGCAGCGAATGCGTGCTGACCCGGTCACCCAGCTGGAAGCCCGGCACCGCCGGGCCGACCGCAGCCACTGTCCCGGCCGCCTCCACGCCCAGCGCCATCGGTGGCCGGGCACCGGTAGCCCAGCCCCCGGTGCGGACGAACTCGTCCCAGTTGCCGACCCCGCTCGCCTGCACCTCGAGCAGCAGTTCGCCGTCCCGCAGCGGCCGCGGGTCAGCCAGGTCAAGCAGCGTGACCGGCCCGCCGGTCTGGGTTACTCCCGCGGCTCGCATCTGGACCGTCCCTTCGCTCGGCTGGCGGCCGGGACCGTGCAGCCGCCGGCCACGCTGAAGATGGTGCCCGTTCCGGTGCCGAACATGGCCCCGGCTACCGTCGGGGTGAGCACGGTGCACGCAGCAGGAGGGTGGGAACCATGGACCTGGGCCTGGACGGGCGGATCGCGGTGGTCACCGGGGCGAGCCGGGGGATCGGGCTGGCCGTGGTGCGCGGGCTGGTGGACAACGGGGCCCGGGTCGTCGCCGGAGCCCGGCGGTCGTCGGCCGAGCTGGACGAGCTAGCCAAGGGTGGCCAGGTGCAGGTGCTGGCGGTGGACCTGGCCGAGCCAGGCGGGCCAGCCCAGCTGACCGCGCTGGCCGGCGACCGGATCGACATCCTGGTCAACAACGTGGGCAATGCGCCGCCGCGGACCGGTGGGTTCAGCAGCATCACGGACGAGGACTGGCTGGCCACGCTCACGCTCAACCTGCTGGCCGCGGTGCGGACCACGCGCAGCGCACTGCCCGGGCTGCTGGCGTCGGAGCACGCCGCGATCGTGAACATCTGCTCGGTCAACGCACGGCTGCCCGACCCGGCGGTGATGGACTACAGTGCGGCCAAGGCCGCGCTGGCCAACTTCTCCAAGTCGCTCTCGAAGGAACTCGGGCCGCAGGGCGTCCGGGTCAACTGGGTCAGCCCGGGCCCGGTGGCCACCGATCTGTGGCTGGGCGCGGGCGGGGTGGCCGAAACGCGCGGCGCGGCCACCGGGGCCAAGCCTGCGGACGTCGCCCAGGAGGCGGCCAGCCAGATGGTGACCGGGCGGTTCACCCAGCCAGCCGAGGTGGCCGACCTGGTGCTATTCCTGGCCAGCCCGCGCGCCGGGAACATCACCGGGTCTGACTTCGGTATCGACGGCGGCCTGATCTCAACCTGGTAGCCGGTCCTGCCGGGCCACCTGCTGCCAGGTCCGCCCGCTGCGCACGCTGGCCGGCTGCTCGGCCACGATGTCCGAGCCGGGCTGGGCGTCCGCGTCCCGGGTCTTGACCAGGATCCAGCGCCGCTCGCCGGTCCGGGTCAGCGCGAAGCCGCCGGACAGCTTGTGGCCGTGCAGCGTGACGGACAGGTGCCCGGGCTCGTCCCGGATGATGTCGGCCGGGCCCTCATCCCAGATGATCACCGCGCCGGTGCCGCGCCGCTGCCCCGGGTGCACGCCCTCGAAGTCACCTGCGTCCAGCGTGTGGTCCTCGACCGGCACGGCCAGCCGCCGGGCCGCCGGGTCGAGCGACGGCCCGCGCGGCACGGCCCACGACCGCAGCACGTCACCAACCTGGATGCGCAGGTCGTAGTGCAGCGCGGTGGCGTCGTGCAGTTGCACCACGAAGCGGGACGCGGTCACCCCTCTCACTGATCCGGTCCGGGGCGGCTACGGGACGGCGGAGGGCAGCGGGTGCGGGGTGCCGGTGTGGTGGCCCTGGAACAGCATGGCCGCGATCTGGGTCAGCTTGTTGGTGCCGAACTTGAACCCGGTGTTGCCGCTCTCGCCGAAGCCGCCCATGTTGTACGTGATGGCCAGGGTGTACTGCTGATTCGGCCCGGCGAAGCCAACCGTGTTGGTGATCCATACGCCGAAGCCGTCGGGATCCTGTTCCCAGCCGTCCTTGTTGCCCGGGTGGTTGGCCGGCCCGGCGCCCCACACGCCCCACTGCTGGTCGAGCGCGCTGACGTGCTGCAGCCGGTGCACTAGGTAGCCGCGGATGTGCGGCGGCGTCTTGGTCAGCACGTAGTTGATCAGGTTATCCAGGTCCCGGGCGGTGGTGTCCACGTTGCCCCAGAACGCTGAATTGGTGAACCGTGTGCTGTGCATACCGAACGCCCGTACCCGGTCCATGAAGCTGGCGTCCTCGTAGCGGTTCCACAGGTAGGTCGCGTCGTCGTCGTTGCTGGTGTACAGCGCCTGGAACATGGCCGCCCGGTCAGCCGGGGTGAGGTGGATCTGGCCGGCCCGGTTGCGTAGCAACAGGTCGGTCATCATCGCCAGCTTGATCGTGGACGCGGCCGGGATGAGTGCCCCGGCATGGGCGTTATGCCAGGTGGCGCCCGTCGTGCGGTCGTGCAGCACGATGCCAATGGTGCCGGGCAGCCGCCGGAGGTAGTGCTTGACGTCGACGATCCGGTCCCGCATCGCACACGGGAAGCCGGACGCGACCGTGGTGTCGCAGGTCGGCGTCGCGCTCGGGGTGGGCGACGGCGCGGGCAGGGTGGAAGCCGCCGCGGCGTGCGTGGGCGGTACGGTCGCCGCGGTCTGCTGGCTGGCCGCCTGCTTTGGCCCGCAGCCCGCGACGGCCAGGGTGGCCAGCAGGCCACCGGTCACGGCGGGAAGCCAGGCGCGGCGCGCCGGGAAAGCCGGGGAACGCATGCCGGACAGGATACGGCGCGCCACGGCGCCCCGGGTCAGCATCCGCCCGCCGGCCCTGGTACGCCCGGGCCGGCCGCGGGCTGGTCGACCAGGCCGGTGGCCCCGGTGCGCAGCACCGCGCCGAAATGGACCACGTACCACCGGCCGCGCCAGGAGATGAGCGATGCGATGCCGATCGAGCGCAGCTGGCCGTGCTCCTGGTAGACCAGCCGGGCCCCGGCGACGTGCCAGTAGCCGACCGAGTTGTAGCACACCCCCGGGCCGATCCAGGCCGCCTCGGCGGACGGCACGATGACCCGGAGCAGCCGGGTGCGGGCCGCGCCCCGGCCCAGGTAGTGGTGGGCGGCCGCCACGTCCAGCCGGAAGTCACCGAACAGCCGGCTGCGCCAGTCGGCAGCCGGGCCGGCGATCGCCTTGACCTGGGTGTAGGCGTGCAGCGGGAAGAACGCCTGGACGGCCAGCCGGGCCTGGCCGGTCACCACGGCGGCCCACAGGTCGGTCATCTCCGCGTGGAACACCCGGCTGCCCGCGCTGGGCCGCGCCCTGGTCTGCGGCAGGTTGCCGGGCGGCAGCGGGGCCGGGAGCAGGGTCGGCGCCCCGCTCGGCCGGGCACGGCTGGCCGCGCCCGGGGTAGCGCTGGCCGGGAGCGTGGCCGGCGCCGGGCCGGCGCTGCTGCTGGCCTGGTGCGGGGTGACGGCGGCCGCCGGATGGGTGGCGGCCGGCCCGCAGCCGGCCGCGAGCAGCGCCGAGCCGGCCAGCACCGCACCGGCCACCAGGCCGGGCCGGCACCGGCCGGACCACCACGAGCGCGCCGCCAACACCATCGCTGAACCGCCAGCCCCCCTGGACGTCAGACCCGGTCAGCGTACCGGGGTCAGGCCCCGGCGGCGGTCACCCGCGGCGCGATGGCGTGGCGGCGCGCCCGGCTGGCCCGCCCGGCTCAGAGCCCTTCGTTGATCAGCCGCCCGGCCTGCTCGTACTTCTCCGGCCTGCGCTTCTTGAAGTAGAACGCGGCGCCCACCCCGGCCAGCACGATCAGCAGGTCGATCGGGCCGAACCATTTCGCGTAGCTGTAGCCGCTGCCCAGGAAGTCGATGTTGTCGAACAGCAGGTACACCACGAAGGCCTGCGATACCAGGGCCAGGATCGGGGAGCCAGTGATGATCAGGTAACTCATGATCGAGGACACCCAGTGCCCGGCGTACTGCCTGGTGTCACACTGGTCGACGTGTCCATGATCGGTGTGGCCGGCCGGATCTACCTGAGCGGGCCGGCCAGCGCGGTCACCGTGACCCGGGACGCGATCATCGACGTGCTGGACCGGGTGGAAGGCCGCGAGCAGCCATGAGCACCCATGACCTGTCCACCGGCGGGGATGTGCTGGACCGGGTCACCCGGTTCGCCGAGCGGGCCGCCCGGGCGTACGGCTGCGCGCCGGCCAGCACGGTGCGCCTGCTCAACGTGTCGGAGAACGCGACCTACCTGGTCGAGGACCCGGATCAGGGGCCGTGCATCCTGCGCGTGCACCGGCTCGGCTACCACACCGAGGCGGAGATCGAGTCCGAGCTGGCCTGGATGGACGCGCTGCGGGCCGACGCCGGGGTGCGCACGCCGCGGGTGCTGCCCGACCCGGACGGCCAGCGGGTGCTGGCCCTGCCCGACATCGAGGAGCCGCCGGCGCCGGCCTCGGGTGTCGAGCCCGGCGCGCTGCGGCACTGCGTCCGCTTCGAATACCTGACCGGGGCCGAGCCGGCCGACGACGACGCCGCGCACTTCGCCGAGCTGGGCGAGATCACCGCGCGGATGCACCGGCACGCCCGGGAGTGGCCCCGGCCGCCCTGGTTCACCCGGTTCAGCTGGGACTACGACGCGGCGTTCGGCCGGGTGGCGCGCTGGGGACGGTGGCAGGACGGCATCGGGGTCGGCCCGGCCGAACGGGCCGTGCTCGGCCGGCTCGACAGCGTGCTGGCCCAGCGGCTGGCCCGGTTCGGATCCGGGCCGGAACGGTTCGGGCTGGTGCACGCGGACACCCGGCTGGCCAACCTGCTGGTGGACGGCGGCCGGGTCAGCGTCATCGACTTCGACGACTCCGGGTTCGGCTGGTTCCTCTACGACGTCGGCACGTCGGTGAGCTTCTTCGAGCACCAGCCGCACGTGCCGGACCTGGTGGCCAGCTGGCTGGTCGGCTACCGCCGGGTGCTCAGCCTGCCCGCCGAGGAGGAGGCGGAGATCTGGACGTTCATCATGTTCCGTCGGCTGCTGCTGGTCGCGTGGATCGGCTCGCACCAGGGCGCGGACATCGCGCCGCAACTCGGCGCGGGATACACCCAGGACAGCTGTGACCTGGCTGAGCGGTTCCTCAGCCGGGGCGGGAAGGACTAAACGTGTTCACCTCTATCGCTGGGCGCGCCGTGCTCGTCACCGGTGGCACCCGGGGCATCGGCAAGGGCATCGCGCGGGTGTTCGCCAGCCGCGGCGCGCGGGTGCTGATCACCGGCCGCGACGAGGCGGCGGCCAAGGCCACTGCGGCCGAGCTGGCCGCGGCCGGCGGCGATGTGTCCTACCAGGTGGCCGACGTCAGCGTGCGGGCCGACCGCGCGCGGATGGCCGAGGTGGCGGCGGACCGGCTGGGTGGCATCGACGTGCTGTGCGCCAACGCCGGGATCTTCCCGGAGGCCCGGCTGGCCGACATGACCGACGAGGACATCGACACCGTGCTCGGCACCAACCTGCGGGGCAGCATCCTGTCCGTGCAGGCCTGCCTGCCCGCGCTG
>DASXIN010000115.1:0-52115 GCA_036497945.1 Streptosporangiaceae bacterium | reverse complement strand
TGCGCAGCGTGCTGGAAGCGGCCAGGCAGTTACGGTGATGATGCTCGGCAGCGTCCGATCATCTCGGTGAGCAGCAGGACGTCACGCCGGATAAACGAGCCGGGCCTCGGCCTGCGAGCCTGTCGCCAGGAACTCGCACTCCCTCCCCCACCGGGTAGGTTCGGCCGGTCATACGTAGTCCCCGCGCTGCAAGAGTCTCAGGGATATCCACCCTGGGACTACCGGCAGCCAGTACGTGGCCAGGCGGTAGGTGAGGACAGCAGACACCGCGGGCCCAGGACTCATGCCGATGCCGGTCAGGCCGGCGATCAGCGCGGCTTCGATGGCCCCGAGGCCGCCAGGGGTGGGCGAGGCGGCCGCGATGGCCGAGGCACCCATGTAGACGGCGCCAATCGCGGCGATCCCCGGGCCGCCGCCGAATGCCTGCACTGAGGCGGCCAGGCCACCGATGTAGGCCAGGGTCACCATGGCCGAGCCGCCGACCAGCAGGGCCAGCTTCACCGGGCTGGCCGCAACCCGGCGCAGGCTGGCGGCAGCGGACCGCAGGGCCTTCAGCACCTTGGTGGCGGCGAAGCGCCGGCCCCGGCGAGTGGCCAGCAGGATGCCAACCAGGGCGGCCAGCACGGCCAGGATCAGCAGCAGCTTGCTGGATGATGGCAGCTTGAACGCATGGGCCAGGCTACGGCTGGCCCAGACGAAGAAGACCACCAGCAAGATCCCGTGCACCACCGCCCCGGCCAGGGCACTGAGCCCGACCGCCGCGACACCCGCGGCCGGCTCGACCCCGGACTTCTGCAGGAAGCGGGCGTTCAGCGCCATCCCCCCGACGTTGGCCGGGGAAACCCGGTTGATGAAGGATGACGCCCCCTGGGTCAGGACGGTGGGCCAGAACGGCACCCACCCTGGCACACCGCCGAGCAAGGAGACCGCGCTGGCCAGGTAGGTCAGAGCCGACATGGCGATGACGACCGGCAGCCACGCCCACTGCGCCGACTGGATGGCATGCCAGCTGCTTCCGACCTGGGCCAGCTGCGGGAGGATGAAGTAAAAGGCGCCCGCCAGGGCGGCGATCGTGATCAGAGTGCGCGGCCGTACCCGCTGGATGCGGGCTAGCTCCTGGCCGGGGCGGCCGCTGGCCGTGGCGGCCGCGGACCGCGTTCTCGCCAGGAGGCCTGACTGCTGGGCCACGGCGTGACGGGTGGCGGCCGACAGGGCCAGTGGCTGGAGCAAGGGCACCGCGGCCGCTAGTTCGCTGGCGTCCATAACTGCCGCGGCGCTCGCCACCGCGCTGTCCGCATCTACCAGGGTGGCCAGCGAGGCCAGGAGCTCGGCCACATCCAGGTCCTGCTGGCGCTGCGTTCCGGCCAGCTCGGAAAAGCTGAAGTCGGTCAGCCAGGGCCGGCCCTCGGTGCCGACCATCACGTTGGCCGCCCGCAGGGACCGGTGTGCGATCCCGGCGTGATGCATCCGGTCCACCTCGGCCCACAGACGCCGGAGCAGCTCCCCGCTGATCTGGTCGGCCGGGAGTTGGTCGAGCGCCCGCCCGTCGACCCGGTCCATGGCCAGCAGCACGGTCCCGTCCTGGGCTTTGATGACCCGATCGACTCGCGGGACATGGACACCGGCCCGCTCCGCCATCAGCGCGACCAGGGCCTGGTGCTCGACCGCCTGGATGAGCGAGGCCGCAGGCCTCGAATCGCCCACGTCGCGCAGCCTGATGAACCGGTACGCCCGGTACAGCAGGTCGGCGTCCCGCTGATCTGAGCCAAGGACCTTGATGAACAGGTGCTGCCCGTCGTCGGTGTCCGCCACGAACGGCCGGGACCCCTTGGTCTCGACCTGGGCGGGCTCGACTGAGCGAACCGGCAGTCCGGCGAGCCGGAGCGCGGCGGCGATCCCGTCAGGTCCCATCCGCCGGTCCGGCACCCCGAATGCCACTAGCACCGCGGCGCCGGCCGTCACCCCGGTGGCGAACGCGAGGACCAGCTCCAGTGGCAGGACCGTCCCGGCCGCCAGCCGTGCCGCTCCCGCAGCGAACAGCGCGATCCAGGCCGTCCGCCGCCAGGCGCGGCTCAGCCACGGCGACGCGGCAACGGTCACCGCCACCGCCCCGGCCAGGAATGGCGGGCCGGGGAAGGCCGCACTGGCCAGCCACCCGCTGTGGTCCAGGGTGACCGCCACCGGGGGCGGATGCTGATCACCCGCCAGATACAAGATGCCGGTGAGCGCGGCACCAGCCGCCACAGCGCCGACCGCCAGGCCGGCCAGCAGGCGGAACCGCCGGTAGCGCAACCCGACGGCGACCACCCCGGCGGCGGTCAGGACGAACGCCACCTGCACCAGACCAACCAGGATGCGCCCGGCGGGGTCGTAGTCAAGCCAGCGCACGGTTCGCGCCCCGGGACCGAGCAGCTCACCCGACGTCACCGCGGCCACGGCGATGGCTGCGGCAAGTGCCAGCCCGCCCGCGATGAGGCGGATGACATCGCCCGGATGACGGTACCGGGATCGGGACAGGACCCGTCCGGCATGCTTCGCGGTGGACTCGGGGGCACCGCCCGCGGGCGCAGGGGCGGTGAGTGCATCGCCCGCCGAGGGTGCGTCGCCGCGAGGGGGCGCACCGTCGCGAGGCGTCTGACTGGATTTCATGCCGTTCTCCGCCTTCCCGCCACCTCGTCCGGCGGGGGAACGCTGATCATGCGGTGCGCTCCCGCGGGCCGCTGCCGCGTGCGCTGCCACCACCGCTGGAGCAGGCCAACCGCCAGGGCGGCCGTCAGGGCGCACGACGTGCCGAGCAGCACCCCGGCCACGGCATCGGATAGCCAGTGGGCGGCCAGGTAGGCGCGGGAAAGCCCCATCAGGATGGAGAACGTCACTGCGGCCGCACCCCACCAGGCGCGCCGCCGCCCGGGGGGGACCAGGGCGATGACGGCCGCGACCGCAGTGACTGACGTGGCGATCGCGTGGCCGGACGGGAACGATGCGCCGGTCGTAGCCACCAGCGAGCCCGGCGGCCTGGCCCGGTCGTAGCTTCCCTTCAGCACGCCGATCAGGACCTCGGACGCCACCACGGCAGCGATGAAGGCGGCGAGGTGCCACCATCTCCGTTGCAGGGCAAGAAAGCCGGCTATGGCGATGCGCACGGGCAGGGTGACGTACACGAGCCCAAGTACGTTGAGGGCCCTGGCGATTGCGGTAAGTGGGGGCGTCCGGCCCGAGATCATCAGCCGCAGCCACGTGTCGTCCCAGCGCTTGATGCTCAGCAGCGCCCCGTGGTCGGCGACCGCGACGAAAACGACCGCGGTCAGCACGGCAACCACGGCAGTGACGGCGATGTCACGGCCGGGTGCGGTCAGCAGGGCGTCTTCCTCCCGCCCGGGCCGGGCCACGAGCCTCATCCCGGACATGGCGCCCCCCGCCCGCACAGCGCGAGGCCCTCGGTTTCCCGGACATGACGGACCAGGCTCGACCGGGTCACGAACGACACCGCGGTGTCGGCCGCGCCCGCCAGGACGGGAGATACGCCAGGCGGGAACCGGAACTGATAGCTGACGCAGCCGCCGGGGAAGGTGTAGTAACGCACGTCGGAGAACTGCGGCTGCAGGCTGAGTGGCCGCTCGAACCGGCGCATGCCGGGCTGATCAGACAGGATCTCGCGGGCACCCGAGGTGGCACAGGCCGCGGTCAGGGTGATGGTGGCGGCGTGCGGGCCAGCCTGATCGGAGTCCAGCCAGAAGCTGGCCCGCCCGCTGGCGATATCCGCGCCGCTGGCCCGCCAGCCCGGCGGGAGGGCGGCGACGCAGGGCAGCTCCGCCGCGGAAGGAACCGCCTGGGCGGCCAGGATCATCGAGTGGCCGGTGCCGCACTCGGGAGCGTAGGCGCCTATGTTCTCAGCCGGGAAGAACGCATGGCCCCCGATAACGGCCACCACCGCGGTCACGGCGAGCATGCCCAGGGCCAGGAACAGCCGGCGTGCGCTCCAGCGCTGCAGCACGATCGGCCGCCGCTCCGGGGCCAGTTGGCGGAATTCGGCGAGCAGGTCGCGCGGGTCACGCTTCATGAACGCGCGCAACTGCGTTGGGCTCGCCACCCCGCGGGTGGCCGCGAAGGCCTCGGCCAGCTCGGCCGGGGTGAACTGGCGCAGTGCCCGTCGGTAGACGCGCTGGGGGTCGGTGCGGACCGCGAGCACCAGCATCATGTTGCCCAGGTCGACCGCCTGCCGCCAGGGTGAGGGACGCACCTGGGCGAAGGCCACGTCGATCAGCAGCAGCTCCCCGTCACGCACCATGAGGTTGCCGGGTTTGATGTCCCGGTGGGCGATCCCGGCGTCCCACAGCTTGCGGATCATGGCCAGTCCCTGGTCGATCAGGCCGTCGTCGACGGCGGCCTCGCCGATCTCCACGGCGCCCTGGAAGAACTCTGTGACGAGCAGGTACTCGCGCTCGGGGGTGATCTCGACGATGCCGTAGGGCCGCGCGGTGCGGACGCCGATGTCCTGCAGCAGGCGCAGGGCATAGTCCTCGTAGGTGACCAGGCGCCGCACTGTCTTGAACGGAGACTCGTCCTCCAGGGCGCCGTACAGGATGGTCCGCCACAGCTTGTACCAGCGGTCGGCTCGCACGTGGCCCTTGGTGTACAGCTTGCCGAACAGGTACTCGTCCGGGCCGCCTGCGACCTGCAGCCGCAGCGGGGTTGAGCCCGCCGAGGACTCGAGCCCGACCGGCTTGACCTCGACCACCGTCAGGCCAAGCTGGTCGTGCACGGCCTGCCTGATCGCCTCGCCCCGGCGGCCGGTCACATCGACGTGGGCGGTCCGGCCGCGCCGGTAGGCGACCGGGAACACTTCGTTCGGGGTAAAGAAGCGGAACGCGGTGACCGGGATAGCCACGGCGAGCGCCACGGCGAGCAGCACATCACCCGGGTGATCGACACCCAGGTACAGGCGGGCCAGGCAGAACAGCCCGACGAGGACCGCGATGGCCAGCTTCGCGTACGTGCGTGGACGGCCCGGGACGACGAGGGAGTACGCGATGCCCACCAGGAAGATCGTGAGGACGGCCACCGGGGGCGAGGGGGCCGAGTAGCCGCCCCAGCTGGCGATGATCGGCACGCCGAACGGGCGCGGTCTGGATAGCGCCTCGTTGATCCACTGCCCGACGATCACCAGGAAGAACAGGCTGCACAAGAAGACCAGCAGGTGCCGCCAGCGCCGGAACACCATCATCAGGGCGACCGCCAGGAAGCCAATGCCGGTGGCGCCCCAGCCTGATCCTGCGTTCTTGAGCCCGTTGGCGATGTCGGTCAGCCAGGGTGTCCGGAGTCCGGCCAGCAGGCGAAGCACCCAGGTGCTGAACCGGTCATCGACCCGGAGCGCCGGTGAGTGCAGCGTGACCAGGAACGCCGTGGCCAGCACGGCCAGGGCCAGGAACAGCCAGGCAGCGGTGCTGATGGCGAACGGGTGGGGCAGGGGGGGTGGCGCGCCGGTCGGGCGACGCTGGCGGCGCGTCCGGTTGACGTCTGTTCCTGGCGCGAGGGCAGCCGGGCCGCCCCGCGCGGTGACTGTCTCGGCTTCCTCGGTCATCGAACCGCACGCTCCCTGGGAACCAGGCCCTGCATGCGCAGCCAGTTCGCGGCCACCCGTCGCGGAGCCTGCCCGTGTAGCTGCACCAATGCGTCCATGGCCCGCAGCGAGCCGGTATCCAGTCGTGCCGACACCTTGTTCAGCACAGCGACCAGGCCAGGGCCGTAGCGGGCAACGACATTGCGGCGGATCAGCGGGGTGATGTTCTCCGCTGGCTGCAGCCCGCGATCGTCAGCCAGGACCACGAGATGCTGCGACTGAATGCTCGGGTTGGTGCTGAACAGCAGCGCAGCGCTGACGTTGCCCGCGTCCAGTGCTTGCAGAGTCAGTGGCCCCGCTGCGTCGAGCGGGATGAACGCCCGGAAGTGGACCCCGTAGGCGCGCTCCAGTCCCGGCAGGCAGTACGGACGCCCCGGGCATTCGGGCGGCCCGCCGAACACCAGGTGCGGCGCCACCCTCGCGAGGTCTGCGATCGACTGCAGGTCATAGCGGGCCGCGGTCGCCGCGGTGACCACAATCGCATTGGTGTCCTGCGCCGGGGCCGGGCGCCCCACCACCAGCCCGGCGCGGGCTACCGAATCCGCCAGGGCCTGGTTGGTCGCCGCAACGCTGGATGTGGCGGACCGCCGTCCCAGGCTGGCGAACTCCAGCGCTGAGCCGGCGTACTCCGGCACCAGCTGGATCAGGCCGCTCATCAGCGCGGGATCGACCAGCTCTCGGCTGCCGAGATCGGGCAGGATCCGGACGGGAAAGCCATCCGCCGCCAGTGCGCCCGCATAGATCTCGGCCAGCAGAACGCTCTCTGGGAAGTCGAAAGACCCGACGGCGATCACCGCAGGATGTCGTGCGCCGGGGGGTCCGCGGGGAGGTGAGCCGTTAGCGCTCGGCGACATGCAGGCCGCACACACCAGTGCGAGCATGGCCGACGAGGCGGCGCCGCAGATGACTCGCACCAGCATTGTCAATCACGATCCCCCGGGTAATGGCGCAAACCCGCCACGCGAAAGCCGACCGGCCGCCGTGTCACACATGCACCACGCCTGGCCCTGGCCGATGCGCCGTTGTCCCCGAGGCCGCGGGACTATCGCTCTATTAGGGACGCTACGCTTGGGCTTGTCGGCGGTCAAGACGAAACGTATCGTTCTGTCAGCCTCGGCTAAGGGGATGAGCTCATCCGATGATCAAGGGCGCGGAAGGCCGCCAGGCGGTCATGGCGTCGGAGCGCCGCCGCAGCATCCGCTCGCACCAGGCCATCCTGGCGGCGACCACGCAACTGCTGGCCGAGGTGGGCTACTCGGCGCTGACGATCGAAGGTGTCGCAACTCGTGCCGGGGTGGGTAAGGCGACCGTCTACCGGTGGTGGCCGTCAAAGGGAGCACTGGTCATCGAGGCGATGAGCACAGCGCCGGGCATGATCCCCGTCCCGGAAACCGGCGACCTCCGGCAAGATCTGCTCGCCGTCGGGAAAGGCATCGTGCAAACCCTGGCGCACACCCCGGCCGGCACGGTCATTCTGGCCCTGGCCGCCGATCTCATGCGCGACCCCGAAATGGCTGAGCAGTTCCGGAACCTGATGATCGGCCCGCAGCGGTCGGCCATCACGCAAATCCTCCGCCACGCGGCCGACCGGGGGGAGCTACCGGCGGACCTCGATATCGACCTGCTCATCGACGTGTACGCCGGGACCATCTTCTACCGGGTGCTGGTGAGCGGCGAACCGGTAACCGACCTGCTGGCCGAGCAACTGGTAGACCTGCTACTCGACGGTAAGCCGCCAGTCAAGCCCGGTGCGGCGGCGTGACTGGCAGATGAGAGGGATTTAAGCCGACGCGCTTAGGGCGAGCGGTTAGCGCGCGGCGGCCAGCAGGTCGCGCTGATGTCGCTGGCACCAGCGGCGGGCCCGAGCGGCGGACCGGGCCACGGTGCGCCAGTGGTCAGCGAAGCCCTGGTGCCCGGTGGCGGCGGCCTCGGTGACGATCGCGTACGTCCAGTCGTGATTGGCCACCACCGCCTCGGCCACCTCGCGGCGGCCGGCCCGGGGCAGGCCACTGGCCTGCAGGAAGATCCGGAAGCGTTCCAGGGACCGGCCCTGCCGGTCGTCGGCGATGTCCTGGTCGTCCTGCAGCGGCGCCCAGGAGCGGGCCGCGGCGGCGAAGTCCCAGGCGCTGCTGCCCGGCCCGGCCAGATCGAAGTCGATCAGTGCGATGGCGCGGCCGTTCCGGAACACGACGTTGGCCGGGTGCACGTCGTTGTGGCTGACCAGGCCGGTGCGGAACCGGGCCGGGATCGGCCGCGGCCAGCGGTACCCGGACGGGTCGAATGAGGCCGCCGCGCGATGGTAGCGGCGCAGCAGGTCAGCCAGGCTGATCAGGGCGGTGTCGGTCAGCATCTCCCCGGCCAGCGGCAGGACCGCGGCCTGGCCGTCCATGTAGGTCAGCATCTCGGTCGCGGGGGTGGCGGCCAGCACACGGGGGGCGCCGTCGAAGCCGGCCACACACAGGTGGGCGAGCAGCGCATGGGTGGCGCGCCAGCAGGGCGCGGTGGGCCGGAGCACGGCGTCGCCCACCCGGATGACCAGGCCGCGGTTGGCGGTGCCGCCGGACAGCGGCCCGTCGGTCGCGCGGCCGGCCGGCTGCAGTGCCGCCGGGCTAGGAGCCGCCAGGGAACTGGTCGGCCTGGTTGAGCAGGGCGCGGGCGAGACTCGCGTGGGTGACCAGACCATGGGCAAACTCTCCTCGGATCGCAGCACACACCGCCGGGCATTTCGCGACGCCGTAGGCGACGGAGAGCACGAACGGGATTTGCTCGAGCGCCGGGCCGGGGGTGACGATCATCCGGCTGTCCAGCGGCGTCGGTACCAGGCGACCGTCCTCGCCGAGGAACACCCCGGCCAGTTCGGCGCGTACCCCCAGCGCGGCCAGTGTTTCCCGTTCGGCGGGCGTGACCGCGTCGTAGATGGTGGATAGCCCGGGCGCCCACGCCCCCACGGCGACCACGGCCATGGTCACCGACGGCACCAGCGAGAAGGCACCGGCGATGTCGCTCTGCCGCCGTATCGCCTCGGCCGTCTCCGCGTCGTCCAGGATCATCGGCGCGTAGAACACGTGCGCCGGCCCGCCGCCGATCCGGGCCACACTGCGGACCAGATCGAGCAGGTCCCGGCCGTCCGGCGGGGGCACCGCCCCGGTTAGCTGGACGATCGGGCACGGCGGGATCTGGGTCAGCGAGGCAGCCAGGCTGCTGAGCGTGCGCGACCAGGACATGCCGAGCACGTCACCCGGTTTGATGAGGTCCATCAGCGCCTGTCCGGCCGCCTCGCCCAGGCGCTGGCGCAGCGCCTGCTCATCGTCGTCCGGGAAGTTGAACACGAAGGCCTGCTTGAGCCCCAGGGCCGCACACAGCTCCGCCGACAAGCCCGGGTCCAGGCTGCCCCCGGGCAGCCCGATCTCGATGTGCACCATCCCCGCCTCACGGGCGGAGTCGAGCAGCCGGGCCACCCGGAACCGGCTGATGCCCAGGCGCTCGGCGATGTCGACTTTCGACACGCCATCGAGGTAGTACTGCCGCGCCACCCGGGCAGCCAGGACAAGTTCGGACGGCCGATAGGCCGACAAGCCGACCATCTCTTTCTCCAGCCGATCCTGCCGCTCATCTGAGCGCCTGGATCTCATATTCGCAGCTTTTCTTGACTTTGCCTAGCAGCGAGATCACTGTGTCAGCAACGGTCATTTTGAGCAAGGTAGCGCTCAAATGAGCAAAAGCTCGAACCGAGCATCCTCACCGTCGCGGAGGTCGTTTCATGAGTTCTTCCCTGGTCAGGCTCCGCACGCTCGGGGTCGCCGGCGGCGTCGCCGTAGCGCTGGCGGTGGCCGCCTGTTCGAGCGGCGGCAGCAGTGCCGGAAACAACAACAGCACGGGCACGGTGACCGTGGCCGTGGTGTCCAACCCACTGATCACCAACCAGATGGTGCCGCTGACCAGCTCGGTCTTCGAGAAGAAGTACCCGGGCATCAAGGTCAAGTTCGCCACCTACACCGAAGGTGACCTGCGGGCGGCGATCGAGAAGGACGTCAGCACGCACAGCAACGCGTTCAACGTCATCATGATCGGCCCGTACGAGGCGCCGCTGTTCGCGAAGAACGGCTGGCTGCAGAACCTGTCCACGCAGTACATCGCCAAGGATCCGAGCTACGACGCCAGTGACCTGCTGCCGCCGATCGCCAAGTCGCTGTCCTACAAGGGCGGCCTGTACGCGGTGCCGTTCTACGGCGAGTCGTCCATGGTCTACTACCGCAAGGACCTGTTCAAGGCGGCCGGGCTCACCATGCCGGCCCATCCCACCTGGACTCAGATACAGAGCTTCGCGGCCAAGCTCAACCAGCCCGGCAAGGTGGCCGGGGTCTGCCTGCGCGGCCTGGCTGGCTGGGGTGACAACATGGCCGCCCTGGACACGGTGGTCAACACGTTCGGCGGTCAGTGGTTCAACCTGAAGTGGCAGCCGCAGCTCACCTCGCCGGCGTTCGAGAAGGCGACCAATTTCTACGTCAACCTCATCCGCAAGTACGGCGAGTCGGGCGCGTCCAACGACAGCTTCAACCAGCTGCTGACGCTGTACGGGCAGGGCAAGTGCGCGATGTGGTACGACGCCACGGTCGCGGCCACCTCGATCGCGACCACCTTCCCGTCGATGTTCAAGCAGACCGGGTACGCGTTCGCGCCGACCCAGATGACCAAGTCGTCCGGGTGGCTGTGGACCTGGTCGCTAGGCATCCCGCAAGGCACCAGCAACCGGGATGCCGCGTGGAAGTTCGTGTCCTGGGCCACGTCGAAGCAGTACGACCAGCTGGTCGCCCAGAAGTACGGCTGGTCGGCGGTCCCGCCGGGCACCCGGACCTCGCTGTACCACGACCCGAATTACCAGAAGGCGGCCAGTGCGTTCGCGCCGATCACGCTGGCCTCGATCGACGGGACCGACCCGAACCACCCGACGGTGAACCCGGTGCCTTACGTGGGCATCCAGTACGTGGACATCCCGCAGTTCGAGACGCTCGGCCTGCAGGTGGCCCAGCAGATCGCGGGGGCGATAGCCGGCTCGGAGAGCGTCAGCCAGGCGCTCAAGACGGCCCAGCAGGACGCGTCGCAGTACACCCCGGCGGAACTGTCCGGCAGCTAGCCCGCTGGCGAGGGGGCCCCGGGCCGGACCGGCCGGGGCCCCCATCGGCCCGCCCGAGCGATTAGGAGGGTTCCCCGTTGGCTGTCCTCGAGACAGGCGCGGCATCCACCCCACAGGTCGGGATCCAGCCGCGCGCGGCCAGCCGCCGTGACCGCTGGCTGCTCCGCCTCCCGTTGCTGCCCGCGCTGATCTACCTCATTGTCGTCACGCAGATCCCGTTCCTGGTCACGCTGTGGTACAGCTTCCAGAACTACTTCTGGAACCAGCCCGGCGGCGCCACTTTCGCCGGGTTCAGCAACTACACCACCGTGTTCACCAGCTCGGCCTTCCGCGGCGCGCTGCTGCGCTCGGTGTTCATGACCGTCACTTCCGTGATCATCGCGATGATCCTTGGGGTGGCCTTCGCCGTGCTGCTGGACCGCAAATTCCTCGGCCGCGGCGTGGTCCGCACGCTGATCATCACCCCGTTCCTGGTCATGCCGGCCGCGGCCGCGCTGGTCTGGGCCGGCCCGATGCTCGACCCGAACTTCGGCCTGGTGAACTACCTGCTGCAGCCGTTCGGCGTGCATCACGTGGCCTGGCTCAGCACCTTCCCGCTGGCCTCGGTGATCGCGGTGATGATCTGGCAGTGGACGCCGTTCATGACCCTGATCGTGCTGGCCGGCTTGCAGAGCCAGCCGCAGGACACGCTGGAGGCGGCCAAGGTGGACGGCGCCGGGGCGCTGGACACGTTCCGCGAGCTGACCCTGCCACACCTGCGGCCGTACATCGAGCTAGGCATCCTGCTCGGCTCGATCTACCTGGTCAACGTGTTCGACCAGGTCCGGCTGATGACCAACGGCGGTCCCGGCACCGCGACCACCAACCTGCCCTTCTACCTGTACCAGCAGGTGAACTTCGCGTTCGACGTGGGCGGCGCGGCGGCGGCCGGCGTGGTCACCGTGATTCTCACCATCATCGTGGCCACATTCGCGCTGCGCATGTTCGCCCGGGTCTTCCAGTTCGAGGGGGCAGACGCATGACGGCACCAGCGGCACCAGCGGCAACAGCGGCACCGGCGCTGCGTACCACGAAGCCCGCGCGGCGGCCCCGGCTGCGCGAGCTGTCCGGTCAGGTGGGCTGGGGAGTGGTCGCCTGGGTGGTGGGCATCGCGTTCTTCCTGCCCGTGCTGTGGATGGTGCTCACCGCGTTCAAGCCGGAGTCCGCCGCCGAGACCTGGCCGCCCAAGTTCATCTTCACCCCCACCCTGGCCGAGTTCCGGCTGGTCTTCTCGGGCTGGGGCCCGTACGTGACTCACTCGGTCATCGCCACGGTCGGGTCCACCGTGCTGGTGCTGCTGCTCGGCATCCCGGCCGCCTACGCGCTGTCCGTGCACCCGATCAAGCGCTGGCGGGACGGGCTGTTCTTCTTCATCTCGACCAAGATGCTGCCGATCGTGGCCGCGATCGGCCCGCTGTACGTCATCGCGCTCAAGACCCACCTGCTGGACAGCATCTGGGTGCTGATCATCCTGTACACGGCGATGAACCTGCCGCTGGCCGTCTGGATGATCCGGTCCTTCATGCTCGAGGTCCCGGGCGAACTGCTCGAGGCGGCCCGGCTGGACGGCGCCGGCCGGATCCGGGAGATCAGCGGCGTGATCCTGCCGATCATCTCGCCGGGCCTGGTGTCCACCGCGCTCATCTGCGTCATCTTCGCCTGGAACGAGCTGTTCCTGGCGCTCAACCTGACGGTGACCAACGCCGCGACGCTGCCGATGTTCCTGATCAGTTCCGTGCCCCAGGAAGGGCTGTACATCGCGCACCTGTCCGCGGCGGCCACGGTCGCCTCGATCCCGGTGATCCTGGTGGGCTGGATAGCCCAGCGCTCGCTGGTCCGCGGCCTGTCCATGGGAGCAATCAAGTGAACGGCGGAGGTCCCCAATGGCCACGGTGAACTACGTATCGGCGAGCCGCGTCTACGCCAAGGACGCGCCCCCCGCCGTGGACGCGCTCGACCTGGATATCCACGACGGCGAGTTCATGGTCCTGGTCGGGCCGTCCGGCTCGGGCAAGACCACCGCGCTGCGCATGCTGGCCGGCCTGGAGCCCCTCGACGGCGGGCGGGTCGAGATAGAGGGCCGGGACGTCACCTGGGTCCAGCCCAAAGACCGGGACATCGCCATGGTGTTCCAGAACTACGCGCTGTACCCGCAGAAGACCGTCGCGGACAACATGGGCTTCGCGCTGAAGATGCAGGGCGTGCACAAGGACGAGCGGCTCCGCCGGGTGCGGGAGGCGGCCAGGCTGCTGGACCTGGACGAGAACCTGCTCGACCGCAAGCCCCGGCAGCTGTCCGGCGGACAGCGGCAGCGGGTGGCCATGGGCCGGGCCATCGTCCGCGAGCCCAAGGTCTTCCTGATGGACGAGCCGCTGTCCAACCTCGACGCCAAGCTGCGGGTGCAGACCCGCAGCCAGATCGCCGAGCTGCAGCGCCGCCTCGGCATCACCACCGTCTACGTGACCCATGACCAGGTCGAAGCGATGACCATGGGCAACCGCGTGGCGGTGCTCAGCCAGGGGCATCTGCAGCAGTGCGCCACCCCGCGGGAACTGTACGACAACCCGGTCAACCAGTTCGTGGCCGGCTTCATCGGCTCACCCGCGATGAACCTGCAGACCGTCCCGCTGACCGACGGCGGCGTCCAGGTGGGTGGCAGCACGCTGCCGCTGCCCCCGCCGATCCGCGGCGCGGTGACCGGGGCCGGGCTGACGGAACTGGTCCTCGGCATCCGGCCGGAGCACCTGCACTTGGCCAACGGTTCCGGCGAACTCTCCGGTGAGGTCATGCTGGTCGAGGAGCTGGGCGCCGATGCGCTGCTGCACGTCCGGCTGGCCGGGGAAAGCAGCCAGGTGGTGGCCCGGGCCGAGGGTCGCAAGCCGCCGTCCCCCGGGCAGCAGGTGACCTTCCACGTCGAGCCGGAGGACGTGTTCGGGTTCCATCCCGCCACGGGCGCCCGCCTTGCGGGTTGACGCGGAGCCGCTCAGCGCGCAGACGCTGGCGCACTGGAAGGGCCGGATCGAGGTGCCGGCCTACGACCGCCGCCTGGTCACCCCGGGCGTGGTGCATGTCGGCGTCGGCGGCTTCCACCGCGCGCACCAGGCGATGTACCTCGACCTGCTGATGAACCAGGGCACGGCGCTGGACTGGGGCATCTGCGGCGTCGGGGTGATGCCGGCCGACCGCCGGATGCGGCAGGTGCTGGACGCGCAGGACGGCCTGTACACGCTGGTCATCAAGCATCCGGACGGCACGTACCAGCCCCGGGTGATCGGGTCGATCGTGGCCTACCGGTACGCGCCGGACGACCCGGAAGCGGTCATCCGGGCGATGGCCGCCGAGGACATAAGGATCGTGTCGCTCACCATCACCGAGGGCGGGTACAACATCGACGACGCCACCGGCGACTTCGACCTGGCCAACCCGGACGTGCGCGCGGATCTCGAGCCGGGCGCGATGCCACGGACCGCGTTCGGCCTGATCACCGAGGCGCTGCGCCGCCGCCGCGAGCTCGGCCTGCCGCCCTTCACGGTCATGTCCTGCGACAACCTGCAAGGCAACGGGCAGCTGGCCAAGCGGATGTTCACCACGTTCGCCCGGCTGCGCCAGCCGGAACTCGGCGACTGGGTCGAGCGGGAGGTCAGCTTCCCCAACTCCATGGTGGACCGCATCACCCCGGAGACCACCGACGCGGACCGGGCCGAGGTCCGGGAGCGGTTCGGCATCGACGACCGCTGGCCAGTGGTCTGCGAACCGTTCACCCAGTGGGTGCTCGAGGACAGTTTCCCAGCTGGCCGCCCACCCTACGAGCGGGCTGGGGTACAGCTCGTCGACCACGTGGAACCGTACGAGCTCATGAAACTCAGGCTGCTTAACGCCAGCCACCAGGCGCTGGGTTACCTCGGTTACCTGGCCGGCTATCGGCTGGTGCACGACGCCGCCCAGGACCCGGTCTTCCAGGACTTCCTGCTCGGGTACATGGACGAGGAGGCCACGCCGACGCTGCCAGCCGTGCCGGGGGTGGACCTGACGGCGTACAAGCGCACGCTCATCGAGCGGTTCAGCAACCCGCAGATCCGGGACACCATCGCCCGGCTGTGCGCGCAAAGCTCCGACCGGATCCCGAAATGGCTGCTGCCGGTGGTCCGCCAGCAGCTGGCGGCCGGCGGCGAGATCTGGCGTTCGGCCGCCGTGGTGGCCAGCTGGGCCCGCTACGCCGAGGGCATCGACGAGAACGGCGAGCCGATCGAGGTCGTCGACCGGCTCCGGGACACCCTCATCGAGCGCGCCCGCCGGCAGCGCACCGAGCCGGACGCGTTCATCACCAACCACGCCGTCTTCGGCGACCTCGCCGAGAACCAGCGCTTCCGGGCCGCCTACCTGGCCGCGCTGGCTTCGCTGCATGAGCGCGGCGCACGGGCCACCCTGGAGTGGCTGCGGCGTTCCGGCGGGTAGCCGGAACGGGGTCGCCGTCCGCGACCCGGGCGGACGCTCCCGGTTCCTGCGCCGGTGGCGTCTGCAAAAGACCACTTAGCCGCGAGGCTCGCGGGCCCGGATGCGGCGGCCAGGAGAACCGGGCCGTCACCGGCACGACCCTGCTCATGACCGCCTGATCGCGCGGCGCCCCAGCCCGGCCAGTGCGGCTGACTCAGTCCGGGCGAACCGGGAAATGGCGCCGCAAATGGACGACGTTGTCGGTACGATCTCGCCGGGACCGCCGCGGAGCAGGCCAGGCTGGCCCATTCGAGCGATAGGCCGCCCATGGCATCCATCCGGTCTTGTTTCGTCCGTTCCCGCCTGGCCGTCATCGCGGCGGTGGCCGCGGCGGTGGTCGCCCCGTCGGTCGCCGTGGCCGGGCCGGCCCAGGCCAGCCTGTCCGGCACGAGCTGGGTGCAGCAGACACTGCCCGCGGGCTACGCCATCGGGGCGGGACCTGTCTCGCCGGCGGTGTCCTGCGTCCGGGGCACCAAGTTCTGCGTGGTGATCGCCGAGGACACCGCGGTCACCGGGCCCGGCGGTATCGTCGGCCAGGTCGCCTGGTGACCACCAACGGCGGCGCGTCGTGGACCGGCTACACCGGCCAGTGGGCCAGCTACCTGACCGTCAACTCGATCTCCTGCGCGTCCATCTCGGTGTGCTGGATAGCCGGCACCGGCCAGGGCGGCGCCGGGGAAGTCGCGGAGTCCACCGACGGCGGCCAGACCTGGACGCAGAAGTCACCGGCGTTCCTGGCTGACTCGGGCGGCACCCGCTCACCGAACGCGATCGACTGCGTGTCCGCCACCACCTGCTGGCTGGCCGGCTGGGGGCACGACGGTGACCATCACCGGTACCGGCTTCGGGTACGTCACCGCCGTCTCTTCGGCTCACGCAAGGGCTCGCATCTCCAGGTGATCTCGCCGGAGCAGATCAAGGTGGTGGCACCCGCCGGATCGGGCACGGTCAACGTGCGGGTGCACACCGCGGGCGGGATCACCGCGGTCACCGCCAAGGACCGGTACCGCTACTGACCCGTTTGCCAGCGCGGCTTGGTCGCCTCGATGGCGGCCGAGCCGGTCGTGTGGGCTGGCAGCACCTGACGGAACTGGCTGTTCTGCCACTGGAAGATGAACGAGTGACCCACGGAGTCGATGTTCGTCCCGTTGTGCGTGAACTTCGCCGCTCCCTGGACGGTCTGCACGGTGTGCGTGTGCAGGTAATGGTCGATCGCGGTGTTGTTCAGGCCGCCCGTGTGAGTGACCGCGGTCGCGAGAATCTCGCCCGCCGAGTAGGCCTCGGCCACGTCCGCGTTGATGTCGTTGGTGGTGCCGCCGAACTTGGCGATGTAGTCCTGCACCATGACGTGGCTGAGCGCGTTCTGCACGCCGCCGAACCAGCCGTCCAGCACCATCATCGCCTCGGCGTTGGCCGGGCCGATGTGGTGCAGGAACTCCTCACCCTGGTCCGGCCCGGAGGACGCGATAAAGATCTTGGGCGTGAAGCCTCGCACCTGGAACGCGTGCACGAAGGCGAGCAGGCTCGGCACATCGACCGTGCCGAGCACCACGAGTTGCGGGTCCTTGGCTGCCACCCTGTCCGCGACCGAGGCCAGGTTCGAGTCGCTCGCGTTGGCGGTGACCGGATTGTGCACGTTGTAGTAGACCGTCTTGATCCCGCGTTTCGACAGCGTCTGCTCAGTGTTCTCCACCGGTGGGTCGGCGAACGGGTCGTTGACCATCGGGTAGGCCGCGGAGGTCGGCCGCTGGCTGGGCGGCAGGGAGAGGATCCAGTCGGCGAACGGCACCATCTGGTCCACCACGGGAGTGGTAATGCCGAAGACCCACGGATCATTCAGCGCGTAGACGCTGGGCGCGCCACCGGACCCATCAGGCAGCGCGTAGTGGTACTTCCTGGTCACCTGGGCGGCCTCGACGGTCAGCAGCGAGGAGAATGGTGCGACGGTGAGATCAACGTGGTCCTGCGTGATCAGCTTGGTATAGTCCCTGGTCACCGTGCCAGGACCACTGTTGTCATTGAGGATCTTTAACCTGACCGGGCGGCCGAGCAGGCCGCCGAACTCGTTGACGTCGCTGGCCCACAGTTCCAGGCCGTGCAGCGACGCGATGCCATCCGCGGAGAACTGCCCAGTCAATGGCTCTGTCGCGCCGACGATGATGGGGGCATGTCTGCCGTGATGGGTGCGGGAGCTGGCCGTGCCGCAGGCAGCTACGCCCAGGGTGGCTAACACACCGACTGCGGCTAACTGCTGGAGCCTGCCCGGATTGTGCTTCATTAGCCTTTCCCCTGTCTTGTGGGTCGCGCTGGGCACCGGGATGCACTGATCTGTAACGACACGAGATGTCGACACCGTAGAGCCTGCGCCAAACGGCCACAACTGGCTGCGGCAAAGATGCAGCTAATCGGCGTGACTGTGAGCGTCCGCCAATAAGGGCACCATTCTGAGTGCGTTTTGGCTACTAATATCTGCGGCACCGTCGCGGCCGGGGCCCGCAGGCCGGGACATCCGGCCAGCGGGCCGGGCCGACCCCGGGGCTTACCCCCGCGGAAGTCCTTACTGAGCGCAGGCGGTTCCGGGCCCAGCCGTAATGCGGTGGAAAAGTTGGTCAGGCCAGCACGGCACCGCCGGCGACGTCGAGGACCAGGCCGGTGATCCAGTCAGCCGCGTCGGAGGCCAGGAACACGGCGGCGTCAGCCACGTCGTCGGGGGTGCCGAGCCGCTTGAGCGGATGGAACTCGGCCAGCTCCGCTTGCAGGGCAGCCGGGATCCGCTCCTGGTTGCCCGCGGTCAGGATGGTCTCCGGGGCGATGCAGTTCACCCGGACCCCAGCCGGGCCGGCCTGCGCGGCCACGTCCTGGGTCAGCATGATCACCCCGGCCTTGGCCGCGCCGTAGGCGATCGGCGCGCGCGCATTGGCCCGGCGGCCAGCCGCCGAGGCCATGGTGATGATGGACCCGCGGCCGCGGGCTTTCATGCCGGGCAGGAAGCTCTTCAGCGTCAGGAACGTGGCCAGCAGGTTGGCGTCCACCGTGGCCCGCCAGCCGTCCTCTGGGATGTCCTCCAGCAGCGCCGGCGGGGTCAGGCTGGCCCCCGCGTTGGCCACCAGGATGTCCACCGGCCCGAGGCTGTCCTCGACCTGGCGCCGGATGGCCTCGACGTCCGGGTAGCTGGTCACATCGCCTATCACCGCGGTCGCGGCGCCGCCGCTGTCCCGGATGGCCGCCACCCCGCTGGCCACCGCATCCTTGTCCCGGCCGTGCACCGCGACCGCCGCGCCGTGCCGGGCGAACTGGCTGGCGATGGCCGCCCCAATGCCCCGCGAGCTGCCGGTGACCAGGGCCACCCGGCCTTCCAGTGCCGTCATCACGTCTCCCGTTCATTGGTCTGCGCGGCTGTTACGGCTAGACTTACTCAAGTCGAGTAGAAAGTCAATTTGACTTGAACAATTTTGGACCGTACGCCGCCCGGCTGGCCCCGCTGCTGCCTCAGCTCGTGCTGGCCTACCAGCGCCGGGCCGGGGACATCCCAGCCGCGCTGCAGAGCGCCGGCCAGCTCGGCCAGCGCCACGTCGGCATGCTGGTCATGCTGGCCATCAGCGGGCCGCTCAGCGTCTCCGAGCTGGCCCAGCGGGCCGAGATGACCGTCGCGCACGCCAGCCTGGTGGTGAGTGAGCTGGCCAAGGCCGGCCTGGTCGAACGGGAACACGACGAGCAGGACCGGCGCCGGATCCTCGTCTCGCTGTCCGACACGGCCAAGCCGGCCGTGGCCGAGATGCGCCGCCGCAACGCCGAGCCAGTGATCGCGTTCCTCCGCGAGCTCGAGGAGAGCCAGGCCGAGGAATTCATCGGCACGCTCAGCCTGCTGCTAACCCACCTTCGTGCCTAACGCCGGCACCACCACCGGGCCGATGACCGCGCGCAGGTATGCCTGAGCTCACCGGCGCCGCCGGTCGATGGCGCTGCCCGCGTTGGCCACGATGGCGGCGAACGGCGGGATGACCAGGGCCACGGCCGATATGACGATGGCCGCCACGGTGGAATACCGGTCCACCACCGCCCAGGCGAGGACGAACAGCCCGATGCAGATCGTCATCAGCACGAAGTAGAGCCGCCGGTCCCGGCGCGACGGCGGCTGCCCCGTCGGCGGCTGCCCCATGCTCAGAGCTTATGGTCGAGGGTGAAGCCGTCCGGCACGATGATGTCGTCCCGGGTCACGTCGTGCACCGACGCCTTGCCCAGGCCGTACAGCGTCTCGCTGATGCCCTGCCGGAGGATCTCCAGCACGTTGCTCACGCCGCGCTCGCCGCCGGCCGCCATGCCCCACAGGTAGGCCCGGCCGATCATGACCGCCCGGGCGCCCAGGGCCAGCGCCTTGACCACGTCGCTGCCCCGGCGCACGCCGCCGTCCAGCAGCACCTCGATCTGGTCGCCGACGGCGTCGGCCACCGCGGGCAGGCAGCGGATGGTGGCCGGGGTGGAGTCGAGGTTGTTGCCGCCGTGGTTGGACACCGAGATGGCACTAGCCCCGATATCCACCGCGCGGCGCGCATCGTCCGCCCGGGTGATGCCCTTGATCATGAACGGGCCGCCCCACTGCTCCCGCAGCCAGGCCAGGTCGTGCCAGGTCGGCGGGGCCGAGCCCATCCACTGGCCGTAGGCGCCGAAGAAGCTCGGCACCTCCGCGCCGCGGCCGCCCAGGTTGGGCACGCCCAGGTCGGGCAGCGAGCCACTGCGCAACCAGCGGGCCAGGTAGCCCGGCTTCACCGCGACCTGCGGTGCGTAGCGCAGCATGGCCTGCAGGTTCAGCCGTTCCGGGATCCACGGGCTGCCCCAATCGCGGCGCGAGTCGAACACCCAGTCCAGGGTCACGATCAATCCCTTGGCGCCGGCTGACCGGGCCCGCTCGGCCCGGGCCAGGATCTCGTCCCGGGTGCCCACCCAGTAGCTCTGGAACAGCAGCTTGTCCACGGCCTGGCCGACCTCCTCGACCGGCTTGGACGCGAACGAGGACAGGGCCATCGCCGTCCCGGCCGCCGCCGCGGCCCGGGCCACCGCGACCTCGCCGTCCGGGTGCACCGCCTGCACCCCGGTGGGGGAGAGCAGCACCGGCAGGCTGACTGGCTGGCCCATCACGATGGTGGCCAGCTCACGGGCCACCGGCAGGTCGGCCACGTGCGGCCGGAACCGTAGTTCGCCGAACGCGGCCACGTTGTCGTCCATGGTCAGCCCGGCCTCGGCCCCGGCGACCAGGGCCAGATAGACCGACCTGGGCAGCTGCCGCTTGGCCCGGCGCTGCGCCTCGGCCACCGATTCGAACCACTGTCTGCTGCTTGCCATCAGTCAACTCCGTCCCATAACGGCCTGCTGTCCGCGAACGACGTGGCCAGGCCGCGCATGGCCGCGTCCAGCAGCGCGGTCAGGTCGCTGTCCTCGGTGTGCAGCCACTGTTCGTAGGCCGCGATGGCCACGCCCAGGCTGCCGTAGGCGATCGTCTGCGGCAGCAGTGCGCAGGCCGGCTCCCCGGTGCGCCCGGCCACGAAGTCGGCGATCACCTGCCGCCACTCGGCGAAGCGCAGCATGGAGTGCGCCAGCAGCACCGGGACGTCGAGGATGAGCCGCATCCGGCGGCGGTGCCACACCTCGTCTTCCGGGGGCACCGTGTTGAAGTCGATGATGGCCAGCCGGATCGCGTCCATCAGCGGGGCGTCCGCCGGGCAGGCCGCCAGCCAGGCACGCATCCGGTCCAGTTCGGCGGCGAAGTTGCCCCACGGCACGTCGTTCTTGGACGCGAAGTACCGGAAGAAGGTGCGCCGCCCGATGCCCGCCGCGCTGGCGATGTCATCCACGGTCGTGCCCTCGTAACCCTGCCGCTCGAACAGCTCGAACGCGACGTGCTCGAGCTCCGCACGGGTGGTGATCCGCCTGCGCCCCAGCTGGACCGGCGCCTCTGGCGAGGTCATCTCCGCCACCGCCTCTCTGCTGTCCCTCACAGGAGCATGCCACGAAATGGCACTCAGTGCGAAAACTCTCTGACCTTGTCTTGCTCATTGGCACTCGATGCCGTTAATGTCGGCACTGGGTGCCGTATGTGGTGTACGACACAGCGTTGACGACATAGCGGCTGCGGGCCGCACCGGGCTACCCAACCATGCCTGCGGCCGCATGAGCACCGCAGACAAGAAGTGAGGCACGAGCCATGCCAGGACGAGTAGCAGGCAAGGTCGCCTTCATCACCGGCGCGGCGCGTGGCCAGGGCCGCAGCCACGCGATCCGGCTGGCGGAGGAAGGCGCCGACATCATCGCGGTGGACATCTGCCGGGACTACCCGACCGTGGGCTACGGCCTGGCCACCGAGGCCGACCTGGCCCAGACGGTCAAGGACGTGGAGGCGCTGGACCGCCGGATCATCGCGGCCCAGGCCGACGTGCGGGACGCCGCCGCGCTCAAGCGGGTAGTGGACGACGCCGTCGCCCAGCTGGGCCACCTCGACATCGTGTGCGCCAACGCCGGCATCTGCACCGTGCAGGCCTGGGACGAGGTCACCCCGGATGTGTGGCAGGACACCCTGGACACCAACCTGACCGGGGTGTGGAACACCATGGTGGCGGCCGCCCCGCACCTGATCGCGGCGGGCGGCGGGTCGATCATCTGCACCAGCTCCACCGCGGGCATCAAGGGCCTGCCGTTCCTGGCCCCGTACGTCGCGGCCAAGCACGGCGTGGTGGGCATCACCCGGACCATGGCCAATGAGCTGGCCCAGCACAAGATCCGGGTCAACACCGTGCACCCGACCGGCGTGCAGACCCCGATGGTGGACGGCCTCGGCGGCCTGGACCCGCTGATCAACCGCGACCCGAACCTGGGCCCGATCTTTATGAACACCCTCCCGGTGCAGAGCGTCGAGCCCCGGGATATCAGCAACGCCGTGCTGTTCCTGGCCTCCGACGAGGCGCAGTACGTCACCGGGCTGGAGTTCACCGTCGACGCGGGCAACACGATCCGATAACTGGAGGCAGCAGATGGCAGGACGGGTAGCAGGCAAGGTTGCCTTCATCACCGGCGCGGCCCGCGGCCAGGGCCGCAGCCACGCAATCCGGCTGGCCCAGGAAGGCGCGGACATCATCGCGGTCGACCTGTGCGGGCAGATCGGCAGCGTGCCGTACGGCATGTCCACCCCGGACGACCTGGCCGAAACCGTCAAGGAGGTGGAGGCCCTCGACCGGCGGATCGTGGCCAGCCAGGCGGACGTGCGGGACTATCCCGCGGTCAAGGCCGCGCTGGACGACGGCGTGGCCCAGCTCGGCCACCTCGACATCGTCTCGGCCAACGCCGGCATCTTCAGCTTCGGCACGCTGGAGGAACTGGACGAGACGCACTGGCAGGACATGATCGACGTCAACCTGACCGGCGTCTGGCACGCGGCCAAGGCGGCCATCCCGCACCTGCGGGCGGCCGGCGGCGGGTCGATCATCCTGACCAGCTCGACCGCCGGGCTGATGGCCATCCCGAACACCGGCCACTACAACGCGGCCAAGCACGGCGTGGTCGGGCTGATGCGCACGCTGGCCCTGGAGTTGGCCCCGGACATGATCCGGGTGAACAGCGTCCACCCGACCAGCGTGGACACCGACATGATCCAGAACTCGGCGACCTACGAACTGTTCGCCCCCGACCTGCCGGTGGATCAGCGCACCAAGGAAGTGCTGGGCGCGCGGTTCCAGGAGCTGAACGCGCTGCCCATCCCGTGGGTCGAGCCGGTGGACATCTCCAACGCGGTGCTCTGGCTGGCCTCGGACGAGTCGCGTTACGTTACTGGGGTGACACTGCCGATCGATGCGGGATCGCTAACCAAGTGACCGAGGTGATTAACCGCGCCGACCTGGCCGGGACCTACGACCGGGTCGCCGCGCACCTGGTGGGCCGCGAGCGTGAGCTGACCCTCACGCTCGCGGCCATCGCCGCTGGCCGGGACATCATCCTGGAAGGGCCGCCCGGCACCAGCAAGAGCACGCTGCTCCGGGCCATCACCACCGAGTGGGGTATCCCGCTGGTGTTCGTGGAGGGCAACGCCGACCTGACCCCGGCCAAGCTGATCGGGCACCACAACCCGGCCCGGGTGCTGCGCGAGGACTACAGCGAGGACAACTTCGTGGACGGCCCGCTGCTCACCGCGATGCGGGCCGGCGGCTTCCTGTACATCGAGGAGTTCAACCGGGCGCCCGAGGACACCCTCAACACGCTGCTCACCGCGATGGCCGAGCGGGAGGTGGCGGTGCCCCGGGTCGGCACGGTGACCGCCCAGCCCTCGTTCCGGGTCATCGCGTCGATGAACCCATACGACAACGTGGGCACCACCCGGCTGTCCACCTCGGTACACGACCGGCTGTGCCGGCTGTCCATCACCTACCAGGACGCCGAGGCCGAGCGCGGCATCGTGCGGCTCCGCGCCCCGCTGCCCGAACTACCTTCTCTGCTTAACGCCGGACTGGTGGCCGATGCCGTCGCCGTCACCCGGGCCACCCGGGAACACCCGGCACTCCGGCAGGGCAGCAGCGTGCGCGGGGCCATCGACCTGACCCTGATCGCCGGGCAGCTGGTGACGCTGCGTGGCATCACCGAGCCGGGCGACGTGGCCTATCCGGAGACCGTGTTCGACGCGATGGTGGTCGCGCTGTCCGGCCGGATCTTCCTGGACGAGACCGTCGAGCTGACCCCGGAGGCGGTGCTCCGGCAGATCTGGGCAGATCAGTTCATCCTCAACCCGGCCGCGGCCGCCCCTGGTTGAAGAGCCGTCGCGGCCGACTCGCCACTAACCCGCCGGAGCACCCGCCCGGCCGAACAACCGCGCCCATTGCGCCGCAAGCCCAAGGTGCTCGATGAACAGCCGCAGCTGCTCGACAGTGCTGGCCCGGGGGGACGACCCCCCGGAACCCCCCGATCGCCGCTCCGCGCCGAGCGCCGACTCGGCGGGAACACGCCTTCGGCGCGCCCCTCCTCGCCGGACGACGATCCGGATAGCACGAGCGAGCTGCGTGCTCTCGACGGCGAGCCGGTGGCCGACCCGGAGACGCTGCGGCGGGCCCGGCAGATCGCGGCCCGGCTGGCCGTGCCGCGGCCGCGCCGGGACACCACCGCCCGCCGCGGCGTGGGGGAGCTGGCCAGCGTCCGGTACCGCGGCGGCAGCGACGACATCGACCTGGACCGCACCGTCGAGCAGCTGGTCGAGCACCCGGTGCCGGACGAGGAGGACATCGTGGTCCGCGAGCGGGTGCGCACCCGGCGCAGCGTGGTGCTGCTGGCCGACGTGTCCGGCTCAATGCGCGGCGAGCGGGTCCGCACCGTGGCCGCCACGGTCGGCGCGCTGGCCGCCGAACTGGCCCGGGACGATCTGGCCGTGCTGGCGTTCTGGTCGGATGCCGCGGTGCTGGCCCACCTCGGCCAGCCGGTCCCGGCCGGTCGGCTGCTGGAGCAGCTGCTGCGCATCCCGGCCCGCGGGCTGACCAACATCGCGTTCCCGCTCCAGGTGGCCGCGGCCGAGCTGGCCCGGGTTCCGGCCCGGGACGCCCGCGTGCTGCTGCTCTCCGATTGCGTGCACAACGCCGGCCCGGACCCGCGGCCACTGGCCGCGCGGCTGCCCCGGCTGGATGTGCTGCTGGACACCTCCGGCGAGCAGGACGAAGACCTGGCCCGGGACCTGGCCCGGCTGGGCCGCGGCCGGCTGCGCCTGATCCGCGGCTACACCGCGGTCGCCCCGGCGCTGAGCGAGATTTTCACCAGCTGATGCAGAGGAAGGGACCTCGCCATGGCCGCTGTTGTCGTCGTCGCCACCATCCGCCCCAAGGCTGAGCACCGGGCCGAGGTCATCGCGGCCATGCGGAAGGTCATCGCCGCCGTGCACGCGAACGACGACGGGTGCCTGCTGTATGCGCTGCACGAGGGCGACGACCGGCTGGTCATGGTCGAGAAGTGGGCCAGCCCGGAGGCGCTAGCCGTGCACGGCCGCGGCCCGGCCCTGGCCGAGCTCAACCAGGCCCTGGACGGGCGCACCGAGGGCCAGCTCGACGTGCAGATCCTGCAGCCGCACCCGGTCGGCACGCCGGAGCAGGGCACCCTGTAGTAGCTAGCCGAGCCAGCTGAGCCAGCTGCCGTGGCCGTCGGCGTAGGCCAGCGCGTCCCGGCCGTTACGGGTCAGCACGTAGGCCATCCCGCCCGGCGGCGCAGCGAAGGGGGCTGGGGAGGTGGGCGGGGCCGGAACAAAGCCGGGCACGCTGCTTGACATGACGGTCGGCGACTCCTGGGCCAGCCAGACCGCGTCCAGCCCGATCACCGCCCGGGCGAATGCCTGCCGCTCGGCTGGGCTGACGTAGGCCAGCACCGAGGAGTGGAAGACGACCAGGGTGGCCCCGGGCGGCGCCCCGGCGGCCATGCCGGTCAGCCGGTCCAGCAGGTCGCCGCGGACCACCCGGGGCGGGTCGCGGCGGGCCACCTCGATCGCCGCGGCCAGCCGCACGGCCCGGTCGCCCTCGCCCGGCCAGACCAGGCAGGACAGCCAGCGCACGTCGTCCGGGTCGGTGACATCCAGCGGGTTGACGTCGATCCCGGCCCGCCAGGCGACCTCGACCGGCTGGTCCGGCAGCGGCACCGGCCCCAGGCAGCGGCAGCTGAGCAGCGGCGCGCCGGGCTGGCCGCCGATCCGCCGGGTGCCGTAGTCGTAGCCATACCGGTCGGGCTGCAGGCACAGCCCGGCGCTCGCCCCCACCTCGAGCAGGGCCAGCGGCTGGGGGAGCATGGCCAGGGCGGGCAGCAGGGTGGCGCACCGGGCGGGCTCGTTGGTCTGCACCCGGCGGGCCAGCATGATCGCGGCCAGCTCGGCCTGGTTGTCCAGCACGACGGCGCGGAAGCCGGCGTAGCTGGCCTGCAGCCCGGCCAGGTAGCGCACCGCGGCCAGCAGCAGCTGCGGCTGACGTTTCGCGGGCGGCAGCCCGGCCAGGAACCCGAGCACCTCCGGGTCGTCCGCTACGCCCTGCCCTAGCCGCACGTACAGCGGGGAGCGCCCGCCTGCCTCGTGCACCGAGAACTCGCGGTACTCCTCCGCCGTCTGCTGCTCAGCCTGACCACTCATCGAGGCTGGCATGGTATGCCACCCGGCCCGTCGCCGTGGCCAGCGACCTGTTACCGGGACTGGAGGACGATGTCGCGGAGGGTGGACTCGGGGAGCGGGACCGGGTTGCCTTGCATACTGCTGGACCGGGCCGCGGCAGCGGCGATCTCCGCGGCCTGGGCTGGCTCGATGCCGAACGTGGCCAAGCCGGGCACGGCCAGCAGCCGGATCGTGTCCCGGATCCAGGCCAGGCCGTCCTCGATCGACGCGCTGGGGTCCCCGGTCAGCAGCCGGGCCGATTCGGCGTACCGGTCCAGCGCCCAGCCGCCGTCCGGTGCCGAGCGCAGCGCCCGCACGTTGGCCTCGACGACCGCGGGCAGCACGGCGGCGCAGGCGAAGCCGTGCGGCACGTCGGCCGTGCCGCCGATGACCCCGGCCAGCCCATGCACCGCGCCGAGCTTGGCGTTGGCCAGGGCCATCCCGCCGAGCAGGCTGCACAGGGCCATGTCGGTCCGCGCCGCAAGGTCGGTGCCGTCGGTGTAGGCGGCGCGCAACCCGGCCGCGGCGCGGCGCAGCCCCTCCCGGGCCAGGCCGTCGGTCAGCGGGTTGGCCCGCACCGAGACGAACGGCTCCAGGCACTGGGTGAGCGCGTCCAGCCCGCTGGCCGCGGTGACCGGTGCCGGGCAGGACACGGTGAGCTGCGGGTCGACCAGTGCGACCCGGGGGATCAGCAGCGGGCTGCGCAGGCTGGCCTTGATCCGGTGTTCCGGCGCGGCCAGCACCGCGTTGGCCGTCACCTCCGCGCCGGTACCCGCCGTGGTCGGCACCGCGACGCAGGGCACGGCGGGCTGGGTGATGGGTCGGCCGGCCCCGATGACCTCCAGGTAGTCGAGTGGGTCCCCGCCGTTGCCCAGCAACATGGCCACCGCCTTGGCCGTGTCGATGACGCTGCCGCCGCCGATCGCGGCGATCACGTCGGCGCCGTGCTGCCGCGCGGCCTCGGTGGCGGCCCGGGCCAGGTCGACCGTGGGTTCACCGGCCACCGGAAACTGCGCGGCCGGCAGGCCCAGTTGGCCGGTAAGGGCGTTATGCCGGAGGGGGTTTGCGCCGGTGCAAAGCAGCACTCTGGTGCCGAGGCCGGCCAGTACGGCGGGCAGGTCGGCGGCCCGGCCCGGGCCGGCCAGGATGCGGCCCGCGGTGACGAACTCGAACCTCACTCTGCCCATCCTGCCGCAACCGTAGGACGATGGTCGGGTGCAGATAACCTCTGCCCCGGCCCAGCCGCCGATGCTGGCCGGATGGCGCGCCATCGTGTTCGCCCCGGCGGGGGACGGCCAGCGCCGCCGGCGCGGGACGGACGGAGTGCGGCTGGCCGGCGCCATCCTCGGCCTGATCTGCTGCCTGCTCATCATCCGCTACGACTCGCGCATCGACCGGGCCATCGCCGAGGTCATCCACCCGCCGCCGCGGAGCATCACCTGGCTCGTCACGGTGGTCTACGAGGTGGGTTCATACGGCGTCACGATCGCCCTGGTGCTGCTGGCCCTGATCGCCCGGCGCTGGGTGCTGGCCCGCGACATCGGGCTGAGCGCGGCCGGCGCGGCCGTGACGAGCTGGATCCTCATCGTGCTGCTCGGCAGTAACGGCGGGCGGCCCAGCGGGATCGTGATCGACAGCTACGACCTGAGTTTCCCCGTCCTGCAGATCGCGCTGTTCATGGCGGTGGCCACGGCCGCGCTGCCCTACCTGGCCCGCGACCTGCAGCGGGTCATCGAGGTCTTCATCGGCCTGGTGACGCTGGCCGCGGCAGTCGGCGGGGACGGGCTGCCGCTCAACGTGCTCGGCAGCATGGCCATCGGCTGGGCGGCGGCGCTGCTCGTCCGGCTCATCTTCGGCTCACCGCTCGGCCTGCCCTCGACGGCGGATGTCCGGCGGCTGCTGGATGAGCTCGGCATCAGCGCGGACGGCGTGCACCCGCTGCCCCGGCAGGCCTGGGGCGTGGCCAAATACCAGGCCACCGAGACGGATCCGGCGGGTGGCGCTGGTGCCCCCCTAGCCATCTCGGTGTACGGCCGGGACGCGGCGGATGCCAAGCTGCTCAGCAAGGTGGGCCGGTTCCTGTTCTACCGGGACTCCGGGGCGAGCCTCACGCTGACCCGGCTGCAGCAGGTCGAGCACGAGGGGTTCCTCACCCTGCGCGCGGCCCAGGCCGGGGTGGCCGTGCCCGAGATAGTCGTGGCCGGAACGGCCGGGCCGGCCAGTGACGCGCTGCTGGTCTGCCGCCTGCCGCCCGGCGCCCCGCTGTCCGGGACGGACGCCGCCAGCCTCAGCGACGCCGCTCTCGACGACATCTACCGCGAGCTGCTGGTCCTGCGCCAGGCCAGGATCTCGCACGGCGCGATCAGCGGCGACGTGATCCTGATCAGCCCGGCCGAGCAGGCCGCGGTGCTGACGGACTTCCGCAACGCCAGCTCGAACGCCACCCAGTACCAGCTCGATCGCGACATGGCGGGGGCCATTGCCGCCACCGCCGCGGCGGCCGGCGCCAAACGGGCCGGCGACAGCGCCGCGCGGTGCCTGGACCCGGACGTGCTCGGCGGGGTCCTCCAGCACCTGCACAAGGCCGGGCTGGACCCCGCGCTCGGCCGGAGCCTGCGCGGCCGTCGCGGGCTGCTGGCCGAGGTCCGGCAGCGCGCCGCGGAGGCCGCCTCGATCGAGGTGCCCAAGCTCGTGGAGCCCCGCCGGGTGAGCTGGCCGACGCTGATCCTGGTGGTCGGCACGCTGATCGGCGGCTGGGCCCTCATCGGGGTGCTCCTCGACGTGGCCAGTTCGTTCGACACCCTGATCGGGGCCAACTGGCTCTGGGTGGCGCTGGCCGCCGTCCTGGCCCAGCTGGCCTTCGTCGCGTCGGCGCTGGAAGCCATCGGCAGCGTGTCCGGCGTGCTCCCGTTCGGCCGGGTGCTGGCGGTCGAGGTGGCCAACTCGTTCAGCGCGCTGGCCGGCGGGACCGCGGCCGTGTTCGCCACCCGGGTGCGCTTCTTCCAGCGGCAGGGCTACGACCCGACGGTGGCGCTGAGCTCGGGCGCCATCATGACCTCGTCCAGCTGGATCGCCAAGACCATCCTGTTCGTGGTCGCGCTCCCGTTCGCCTGGGGAGCCCTCGACTTCGACCTCACTCCCCAGTCCGGGGACGATTCGGCGCTGGTGTGGATCATCCTGGCCGTGGTGCTGCTGGCCGGCCTGGTGGCTGGCCTGGCCCTGGCAGTACCCCGGCTGCGCCGCCGGGCCGCCGACACGCTGCGCCCGAAGGTCCGCGACATCTGGGGCAACCTGCGGGAGGTGGCCAACCAGCCACGCAAGCTGGTGCTCCTGGTGAGCGGGTCATTCGCGCAGGAGCTGGTGGTGGCCATGGCCTTGTCGGTGTCGCTGCGGGCCTTCGACGACCATCTCCAGCTGCCCATCCTCATCGTGGTCATCTCGCTGGCCGCCACCATCGGCGGCGTGTCACCGGTGCCCGGTGGCATGGGAGTGGTGGAAGCGGGCCTGATCCTCGGCCTCACCGCGGCCGGCATCCCGGAAGCCGACGCCACCTCCGCCGTGTTCATCCAGCGGCTGTTCACCTCGTACCTGCCGCCCATCTGGGGCTGGGCCACCCTGGTCTGGATGCGCAGGCGAGAGTACCTGTGACCGCGGTGGTCAGCCGGACGCGGACTGCTGCGTCTGCTCCAGCACGATCCGGGCCAGCTCGACGCGGGAGCCGATGCTCAGCTTGCGGAACACCTGGCGCAGGTGGAACGCGATGGTGTGGGCGCTCACATACATCCGGTCGGCGACCTGCCGGTTGTTCAGCCCCTGGGCGACGAGTTCCGACGCGGTGCGCTCGGTCTCGGTAAGGCTTTCCCACCCGGCGGTGGGCCGCTCGGCAGCCGAGGCCCAGTGCCGCCGCCGCACCCCGAGCCTGCGCAGCCGGCGCCGGATCCGGGCCATGTCCGCGTTCGCCTCGGTCTGCCCGTAGCCGTCCAGCGCCTCGTTCATGTAATGCACGGCCCGGGCCGCGTTGCCCTGCCGGGCCAGCAGCACGCCGAGGTCTTCGGCGGCGGAGGCGCGGGCCCACGGGTCATCGTGCTGGGCGGCCGCATGAGCCAGCCGGGCCGCATCCTGCTCGAGCAGGCCCAGGCTGTGCGCGGCCGCCACGACGACCGGCCGGCAGCCCGGGTTCTCGCTGGCCAGCACGCGGGTGAGCTGGGCCGCCTGCCCGGCCAGCCCGTGGTCGCCCGCATCCAGCGCGGTGCGGACCAGCCAGGCCGGGGCGGTGGGATTGCCGAGCAGCATGCCCCGGCGGGCCGGCAGCACGGCGCAGATTTCCCGGACCTGGCTGAGCACCGCGGCCGGGCCATCCCGGGCCTCGGCAATCTGGGCCGCGCCCACCGTGCAGTCGGTGCGGGCAAACGCGGCGGCGAAGTGCGGCATCCGGGCCGCACGGCGGGCCATGTGCTCGGTCGCGGCGGCCAGGTCGCCGCGGCGCAGCGCGATCATGGCGAGCACGGACTCGGCGGCCGAGGTGTAGCTGTGCGCGCCGAGCGCGTCGGCCGTGGCCAGGGCAGCCTCGCCCGCCGCGGCCGCGTCGCCCGGCCGGCCCCGGGCCAGGTGAATGCGGGCCCGCAGCAGGGCCGGCACCGCCTCGGCCGGGATGCCGCGCAGCGTGATGTTGTCCGCGGCCCGGATGACCGTCTCCGCCTCGTCGAACCGGCGCAGTTCGACCAGGCAGGTGGCCAGCGCGAGGAGCGGCTGGAAGTGCCGGGCATCGGGGGAGATCCCGCTGCCCTGCCGGGCGGCGTCGCGCAGCCGCTCGAGGGTCTCGCCCAGCCGGCCCTCATCCCAGCTGATCATCGCGCGGGCCACCTGAGCGGCCACCACTACCGGGCCACCGTAGTCGTCGGGGGCCGCCAGGATGCGGGCCGCGATGGGGCCCGCGGCGTCCCGGTCCCGCAGTGCCACCACGGCCTGAAGCTGCGCGGTCAGCGCCTGGTCGCGCAGCCCGGCGGGCAGCCCGGCCGGGCTCAGCGCGGCCCGGGCTTCGGCCGCGGCCTGCTGCGCCTGGCCGGTGGCCGACCGGATCGTGGACAGCGCGCAGCGCAGCCGGGATTCCGGGACGGCCGGCAACGGCTGGACCAGCGTGTCCTGCGCGATCCGGGTGGCCAGCTGCAGCTGGCCGGCCGCGGTCAGTGCCTCGGCTGCGGCCACCGAGCGGGGCAGCGCGGCCGGGTCGGTGGGGGAGGTGAGGTCCAGGGCGCGCCGCGCCAGCCGGGCCGCGGTCTGCGGCGACGAGAGCAGCGTGCCCGCGGCGGCCCGGTCCAGCCCGGCCAGCGTGGCGGGATCACTGGTGTGCGCGGCTTCGAGCAGGTGCGCGGCGGCGGACAGCGCCGAGCCGCCGCGGTTCAGCAGGATCTCGCCGAACTGACGGTGCAGCGCCTTGCGGGCCGGCTCGGGGATGAGGTTGGCGATGGCCCGCCACATCAGGTCGTGCCGGAACGACAGCAGGTCATCGGCGGCGACCAGGAAGCCCGCGGCCATCGCCTCCTCGACGGTGGGCAGCAGGGTAGCCGGGGTCACGCCGAGCATCTCGGTGGTGTCTTCCAGCAGGAACGACCGGCCGAGCACGGCCGCCGTCTCGAGCAGCTGCTGGGCCGGCCCGGTCAGGCCATCGAGCCGCCGCCGGGCCAGGAACTGGATCCGCTGCGGCAGCCGGGCGGAGACCAGCCGCGCCGAGCCGTCGGTGACCTGGACGGCATTCTCCTCGGCCAGGCCGCGCACCAGCTCGCTAAGCAGCGCGGGGTGGCCGGACGCCCGCGCGGCCAGGGCGAGCAGGCTGCGGTCCGGCGGCATACCGAACGCGTCGGTGAGCACGCCGAGCACCGCGTCATCGCCGAGCGGGGCGAGCGTGATGCGGCTGGCCCCGTCCTCCTCCAGCAGGTGGAACAGCAGACCGGCGCTTTTGTCCTGGTGCGTCTTCGAGCCGGCCAGCAGCCAGGCCACCGGGGACGAGGCGAGCTCCTGAGGCAGCACCCGGAGCGCCAGCAAGGTCGCTGGGCTGGCCCATTGCAGGTCATCCAGGCTGACCAGGACGGGACCAGCCGCGGCTCGCTGTTCCAGGTGGGCTTGCAGCTGGCCGATCCGCCCGGCGGTGATGTCCGGCTGGCCCGGACGATCCGTGGCACCGGCGCCGCCCAGTGGCTGATGCAGCGCCGCGAGCAGGGTGAAGAACGGCACATGCCGGCCCAGCTGATCGGCCCGGCCGGCCGCCAGCGAGAAACCCTGGCCGGCCGCCTCGCGGGCGGACTCGCGGAGCAGCAGGGACTTCCCCATGCCGACGTCGCCGTCGACCAGCAGAACGCCGCCCAGCCCGCGCTGCGCGCGCCGGAGCAGGTCCCGGACCAGCTGCCATTCGGCCTGGCGGCCGCGCATGGCTACATGCCCGGCCGGCTTTGCCGGCCGAATGCTCACTGCGGAGAGCCCGGCCACCGCTGCCCCCGCTAGCTGGATGGTTTGCCACGATTCCGTACGAAGCGTCACATGGCGGGGTGTGCGGCACATCCCCCATCTGCATAGGTGGTTAACCGCAGTTGTTCGGAAAGCCCGGTATCGTCCCTGGTTAGGCAGGGTCCGGGGACAACTGCCGTGGGGCCCGGGTGATCGCTTATTACCGCCTTATGGTCGTACCTTTTCCCGCCACGGGGTGCCTGACGGCTACGCCGGGCTGCTACTGGCCCCGGTTCGGCCCGCGGCCCGGGCCGCCTGCCGCCGCCCGCCGTTAGGAACTAGCCGGTTTGAGGATGCGAAACCACGCCGGGTGGCTCATGCTAGCCCGTTGCCACCCGCCTGCTCGGCCACCACCCGGGCCAGTTCCACCCGGGAGCCGATGCCGAGCTTACGGAACACGTTCCGCAGGTGATACGCGACCGTGTGCGCGCTCACATACATCTGCTCCGCGACCTGCTGATTGCTCAGGCCCTGGGCCACCAGGTTCGAGGTGGCCTGCTCGGCCGGGGTGAGACCGGTCCAGCCGGACACCGGCCGGCGTCCGGCGGCCCGGGACCGCCGCCGGATACCCAGGCGGCGCAGCCTGCGCCGGACCCGGGCCACGTCCCGGCCGGCCCCGGTCTGCCCGTAGCCGGCCAGCGCACTGTCCAGCTGGGCCACCGCGTCTGCCCGCTCCGCGGTGCTGGCCAGCAGGTGGCCCAGATCCTCGGCCGCGGACGCCCGCGCCCAGGGATCAGGATGCCCGGCCGCCGCGTGCGCCAGCCGGGCCGGGTCCCGGCTGGCCAGCCCGGCGCAGTGCGCCGCCGCCACCGCAGCCACCGGGAACGCCGGATTCTCCCGGGCGATCTCCTCGGCCACCCGGGCCACGCTGGCGGCCAGGTCCGGGCGGCTGGCGGCCAGCGCGGTGCGGGCCAGCCAGGCTGCCGCGGCCGGGTCGCCGATCAGCACCTGGCGGTGGGCGGCCAGGCCCGCATAGAGGTCGCCGAGCAGCTGGGTCGCGTTCTTCGGCCCGCCCGCCGCCTCCACCAGCATCGCCCGGGCCAGCACCGTCTCGGTACCGGCATAGCCGTCCGTGAAGTGCGCGGCGTCGGGACGGCCGCGCAGGTGCTGGGCGGCGGCGCGCAGATCCCCGGCCCGGAAGGCGATCACGCTCAGCACCGACTGGGCCAGGGCGCTCTGCGGGGCGGCCCGCAGCGAACCGGCCAGGCCCAGCGCGGCGCCGGCCGCCCGCCGGGCGTCCTCGGTCCGGCCCCGCGCGAAGTCGGCCCGGGCCCGCAGCAGGGCGGGGATGGGCTCTGACACGTGGCCGCCGGGCACTGGCATGGCGCCCGCCGCGCCGCGGATGATGGCCGACGCCTCGTCGAGCTGGCGGAGGTCGATGAGCCGGGCCGCCAGCACGAGCAGCGGCTGGAAGTGCCGGGCGTCCGGCGAGATCCCGCCCGCCCGCCGGGCCGCCTCGCGGTACAACTGCAAGCCCTGGCCGAGCTGGCCGTCAGCCCAGCAGATGGTGCCCAGCACGGTCAGCGCCCCGGCCAGGGCTGGCTCGCCGTGCTCGCCCGGACCGGCCAGTACGTCCTGGGCCACGGCCCGGGCCTGCTGGTTCTCGCCCAGCGCGGTGAGCGCCTGGAGCCGCGCGACGACGGCCTCGTCGCGCACCGGGTACGGCACGTCGGGCCAGGCCAGCACTGTCCCGGCTTCGGCGTTGGCCTCGGCCGGGCGGCCCTGCAGGCAGAGGATCGCGGCCCGGGCCGCGCGGAGCTGGGCGCGATAGACGGTCGGCAGCGGCTGGGCCAGCGCGTCCCGGACCAGCCCGGCGGCTTCGTCCACCCGGGCCGCCGCGGTCAGCGCGTCGGCCGCGCGCGCCAGCCGCGGGTACCGGTCCGCGTCCTCCGGCAGGGTCAGCTCGAGCGCCCGGACGGCCAGGTCGGCAGCGGTGCCGGGGGCGGTCCGCACCACCTCATCGGCCGCCTGGTCCAGGCCGGCCGTGGCCGCCGGATCACCCCGGCGTGCCCCTTCGACCAGGTGGCTGGCGGCGGTCAGCGCGGAATCACCACGCTCCAGCAGGATCTCGCCGAACTGCCGGTGCAGCGCGTGCCGGGCGGGCACCGGCACCGCCTCGGCCACGGCCAGCCACAGCAGCGTCTGGCGGAAGCGGAACACCGGCCCGGCCGCGGTCAGGATCCCGGCCGCCAGTGCCTCGTTGATCAGCGGGAGCAGTCCGGCCGGCGGCTCGCCCAGCATCTCGGCCGCATCGTCTAGCTGGAAGGAATCGCCGAGTACGGCCATGATCTCCAGCAGCGACCGGGCCTGCCCGGTCAGCTCGCACAGCCTGCGCCGGGCGGCCGCACGCAGCCGTTCCGGCAGCTGCGCACAGGTCAGCGAGGCGGTCTGCCCGGCGATCCGGACCGCACCTGCCTCGCACAGGCCGCGGAGCAGTTCGGTGAGCAGGTAGGGATGGCCGGCCGCACTCGCGGCCAGCGCGGCCAGGTCCGGGTCGGGCTGGGCGCCCAGCACATCGGTGACCAGCCCGGCCACCGCGTCGCTGGTCAGCGGGCCCAGCGTGACCCGGGGCGCGCCTTCCTTCGCCAGCAGGTCGAAGAGCAGGTCGGCGCCACCGCCGTCCGCCGCGGTACGGCGGGCCAGCACCCAGGCCAGCTGGCGGCTGGCCAGCCGCCGGGGCAGCACCCGCAGCACGGTGAGCGTGGCCGGGTCGGCCCAGTGCAGATCATCCAGGCTGATCAGGACTGGGCCGGCCGCGGTGCGCCGCTCGAGCAGCGCCTGGATTGCGCCGAACCCAGCCGCCGGGAACTCCCGGGCCGCCCCGGCGGTCCCCGGGATGCCGGAGGTGGCCCAGGCCAGGGCACCGGCGGATTCCGGCAGCGCCGCAGCCAGCGGGGCGAACGGCATGAGCTGGCCCAGTTCGTCGGCGGCCGCCGCGGCCAGCGCGAAGCCCCGGCGGCCGGCCAGCGCGGTCACTTCGGCCAGGATCGCGGATTTGCCGATGCCGGGTTCGCCCTCGACGAGCAGCACCTGGCCGTGCCCGCGGGCGGCTTCGCGTAGGCAGTCCCCAGCTAGCTGCAGCTCATGCTCGCGTCCTCGCATCGCAGGTCCTTAAGCAGGTGCCGACCGTGCGCTGCGGCGGCACAGCTAGCTCAATCCTGGCTGGCTACGGTGTGGCGACATGACCCCGAATCGGCGCTGCTGACGGCAATGTGATACTCAAGGCACGGTAACACGGTTGAGTAATGGCGTGATCGCCCGGGAAGCTCGCACGACAGACCGCAGGTGGTCAGGTGGAAGAGATTTCGGTACCTGAAGTAACAGCCGAGGACCACGTGCTCGGACCAGCCGATGCGCCCGTCACGATCATCGAATACGGCGACTACGAATGCCCCTTCTGCCGGGGCGCGGCCCGGGATGTGCACCGGTTGCTGGACGAGTACCCGGGCCAGATCCGGCTGGTGTTCCGGAATTTCCCCATCCCGCAGCTGCACCCGCACGCCGAGCAGGCGGCCGAGGCGGCCGAGGCGGCCGCCGCCCAGGGCAAGTTCTGGGAGATGTACGAGTTGCTGCTGCGTGACGGGGCCGGGCTGGACCTCGACTCGCTGCTCAGCTACGCGGACCGGCTCGGCCTGGACGTCAGCCGGCTGCAGAACGAGGTGGCCGGCAACGTCTATGCCGCCCGGATCGAGCGCGATGTGCGGGAGGGCATCCAGAGCGGGGTGAACGCCACCCCCAAGTTCTACGTCAACGGCACCCGTATCGATGGCAAGGTCCCGCTGGAGGGTCTCTTCGAGACGGTGGAAAAGGCCGTGGGCGCCGTCTAGGGATAGGAGGCGCGATGAGCTACGCACGGCAGTTGCTGGACACCTACCCGACTACGTACCGTGTGGACGACGACGTGCTGGCCGCGGCCATCGACGCGCTGACCGACTGCACCCAGGCCTGCACCGCGGACGTCAGTGCGGATCTGAGCGAGCCCCAGCTGACCGAGATGGTCACCTGCATCCGGCTGTGCCTGGACTGCGCGGATATCTGCGCCGCCAGCGCCGGGGTGGTCAGCCGCCAGGCGGCGTACGACCCGGCCGTGGTCAGGCCGCTGCTGGAAGCCTGCGTGGCCAGCTGTAGCAGCTGCGGCGACGAGTGCGAGCGGCACGTGAATCACCCGCACTGCCGGGTCTGCGCCGAGGCGTGCCGCCGCTGCGAGCGGGCCTGCCGGGAACTGCTGGCCGCACTGCCCTAGGCGGTCCAGGTCTGGCCCAGGCGGTCCAGGTCTGGCCTAGGTGGTTCTCGTGTCCAGCAGGCGGCTGACGCTCACTCCGCTGAGCCATTCCTCGCGGATGGCCGCGCGCTCGGCCTCCAGCAAGCCGCCCCAGACGCCGTACCGCCCGGCCGCGTCCCACTGCCGCATCGACAGCTCCAGGCAGTGCGTACGCACCGGGCACTTCGCGCACAGCGCCAGCGCCCGCGCGGCCTCGGCGCGGGCCCGGCTCCACCGGGTCGCCACCGGGAACCAGTCATCAGCGTCCGTGCCGTCGTCGGCGCACCGCGCCAGCCGGCTCGTGACCCACACCATCAGCTGCCGGTCGGTCAGGTCAGCCGGCCTGTCCGCCCGGGCCTGCCCGGATAGGCCGGGTGCCGCCAACCCTGTCTGAGACATACCCCCGAGCCTGACCGGCGGTGGGTGACCGCACATCCTCAAGGCAGATAATTTCTGAACGCCCGCGCCCCGAGGAGACCCCGATGACCAACGACAGCCTTGATGACCTGGCCGCCTTCCTCATGCACCGGACGGCCGACGCGGGCTCCACCGACGCGGAGCGGCGGCAAACGTTCGCCCTGGTGGCCGCGTACCAGGAGGGCGACGATCCGCCCCGGATCGAGGTGGCCATGCGGGCGGCCGCGGCTAAGTTTGCCAGCCACCCGGACTACCGCGCCGAGTGGCGTCCCGAGCCGACGGATGCTGCCGAGGCTGGCCGGTACCAGCAGGCCCTGGATACCGCGGAGCGGCTGCTCGGCCAGCCGCTGGTGCTGCCGCTGGGCGAGGGGGAGCCGCCGGCCGGGGCAGACTTCCGGCGGCTGGCCACCATACACGCGTTCGGCGACTCATGGTCGCGGGGCGGGCTGGACACCCGCAGCCGGGCGCTGATCTCGGTGGCCATCGCGGCCACGCTGGGCACCCACGAGCCGCTGCGCGGGCAACTCCGGATCGCGCTGAACTCCGGCGTGACCAAGGAGGAAGTGGTCGAGTTGTTCATCCACCTCGAGGCGTACGCGGGCGCCGCCCGGGCGTTCGACAGTTACCAGGTGGCGCTGGCCGTATTCGCCGAACGCTGACCGGGTCAGGCTGGGGCGGTCTGGCGGCGCAGGAACTCCAGGGTGCGCTGGTTGAACCCCTCGACATCCTGGTACATCGGCGTGTGCGCGCAGTCCTCGAACACGGTCACCTCAGCCTGCGGGATGGCCTCGGTGAACGGCCCGGCGAACCGCGTCGACGTGACCATGTCGCGCCCGCCGAACGTGATCAGGGTGGGCGCCTGGATGGAGCTCAGCACGTCCCGCGCGTCGTGCGTCAGCACCGCCTCCGACTGGCGGAGGAACGCGTCCACCGGCGGCATCGGGCGGCCGCGGACGAACTCGGCCAGCGAGTCGATGTACTCCGGCCGGGCCGCGTACAGCTCGGGGGTGAAGCACCACGGGAAGATCCCCTTGATGGCCATGTCGGCCACGCTGCCGAGCCCTTCGGCCATGATCCGCCAGCTCTGCACCACCGCGGTCAGGAACGGGTCGGTGGCCGTCCAGGCGCTGTGCAGCGACAGCGACGTCACCCGGGCCGGGTACTTCGCGGCCAGCCACATCCCGGTGGCCGCGCCCAGCGACAGGCCCCAGATGTGCGCCCGGTCCAGCCCAGCCGCCTGCATGAACGCGGCCACGTCGTCGGCCAGCAGGTCGGTGCGGTAGGCCCCGTGCGGCTTGCTGGACCGGCCCGCGCCGCGCAGGTCCACTGTGTAGCAGCTGAAGTGCTTCACGTAGTCCGCCAGCTGGAAGGCGTAGCAGGCCTGGTCGGCGGCCAGGTAGGGGATCATGACGAGCGGCTCACCCTCGCCCTGCACCTCGTAGTAGATGTCGATTCCGTTGGCCTGCACGATGGGCATGGCGGTCCCCTTCCTCGGTCCGGCGGCCCTCGTCGCCCCCGCTCAGCCTGATCCTCCCCGGTTCGCCGGCCGGGCGCCAGGACCGGAGAGTCCGGCCGGTCAGACCTTGAGCAGCTCAGCCAGTTGCTGGGCGTTGGTCTGCGCGTAGTCGCGGTAGCAGTTGTTGAACAGGACGTGCGTGGTCTCGGTCTGCTGGGCCAAGTCGCGCACCTTGGGTGCCCACTCCTCGAGCTCGCGTTCGGTGTAGTGGTAGCCGAACCGCTCGTGGATGTCCTTGCTGGTCCACTTGTCCGAATGGCCGTGCATCCGGACCACGGACAGGTCAGGTGCGGTGGCCGCCACCACTGGCGGGATCGAGTCCCGGTAGCCCTGGGGCATGTCCACGCAGACGTACGGGAGCTGGTGGCGAGCGAGGAAGCTCAGCGTCTCTTCCTGGTTCTCCGGCGTCATCCAGGTCCGGTTGCGGAACTCGACGCAGATCCGGCGCGGTGCTGCCCGGTCGGCGCAGGCCAGGATGTAGTCCTTGTTCGTCCGGGAGATCGGGAACCACATCGGGAACTGGAACAGGATGGCGCCGAGCTTGCCCGCCTGGTTGAGCGGCTCCAGTGCGGCCAGGAACCGCTGCCACGCCTGATCGGTCACCGCGGGATCGATGTCTTTCAGGTAGATCCGGTCCTTGCCGGTCTTCTCCGCGGCTGGGCGCAGGTCGGTGGGCAGCGCGGCGACCCGGGTGGGGTGCTGGGTGAACAGGCTGAACGCCTTCACGTTGAAGGTGAACCTGGCCGGGGTGCGCTCCGCCCAGCTGGTCGCGGTCTGTTCGGCGGGCAGCGCGTAATAGGTGGCGTCCACCTCGACCAGGGGAAACTGCCGGGCGTAGTAGCGCAGCCGCTGCTCAGGCGTGGCCGCTTCCGGCGGGTACCAGCCGGATTCGATCAGGGTCCGGTCCGTCCACGACGCGGTGCCGACCCGGACTTGCCCCATACCTGCAGCATAGGAACCGGGAAGATAGGACCAGGCAACGGGAGGAAACCTGAGCTGTGAGCTACGATTCCGAGGTCGCTGACCGGATCCGGCGGGTGCTGGCTGACCAGCCCGGCGTGGCCGAGCAGAAGATGGTCGGCGGCGGGCTGTCGTTCCTGGTCAACGGCAACATGTGCTGCGGCGTGCGGGGGCCGACGCTGATCGTGCGGGTCGGCGCGGACGGCCGCGAGCAGGCCCTGGCTGAGCCGCACGTGCGGCCGATGCTGCTCGCCGGGCGGGCACTGTCCGGATTCATCAGCGTCGAGCCCGCGGGCTTCGCGGCCGATGATGCGCTGGCCGGCTGGGTGCGGCGGGGACTGGAATTCGCGGCCGGGCTGCCGGCCAAGTCGGCCCGCTGAGCGGGTCAGTACGAGGGACCGGGCTGGCCCGGGTGGTGCGGGGCCTCGGGGCGGAGCACGGTCATCCGCTGGTGGAATTCGTCCTCGTCGATCTCGCCGCGCGCGAACCGCTCGGCCAGGATCTGCTCAGCCGGTGCCGGGTACACGGGTCCGGGTCCCGGTCCGGGGCCAGCGCCGGGTCCTGGGCCGTATGGCGCCGCCGTAGTGCGATAGCCCGGGCGCGGCGGGAAGGGCCGCTGGCCACCGCGGGTGAGGGAGCGGGCGAGGGCGAAGATGCCCACCGCCAGCAGCGCCCAGAAGACCAGCGAACTGAGACCGGCCGCCCAGCCCCAGCCACCGAACTGTGGTCCGTACCAGAACATGGCAATGCCTCCTTCCTGCAGGCCCGGGGCGTGTGCAGTGGCCTGCCCCAGGTCCAGTGCAGCGCGCCAACCTGGGTGCTGACTGCGTATCACCCGTGAGCGCGCTGCGTCCCCGGCTGCGCCGGGAGCGGCGCCGCCAGGCCCGCCAGGCCCGAGTTAGTTAATGGGATGAACTTTCGTACTCCCCTAACGCGGCATTGTGGCTGGTCACAGCGTTCCGCCGGGAGTGAACGTGTCGCCCAACACCACAGCTGGGGGAATACCCGGCAACGAGCAGAGGTCGTAATTGTTGTGAGTGAGAACATCAACCCGGCCGGCGAAGCCCGGCCGGCCAATCTGATCCTTATCGAGCAGTCCGGCGCCAAGCGGGAGATCCCGCAGCCCTCGCCGCTCGATGGAATGGCCGGGGCCGAGCAGGCCATACACGAGCACGGCAGTCAGCTGCGCGAGGTCAAGGTGGTCAGCGAGCACAAGGCGATCGCCCGCTGGAAGGCCGGCGAGCTGGGCTGGCGCCGGGTCGCCTGACACCCCCCGAGCACACTGGGGGCGGCCGTTACCCGTGGCCCCGCGCGGCCACGTTGAACACATCGACCCGGAAGGTGCCCGCCGCGTCCGGCGGCAACTTGGTAAACCACACCAATACATAACGCCCGTGCGCTGGACTCGCCAGCGGCAGCTTGATCACACCGCCTGGCCCGGCAGACCGCGCGACCACGGGCAGTCCGGCCAGGTCACGGGCGGAGCCGACGCGGATCTGGAAGTGGGTCCCGAGCGCGGGACCCAGCCTGACCCGGACCTTGTCCACGGTGACCTGGTGGCCCATGTCCAGCAGCAGGCCGGTGCCGGGGTACAGGTTGCCGAACCAGGGTGTGGTGTACCAGTCGGTGTGCCACGCCGTGCCGGGCCTGCCGTCCACGGCTCGCGGCGCACCCTGCGGGTTGTCGCCCGGGTGGCCGAACGCGCCGAACGGGCTGACGTTCACTGGCTGCAGATTCTGCAGCGAGGGCGTAGGAGCCGGAGTGGGGGCCGCCGGGCTGGCCACGGTGACCGGCCGACCCGGATCGAGGCTCAGCGTGACCGGGCCTGCCGCTGGGTGGGCGGGCAGCGGGTTCTTCCCGTCCACGGTCATCCGGACGCTGGCCGGGTCGGCCAGCTTAATGTGCACCGCCCGGTGCAGTGTCCAGGTAACGGACGTGCCCGCCGCTGCGTAGGACCGGGACAGGTACCGGCCGGACGGGGTGGTGAACACTACCGATGTACCCCGGGTGCTGGTCAGCCGGACCACCACCGCCTGGCCGGACTGCGCCGCGGCCGGGCTTTCGCCCGTCCCGGGGCTCGCGGTGCCGTGACCGGCCAGGCTGGGCGCGGCCGCCTTGGGCGCCGGGCCGGTCCTGTGCCCCAGGCCGGTGGCGAGCAGGTAGCCGCCCACCCCGAGCACGACCACCACCGCCGCGGCGATCAGCAGGGCCGGGTTCAGCCGGGGCCGCTGGGGCGGTCGGGACGTGGCGACCAGTTCGTCCAGGCCGGTCGCCGCGATCGGGCCGGTCGCGGCCTGGTCGTGGTCGTACTCCTCGATGAGCGGCCCGGGATCGGCGCCGACCGCCTGGGCGATGCTGCGGATGTGGCCGCGGGCGTAGAAATCGCCGCCACACACGCCGTAGTCGTCGGCCTCGATGCCCTGGATGATTCCCTGCCTGATCCGGGTGCGCTCGCTGACCTGGGCGATGCTGAGTCCGGCCTGGTCGCGCGCTTCCGCCAGGGCCTCGCCGATGCTCACGCCGTGCCTCCACCGCCGTCCGGACCGCGCGCCGCTAAAGGGGTGCGGGTGCGCCGCCGGTCATGACCGCTTCATCACCGTTATCCTGCCCCGGGAACGCTCGTGCATCCCCGGACGGGGCCATTAGCTGCGTCCATCATCGCTGGTGAACATGACCGAAACCCGGCAACTGGGCCGGGTTCGGCGCGTCGCCGTTACCTGGTGCTGGCCCGGAGCACGGGGCGGCTGTCCTGGTTCGTCCGCGAGGCCTGGCCATCCCCGGCCACCGGCACCAGCTAGACCGAAGGTGAGCTGACGGCATCGAGGCCGAAGCCGCCACGCTCACCTGGGGGCGGCGAACAGGTCTCATGGCGGGTCTGCCGCGACCCGGACGGCCACGCGTTCTGCCTGGTGACCCGCTTACCTGATTCATCAGCCTTACCGTGATCATCACCGTTACCATGTGGCGCCATGAGGATCAGGGCTGGTTTCGGTCGGTTCTCGCTAGCAGTTGCGGCTGGAGCCGCCCTGGCGGCCGCGGCTGGGCCGCTCACCGCGGGCGCGTCGGTGGTGGTGCTCGCCGCGCACCAGTTGCCCGACTACGGCAACCCGGCCGGGCACGCCGCCGTCCCGCTGGCCGGCCGGGCGGTCAACACCAGCCGGCCGGACCAGGTCATCGGCGCCGGCACCCCCGCAGGGTGCACGTCGGCCGCCGTGGTCAGGGCCGTAGCCCGCGGCGGCGTGATCACGTTCAACTGCGGCCCGAACCCGGTCGTGATCAAAATGACCGGCACGGCCAAGCTGCGGAACACCAGCCACCGCGTCGTACTGGACGGCGGCGGGCTGGTCACCCTGAACGGCGGCGGCAAGCACCAGATCCTGTACCTGGACACCTGCGACCCGAAGCAGAAGATCACCACCTCGGACTGCTACAACCAGCAGTGGCCGCAGCTCATCGTGCAGAACATCAAGCTGGAGAATGGCAACTCCACCGCCCGGCAGAGCGCGAACGTCAACTACGGCGGCGGGGGCGGCGGCGCCATCTTCGACCTGGGCGGCCAGCTCAAGGTGGTCAACTCGGGGTTCCTGAATAACCGCTGCTACCACAGCGGCCCGGACCTGGGCGGGGCGGCCGTCCGTGCGCTGGCCCAGTGGCGCAACCGGCCGGTATACATCACCAAGGACACGTTCACCGGCGGGCGGTGCTCCAACGGCGGCGCGCTGAGCAGCATCGGGGTGTTCTGGGTGGTGACCAACAGCGTCATGACCAACAACCGGGCCATCGGGTACGGGCAGAATCCGGCCCAGCCGGGGACCGCGGGCGGCGGCAGCGGCGGCGCCATCTACAACGACGGGGACCGGTACTCGCTGAAGATCGCGGGCACGGTCATCCGGAACAACCACGCCCGGGAGGGTGGCGGTGCCATCTTCTTCGTCAGCAACAACAACACCGGCTGGCTGACCATCAAGAGCTCTACGCTGCACGACAACCCCAGCGCGGTGTTCTGGACCCGGCCCTACCCGGGCATCTTCTTCCACAGCTCCGGGCACCCGCGGATAGTCGACTCCAAGCTCAGCTGACCCCCGGCTGGCAGGATGGGCCGCTAGGGGGTGGCCATGGTCGGATTCACCCAGGTGTCAGGCGTCAACCTGGCCTATGAAGTCGCGGGCGTCGGCGAACCGCCCATCGTCTTCGTGCACGGCTGGAGCTGTGACCGGTCGTATCTCGCCCCGCAATTCGAGTTCTTCGCCCCGGGCCATGCCGTGCTGGCTCTGGACCTGCGCGGGCACGGCGAGAGCGAGAAGCCCGATCCCGGCCGCTACGACGTCGATGTGCTGGCCGATGACGTGCTCGCCATCGCGGCGGCGGCCGGGCTGCGCCGTCCCGTGCTGGTCGGCCATAGCCTGGGCGCCCTGGTCGGGCTGTCCGCTGCGGCTCGCCCGGGGGCGCTGTGTGCCCTGGTCATGGTTGACCCGGCGCCGATCACCAACGAGCGGGTCAAGGCGTACTTCCGGGAGTCCGCCGACACGGTCCGCGCTGACCAGGACGGGTCGTGGCGCACCGAGTTCGCCAACGGGTTCTTCCTGCCCACCGACACGGTCCGCCGGGACGAGATCATCGCGGAGTTCCCGAAGGCCGCGCCGGGGATCGCGGCCGCCATCCTGCAGGCCATGGGCGAGTTCGACGGAGCGGGCGCGCTCAGCCGGGCCACCGTCCCGGTGCTGTCCATCGGCTCGGCGCACCCGCCCAACTCCGCGGCTGACCTGCGCCGCGCCTGCCCCGCGATCACGATTGGCCAGACGGTCGGATCCGGTCACTTCAACCAGCTCGAAGTGCCGGACCAGGTGAACGCCATGATCGAGAAATTCCTGACCGTCAATCAGCTGCACCGGCCGGGCTGACTGCTAAACGGTACGGCGGAGCACCGCGACGACCTTGCCCATGATCTCGGCGCTGTCGCCCGGGATCGGCGGGTACGCCGGGTTGTGCGCCATCAGCCAGCACTGGCCGTCCTCGGCCTGCTGGAACGTCTTGACCGTCGCCTCATGCTCGATGCCCTCGATCAGCGCGGCCACGATGTCACCGCTGGTCACCTTCTCCTGCTGCCGGATGATCACGTAGTCCCCGTCGGTGATGCCCGCGTTGATCATGGAGTCGCCGGCCACCCGCAGCATGAACAGGGTGCCATGGCCGACGATCTTGCGCGGCAGCAGGAACGTGTCCTCCACTTCCTGCTGGGCGGTAATCGGCACGCCCGCCGCGATCCGCCCGATCAGCGGCACCCGGACCGGGCGGTCCCGGTCGGCCCGGGCCGGCCCGGCGCCCGGCTGCGCCGGGGCAGTATCGGTCCCGCTCACAGCAGCTTCCGGCTTGGATTTGGGCACGTCAACCGCGTCGGTCCTGACTGCGGCATTGCCGGGGCCGGGCGGCTTCTGGCTGGCCGGGTCCTGGCCGGCCGGCAGTTCCACCGTGGTACGCGGCAGACCCGGCCCCCGGCTCAGGTAGCCCTTCTTCACTAATGCCGACAGATGGTAGGAAACGGTGGACTGACTGGCCAAGCCCACCGCCTGGGCGATCTCGCGCAGTGAGGGCGCATAGCCCTGGCGCGCCACGGACTCGCGGATGAACTGAAGGATCGTCACCTGTCGTGGGCTGATCGGCTGGCTGTGGCCTGGCTGGCTCGGCGCATCCGCACTGGTCATGTTCAGCTCACCGCCCGGCTGCCCACCCTCATATGTTGAGTGCACCATTATTCCCAGCCGCTTACTAGTCATGATCACGACTTGGCTAGCAACAGGTTCCGGCGCACACAGCTAGCGCAGCGCGAGGAGGCCGGCGTTGGAACGGCCCGCGCCACTCATAACTGACCACCGGGTTACCGTAACCGGTTATGGACATGACGCTGCGTTGCGAGATCTTCCCGGACGACATTGACGTCACGGTCGACTTCTACCAGCGCGTCCTCGGCTTCCGGCTCGCCGCCGACCGCCGCGACGAGACCCCGCCGTACGCCGAGTTGCGCCGCGGCGCGGTGCGCATCGGCGCGGTCGAGCACGCCCTGCCCAACGCCCGTGCCGCTCGGCGGCCGCCAGCCGGCCTGGAGCTGGTGCTGGAAGTGGACGACGTCACCGCCGAGCGGGACCGGGTGCTGGCGGCCGGCTGGCCGCTGGACGACGACCTGCACGACCAGCCCTGGGGGCTGCGCGACTTCCGCATCCTCGATCCGGACGGGTACTACGTGCGCATCACCAACCGTGCGGGTTGACGCAGCCGGTCGCGGGCACTGGCGTTGGGCATGGTGGGCTTGGTTAGAGGTCGCGGGGGATCAGGTGCGCTTCCGCGCCGACCGGGGTGAAGCCGGCCGCGAGGAAGGCCCGCACGCTGGCCGCGTTGGCCGGGGAGATCTGCGCCCACAGCGTGGTGCCGGCCGGTACCAGGTGCCGGGCCGCGGCGGCCAGCGCGCGGCCCAGGCCGTGCCCCCGGCGGCCGGGGTCCACCTCGACGGATGTCTCCCAGCGGCCCGCGATACCCCGGCCGAGCAGCACCACGCCGCCGTCCGCGCGCCAGGCCCGCACGTCGTCGCGGTAGCGCACCGCGCGGGCGATACGCGGATGCGACTGGTCCGGCTCGGCGGCCAGCGCGACGGGCGGCGGGCCGGGGCGGGCCGCCGCGGTGCACAGCATGTCGATGGTGTGCATCTCCCGGCCGGTGTGCTGGCCCAGCGCCTGCAGGAACGCCGGGCTGAGCGGCGCGGCCAGGTCCCCGGCGGGCAGCCGGGCGGCCACCCAGGCCGGGTCGGCGTCGGCGAACACGACCGCGTGCGCGGTGAACCCGAGCACCCCTGAGTCGCGCGCCGAGGGTGCGGGCAGCACGGTGACCCCACCGTCCGCGGGCGGGAAGCGGCCCGCGGCCACCTCGGCCAGCACGGCGGCTAGCTGCCCGCAGTCTGGCTGATCACGCATGCGGCCATCTTGCCGTGCCCTGCTGGGCCGGGTCGCGGGGTGGGTGGCGGCGGCTCAGCCGGGCGGCGGGTGCGGGGGTGGGTGGTGGTGCTGGCTCAGCCGGGCGGCAGGCAGGCGGTCAGCGCGGCCGCTTCGGCCTGCAGGCCGGCCGCCAGCTGGTCCACGTCGTCCAGCAGGGTCGGGTCGGCGACCAGCCCGAAGTTCAGCGTGCCGGCCAGCGACACCACGGCAATGCGCAGCGCGTGGTGCTCGCCGATCTCGGCCAGCGAGTACATCGCCTGGACCGGCAGCCCGAGTACCCGCACCGGCTGACGGGGACCGGGCACGTTGGACACGTTCAGCGCGAACGACCGGGTATGCGACAGCACCCGGTCGGCGAACCGGCCCAGCGGCGGAACCTGGGCCAGCTCGCGCATGAGGCTGTCGAGGTGCTGGGCGTCGTGGCCCTGCTTGCGCACCTTGGTGGCGTGCCGGATGGCGGCCAGCCGGTCCAGCGGATCGGCCGAGCCGAGCGGCAGGTCCAGGCAGAAGAACGAATCGCGGTTACCGGGATCGGCGCCCGGACCGGGACCGGGGCCCGGCGCTGGGTCGTGCAGGCTGACCGGCACTTTTACCCGGACGGCGCCGAGGTGGCCGTGGTGGGCTTCCAGCCAGCGGCGCAGCCCGCCCGCCACCACGGTCAGCACGGCGTCGTTGACGGTCGCACCGCCGGTGGCGTGGCACACGTGGCGCAGCGCGTCCAGGTCGGCGGTGCTGAACGCGACCGACCGCCGGGCGTCGACGTGCCCATCGAACGGGGACCGCCGCCAGGGCTGCGGCGCCTCCCGGGCGGCGGACCGCAGGTCGCCGAGCAGCTGCGGTGGCCCGGCCGCGGCGGCGCGGCCAGCCGACGGCCGGTGCTGGCCGGGCGCGTTGACCGGCGCCCCGTCCCAGAGCACCGCGCTGGCCATGGCCATGGCCGTCATCCCGTCGGCCAGCGCGTGGTGGATGCGCCAGACCAGCGCGCTGCGCCCGCCGGCCAGCCCGGGCAGCACGTCGATCCGCCACAGCGGCCGTGACCGGTCCAGATGCTGGGCGAAGAGGTCGGCCACCGCGGCGCGCAGCCCGGCGTCGTCGCCCGTCCCGGCTGCACCGGACCGGACGACGTGCGCGGTCAGGTCCAGCTCCGGGTCCGGCGCCCACCAGGGCTCGCCGTCCCGCTCGGTCAGCCGCAGGCTCAGCCGGGGCGCCCGGGGCAGCCGCCGGGCGATCGACGCCCGCAGTTGATCCGCGTCGAGCCGACCATCCACCAGGATGACCTTGCCGGTGTGCCCGGCCACCGTCTCGTTTTCCAGCGCGAGGATGCGCAGATCCTCGCGGGACAGGCGTGCTGCGACCGGCACGGACGACGCACCCCCCGACGCCGAAGTCCGTTACCGCGGGCACCGATTAGGCTGGCACCCTGCGTGCCAGCAACTATACGTTGCGTTGATCCCCGTGGTTAGGTCCCCGTGCTTAGATCACGGCGCGGTGAGGTCCCCGGGGCGCAGCCGGAACACCTGCAGGTGCAGGTTGTGGTACTTCTCGGTGTCGCCGACCCACTCCATGCCGAGGCGCCGGACCATGGCCTCGGCCCGCTTGTTGGTCGGCCGGACGACCGCGATGACCTGTTCGATGCCCTGGTCGAAGGCCCACCGGGCGAGCGCAAGCCCGGTCTCCGTGGCGTAGCCGTGTCCCCACGCGTCCGGGTTCAGCTGCCAGCCGATCTCGTACTCGTCGTCCGGCGCCAGCGGCAGCAGGGTGGCCCCGCCGATCAGGCGGTGGTCCTCCTGCGCTTCGATGGCCCACCGGCCGGCCGGGGTCAGCAACCGGGCATCCTCGGCCACCCACTGCTGCAGGACCAGCCGCATGGCCGTCGCGTCCGGGACGGTATCCATTTCCGGGGCTAGCCACCGGGCGACGTCGGCATTGCCATAGGCGGCCAGGGCCGCCTCGGCGTCGTCAGGTGTCCAGGGCCTCAGCACGAGGCGTTCGGTAACCAATCGCTGGGCCATGGGCTCACGATAACCGCCCTGTGGCACCAGGGACTACGGTGGGCAGGTGACCGGTACAGATGCCATTGTTGAGCGCCTTCTGACGAGCTACGACAGCATCACCGTGGTGGGGGCCAGCGCCGCTCCGGCCAAGGCCGCGCACTACGTGCCCGCGCACATGCAGCGGCACGGCTGGCGGATCGTCCCGGTCAACCCGCACGCCGACGTCATCCTGGGTGAGCCGGTGTACCGGCTGCTCAGCCAGGTCCCCGGGCCGGTCGGCCTGGTCGATGTGTTCCGGCCGTCCGGGCAGACGCCGGACATCGCGCGCCAGGCGGTGGCGGCCGGTGCCACCGCGCTCTGGCTGCAGCTCGGCATCGCCTCGGCCGAGGCCCGGGCCATCGCCACCGCGGCCGGGCTGCTCTACGTGGAAGACCGCTGCCTGATCATCGAGCAGCGCCGGCTCGGCCTGGAAGCGCCGAATCTCGGTGGCGGGTGACCGGGGGTTCGCGGCACTCTGGAGCGGTGATCGATCCAGCCATCGAAAGTCACTACGGCACCGGCTACGAGCGCTCCCGGCTGTTCCCTGGCGGCACGCCGTCGCTGGAGTTCGTCCGGTCGATGGAGCTGCTGGACCGGCTGCTGCCAGCGCCGCCCGCCCACGTGCTCGACGTCGGTGGCGGCCCGGGTACGTACGCCGCCCCGCTGGCCCGGCGCGGCTATCAGGTGCACCTGGTGGACCCGGTGCCGCTGCACGTGGACCAGGCCCGCGAGGCAGCCAGCCAGGATCCGGCCGCCGCGTTCACCGCGACGCTCGGCGACGCGCGGGAACTGCCCGCGCCCGACGGGTCGCAGGACGCGGTGCTGCTGTTCGGGCCGCTGTACCACCTGACCGAACCGGCTGACCGCAGGCTCGCCCTGGCCGAGGCCCGGCGCGTGCTGTGGCCGGACGGCCGGCTGCTCGTGATGGCGGTCTGCCGATACGCTTCACTGCTGGACGGGCTGTACGCGGGCTGGCTCGATGACCCGGTGTTCGCGCCGATCGTGACCCGGGACCTGGCTGAGGGCCAGCACCGCAACCCGGATCCGGTGGGCCGGCCGGAGTTCTTCACCACGGCGTTCTTCCACACCCCGGAGGGGCTGGCTATGGAGGTCGAGCAGGCCGGTTTCGCTGACCCGGCGGTTTACGGTGTGGAGGGGCCGGGCTGGCCGCTGCGGCAGGAATGGGCCGACCCGCGGCGCCGGGAAGACATCCTGTTCGCCGCGCGGGCGGCCGAGACCGAGCCGTCCCTGCTCGGCGTGAGCCAGCACCTCATCGCCGCCGCGACCAGGCCGCGGTCATGACGCCGTCGCGCGAGCGCCCGCCGTTCGTGGCCGACGAGCGGACCCAGCTGATCGGCTGGTACGACGTGCAGCGGGCGATCGTGCACTTCAAGTGCGAGGGCCTGTCCGAGGCCGATGCGCACCGCGCTGTGCTGCCCACCTCACCGCTGGTGACCGTGGCCGGGCTGGTGTCCCACCTGCGCTGGGCCGAGCAGCTCTGGTTCGAGGTGGTCTTCCTGGACCGTCCCGGCAGCGGGCCGGGGTTCGGGGGTCCCGAGGACTCCGAGATGATGGTGGACGGCGTCCCGCTGGCCGGGTTGCTCGACGCGTACGCGGCGCAGTGTGCCGTGTCGAACGAGATCATCGCCGCCCACTCGCTCGACGACACCGGGCGCAGCACCGATTACCCCGATGGCGGCGCGACGCTGCGCTGGATGGTCATCCACATGCTGGAGGAGACCGCCCGGCACGCCGGCCACCTGGATGCGATACGGGAACTGCTGGACGGGCAGAAGGGCTACTACTGACGCTCGCCGTCCGGCGCCGCGCCCGGTGCGTCGCGGAACACGACCCAGCGCATGGCGGCGTACATGTACGCCATCTCGCACACGCTCGCCGCGATCCGGGCCAGCTGGTAGTTCAGGCCCAGCGTGGCCAGGCCGGTGGTCACCCCGAGAATGCAGACGAAGTAGTTGATCACCAAGACCACGGCGTACCGGGCCACCTGCGGCCCGACCGCGGAGCGCGAGCGGAAGTTCAGCGACCGGTTCAGCAGGTAGCCCAGCCCGGAGGCGAGCAGGTAGGCCACCGTGATGCTGGCCGGCAGCGGCCAGTGCAGGCCGCTGCGGGCCGCGGTGAGCAGACCCAGATCGACCGGGAACGTCACGCAGCTGATGGCCGCGAGGCCGACCAGCTGCGGCGGGACGACCCGGTTCAGGCCGAACGGGAGCACACGGACGATGGCGGCCATCACGGCACCGAACCGCTCGCCCCGGGCTGCCCTCCTGTCCGCCCGCACCTGGCGCGTGGCAAACATCAGGGGGCAGCTTGCCAGCCCCGGATGACCGGCAGCGGGCCGGCGGCTGGCCAGCCGGCCAACGCGACCCGGCCGCCTGGTGCATGCCGTGGCCGGTCCGGCCGCCACGGCGCGGCAGTCGGCGCTCTGTGCCGCTCAGCCGCGCGCCTCGCTCAGCGCCGGCCTCTCCTCTTCTGCCGAACGCCGGCTGGCCCGGCTCGTCCGGAGCAGGATCCCGGACACCGCGGCGGCGGCCACGGCCTACTTATGAGCCGGGGCCGAACGGTGATCCCATCCGTCCCGCCAGGCCCACCAGCACCGGCCCGGCCGGTCTGGCGGCGACTTTGCATGCGCGACGTGCGCTCAATGCCCGGTTCGTCCCGGTTCGGCTGCACCGGCTGCATGCAAAGTCCCGCACTCATGATCAGCAGGCCAGCGCCGCGGCTCCTGGACCGCATGGCTCGAGTCAGCGGCGCTGCGTCTCAGCGACACTAAGGTCATGATCACGAACTGCCGGGGGGGTGCGGAGCTAGGTCTGGCGGGGGCGGCGGACGGGGCGGTCGCAATCGACTGGCTCGGCCAGGTAGCCGTCGACCAGCGTGGTCATGGCCGCGAGGAACGCGTCGCGCTGGCTGGGCGGCAGTGCGTCGAGCACGTCCTGGTGCACCCGGTCCACGATTTCGAGTCCGGCCTCGGTGATCTCCCTGCCCCGCCCGGT
>DASXIN010000114.1:0-36833 GCA_036497945.1 Streptosporangiaceae bacterium | reverse complement strand
GGATGTGGGCGGCCAGCCATTCGCCGTGGCCGAACGGGACGAATTTGTCTTCCCGGCCGTGCATGAGCAGCACCGGGACGGTGATCTGGGCCAGCTCGAAGCCCCATGGGCTGGAGTGCGCCACGGCGTCCTGCCACCAGCACTCGTCGCCGGGGGCAAGGCCCTCCTTGGCGGACCAGACCAGGTACTCGGCGAGATCGCCGGTGAGCACCGCCGCGTCGGTCGGGCTGAGCAACGTCTCCAGGCTCTTGGCCACGTCGTCCGGCGAGGCGGCCAGCGCCTCCTTGCGGTCCACGGCCAGCTTCTGCCGGGCCGCCTGCTGGTCGGCGAAGTACTGGCGGAAGTCGTCGGCGTTCTGCTGGCCCATGCCGGCGTACCAGTCCAGGCCGTCCGCGCCGTACGGGGCCAGCGAGGCCAGCGAGACGGCCGCCACGACCAGGTCCGGCAGCAGCGCCGCGCAGGCCAGCACGTGCGGCCCGCCACCCGAGATGCCCCACATGGCCACCCGGTTGGCACCGAGCGCCGCGCAGATCGCACGCGCGTAGGCCGCACAGTCGGCCACGGTCCGTCCCGGGTGCGGCGACGAGCCGCCATAACCGGGCCGGTCATAGCCGATCAGCCGCAGCCCGTGCGCGGCCGCGTCGGCCACCGCGCGCTGGTACAGGTACCGGGAATTGGGCGTGCCATTGTGCACCAGCACCGGCCGTCCAGCGGGATCGCCGTATTCCTCGACGGCTAGCATCCGGCCATCCGCGGTATGCACCAGGCGTTCCATGGTTACACCCTTTCTGTGTGGGCGGCTCGGCCGCTCGGCGACTCGGCCGCACGGCCTCTCGGCGGCTCGGCGGCCGCGCCCGGCGCGCGGTCTGCCCCAACCTATTTGCCCGTTGACTGACTGCTTTCCCCGCATACTGGCCGCATGCCATTGCGACTTCATCACATTGTCATCGACACGCATGATCTGCCCGGGCTGGCCCGGTTCTGGACCCAGGCGCTCGGCTGGCGGGTGCTCTCCAAGCGGGATCAGGAGATCGTCATCGGCACCGACGAGAACGCGCCAGTCGGCATCTGCTTCATGCCAGTGACCGACGTGAAGACGGTGAAGAACCGGGTGCACCTGGACCTGACCACCGGCGCCGCGGACCGCGACGCGGAAATCGAGCGGCTGCTCGCGCTCGGCGCGCGCCGGGTGGACATCGGGCAGACCGGCCAGGAGTCGTGGACCGTGCTGGCCGACCCGGAAGGCAACGAGTTCTGCGTGGTGCGGCCGAAGGAGACGCTCATCGGCTGAGCTCGGGCGGAGAATGTCATGCTGAGTGGCTTTCATGGGGCTTTCTCGCCGGCCTGTTTCGCGCTTCTCGGGTTGTGGCTGGTGGTGGTGGTGCAGATCCGGCTGCGGGAATGGCAGGGCAGCGCGCCGCACCGCGGCCCGCTGGCGGCCGGCCCGCGGCGTCAGCCGTCCAGCAGCGCCTGGATGTCGGCGATGGCCTGTCTGGTGTCCTGGAACAGCACCGCGTGCAGGCCGGCCTGCCGCGCGGCCGCCACGTTCTCCGGCAGGTCATCGAGGAACACCATGTCCGCCGCGGGCACGCCCAGCCCGTCGCAGGCCAGCTGGTAGATCCGCGGGTCCGGCTTGGACATGCCCACCTCGTGCGAGTACACGATCAGGTCGGTCATCTCGGTGAAGCCGTAGCGCTGCTGCTCCCGGTGCCGGGCGCCGACGAAGCTGTTGCTGATGATGCCGGTCCGGTAGCGCGGCCGCAGGCCGGCGAAATAGGCGGCCAGATCGGTGTTCAGCGTGCCGAGATACTCGGTCCACAGGTCGGCCAGGAACGCGCGCAGCTGGCCCGCATCCAGGCCGAGGATGTCGGCGATGCGCTGGCCGGCCTGCTGCTCGGAAATGGTCCCCACCGCCCCGGCCGCGGCCACCTCGGCCAGCCGGGAGTTCATTTCCCCGGGCCGCAGGTCCAGGATGGGCTCCCAGGTACGGGCCAGGCTGCTCGGCTGGGTGATCTCCAGGACGCCCCCGATGTCGAAGACGACGGCTTGGATAGGCATAGCCCTACCGTGCGGCTTGCCCCTGGGGCAAGGTCAAGCGGGCCCGCCGATCGGGGCTGCCCAGCCCGGCCGGGGAATCAGGCAGAACGGGTGCCCGGCCGGGTCGGCATACACCGGTGACCTGGTGTCGCCGCCGAGCGGCCGCGCGCCCAGGGCCAGCACTTGCGGGCCGGCCGCGGCCACATCGTCCACCATCACGTCGAAGTGCATCTGCTGCGGCCAGGCCGAGTCCCCCCACCGGGGCGGCTGGTAGTCCGCGACCCGCTGGAACGCGATGCCCGAGGTGGTGTCGTTCACCGAGACGACCGCGAAGTCGTGCTGCTGCCAGGTCACCGGGAGGCCGAGCAGCGCCGAGTAGAACGCGGCCAGCATCGCCGGGTCTGGGCAGTCCATGATCACGTGGTGCAGTCGTCCGATCACGTGCCCATCATCGCAGCGCGCTCGGCCGTGGGATGCAGCATCGGCTGGTAGCCGGCTGCGATGACGGCCACCGTGGCCGGCGGGGTGAGCACCTCAGTTACCTCGGGCAGCCCGGCCGCGGCCGGGAGGGCGTAGCCCTGGAACGACCACGGCCGCAGCCGGCCGGCCAGCAGCAGCCCGACGGTGCCGCCGGCCCGGATCATCACCCCGTCCGGCAGCTGGCTGGCTGGCGCGCGGTAGGTGCGCTGGTGCCGGGCGGGGCCCAGCCGTTCCCGGTGCAGGGTCTGGTCCATGTCCGGGGCCTTGGGCCTGCTCGGCAGCCGCTGGGCCGCCCGCCACGCCTCGGCGAAACGCAGGTAGTCCGCGCGGCGGCAGTAGGCGCACGGCCGGTGCCCAGCGGCCAGCGCGGTCGCCTCGTCCAGGAAGAACAGCGCGGTCCACCGGCCCGGCGGCATCGGCTCGCGGCGCCGCCCGCGCCAGTCCAGCACGCAGCAGATCCAGGCGGCCGACCGCCAGCGGCTGGCCCCGAGCCGGCGGTCCGGGCCGTGCAGGCAGCCACGGTTGCCCATGATCAGCCCGCGCGCCGGGTCGGCGACGATCTCGCCGGTGGGCGTGACCCGGTTCTGCAGTGGCATAGCCCCATCTTGCGCCGGGGCTACGACACTGGGTTATTGCTGCGACAGCTAGCCGACGCTGGATGAGCCGACCGGGCGCGCGGCGGGCAGCGAGTGATCCCAGTCGGATAGCAGCGTCCGGATCGCGGTGACCAGCGCGATGGGCTGATCCATCATCACGTGGTGCGCCGCCGCCGGAATCTCGATCACCGGGGCGACCCGGCCCAGCCGGTCGTACATGACCTCGCTCATCTGCGCTGACACCAGGCCGTACTCGGCGCGGAACAGCGCGACCCGGCAGTCCAGCCGGGTGAGCAGGGCCGGGACGAGTTGGTGCCGGTCGAAGATACGCGGGTCGAACTTCCAGCTCCAGCCGCCCGGCACCGCGCGGATCGAGGTGGCGGCCACGTGCTCGGCGATGTACGGCAGCACCGGCTGGTCCGGGATGGGACGAAATCGGGCCATGGCCGCCTCCCGGGTCGGATACACCCGGAGCGGCCCGAACGCGCGCTGCTCCCGGGCGGCGCGTTCCTCCGGCGTGATGTCCCGCACCGGCGAGTCGATGGCCACCGCCCCGGCCAGCCGGGCGCCATACAGGCTGGCCGCGCGCAGCGCCACGAAACCGCCCATGCTGTGCCCGATCACCTCCGGCGCCCCCGCGATGCCCGCCGCCGCCGCGACGGCTAGCACCTCCTCCGCCCAGGCGTCCAGGCTGTAACTCTCGCGGCGCCCGCTGTCGCCGTGCCCGGACAGATCGAGGGCGGCCACCCGGTGGCCGCCGGTCAGCAGCGGGGCGATGTGGTCCCACCAGCGGGCGTGCGCGGCACCGCCGTGTACCAGCACGATGCCGCCCTGGCCACGCTGCCCCCAGGCGCGGTAGGCGATGGTGGTCCCGGCGACCTCGGTCGTGCCCTGTTCGACCGCGGTGTCGAGGGCTTCGGTGAACCAGGGCGGGGGCTGGACGGCATCCACCGATGCAAGCGACGTCATGCCTAGCAGGGAACCAGATCCGGCGGCCAGCTGGCCAATCAGGCGGTCAGCGGATGCGGGCCAGCAGCAGGGTGAGGTCGTCCTCGCCGCGCTGCCGCAGCGCCTGGATGACCTCCTCGCAGGCCCCGTCCAGGGTGGCGCCCGGCTTGGCCAGGGCGGCGCCGAGCCCGTCACGCAGCGCGTGCAGGCCATCCTCGAGCGGCCGGGTGCGGCTCTCCACCAGGCCATCGGTGTACAGCGCGAGCACCGCGCCGGGCGCCAGGTCGATCCGCACCGTCTCGAACGAACCGGCGGCCAGGCCGAGCGGCAGCCCGGCGGGCAGGTCCGGCAGCTCGGTGCGGCCGTCGGGCAGGGCCAGCACCGGCGGGGGGTGGCCGGCTTTGGCCACCACGCAGGAGCTGGCCGCCGGGTCGAGCACCGCGCACAGGCAGGTGGCGTACGGGGTGCCGGACATGGCCGCGGCCATCCGGTCCAGCCGGCGCAGGACCTCCTCCGGCGGCAGCTCCAGGTCGGCCAGGGTATGCGCCGCGGTGCGCAGCTGGACCATGACCGCGGCGGCCTCCGGCCCGTGGCCCATCGCGTCGCCCATGATCAGCGCGGTCCGGCCGCCCGGCAGCGCGACGATGTCGTGCCAGTCCCCGCCGACCATGCTGGTGCCTACCGGCAGGTACCGGGCCGCCACCTCCAGTCCTTCCGGGACCCGGGGCTCCTCGGGCACCAGGCCCTGCTGCAGCACGAAGGCGACCCGGCGTTCCCGGTGGTACAGCCGCGCGTTGTCGATGCACACCGCGGCGTGGGCGGCCAGTTCGGCGGCTATCTCGGTGTCCGCGGGCGCGAAGCCTTCCCGGCCGACCACCCGGGCGAACGTGACGCAGCCCAGCACCACGCCGCGGGCGATCAGCGGCACGGACAGGAACGACGTGTAGCTGGCGTCGGGTTCCCGGCCGCCGGGACGGCGGGCTAGCCGGTCCGCGGTCTCCCGGTCGAGGTAGCCGGTGACCACCGGGCTGCCCGAGGTCATCGCCCGGTAGCTGGGCGACTCCGCGCCGAACAGAAACGCCTCGCCCGGGCGGAGCAGGTTGTCGGTGACGGCCGCGGGCTGGCCGGCCAGCCGGGCCGCCAGCCGGCGCACCAAGGCGGACGAGCTCGCCACGTCCAGCATCGGCTCCTCGGCGGTGAGCAGCCGTTCCAGCACGAAGACCGCGGCCGCGTCGGCGAACTCGGGCACCACCACCTCGGTGACCTCGCGCGCGGTCCGGGTCAGGTCCAGGGTGGTGCCGACCCGGGCCACCGCCTCGCGCAGCAGGTCCGGGCGGGGTGGCACGGCCCGCTGCGCGATGACCAGCGTGCCGTCGCCCGGCCCGGTTAGCGGCTCACAGTGCACGGCCAGCTGGCCACCCCCGCAGCCCGGAGCCAGCGTCACCGAACCGGACCAGGCTCGCCCGGCGGCCACCTCGGCCAGGCCACGCCGGATCCGCTCCTGATGGTCGGCCCGGGCCAGCAGCAGCGGCCAGATATCCCGCCCGGTGACTTCGTCCGCCGTGCGGCCGAACAGCTGCTCGGCGGTCACCGACCAGGACGCCACCGCACCGGACGAATCCAGGGTGAACGCCGCGACGGCGGCCGGGTCGGCGGCCCGGGTGGGGCCGTCGTCGCCGGCTATCTGTGACCGCACTGCATCCGCACCAATCCTGGCGGCGAGCGCGCTGACCGCGCAGCCACCCAATTCCGGGCCTATTCGCCGCCGGACACTTGCCCGCGGGCAGCACAGGTCCAGGCCGCCATTGCGTACACCCTGCGATATCGTGCAACCACGAAATGTACCGTATTCCCGGTCAGAATCCAGGCTTCGCGGCGCTGGTTATGGACCGCGGTCCGCTGCCCGGCCCCGGGGCTGCACCCCTCCAGGATAGGAGGCACGATGACTGACCTGCCGGGCTGGGCGCGACCCGGGGTGGACACCCAGCGGGCGAATACCGCCCGGGTCTACGACTACCTGCTCGGCGGCAGCCACAACTTCCTGGCCGACCAGGACGCCGGCCGGGCCATCACCGCGCTCGACCCGGCCGCGCGGGTGTTCGCCCGGGCCAACCGGGCGTTCCTCGGCCGGGCGGTGCGGTTCCTGGCCGCGAACGGCATCACCCAGTTCCTCGACATCGGCTCGGGCATCCCGACCGAGCGGAACGTGCACGAGGTCGCCCGGCTAGCCGCGCCCGGTGCCCGGGTGGCGTACGTGGACGTGGACCCGGTGGCCATCGCGCACAGCAAGGCGATCCTGGCCGGGCAGCCGGATACCGCGGTCTTCGAGGCGGACCTGCGCGACCCGGAGAAGATCGTGGCCAGCCCGGAGGTCGGCCGGGTCATCGACTTCAGCCAGCCGGCCGGGCTGCTGCTGGTGGCCGTGCTGCACTTCATCGCCAACGCGGAGGACCCGTGGCGGCTGGTCGGCACGCTGCGCGAGGCTCTCGCCCCAGGCAGCTACCTCGTCCTCGGCCAGGCCACCAGCGATGGCCGCACCGCGCGGAACGAGGCCTTCGAGAAGATGTACAACCGCAGCGTGGCGACGTCCATCCACCTCCGCTCGCGGGCCGAGATCGAGCGTTTCTTCGACGGCTTCCGGCTGGTCGACCCGGGCGTGGTGTACGTCCCGCTGTGGCGGCCCGACTCCCCGGCCGACGTGCCGGAGGACCCCAGCCGGTTCGGCAACCTGGTCGGCGTGGCCCGCGAGGACTGACTGCCCCGGTTCCGTCCCCCCGGTCCCGTCCCCCGGTTCCCGGCCGCCGCGGGCGCGGTGAGCAGAATGGGCCCATGACTGACACCACCTCGACCGAGATCGCCTGGCAGGCGTCGGGCACGTACACCGACATCCGCTACGAGACCACTGGCGACGGCATCGCCAAGGTCACCATCTGCCGCCCTGAGGTGCACAACGCCTTCCGGCCGCAGACGCTGATCGAGTTGTCCGACGCGCTCACCGTGGCCCGGGAGGACGAGTCGGTCGGCGTCATCATCCTCACCGGCGAGGGCGGCAAGGCGTTCTGCTCCGGTGGTGATCAGCGGGTCCGCGGCGACACCGGCTACCAGACCGACCCGAACAGCACCGGGCGGTTCCACGTCACCGACCTGCACGTGCAGATGCGCCGCTGCCCCAAGCCGATCGTGGCCATGGTGGCCGGCTGGGCCATCGGCGGCGGGCACGTGCTGCACGTGGTGTGCGACCTGACCATCGCTGCGGACAACGCGGTGTTCGGCCAGGTCGGCCCCAGGGTCGGCTCGTTCGACGGCGGCTTCGGGGCCAGCTCGCTGGCCCAGCTCGTGGGCTTGAAGAAGGCCAAGGAGATCTGGTTCCTGTGCCGCCGCTACGACGCCCAGGCGGCGCTGGACATGGGCCTGATCAACAAGGTCGTCCCGCTGGCCGACCTGGAGCGGGAGACGGTGGCCTGGTGCCGCGAGATGCTCGCGCTGTCCCCGTTCGCGTTGCGCCTGATGAAGGCCAGCTTCCACGCCGCCGAGGACGGCTACGCCGGCATTCAGCAACTGGCCCACGACGCCAACCTGATGTTCTACGGCACCGCCGAGGCCCGGGAAGGCCGCGAGGCGTTCAAGGCCAAGCGGGCACCGGACTTCGGCCAGTTCCCCCGGCGTGCCTGACCGCGGGCCCGTCTGACCGCGGGCCCGTCTGACCGCCGGCTCGTCTGACCGCTGGACCGTCTAACCGCTGGCGCGCCGGGCCGCTGGGGCGGCGGTCAGGCGGCGGGCACGATCCTGGGCCAGGACAGCCAGACCGGGTCGATGGCCACCGCGGGCAGCGGGGTCACCGCCGCGGCCCGGTCGGCGAACCTGGGCATCACCCGGTCCACGCCGGTGATGGCGAAGATGCGCAGCATGCCCGGTGAGCCCATGACCAGCCGCACCTCGCCGCCCTCGGCCACCGCCATCCGGTGCGCGCGGATCAGCACATGCAGCCCGGCCGAGTCGCAGAACCGGGTGGCGGACAGGTCCACCACGATCGTGGCGTGCCCGCGGGCGGCCGTCTCCGCCAGCACGGCCCGCAGCGGCTCAGCGCTGGCCACGTCGATTTCCCCGGGCGCCCTGATCACCGGCACACCCCGGAGCATGCTCACCGGGCAGCTGACGACAGCCACTGTCCTGGACCTCCTCGCTGAGATCCGAATCGCCGAGACGGCTCGCGCAAAGTACCCAGCAGGACTGGACGAAACCTGGCTCGCCGCGCATCCAGCCGCGCACCCCTGAGCTTGCCGGTTCCTCACTAGTATCGCCGATACTTCTGTGTGCTCGCTGAGAATTGGCTCCCTTCCCACTGGCTTACCGGCCGGACCTAGGGATGTGAGACTGGGCGCATGGTGAACCAGACCGACTTCGACGAGTTGCTCAGCCTGCTACGCGGGTTCGTCCGGCGCGAGGTGCTGCCGGCCGAAGCCGGCATCGACGAGACCGACGAGATCCCGGACCGGCTGATCGCGCAGGCCAAGGAGATGGGCCTGTACGGCTACGCGCTGCCAGCCGAGTATGGCGGGCTCGGCCTGTCGGTCACCCAGCAGGTCCGGGTGGCCATCGAGCTCGGCTACGCCAGCCCCGCGTTCCGCTCGCTGTTTGGCACCAACAACGGGATCGCCGGGCAGGTGCTGGTCTCGGCGGGCACCGCGGAGCAGCGCAAGCAGTGGCTGCCCCAGCTGGCCTCCGGCGAGGTGGTCGCGTCGTTCGCGCTGACCGAGCCGGACGCCGGATCCGACCCGAGCCGGCTGACCACCACGGCCCGGCCGGTGCAGGGGGAAGGTGAAGGGGGAACGGAGAGGCAGGCCGGGGATGGCGGGTGGGTCATTGACGGGCTCAAGCGGTACATCACCAACGCGCCGGCGGCCGACGTGTTCCTGGTCTTCGCCCGGACCGACCCGGAGGCCCCGCCAGGCAAGGGCATCGGGGTGTTCATCGTGCCGGCCCGCGCGGCCGGGGTGGCGATAGCCCCGCGGGACCACAAGATGGGCCAGGCCGGCGCGTGGACCGCCGACGTCGCGTTCACCGCCGTCCGGGTACCCGCCGACGCGCTCATCGGGCAGGCGGCCCAGGCTGGTTACGGCACGGCCATGCGCAGCCTGGCGCACGGGCGGCTGACCATCGCCGGGGTCTGCGTGGGCGTCTCGGCCCGGCTGATCGAGGAGAGCGTCAGTTACGCCCGGCAGCGCTCTCAGGGCGGTCACCCCATTGCCGAGTACCAGCTCATCCAGGCCATGCTGGCCGACTCGCAGACCGAGTACATGGCGGCCCGGGCCCTGGTACTGGACGCCGCCGCCCAGTACGAGGCGGGCACCGACCGGCGGCTCGCCCCGTCGGCGGCCAAGTACTTCGCCAGCGAGGCGGTCGGCCGGATCGCGGACCGGGCGGTGCAGATCCACGGCGGTTCCGGCTACATCCGCGGCGTCCCGGCCGAACGGCTGTACCGTGACGTCCGGCTGTTCCGGATCTACGAGGGCACCAGCCAGATCCAGCAGCTCGTGATCGCCCGGGAGCTGCTCAGGTAACGGCCCCAGCATTCAGATAACGGCCCGCGGCCTTCAGGTAACGGCCCGCAGCGATCAGGCCTGGCGCAGCTTGGCCTGCAGTCGGCGCATGTCGTCCGGGCCGAAGCCGTGCCCGGCCAGCCACTCGGTGGCCCCGCCGTACCGGTCGGCCAGCTGCTCCAGAAACGCCGTCATCGTGCCCGCCAGCGGCCGGTGTGACCCGGCCGGCTTGCTGTCCACGTCGCGCGCGTAAGTCGGGGACCGGCGCAGCCGGGCCAGCAGCAGTTCGAGGCGCTCCCCGGTGGCGGCGTAGTCGGCGGCCACTGCGTCCGGCCGGACGCCGACCGCGCGCAGCGCCAGCGCGACCACCACCCCGGTCCGGTCCTTGCCCGCCGCGCAGTGCACCAGGGCCACGCCCGGCGCGGTAGCCACACCGCGCACCGCGCCCACCACCTGATCCGGGCGGTCTTCCAGGTAGCCCAGATAGTGACCGGCCCGCGGATCGTCCGGGTACCGGGACCGGTCCGCCTCGTCCCGGGTGAGCAGCACGTCGGCCACCACATCGGTCGCGGTGCCCGCTTCTGGCAGCACCGGGCAGTGCATATGCCGCACCCCCGGCACCGCGTCCAGCGGGGCCGGCCCTTCGGCCCGCAGCTCCGCCGTGCTGCGCAGATCGATGACGGTGGTCAGCCCGATGTCGTGGACCAGCCGGGTGATGTCATCCGGCGACAGGTCCTGCAGGTTGTCGCCGCGCAGCAGCCGGCCGGCCGTGGTCTTGCCGCCGTCCTCGGTGGGCAGGCCACCTACGTCGCGTACGTTGACAGCGCCATCGAGGTCGATCCATGCCATACCGCCATCCTGTCAGGGCCGGCGCAGCAACCAGTGCCACAGGGTCCGCCGCGGCGGCCGCGCCACGATGTTGCCGCCCCAGGCCGTGCCCGCCAGTTCGACCCGCAGGATCACCGGCTGCTTCGGGCCGCGGGGCGGCCGGATCCTGGCGTTGCCGCCGATCACCCGCACGCCGTCGGTGTCGACCTCGACACCAGGCCTGGTCACCAAGATGAGGTTCCCGCCGCGCACGGTGGCGTCGATTCGCAGCGTGGGCTCGGTGATCACGGCTTCGGTGAAGTCGAGCTTCACGTTGCCCCCGGTGGCGGTGATCTCCATCCGCCGCGGCACGACCCAGTCGCCGACCCGGCGGGCGTTGCCGCCCATGCACTCGATGGTGACCATGTCCTTGGGCTGCGCGAGGCCCAGCTGGCCGCGCGCCGTGGGCAGATCCGCGGTCAGCACGGCCAGCTCGCCAGTGGTGCGCGCGGTCAGCGCCTTCTCCAGGCGTTCATCCAGCTCGTCCGCGGTCAGCCGCCCGTCACCGGCCGCGATCCGGATGATCTCGGCGGCCCGCTCCCGGTCGTCGTGCGAGGCGCGCAGCTCCGGCTGGCCACCCGGGCCAGGCTCTCCCGTCATGGGCACATCTTGTTAGCCCCCCGCGAACTCCGCAACACGGGGCAAGCCGGACCTTACGCAGCCTGGCCCGGTGGGCTGTGGCTGTGCACGACGCGGCGGCCGTCCGGGCTGGTCGCGGTGGTCGTGCCATCGGGATTGAGGCGCAGGTTCCAGCCCCACTGGTGGATCGCGATCAGGTGATGGAACCGGCACAGCGGCACCAGGTTGCGCAGGGCGGTGCCGCCGCCCGCCGAACGGGGCACCAGGTGGTGCACGTCGCACACGCTGGCGGGCTGCTCACAACCGGGGAAAGCACAGTGCGGATGCCGCACGGTGACCGCCCGGCGCAGGTGGACCGGGATGGCTTCGCTGCCCGCGCCGACGTCCAAGGGCAGGCTGACGGAGGTCAGTGGGGTGGCCAAGGCCAGCCTGGTGCCGGCGAGATGGGGCCGCAGGGCGGCGGCCAGGCCACCGGGCCCGGATACGGCGTCGATGGCCAGACCCAGCAGGGCCCGGGCCAGCCGCCGCTTACCCGCCGGGGTCAGTGGGCGGAGGTGCGCGCCGGCGAACGTGTCGGTGAACTGGCTCAGCGCCGCCCAGTCGATCTGCCCGGTGACCACCGGGACGACGGTCGCGTCGCACGCCGCGGCCTGAGCCTCGGCGCCGGTCAGCCAGCCCGGCCGGCCCGGGCCGGTAGCCCGGCCGCCGGTCTGGGAGTTCCGCCAGGCGCGCTCGGCCGCCGCGGCGTCCGGCATGTCCCGCAGTTCGGCCAGCCCTAGGTGGACCTGCACCTGGGTGGGTTGCCCGCCGCGGGCGGGCAGCATGCCGGTGGCGATGAGGCGGCGGCAGGCGTCCTCCAGGGCGTCGTGACGGCGCTGCGCGGCGGTCCGGGTGTCCTCCGGGACGGCTTTCTTGCCCAGTGAGTCCAGCACCGCGGACAGCGCGGCCGCGCAGCCTGGGGTCAGGTCACCCTGGGCCCGGCCGGCGCCGCTGAACGTGATGCCCAGGTGGAAGTGCCGATCGCCGAAATCGTCCTCGTCGCCGTCGTCCGGGCCGCGGGTCCGCTGGTAGATGGCCTCGGCCAGCCGGGCCAGGTCAGCCAGGTCCGCGCCGTCCGCGGCGGCCTGGCACAACAGCCGGTCGGCGTCCTCCCGCACCTCGGCGGGTAGCCGGTCGGTCCAGGCGCACAGCTCCCGGGCCCAGGACGCGGAGATCTCCCCGTTAGCCAGCGCGCGCTCGATGACCGGATGGACGGCCAGCCGCCGCATCCAGGCGACCGCACCGGCGGCAGCACCCCTGGTGACGCGGGTCTGCCAGCGCAACCAGACCCGGGCCGCACCGTGCCCATCGGCTTCCGGGCCGCCGTTGGCGCTGAACGCGGACAGTATTGCCGCCCGGGCGGCGGTGTGCTTAGCCTCGGCGGCCTCGAGCGACTTCAGCGCCGCCGCCTGAGTGTCCACCGGCAGACCGGCGACATCCGCGGCGTTCAGGTAGTCCAGCGCCCGGTCCAGCATGGCCAGCGCGTCGCTGACACTGCCCGGCTCCGGTAACCGGTCGCACACCGCAGATCACCTCCCGACCCCTAGCACTCCTGTTCTGAGCATTTGATCGAAGACTAGTTCGATGGTATCCAGACCCACCGACAGTCTTCCGCCAGCGGGCGGCCGGGGCCGTAGCATCGGGGCATGGAGTTCAGCCCGGAGCTGCGCGACGGTGTGCTGTCCGGTGACATCACCGTCTGGTTCCGGCTGTGGCAGCGGCCGCGGGTGCGGCAGGGCGGCCGTTACTAGGTCAGCCTGGGGCAGATCGAGGTGGACGGCATCGAGCTGGTGCCGTTCGCCGCCATCACCCCGGACGACATCCGGCGGTCCGGGGAGAAGGACCGGGAGGCGCTGCGCCGCCGGGCCGCGCACGCGGGCCCGATCAGCGACGACACCCTGCTCTACCGGGTGGAGTTCCACGCCCTCGGCGCACCGGACGGCTGACGGTCAGGGCCGCCGCAGCCAGCTGGGGCTGGTCGCGGCCGGGGCTGTCCCGCGCGGTGCTACCTTCGGTTTCGTGCCGGACGAAGCCACCGCCGCGGAACCAGTCGACCCGCCGCTGGTCGGGCCCGAGCGGGCCATGCTGGCGGGCTGGCTGGAATTCCACCGCGCCACCCTGCTGCAGAAGTGCGCCGGGCTGGACGACGCGCAGCGCAAGCGCCGCCCGGTCGGCACCTCGCTGATGTCCCTGCACGGCCTGGTCCGGCACCTGTCTGACGTGGAACGCAACTGGTTCCAGCGCGGCCTCGAGCGGAACGCGGCGCTGCCCGACCTGTACTGGACCGAGGCGGGTGAGAACACCGCCTGGTTCCCACTGGACGGCGCCGACTGGGAAACGGACCTGGCCGTGTGGCAGGCGGAGTGCGCGCAGAGCCGGCGCACCGCCGCCGCGCACGGGCTCGACGACACCGGCGTCGGCCTGCGCGGCGGCCGCCAGGTGGAGTGCTCGCTGCGCTGGGTCTACCAGCACATGATCGAGGAGTACGCCCGGCACAACGGGCACGCCGACCTGATCAGGGAGCTGGTCGACCCGCCAGCTCGCTAGCCGGGTACTCGGACCGCAGCACCGCCATGAGGATCATGTCGTGCCAGCCGTCCGGGTACAGCTCAGCCTCCCGGCGGGTGCCTTCCTGGTGGAATCCGCAGGCCAGATAGCAGTCGATGGCCCGGCGGTTGAACGCCAGTACCTCTAGCTGCACGCGGTGCGCGCCGAGCTCGCCGAAGGCCCAGGCCAGCACCAGCCGGGTCACCTCGCGGCCCAGCCCCTGGCCGCGCAGGCCGGCCACGAACAGGCCCACCGAGTAGGTCGCGGAGTGCTGATCGGCGTTCACCCGCAGCTCGGCGCCGCCGATGCTGGCGCCCGCGTGCTCGACCGCCCAGGTGTACTCTCCCGGAGCGGCGGGCCGGCCGGGCGCGGTCAGGTCCTCGCGGGTGTGGTACTGGCGGCCATCCCACTCGCGCCGCCACGACGAGCCGTAGCCGTCCTCTTCTTCGGGGTCGATGGGATGGCGCAGCCGGTCATCGACGTCCGAGTCCCGGGGCGCGCGCAGCATGACCCGCTCTCCGCGCAGCGTGGGCAGCGGCGGCAGCGCCAGCCGGTCCGGCATGGACCCGGCTGGGCACGCCGACGCCGGAACAGCGTGCGACCCGCGCGGCTCAGGGTCAGCCACGGATCTGCAGCGGCAGCGTGCGCGGCCCGCGGATCTGGCCCGCCGCCCAGGTCACTGCGGACGGGTCGGCCAGGCTGAACACCGGGATCCGGGCCAGCCAGGCCTGCAGCGCGACGCGGAGTTCCATCCGGGCCAGGTGTGAGCCGAGGCAGCGGTGGATGCCCAGGCCGAACGCGGCGTGCCGGTTCACCTCGCGGTCGATGATGACCTGGTCCGCCCGGTCGAACTGGGCCGGGTCACGGTTGGCCGCCGGGAACGACAGCAGGATCCAGTCGTCGGCCTTCATGTCCACCCCGCGCCAGTGCACGTCCTCGGTGACCAGCCGGGCCATGGTGACCGGCGCGTAGGCGCGGAGCAGTTCCTCCAGCGCGGTCGGCAGCAGTTCCGGCTCGGCCACCAGCCGGGCCCGGTCGGCCGGGGTGGTAGCCAGATGCCACAGCGACGCGCCGATCACGCTCCACGTCGTGTCGATGCCCGCGATGAGCAGCAGCGCCATCGTGCCGACCACGTGGTCCGGGTCGAGCTTCTGCCCGCCTAGTTCCGCATCGAGCAGGTAGCTGGTCAGGTCGTCCCGCGGCCGGTCCAGGTGCTCGTCCACCTGCTCCAGCAGGTAGCCGAACAGCCGGCGCACCCGCTCGATGCGCTCGTCCGGCGGCAGGTTGATGCCTTCCAGCAGGTCGGTCACGAACTCGCGGAACTGCGGCCCGTCCTCGGGCGGGAAGCCGAGCATGTCCGCGATGACCCGGACCGGGATGTGCTGCGCGTACTCGCGGGCGGCGTCCACCACGTCCCGGCCGTCGAACGTGTCGATGAGCGAGTCGCAGAACGCCCGGGTGGCTGGTTCGAGCCGGCTGACCGCGGACCGGGTGAACGCGGGCAGCAGCAGCTTGCGCGCGTCGTGGTGGAACGGCGGGTCGGACGAGATCGGTGGCGAGCCGCCGACCGGGGCCAGCTCGCGGGGCGGCCGGATGTTGCTCATGATGATGGCGCGCGAGGAGAACAGATCGGTGTCGTAGGCGATGGCCGCGACGTCCGTGTAGCGCACCGGCAGCCAGCCGCCGCCGAACCGCCCGGTATGCGCGATCGGGCAGCGCTGCCGCAGCTCGTCCTGGATCGGGTAGGGATCGGCCGACCACTCCGGCTCGAGATGGGAGAAGTCGGTCGCCCAGTCGGACACCGGGCCGGTGACGATCTCGCTCCGGTTGACCAGCGGCTCGACGTCGTCTCCCTCCCGGTATTCCGGGCCGAACCGGTTATCGACCGCCATCTCAGGTCTCCTCGAGCAGGTCGATCGCGCGTTCCGGGCAGTTGGCCACGGCCAGCCGGGCGGCCTGTTCCTGGCCCGGCGGCACGATCCCGTCGCCGAGCACCTGCCCGTACCCCTCGTCGTCGTCGCCGAACAGGCCCGGGGCCAGGTCGTAGCAACGGCCATGCCCCTGGCAGCGCCCGGAGTCGATGTACACCTTCACCGCACCGCTCCCCTCGCCCGGACCATAGCTTTTCAGACTTAACGCCAATGCCGCGCTGATCGCATCCGGCCCGTGCCGAGTCACTGGGCTGGGGCCGGGCGTGGCCGCCCGGGTCAGCTTTCCTGCTTGCGGAGTTCCCGGGCGATGACCATGCGCTGGATCTGGTTGGTGCCCTCGAAGATCTGCGGCACCTTGGCCTCGCGCAGGTACCGCTCGACCGGGAAGTCGCGGGTATAGCCCGCCCCGCCGAGCACCTGCACGGCGTCGGTGGTCACCTTCATGGCCATGTCGGTGGCGACCAGTTTGGCGATCGACGCCTGGCGGCGGAACGGCAGCCCGCGGTCCCGGCGGCGGGCCGCTTCCAGGTAGGTGGCCCGGGCCGATTCCACCCCGGCGGCCATGTCGGCCAGCAGGAACTCGAGCCCCTGGAAGTCGATGATCGGCCGGCCGAACTGGGTCCGCTGCCGGGCGTACCGGACGGCTTCGTCCAGCGCGGCCTGGGCCAGCCCGACCGCGCAGGCGGCGATGCCGAGCCGCCCGGAGTTGAGCGCGTCGAGGGCGATCTTCAGCCCGTCACCCTCGGCGCCCATCCGCCGGCTGACCGGGATGCGCGCGCCGTCCAGCCGCAACTGCGCGGTGGGCGAGCCGGTCAGCCCCATCTTGTGCTCCAGCGGCCCGGCCTCCAGGCCCGGGGTGGCCGCGTCGGCCAGCAGGCAGCTGATCCCCCGGTTGCCGTCATCGCTGGTGCGCACCATCAGGACGTAGAAATCCGCCACGCCGGCGTGGGTGATCCACGCCTTCGTGCCGGTCACCACGTAGTCCTCGCCGTCGCGGACCGCACGGGTGCGCAGCGCCGCCGCGTCCGAGCCCGCCTCCGGCTCGGACAGCGCGTACCCGCCCAGCACGTCCCCGGCCAGCAGATCGGGCAGCAGGGCGTCGCGCTGCTCGTCGGCGCCGAACGCGGCCAGCGGGTAGCAGGACATGGTGTGCACCGACAGCCCGACCGCGACCGTCATCCAGGCCGTGGCCAGCTCCTCTAGGACCTGGAGGTACACCTCGTAGCTGAGCGCGCTGCCGCCCCACCGCTCCGGGTAGGGCAGGCCGAGCAGCCCGCTCTTGCCCAGCAGCCGGAACTTGTCCCGCGGGAACCGGCTGGCCGCCTCGTACTCGCTGGCTATCGGGGCCAGTTCCGCGGCGGCCAGGTCCCGGGTCAGCGCCAGCAGGTCCGCGGCCTCCGTGCTGGGCAGCATCCGCTCGGCCGGCATGTGGGCCTCCCTCCGCTCTGTTCCAGGCTATGCCCGGCGGCAGCGCAGCACGGCGATCGGCGTGCAGATCAGCAGCAGCCCTCCATCGAATCACCACATCACCGGCACGATGCCTGCACTGGTGCTGGATTGGCTGTCAGTGAATGGCCGGGCATGATGGCCCGGCCAGTCGCGGCACGCCAGGAGCACACATGACTGTCGATTCGTACCGCCCAGCCGGGCCGCTGGCCGTCTCCCGGCCAGCCGACCCCGGGGATCCCCGATGGCGGGTCGTGCTGGAGTCCCGCTGGCGGGCGCGGCTGCTGGAGGTAACCGAGTTGTCGCTGGCCTACCATGACCGGGCTGCGGCACCGGTGGTGAGCGACGGGCCGGGCGGCGGCGGCGCCCACGCGGGCGGGCGGCAGCTACGCCGGCTGCTGAACCGGGCGGTGGCCGCCCGGCGGGCCCTGGCCGACACCGAGGAGGCTCTGGTCCGGCTGGCGGCTGGTCACTTCGGCCGCTGCGAGCACTGCGCCGCGCCGATCCCGGCGGCCCAGCTGGCGATGGAACCTGAGGCGCGGTACTGCCCGCGCTGCGCCCCGGCCACCGCCTGAGTGGAGTTGGCGGTGCCCGCAAGCCGCCCGACGCGGTCCACCAACCACGCCGCACGGCCTTTCCAGCCACCCGGTACGTACCTGGCCTCCCCCCAAGGCCGGATGACGAACCGGGCCCCGCGCAGGCGCGGGCACCGCCTAGCCACCCCGGGACGACTGCACTGCCGCCCCTCCAGCCCCTTCAGCTGATGTCAGCGATGTGCAGTCCGCGTGCAGAGGACGTGTGCGGGAGGTGGAGGCAGGCCACGGCTTTCTACATCTGCTCACCACATCAGCTGCATGGCCGCTGCACTGGGTTCGGGTTACCTGGCCGTGTCGCCCTGGCCCGCGCCCCCGATGAGCGGGCCAGGGCGACCCACCCGCGAGACGTAGGAGAGGACATGACCGCGACGACCCAGGACCGGCTGGCCGTGCAGACCCACCGCATCTTCGTCAAGGCCACCGCCGAGGAGGTCTGGGACGCGCTCACCCGGCCGGGCTGGACGCAGAAGTACGGGTTCCGCGCGGCGGTGCACTACGACATGCGCCCGGGTGGCATCTACCTGGCCTTCGCCAGCGCTCCGATGCGGATGCGCGGCGCCCGAGATGTGATCATCGACGGGGAGGTCATCGCCGTCGATCGGCCGCACCTGCTCGTCCAGACCTGGCACGTGCTCTTCGACGACCAGGCCGCTGCCGAAACGGACACCCGCCTGACCTGGGAGATCGAGGAGAACGACGGCGGCGTGACGGCGGTGACCGTGAACCACGAGCTGGACGGAGCGCCGCGGACCGCCGACCTGGTGGCTGGGCGGGACGGCGGGCTGGCCGGCTGGACCTGGATCCTCAGCGACCTGAAGTCGCTGCTGGAAACGGGCCGGCCGCTGGCGGCCTGACTTGCTCCGGCCTGGCCCGAGCGCAGCAGCCGCCCAGCAGAGCGCAGCACCAGCCCAGCAGACGGCGAAGGAGGCGAGGTGACCGGATCCGACCTGCTGGTGCTGGCGCCCTGGCTGATCTTCGGCGCCGGCCTGGGCGCGATCGGCTTCCGCCTGTTCACCCAGCGCGGCACCGCGCGCAGGAACCGCCGGGACACCCGGTTACCGCACCCACGGCCCCTCCCGCCATGCGGGATCATGGATCCGGGCGGCCCACCGAGGGCGGCGGCCGGACGGCCGGCGGGAAGGCAGGTGAGCGGTGGTGGCGACGACCGTTCTGGTGGTAGAGGACGAGCGCAAGCTGCGCGAGCTGGTCCGGTCCTACCTGGAGCGGGCCGGCTTCACGGTGCTGTCTACCGGGTCCGGCGCCGAGGCGCTCACGCTGGCCGGCTCGGCCGCGCCTGACCTGGTGATTCTCGATCTCGGGCTGCCGGATGTGGCGGGCGAGACGGTGGCCCGGGAGCTGCGCGCGACCGGCTCGACGCCGATCCTGATGCTGACGGCCAAGGTCACCGAGGAGGACCGGATCGCCGGCTTGCAGCTGGGCGCCGACGACTACGTGACCAAACCGTTCAGCCCCCGCGAGCTGGTGCTCCGGGTCCAGGCCATCCTGCGCCGCGGCGCCCCGGCGGCCGGGCAGGGGGTGACCAGCTACGGGGCGGGCGCGCTGGTCATCGACGAGCCGCAGCGCCAGGTCACGGTGCGCGGCGAGCACGCCGATCTGACCCCGACCGAATGGGGCATCCTGGTCGCGCTGGCCACCGTGCCGGGTCGGGTGTACTCCCGGCTCGAGCTGATCAACCGGGTGCGCGGATACGAGTTCGAGGGTTATCAGCGGACCGTCGATTCGCACGTGAAGAACCTGCGCCGGAAGATCGAGGCTGACCCGGGCAATCCCCAGATGGTGCAGACCGTCCTGGGTGGCGGGTACCGGCTGGGGCTGGCCCGCGATGGCTGACAAGGGCGGCCCGCCGCCGGGGCCGCCGGCTCGCGGTGACGCTATCGGGCTCCGCCTGACGCTGCTGTTCCTGGGCGTCGCGCTGGCCGCGATCGCCCTGCTGGCCGGGCTGACCGCGGCGTTCGCCGCGGCTGACGTGTCGGCCCTGGCCGGGCGGCAGCGCAGCGAGCTGACCTCGGCGGTGGCCGTGGCCGCGGCCGCGGCGTGGGACCGGAACAACAGCTGGACCGGTGCGGACCTGTCCCCGGTGCTGGACCTGGCCTCGCGCGTCGGTGCGGACGTGAAGATCCTGAACGGCGCCGGCCGGGTGGTCGCCATCTCCCCGGGATTCGTCGCGCAGGCCGGAGACCCGCAGTTCAGCGCGCCGGTCACGGTGCGGGGCGGGCCGGTGGGGACGGCCGTGGTCCGGTTCACCGGGAGCGGCCTCGGCCAGGCCGACCACTCGCTGCAGCTGGCCCTGCTGCGGGCCATCGCCGGCACCGCGGGGCTGGCCGCGCTGGCCGCGCTGCTGACCGGGCTGGCGGTGGCCCGGCGGATTACCCGCCCGGTCACCCGGATCATCGCGGTGGCCCGGTCGATGGGACGCGGTGATCGCACGGCCCGGGTTGGCCCGATCAAGGCCCCCGGCGAGCTGCGCGAATTGGCCACCGCGTTCGACCAGATGGCCGATGGGCTGGACCGGCAGGAGCAGCTACGCCGCGACCTGGTGGCCGACGTCGCGCACGAGCTGCGCACCCCGATCGCCATCTTGCAGGCGGGCCACGAGGCGCTGCTCGACGGCGTCGCCGAGCCAACCCCGGGTCAGCTGGGCTCGCTGCGCGACGAGGTGCTGCGGCTGGCCCAGATGGTCGGCGACCTGCAGACCCTGGCCGCCGCCGAGGCGGCCACCCTGCGCCTGGCCCGGCAGCGCTGCGACCTGGCCGCCATCGCCGGCACCGCGGCGGACAGCCTGGCCGGCCGGTTCGAGGCCGCCGGGATCACCGTGCACCGGAAGCTGGCCGCGGTGGACATCCTGGCCGACCCGCGGTGGCTGCACCAGGCGGTCACCAACCTGCTCACCAACGCGCTGAAGTTCACCCCGGCCGACGGTCAGGTGACCATCGAGGCCGGGCCGGCCGGGCCGGACGCGGTGCTCCGGATCACCGACACCGGCCGCGGCATCCCGGCCGACGAGCTGCCGCGCATCTTCGACCGGTTCTGGCGGGGCCGGGACGCGGCGCACGTCTCAGGCAGCGGCATCGGCCTGTCCGTCGCCGCCGAGCTGGCCCAGGCCCACGGCGGCCAGCTGACCGCGGCCAGCCAGCCCGGGCAGGGCACCCAGATGACGCTCACCCTGCCCCGCGCCTGACCAGCGTTAACGGGCCGCGTAGCCGGTGACCTTGTCCACCTCCATGCGCACCACCACGCGCACCGCACCCGGCCGGTCCGGATCGGGGTCCCGGCCGTTGTACTTCCAGGACAGCTGGGTATCGAGCTGGCGGCCGTGGTCCGGGCTCATCGACACCCGGCCACGCAACTCGACGTAGTTCTCCGGGTCGGCCGAGTCGATCACGCTGACGCTGACCCGGGGGTCGCGCACCATATTGCGGTGCTTCACCCGGCCCTGCACGGTGGAGAACAGCAGATCACCGCCATCGCGGCCAACCCACAGCACGGAGGTCTGCGGGCTGCCGTCGGCATTCACCGTGGCCAGCACGGCGTAGTTCTTCCCATCGACCAGCCGGATCGTCGCGTCGCTGAGCGGGATTCCCATGGGCGGCACGCTAGCAGCGGGCCCGGCCTGGCCGGGCTGACCGGATCGGCCGGAGCCGATACTTTTCCGCGGGCCGGCGAGTCTACATTGACGCTGACGGCTTGAGTCAGCCTGGCTGGAGGGAGTGCTGATGACATCCAGCCTGCTGGCCGACGCGCTCGACTACGCCGTGGGCAGCGTGGCGTGCGTCGCGCCGGGCCTGCTGTCCCGGCCGACCCCATGCCGGGACTGGGACCTGGCCGCGTTGCTGCGGCACGCCAATGACTCGCTGGCCGCGCTGCACGAGGGTCTGGCCCGCGGCTACGTCAGCCTGGACCGGACCGGACCGGCCGCCAGCCAGCAGCCCAACGGTGACCGGGCCGCCGGGGACCAGGCCGCCGGGGATCAGGCCGTCAGCCTGACCGCGATCTTCCGCGACCGGGCCGCCCGGCTGCTCGCGGCGGCCGGGACGGGCGGCCACGACGACATCGCCGTGGCCGACCGGCACGTCGCGGCGGTCATCGTGACCGCCGTGGGGGCGATCGAGATCGCCGTGCACGGCTGGGACGTCGCCGCGGCCTGTGGGCACGGGCGCAGCCGGCCTATCCCGGCCGAACTGGCCAGCGGCGTGCTGGAGATCATCCCGCTGGTGGTCACCGGAGCGACCCGGGGCAGCCAGTTCGCCGCCCCGGTCAGCCTGCCGCCGCTGGCCAGCCCCAGCGACCGGCTGATCGCGCTGCTCGGCCGCGATCCGGCCGCGCCCGGCCCGGCCCGCGGGCCTAGCCGAACGTGACCGAATAGGCCTGCACCCCCGGGTCGAGGAAGGTGATCTCAAAGGTGCGCTCCGCGATCGGGCCGTGCTGCCGGATGAGCTGGTAAAGCCGTTGCTGGGTGACCGTGCCGGTGCCCTGGCCGTCCACGTCGAGCCCGTGGTCCGCGCCGGGCGGCTGGCCGTCGATGAGCACCCGGAACCGGACCGGCGCCGCCGCCGCGGCCGGGCCCATGACCAGGTGCAGATCGCGGGCGTGGAACCGGTAGGCGATCCGGCCCATGGCGGCGTCCAGCGTGCTGGCCTGGCCGTCCACCGTCCAGTCGCCGGATAGCGCCCAGTGGTTGAGCCGCAGCCGGATGGGGGCGGCGTAACCGTGGCTCTGCCCCGGGACGATGCCACCGGGCGAGGCGAAGTTCTCGGTCCGCTCATAGCCGGCGTAGTTTTCCGGCGACTCCAGGTCGGCCCAGTCGGCCGGGGCCTCCACGCCCTGCGCGTGCACCGACACCACGCTGCGGGCCGGGCGGTCGGTGCCACTGGTCAGCAGCTGCTGAATGATCAGTTCCGACTCTTCGTAGTCACCCTCGCCGAACTGGTGATGCCGGATCCGGCCCTGCGCATCGACGAAGTACAGGGCCGGCCAGTACAGGTTGCCGAACGCGTGCCAGATCGCGTAGTCGTTGTCGGTCGCCACCGGGTAGCCGACCCCCAGGTCCCGCACCGCCCGGCGGACGTTCCCGGCGCTGTGCTCGAACGCGAACTCGGGGGTGTGCACGCCGAGCACCACCAGGCCCTGGTCCGCGTACTTGCCGGCCCAGGCGCGCACGTAGGGCAGCGACCGGATCCAGTTGATGCAGGTATAGGTGCAGAAATCGACCAGCACGGCGCGCCCGCGCAACCCGGCCACGGTCAGCGGCGGCGAGTTGAGCCACCCGGTGGCGCCGTCCAGCGAGGGCAGCTCACCCTCGATCGGCAGCGGGGCCACCGCCGGCCTCATCTGCGCGCCTCCACGACCCATCAGCCTCTACCGCGACCGGCCCGCGGCACATCCTCAAGGCGGCTAATTCCACCTGGAAGCTGGTAAACCGGGGCCCGGCGCCCGCCGTCTACTGAGGGAGGGGGCAGCGCTGCACTAGGCGTGCGTGGTCCCGCTGGGCAACCCGGGCAACAAGGAGAACGACATACCCATGGCCGCCACGCTTCGTGAGATTCTGCTCGCGCCCCACGTCGAGCCCGCGGTGGGCGAGGAGTGCTACCAGCTGATCGGGCAGGAGCTGGCGGACAAGTCCGGGGTTTCCGGGACCGCGCTGAAGCTCGCCTACAAGACGGTGAACACGTTCATGCCCGGCCACATCGAGTTCATGGTCCGGGACCTGCTGCCGGACATGGTGGACCAGCTCGACCCGTTCTGGGCCGACTTCCGCACCTCGGGCAGCGCTGAGTTCGGCGACTACCTGACCAAGCGCGGCGACGAGGTGGCCGAGGCCCTGCTCACGGTGACCGACGCGCGGGCGGCCGCGTCCGGCCGGCCGACGGTCATCAAGGCCTACAAGAGCGTGCGCAGCAACGCCGGCAGGCACATCGCGGCCGCGCTGCCCCGGGTCGGCACGCTGGTGCAGAAGTACGCGGGGTTATCCGGAGCAGCAGCTGACTTAGCTGACCGGAGCGGCTACGGTGCACGCCATGGGTAGCCCTCCGCCAGCTGTGCGGGTGCTCGACTTAGCGCACGGCGCGGCACACACGCACATCCTGGGCGCGCTGGCCCGGCTGCGGATCGCCGACCACGTCGCAGACCAGCCGAGCAGCGTGGCCGACCTGGCCCGCGCGACCGGCGCGGTGCCGGACCGGCTGGACCGGCTGCTCCGCGCGGCCACCGTGCTCGGGCTGGCGCAGCGGACCGCGGCCGGGCTGATCACGATGACCGAGGTCGGTGCGTGCCTGCGCACCGGTCCCGGGTCGCTGCGCGACTTCGCGCTGATGCTGTCCGCGCCCGGTCAGCTCCGGCCACTGGAACACCTCAGCGACGCGGTCCGCGGCGAGTCCGCCGCCGAGGCCGCGCTCGGCCAGCCGCTCTGGGGCTACTACCGCGAGCACCCCGACGAGGGCGCGGCCTTCGCCGGGGCGATGAGCGGGGTGTCGGCCATGATCGCCGGCCAGGTGGCCGCGGCCGCGGCGGTGGCGGACAGCCGGCGCATCGTGGACGTCGGCGGCGGGCACGGCACCCTGCTGCGGGCGCTGCTGGCCACCGCGGCGCAGGCCGAGGGTGAGGTGCTCGACCTGCCCGAGGTGGTCGCCGCCGCGCCCGCCGCCGAGCGCATCCAGTTCACCGGCGGCGACTTCCTGACCAGCGTGCCCGCGGGCGGCGACGTCTACGTGCTGTGCCACGTGCTGCACGACTGGGACGACCCGGACGCGCAGCGCATCCTGGGCACCTGCCGCCGCGCGGCCACCGCGGCCAGCCGGCTGCTGATCGTGGAGGCGGTGCTGGCCGACCAGCCCGGCCCGGTCATGCCGGAACTGCTGGACGTGCACATGATGGTGATGAGCGGCGGCCGGGAACGCAGCCGCGGCCAATACGGCCAGCTGCTGGACGCGGCTGGCTGGCAGCTGGCCGAGGTGACCCTGCTGCCCAGCGGGCAGAGTCTGCTCAACGCCCGTCCCCGCTGACTCGCCGTCAGCACGCCCGGCCGTAAGCTACATATGTCGGCTGCCAAGGCTACATATGTAGGATACGGCCGTCAGCTCAGCTTCAGCGCTTGGGCTAGCTGCTGATAGGCCGGCCGCGGATCGGCGTCCGGCTCGGTGAGCACCTGGACCACGACATGGTCCGCCCCGGCCTCCAGATGCCTGCCGAGCTGCGCGGCGACCTGGTCCGCGGTGCCGTGCGCGACCAGCGCGTCGATCAGCGCGTCGCTGCCGCCGTCGCTCAGATCCGCGTCGGTCCAGCCGAACCGGCGCAGGTTGCCGGTGTAGTTGACCAGGCCGAGATACGGCGTGCGCACCCGCTCGCGGCCCAGCGCCCGGGCCCGGCTGAGGTCGGTGTCGAGCACGGCCTTGTGCTCCGGGGCGAGCAGCGGCGCCGGGCCGAGGATCTCCCGGGCCAGCCGGGTGTGCTCGGGCGGCACCAGATACGGGATCGCCCCCGCGGTGCGGTCCCGGGCCAGCCGCAGCACCCGCGGGCCGAGCGCGGCCAGCACCAGCACCTCCCGCGGCACACCGTCGTCCAGCAGCGTGTCGACGTAGCTGGCCAGGGTCTGGTACGGCCGCTGGTAATGCTGAGTCGCCTCCGGGTGCCCAGCGCCGACGCCGAGCACGAAGCGGCCCGGATGGCGCTGCTGCACCCGGGCGAACGACCGGGCCACCTCGTGCGGGCTGTCTTTCCAGATGTTCACGATGCTGGTCCCGACGGTGAGCGTCCGGGTCGCGTCGAGCAGCTCCTCGACCTGGACCAGGTCCCCGTCGGGTGAGCTGCCGACCCACAGCGCACCGAAACCGTACCCTTCGAGGCTGGCCGCCAGCTCAGCCGTCAGCTGGTGTGCGCCGCGCCAGATCCCCCACCGTCCGAGCTGGTCCCGCAACTGAGCCGTCACAGCTGTCCTTCCCACGTGCCGTTGCCACCATTGGGGCAGAACTCCGCGCTCCGGCCCAGTGTTCCGCCGCGATCGTGGCCGGGGCCGGGCTGGTCAGGCTGGCGGGACCGGTGGGGCTTCTGGGACGGGGGCCGGGGCGATGCGGGCGGTTGGCCGGGGGGTGGCGCGCTCGATGGCCGGCCAGCCGTAGTCCTTGTCCCGTTCGGCCTGGTCCGCCTTACCGCCGCCGCGCAGGCCGAACAGCCGCTTGGCCAGCAGCAGGTAGACCACGATGACCAGGTTGATGACCAGCGCGAGCACCTTCAGCCAGGTGATGCTCTTGGTCAGCTCGTAGATCTCGTACGGCACGAACACGACGGTGGCGATGAACGTCAGGTACTCGGCCCAGCGGCGGCCCAGCCACAGCCCGACCGCCTCGCAGCCCTCCAGCACGGCATAGGCGGCGGCGCCCGCCGCGACCAGGTACAGGTTGCGGATACTCACCGCGAACAGCCGCTGCAGGTCATGTACGATGCCGTGCTGGCTGTTGTTGACCGGACCGCCCAGCCCGCCCTGCAGGTCCTTGAGGATGCGGGTGAAGTCGGAATGCAGCATGGCCTTGTTGTGCGCGAACACGAACAGCCCGCCGGACAGCACACCCAGCACCAGGAAGTGCAGCGCACGGTCCAGCGCGATCAGCCGCAGCGCGTACCGGTCGCGGAGCGGGCGGCCGCGCAGCGGCAGCAGCACCTCTTCCCGGCGCGGCGGGTATTCAGCGGCCGGCTGAGCGGGCGGGTTGAGCGCGACCCACGAGTCGCAGCGCAGGCAGCGGTACCAGCGCAGCCGGTCTTCCTCCCGGGCGAAGATGGCGTCGTCCGCCCGCAGCCGGGCGGCGTCGGTGCCGAGCAGCTCGTGGCCGTGCAGGCCACAGCCGATCAGCTCATACCGCAGCTTCGGCAGGTAGCGGCGCGGGCGCTCGGTGCCCGGCGGCGCCAGCACGCCCTCGCCATCCTGGCCAGCCATTTGCCTAACGTAGCCGGGCGAACAGCCAGAACGTAACACCGGTGCCCGCGCCGTAGGCCAGATGCGCGGTCAGGTCGTCGCCCAGGGTCTTGGCGTCGTACTTCCAGATCGGCTTGTACAGGCCAGCTTCCGGCAGCACCAGATAGTCGCTGACCCAGACCAGCGCGCCGAACGGCAGGCCGTACCAGGGATGCGGCCGGCGCAGTGACCCGGCCAGCACGCCGTAGGCCGCGCCGGCCGCTGACCCGTAACCCCAGTGCATGGCCGTGCTGACCGGCCAGGCCCAGCGGTCCGGCAGCTCACGCCGGGTGAAGCCCTCGATCAGGCGCTTCCCGACCTTCCCGGGATCCGGGGCCTCCGCCCAGCTGTCCACCGCGGCGAATTCCCACTCCGCGGGGCTCTTGGTGCCGCCGTCCCGGCGGTACCGGACGTAGCGCACCGCGTCCATGCACACGGTGCCCACCGCCCCGGCCAGCACGCCGCCGGCCACGGCGGCGAGCGGGGTGAGCGGCCGCCAGCGAATGCCCATAACAGCTCCTCAGTGCTTGGCCAGCCAGGCCAGGGCCGCGGTGACCAGGGCCTCGGTGCCGGTGCGCAGGCAGGGCTGCATCGGCGGCAGGAACTTCGGCGAATGGTTGGTCGGCAGGTCTTCAAGCTTCCCTTCCTGCTCCGCGGTGCGGTAAACCTGCCGGTCGGTGAACCCGATGGACCAGTAGGTGTACGGGATGCCCAGCGCGTTCGCGATGTTGGGGAAGTCCTCGCTGACCGTCTGCGGCTCGATGCGCAGCGCGTTGTCGCCGAACTGCGCGCCGAACGCGGCCGCCACCCGGTCGGTGGTGGCCGGGTCGTTGGCCATCACCGGGAAGCTGGCCTGCGTGTCGAAGTCGGGGTCGCGGGGAGAGCCGGCGGCCGCGCATTCGGCGCGCACGATCCGGCGCACCGCGTCCAGCATCCGCTGCCGGACCGGCTCGGCGTAGTTACGCACGTTGAGCTGGAGGGTGGCGTGGTCCGGGATGAGGTTGCTCACCGTGCCGGCCTGGATGCTGCCCACGGTCAGCACCGCGGTCTCGGCCGGCGCGATCTCCCGCGACACCACGGTCTGCAACCGGACGACGATCATGGCGGCGAGCACTACCGGGTCGATGGTGTGTTGCGGCATGGCGCCGTGGCCGCCCTTCCCGTAGACGGTCAGCCTGATGCTGTCTTCGGCGGTCATGAACGGCCCGGAGCAGGTGGCGACCGTCCCGGCGACGCCGGGCAGCAGGTGCTGGGCCAGCGCGACGTCGGGCGCGGGTATCCGCTTGACCAGGCCGTCATCGATCATGCCCTGGGCGCCGTCGCCGGTCTCCTCGCCCGGCTGGAACAGGGCCAGCAGGGTTCCGCTCCACTGGTCAGGGTGCTCGGCCATCAGCTGGGCCATGCCGAGCAAGCAGGACATGTGCAGGTCGTGGCCGCACACGTGGGCCACCGGCACCAGGTGGCCGTCGGCGTCATGAGCGGTCGCCGTGCTCGCGTACGGCGCGCCGGTGTCCTCCTTGACTGGCAGCGCGTCCAGCTCACAGCGCAGCAGCACGGCCGGGCCGCGGCCGTTGGCCAGCGTGCCCACCAGGCCGGTGCCGCCGATCCCCTCCGCCACCGCGAAACCGTACTCGCGCAGCTTCGCCGCCACCTGCTGGGCGGTGCGGTGCTCCTGGTGGGACAGTTCGGGATGCTCGTGCAGATCCTGGTAGAACGCCTGCTGGCCGGCCGCCAGGCCGCCGTAGCCGGCCAGCACCTCGTCCACGCTGCTCATGAGCTCACTCCACGTCCAGGTCGCGCAGGTTCGTCTTGGTCAGCTCGACGAGCTCCTTTCCTTCGCCCGACAGCACGGTCCGGGTGGCATACAGCGTGAAGCCCTTGATCTGACCGTAGGTCAGCTTGGGCGGCAGGGATAGCTCGTAGCGGTCGGTGCGCACATCGACCAGGGCCGGGCCGTCATGGCTGAACGCGGCGCGCAACGCGTCGTCCAGCTCGTCGGACTTGTCTACCCGCACCCCGAGCAACCCCACCGACCGGGCAATGCCAGCGAAGTCGGGGTTGTCCAGGTCGGTGCCGTAGGTGACGATCCCGGCCGCCTTCATTTCCAGCTCGACAAAGGACAGCGCGCCGTTGTTGAACACCACCACCTTCACCGGCAGGTGCTGCTGGCGGAGCGTGATCAGCTCGCCGAGGAGCATGGCCACCCCGCCATCGCCGGACAGCGTGACCACCTGCCGGCCCGGCTGGGCGGCCTGCGCCCCGATGGCCTGCGGCAGCGCGTTGGCCATCGACCCGTGGTTGAACGAGCCGATGATCCGCCGCCGGCCGTTCATCCGCAGGTACCGCGCCGCCCAGATACACGGCGTGCCGACATCGGCGGTGAACACCGCGTCATCGGCGGCCAGCCGGTCGATGCTGGCCGCGACGAACTGCGGGTGCAGCGGCGAACGGTCCCGGCCACCCTCGGCCAGATGATCCAGCCGTTTCCGGGCCCGCCGGTAATGTGCGGTCATCCGGTTCAGGTGCGCCGAGTCGGTCTTGCGGTCCAGCAGCGGCAGCAGACTGTCGACGGTGTCGCGGACCGTGCCGACCAGCGGGACGTCGACCGGGACCCGGCGGCCGATCTGCTCGCCGCGCACGTCGACCTGGATCACCGGCACCCCGTCGGGGAAGAACGGCCGGTACGGAAAATCGGTGCCCAGCATGACCAGCGCGTCGCAGTGCTCCATGGCCCGGTACCCCGAGCTGAACCCGATCAGCCCGGTCATCCCGACGTCATACGGGTTGTCGTACTCGACGGCATCCTTACCGCGGAACGCGTGCAGCACCGGCGCCTGCAGCACCCCGGCCAGCGCCATCAGCTGCTCGTGCGCGCCCGCGCAGCCCGCACCGGCCAGGATGGTCACCCGGCGGGCGGTGTTCAGCACCCCGGCCGCGGCGGCCAGTGCCTCCTCCCCGGGGCGGACCGTTGTCGTCACCGCCGATATAGCGGACACCTTCGCGCCGGATGGCACGTCGGCGAAGAACACATCACCCGGGATGACCACCACGGCCACCCCGCCGCGCTGTACCGCGGTGCGGAGCGCGATGTCCAGCACCCAGGGCAGCTGCTCCGGCACGCTGACCAGCTCGCAGTAGACGCTGCACTCCTGGAACAGGTTCTGCGGATGGGTCTCCTGGAAGTAGTCCGAGCCGATCTCGTCCCGCGGGATGTGCGCGGCGATAGCCAGCACCGGCACCCGGCTGCTGTTCGCGTCGAACAGGCCGTTGATCAGGTGCAGGTTGCCCGGCCCGCAGCTGGCCGCACACACCGCCAGCTGGCCGGTCAGCGCGGCCTCACCGGCCGCCGCGAACGCGGCCGCCTCCTCGTGCCGGACATGCTGCCAGCTGATCGACCCGTCCCGGCGCAGCGCATCGGTGAACCCGTTCAGCGAGTCACCGGGGATCCCGTACACCCGTTGCACCCCGGAGGCCCGCAACGTCGCCACGACCACGTCAGCCACAGTGGAAGCCATCGCCCACCCCTCGGGGCCGCGTCCGCATCGTCAGGATTCAGGCTAACAGTGCGATTCGCGCAGGGTTCAGCGAGTCATGAGCGGCGCCGCCGGGCCAGCGCGCGAGCCAGCGCACCGGCTACGACCAGGCCGAGTGTGATGGCCCGCCCGGTGGACCGGTCCCCGGCCCGGACGCCCGGCCGGCTCCCGGGCTGGCCCGTGGCCAGTACCGGCGCCTCGCCGCTGGCCTCCAGCAACTGGCGGCCCTGCAACGCGAACAGCAGCACGAACGACGGCCCGATAAGCACGACGAGCGCGACGAACAGCACGACGATCGCGGTCAGCGTGGCCTCCGGGGCACCGGCGTTGCTCAGCGTCACCCCGGTGCCGGGCAGCAGCACCGGGTACTGGGCCACCCCCCAGCCCCACACCACCGCGGCCACGCCGAGCGCGGCCAGCACCCGGACGCCACGCGGCCGGCCCGCCGTCAGCAGGGCCAGCACGGCCACGCCGCACACCCCGGCCAGGATGACCAGCGGCAGCGCCCGGCCGGTGAGCCGGCTGTACAGCGTGGGATCGGTGCTGTGCAGCTCGGCCAGCGTGCCCAGGGACAGCGCCCCGGTCAGCACGGCGGCCAGCTGGGCCCGGCGGGTGAAGTAGGTCTGCATCCGGTGATCATCGCGGCGCGCCGCCTCGCCGATCAGGTAGACCGCGGCCAGGTAGCCGCACGCGCCGACGAACAGGAAACCGGTCAGCACCGATGTCGGCTGGGTCCAGGCGGCCAGGCTGGCCTGGGTGTGCCCGTCGGGTATCTGGCCGTCCGCGATGCCGCCGATCACCGCGCCCATAAAGAACGGGGTGAGCAGCGAAGAGAAGGCGAACACGGCGCCGAGCGCCCGCTCCAGGCTGAGCCGGGTGACCTCCTTGCGGAACGCGAACCCGGCGCCGCGCAGCACGATCCCGGCCACGGCCAGCCAGATCGGCAGCCAGGCCACCGTCATCACCGCGGCGAACGCGTCGGGGAACGCGGTCCAGAAGATGACCAGGGCGAAGACCAGCCAGACGTGGTTGGCCTCCCAGACCGGGGTGATCGACTCGTCGATCAGGGTGCGTGGCTCGCGGCCGCGCCGGTCCCCGCCGGCCAGCAGGTCCCACAGGCCGCCGCCGAAGTCGGCGCCGCCCAGGATGGCGTACAGCGTGACGGTGGCCAGCAGGATGGCCCCGACCGTGGCCGCGATCACCGCCCGGCCCGCCCTGGCAACTGGCCCGGCACCTCGGCCGGCGGCTCCGGCGGCGGGCCGTAGGGCACCGCGGGCTCGGCGGCCGCAGCGCGCCGCCACCGGCGGGCCAGGGTGCGCAGGATCAGGATGGTGGCCGCCCCGAGCCCGGCATAGACCAGGATGATGATGCTCAGGCTGGTCAGTACGCCGCCGTTACGGGTGGCCGCGGCCGCGGTGGTCTGCAGCCGGTAGACGACCCAGGGCTGGCGGCCGACCTCGGTGACCACCCAGCCGCACTCCATGGCCCCGATCGCGGCCACCCCGCTCACCGCGCCGAGCAGCCAGAACAGCCGCTGCCGCGGCAGCCGGCGGTGCCGCCACCAGGCGTACAGCGCCCACAGCCCGGCCAGCAGCAGCAGGAAGCCCAGGCCGACCATCACGTCGAAGCACAGGTGGATCAGCCACACCACCGGCGGCCGCTGCCCGGGCGGCACGGTGTCCCACCCGGTGACCTGGGTGCCGGGCCCGAAGCCGACCAGCAGCGAGTCGAAGTCGGGAATCCGCAGCCCCCCGTAGATGTGCCCGTTGAGGTACACGCCGCCGAGCCATTCCGGCACGTGCCGGGCGGTGTGCGGGACGTATTCCATCGACGCGAACTTGACCGGCTGGTCGTGCGCGATCGACCGGGCCGCGGTGTCGCCGATGTAGATCTGCACCGGGGTGAGCACCGCGGCCAGCACGAACGGGATGGCGAACCCGGTGTAGTGGTACCGGTCCCGGCGGCCGCGCAGCACCCCCGCCGCATAGACCGCGGCCACGGTGAACCCGGTGACCATGTAGGCGGCCAGGATCATGTGCGGCATCTCGTACGGGGCGGCGTGGTTGAAGAACACCTGCCACGGGTCCACCGACACGATCCGGCCAGCGCGCATGGTGAACCCACCCGGCTGGTTCATCCACGAGTTGACCGCCACCACCGACATCGCCCCGAAGATGCCGCTGAGCGCGATCGGCACCCCGGTCCACCAGTGCGCCCAGCCGCCCAGCCGCCGCCAGCCGTACAGGTAGATCGCGGTGAAGATGGCCTCCAGGAAGAAGAACAGGCCCTCCACGCCGAACGGCAGCCCGAGCACCGCGCCATACCGGCGCATCAACCCGGGCCAGAGCAGGCCCATCTCGAAGGAGAGCACGGTCCCGGTCACCGCGCCCACCGCGACCAGCACGCCCATCGCCTGCGACCAGCGCCGGGCCAGCGTCATCGCCACCGGATCCGACCAGCGCAGCCCGATGAACTCGGCGATCAGCACCACGGTGGGCAGCGCGATGCCTAGGCAGGCCAGGATGATGTGGAAGCCGAGCGTGGTCGCCATCTGCGCCCGGGGCGGCACGACCGTGCCGGTCACCCGGGCCGCCGCGACCAGCATCGTGGTGTGGCCGTGCATCAGTGGCCTCCCGCATCCGGCAGCGTCCGGCGCAGCCCGTCCCGGCCCGCGACCGTGCGGCCGCTGAACCCCTTACCGGCCCGCTGCACCCAGTCCGCCGCGCTGACCGCGCCCGGTTCGGCCGGCACGTAGTGGCTGAGGATGAGCTCACCGACCCCGGCCCGCTCGGCGACGCCGCCGACCTCGGTGACATCGGTGTGCAGCCCGGCCATGTGCTGCAGCGCGGCACCGGACCAGCCGTGCCGCGCCAGGTAGCCGAGGTCGGCCACCTGGTGCACCAGGATGTCCGCGCCCCGGGCCAGCGCGATCAGGTCGTCGTTCACCGTGGTGTCGCCGGAGAACACCACCGAGCCGTCCGCGGTGTCGAACCGGTAGGCCAGCGCCGGGACCGCGTGGCCGTGCGTCACCTCGACCGCGCTGACCCGGACGCCCGCGTCGTCGAAGACCACGCCCGGGGCGGTGATGTCGGTGGCCCGGACCAGCTGGCCTGGATCCGGCATGACCGCGTCCAGCGGCATCACGTTCAGGTGGTAGGCGTACCCGGCCAGGATGTGCCCGACCAGGTCGGTGGTGCCGGGGGCGGGCAGCTTCGGGTGGATGGTGGTCTGCCGGTGGAACGCGGCGTCCCCGGCCGGCAGCTGGGCCAGACGGCCCGGTCCGTAGACCTGGACCGGCGGCAGCGGCCCGTCCGGGCCGGCCCGCAGCCCCCACGGATACAGCAGCAGCCCAGCCAGGTCGCCGATGTGGTCGGCGTGCAGGTGGCTGAGGAACACGCAAGCCAGCCGCGCGAAGTCGAGCCCGGCGTTGACGTAGCCGGACGGGGTGCCCCGGCCACAGTCGACCACGAACACCCGACCGCCGGTGACCAGCGCCGACGAGATCCCGGCCCGGCCGGCCACCGGTGCAGGCGCACCGGCCGTGCCCAGCAGCACCAGTTCGGTTGCCATGCGCACCATGCTGCCCCGCCGCCCCGCGGCGCATGATGCAGCCCCCCGGTGGAAATTACTGTCTCGGATACCAGCCATAGGAGGGCGGACCGATGGAGCTACTGGTCGAGGACGCGGACGTCATCACCATGGCCGCAGCTGATGCGGGTGCCGCGCCGGCCCGCGGCCTGCTGATCCGGGACGGCCGGATCGCGGCGGTCGGCCCGGCCGAGCAGGTCCGCGCGGCGGCCGGGCCGGACGCGCAGGTGGTGCGGCTGGCCGGGGCAACGGTGCTACCTGGGCTGATCGACGCGCACTGCCACGTGTCCGACGTCGGCTACCTGGCCGCGGGGGCGGATTGCCGCCAGCCGGCCGCGCCGGACATCCCGGCCATCCAGGCCCGGCTGCGCGACGCGGCCGGCCGGACCCCGCCGGGCAGCTGGGTGACCGGGAGCGGCTACGTGGAGTATGAGCTGCGCGAGGGGCGGCACCCGACCCGGGCCGATCTCGACGCGGCTGTGCCGGACCGCCCGGCCGTGCTGTACCACACGTCGCTGCACGCCTGCGTGCTGAACTCGGCCGCGCTGGCCGAGGCCGGCCTGGCCGACGGGCAGCCCGACCCGCCGGGCGGGGCGTTCGGCCGGGACGACGCGGGACGGCTGGACGGCGTGCTGTATGAGGGCCCGATGTTCGCACTGTTCGAGCGCAACTTCCGGACTGACCTGGCCAGGATGAGCGCCGCCCAGCGGGCCGGGCTGATGCAACTGGCCGGCCAGCACTTCACCGCGCTCGGTGTGACCGCGGCGTGTGACGCGGATGTGCGCCGGGACACGCTCACCGCGTTCGCCGAGGCCGATGACCACGGTGTGCTGCCGATGCGGATTTACGGGCTGGTCGTGCACGACCAGCTGGACTGGCTGCTCGAATCCGGGCTGCGCGGCCGTCACTCGGACCGGCTGACCGCCGACGCGGTGAAGATCTGGGCCGACGGCGGGATGAGCAGCCGGACCGCGGCCATCCACGGCAGCTACCCGGTTCCGCCGTACGGCTCGGGGATCCTGGCCTTTTCCCGCGCCGAGCTGACCGGGATGGTCGGTGACTTCGCCGGCCGCGGCTTCCAGGTCTGCATCCACGCCCAGGGCGACCGGGCGATCGAAGTGGTGCTGGATGCCTACGCCGCGGTCCTGGCTCGGCGGGCGGCGGGGGCGGCCGGTGGTCCGGTCAATCCGCGGCGGCACCGGATCGAGCATGCCGGGGCGATGTACCCGGCGCTCGCCTCGCGGGCCGCCGAACTCGGCATCGTGGTGGCCAGCCAGCCCGGTCTCCTGTCCGCGCTGGGCGACGGTTTCGCCGCCGCGTTCCCGGAGTCCAGCGACCAGCTGTACGCGTTCGCCTCGTGGCGGCGGGCGGGCATCCCGGTGGCCGGGTCGTCCGACGCGCCGGTCATCACGGCCAGCCCGCTGGTCGGCATCCGCGACGCCGTGCTCCGGCGCACCCGGCGCGGCCAGGTGCTCGGCCCCGGTGAGCGGCTGACCGCCCGGGACGCGCTGGCCATGTACACCCGGGCGGCGGCGTTCGCCATGCACCGCGAGAACGAGATCGGCACCCTGGAGCCGGGCAAGCTGGCCGACTTCGTGGTGCTGGACGGCAACCCGCTGGACGTGGATCCGGAGCGGATCGGCGACATCGAGGTGCTGGCCACGGTGCTCGGCGGGACCCCGGTCTACCAGTCCACCGGGGTGTTCGCCGGACTCGGCTGACGGCTGGCTGTCCGGGCCAGCGCCTAACCTGGGCCGGTGCGGATGGTCCGATCTGGGAGAGGACTCGATGGCTGACGAGGACGATGTCCGGCGTCTCGCGCTGGCCCTGCCGGGCGTGCAGGAGATCGACTGCGACGGGTTCGACTTCCGGGTGGGCGGCAAGGGGTTCGTCTGGTCCTACCCGGAACGCGAGCCGGGCCGGCGGCGGGTGCTGCGCACCGACATCGCGGTGCTGTTCGTCGGGGACGAGGCCGAGAAGCAGGCCTTGCTGCTCGGCGAGCCGCGGCTGTTCTTCAGCACGCCGGGCTATGACGGCTGGCCGCTGGTCATGCTCCGGCTGGCCGAGGTGGACGCGGCACGGCTGGGCGAGCTGATCACCGACGCGTGGCGGATGCGCGCCCCGGCCGCGCTGGCCGCCGAGTTCGGTCCGCCTGGCGGATGAAGTTGCCGATGATGGCCGCGCCGTGCCCGGTGAGGATGGACTCCGGATGGAACTGGAGGCCCTCGGCCGGATGCGTGGCGTGCCGCAGCCCCATCAGGATGCCGCCCGGGCCACGCGCGGTGATCAGCAGGCCGGGCGGCAGCGCGGTGCCGTCCACGATCAGCGAGTGGTAGCGGGCCGCGGCGAAGCGCGGCGGCAGGCCGGCCAGCACGCCCTGGCCGTCATGGCTGATGGCGGCGGCCATGCCGTGCACCGGTTGCGGGGCGGCGCTGATCCGGGCGCCGTAGGCGGCGGCGATGGCCTGGTGGCCCAGGCAGATGCCGAGCAGCGGCGTGCTGGCCGCGCAGGCCTGGACGGTGCCGACGCTGATGCCGGCCTCGGCTGGGCGGCCCGGGCCGGGTGAGATGACAATGCCGTCCGGGGCGAACGCGGCGATGTCGGCCGCGGTGACCTCGTCGTTGCGCACCACCTCGACCTGGCCACCGTGGCTGAGCAGCAGGTGGGCCAGGTTGTAGGTGAACGAGTCGTAGTTGTCCACCAGGACGATCACCGGGCCGGCCCGGCCTGACCGGTCCGCGGCGAGCGTCCGGCTGGCCGGAGGGGGCGGGCTGGCCGGGGCAGGCGGGCGGGGCGGCCGGTGGGCCAGGGCGTGGCACAGGCGGCTGGTGACTGGCCCCGCCGCCCAGGCCGCCGCGCTGCCGTCCAGCGACCGGACCGGCACCACGCCGTGCACCGAGTTGGTGACGAACACCTCGCTGGCCGCCACCAGCCGCGGCCGGCTGACCGGCATCTCCTTGCTGGTCATGCCGTGGCCGCTGGCCAGCCGCAGCACCGCGGCCCGGGTGATGCCGGGCAGCAGCCGGCCGTCGGCGGGCGGGGTGACCAGCACGCCGTCCAGCACCGCGAAGATGTTGCCCCGGTCGGTCTCCAGGACGTCGCCATTGCCGTCCTCGATGAGCAACTGGTCGTCCGGGCCAAGGC